>CAWGEN010000011.1:0-426240 GCA_963821615.1 uncultured Verrucomicrobiae bacterium | reverse complement strand
CTGCGCCTCGATCGTCGCCCGAATTAACCCCGTAATTTCGAACAACGACCGCGCAAGTAATCGAAATTCAGCCGTTTCACTCCGGATGGCAGGTTCGCGGTGGCCGAACAAAATGAACCAGATCTATCGCGAACATCGCGACGACGGCCACGCCGTAGGCGAGCGGCGCGGCTAAGGCGCGCCGTCACCAGGTCCGGTGGGCGGCGCATGCATGTCGCGGACTTCCGCGGCGGCGATGTCGAGATCGACGTTGTCGGGCAGCAGGCGATGCAGGCGCTCGAGGCGGAGGAGGAGATCGCCCGTGAGGCGGTCGAGCTTCTCGTGCAGGTGTGCGATTTCGAGCTCGGCCTTCAAGTTCACGTCATACTCGATGTCGGCATGCACCCGGTCCTTGGCGGCCTGGCGGTTCTGGCTGAGCAGGACGAAGACGGAAAGGAAGATCGCTTCGAGCGAGACGGCAAGCGTGAGGAAGCCGAAGGGATACGGGTCAAACTGGGGTATGCCCGGGATGTGAGCCCAATTGACAGTGAGCCAAAAGGCGAAGATGGCGACGTGGATGAGGAGAAAGGGAATGCTTCCGGCGAATTCCGCGATCCAGTCGGCCGTTTTTTGCACGAGGGTGCGCTTGTCTTCGGTCTCCAGGTTGACGTTGCGCGTGGCGGTGTGGCGGAGGCGTTCGACGGTCTCGCGGTGGCGGCGGGCCATGGCGGCTAGGAGGTCCATGGCGGCCTGCGGGCGGAGTTGCAGAAATTTTTCCAAATCCGGGCGGTCGAGCCGAAGCGCCTGTGTGTCCCGGATCGCAACCACAGACGCAGTGCGGGTGCCCTTGTCGAGCATCGAGAGTTCACCGAAAAAATCGCCGCGAGTCGCGACCTCCAGCACGATGCGCTCGCCCGTGTCGTTTTTGAAAAACACTTCCACCTCGCCCGAACTGATCACATAGATGGCGTCGCCCGGCTCTCCGTAGTTGAAAATGGCCTGTCCAGAGGCGAAATGGACGACATCAAGCTGCGCGGCGAGCTCGGTGCGCTCGTTATCATCAAGCAACTGGAAAAGCGGGACTTCCTTCAGCAGATCGGCTTCCGGGGACATGATCGGGAGAAGTAGTCGCTGGTTCGCACTTGCGCAAGGCGCGCAAAGCCGGGCGGGAGCTTTCACCTCAACAAGAGTGATGCCGGGCCCTGTGCTAGAAGAGGGACGCGCTCGGGCGCAACGTTGATGGCACTTTTCGGTCCGGAATTGAGATTAGCTTCGGAAGTAGCGGCGAGTCGCCATTCATGACTTTTCTCTCGAGAATATCCGAAACAATCTGGGCATTTCCATGCGTGCCCAATTCTCTGCGCCACCATCGCGGTCCAGCGCCGCCAAATCGCGAAAGTACCTCAAATATTCCGGGAGGGAACAAGACGTGTAGATTCACGGAATATTTGAGGGTTTTTTGGCGTGTCCAATGTCCAAATTAGCGCTCACGCATTAGCGTTGATCGAGCGCGTCCTCGGACGATCGCATTCCTGTGATACAATCAGCTAGTGAGGCGGCGCGAGATTGCGGATAAGGTTACGGTCGGAAAGCTCTCCAGAAAAGGCCGACTTCATTGCCGCCGCGGGGAATACCAGCAGGCGGAACGCGCCTTGCACCGTGCTGTGCAAATTGCAACCCGGCTGTTCGGGAAAGGCGATTGCCGAACCTGCATGGCATGGAACGATTACGCGGTGCTTTGCAGAGTACACGGGACGATTCTCTCGCGCGGCGGAGATTTACCGACGTATTCTTAAAAGACTGGGGTCGAGCGACGACCGAGACGATTCAGATGTCGCTACGATCTATCATAACCTCGGCGGCCTGGAACATGCCCGCGGTCGCCATGCGCAGGGCGAGCCGTTCGCGCGCGAAGCGGTTCGAATCCGGAGGGCTGTGTTGGGCGCCAATCACCCATTGGTAGCCGCCGATGAAGTCGCACTCGGCGCTATCTGCGATGGAATTGCAAAGCATGCGGAGGCGCGCCGACTTTACAGCCGGGCGTTACGGATATTCCGCGCCGCCGCTTCGCCGGACCGCTACGAAATCGCAGTCACTTTGAATAACATTGCTGCCTCTTACTACTCTACAGGTCAGATTGCTCAGGCGGAGCGTTATTTCAAACAAGCTCTGTCTTTGAAAGAGGACATCTTCGGGCGCAGACACGTGGACGTCGCTCTGACGTTAAATAACCTCGCGCTTGTATATCAATCTCGAGGAAGAAAGGACCTTGCGAAGACGCACTACCTGCGCGCTATTTCGATCTTCAAGCGCGCTCTCCCTGCGCATCATCCGAAGGTGAAGGCGTGCCGAAAGAATCACGTCAAGGTCATGCAGTCGGAGAAAATTTTGCCGTGACTCTCACTTCGCGAAGTCCCGGTTGCTGAGCGGGCCGAATCTTGACCCCGATGGACAGCAAGATTATGCTACCAGCGACGCGCGCAGGTGTTACCGCGCGTGAACTAGAAGCAAATCATGAATACAAAAGCGAAATCTGACAACACGAAGGCGGTCAAAGTGCGAGATCTGAGCCCAAAAAAGGATGCTAAAGGTGGCGCCGCTCGCCAGCAAAACGCAAGCCAGCAGTCGCAAGCGACCAGCCGAAGCGGGAGAGGGAATAGAGATTCCTGGCAGAACCATAACGAGACGTTCCTTAGCACCTAGGAAAACTCGCTGGCGAAAGCTTCCCACTCCGATTTACAACAAACTCCGGAAATTCTTCCAGACGCAAAATTCCAGATAGCGCTACCGATTAACGGTAGCCTGCGTTTTTCCGGCTCGCACAACAGACCCAGATTCACCGAATATTTAGAAGTTCCGACGAGGAGAATGTCCAAACGGGACCATCTTGCCCCGTAATACGGCGGAAGGGAGGCCTCAAATCGTCTTGGACATGACCCCGGCACACCTCCCAAAAAAGTGCTCAAATATTCCGCGAAGGGACAACACTGTACCTTTGCGGAATATTTGATCTGTTTTGGCGTGTCCAATGTCCAAAATTATTGCCTCCGAGTTCGGAAGTTGACATCCAGCCGATGGTGGCGGCGGCTTAATTCCGCTAATTGGCGAAAGTAATCAAATGTTCTGTGAATCCGGAGGGGTGGCGTGTGGACGAATTTGGCTCGGCGTTAACCGCCGTTGGAAGTCAGGGGCAAAGGCTTTCCAACGGTCCTGAAGTATTCCATGCTGATGACGATTCCGTGTAAGGTTCGAACCCGTGGCCAGAAACTCTTGCAGATGCGTTGGTACGGCCCATGCCAAGCATGGAATCGGGGCGGACGGTCACCCTCCGGTAGATTGACGATGACTTTTCGGAGGATAAAATGGACGAAAGAAAATCGGAGCTCGTTGCGAAGGTCCCGCAGGTAACGCTTCTCTTTTGGATCATTAAGATCCTGGCGACCACGCTGGGCGAGACCGGCGGCGATGCCGTCACCATGTCGTGGCTGGGCGAAACGACCGCCGAAGCCAAGGGCACCGGCTATCTGATCGGCACGGCAATCTTCGGCGTCATTTTCGTCGCTGCGGTGCTTGTGCAGATCAGGGCGAAGAAAATTTCACCCGTTCCTCTACTGGCTCACGATCGTCGCGACGACGACGGTCGGGACCACCCTGGCCGATTATTGCACCAGGTCGCTCGGCATCGGCTACACCGGCGGTTCGACCATCCTGCTGATTCTCGTGATTGCGTCGCTTCTGATCTGGCGTTGGTCGACCGGGAGCATATCGATCGAAACGGTGAATACGCCGAAGGTCGAGGTCTTTTATTGGGTCACGATCATGTTCTCGCAGACGCTCGGCACGGCACTCGGCGACTGGGTCGCGGATACCAATGAGATGGGCTATGTCGGGGCGGCTGCGGTCTTCGGTGGTCTACTCCTGTTGACCGCTCTTCTCTACTACTTCACGAGCATTTCACGCGTCATTTTATTTTGGGCCGCCTTTATCTTGACTCGCCCGCTCGGAGCCGTCGTCGGCGACTTTCTCGATAAGCCGATCGCGAAAGGAGGGTTGGCTCTCAGCCGTTACACCGCCTCGCTGGCGCTGCTGGTCGTGATCGTCGCCTTGATCCTGATTCTCCCGCAAAAGCCGGCTTCCAAAGCGCATTGATCGTCGCCGGTCATAAAGCAACTGCACCCCGCAGTAGCTGATGAGCGCGAGTGGCGCGTCTTCGCCCGAGTGCACGTCATGGCCGATTGAGGCGATCCGCGCGCGTACGTTCACGAGTTTCCATGAACCCAGTTTGAGCGTCCGAATTTGTCCGGCCTCGTGTACACCCCCAGCGGAAACGAAAGTGAGGGCCGCAAACATGCTTTCACTTTCGCCGGCCGCGGGCATTTTCAGAGCCTGGCACGGAACAAGGGGGCCCTTCGACGTCAGCCGAGAGTCAAAGCATGCACCGAGATGTTTATGTGAGCGCATACGGCGCGGAAACCAAGAGCCAGAAAGGGTCCGTGTTCTTTGGCCCTTTCATCCGCAGATCGAAACGCAGCGACTGATTGACTTGGATTTGAGGAGAGCGAACGTTTGGTGTGTCGCGGAGGCTTCGGTCTTCATGGGCAAACAACCGTCACTCGCAGTCGTCATTCCGTTCTTCAATGAAGAACGGAATGTGCGGGACGTTTGCCGAGAGTTGCTCAGAGTCGTAAAATTCGATTTTTCCGACGCTGAATTCATTCTCGTGAACGACGGGAGCAACGACCGAACTGCAACGCGATTAGAGGAAATTGCCGCTGACTGCCCGGACTGCCGAGCTTTCCATCTCGAGGAAAATCAAGGTCAGTCGGCGGCCTTGCTCTTCGGTTTCGGCAAGACGGTTGCGCCCATCATCGTTACGATGGATGGGGATGGACAAAACGATCCTAACGACATCAAGCGACTGGTTGCGCGCCTGGAGGAGGCGGATATGGCCGTGGGGATCCGGATGCTCCGGCAGGACCCCTGGATGCGGCGGAAGATTTCGCGCATTGCAAACGCGATTCGCTCGAGCTGGTTAGGCGATGGTGTTTCGGACGCCGGATGTGCGCTCAAAGCGTTTCGCCGCGAGGTGGTGAACGCCTTTATTCCGATCCGTACGCTCTATTCCTTCATGCCGGCGCTGGCGGTGGCGGCGGGTTTTCGGGTGGTCGAAGAACGGGTGCATCATCGCCGGAGGAAAAGCGGCACGTCCAAGTACACGAGTGGGCAGCTTCCTTGTTCTGCCCATTATTGACTTCATTGGGCTGAGATGGTTCGGCGCGCGGCGTTGCCGTGTTCAACCGAAGAATCGTTTACAGCCAGAGGTAAATTTAGGCGAGGAGATGTATCGCCGCTCTTATGCCCGGTGGTTGAGAACCGTCAGCTATACCTGCCTCGTTAGCTTAGTCGTGCTCGGCTTCTTGGTTCACCGACGCGAATCTAGCGCAACAATCCATCGCATCGGCCTTGATCGAGCAGAAAGAATCGCTCTGCAAAAGATACCCCGGGGTCGGCTCGGGGTTGAGGAGTTTCGGACGCAGGACAATCGTCCCACCTGGGCGATTGACGTTAGCGTCCCGAATTCGACCGAAATACGAGAAGTTGTGATCGATGCATTGGACAGTCGCGTGGTGGCGATGCGGACGGAGACCGCCGAGGAGGAGGCTCAGGAAATGGCTATCAATAGCCATAAACCTGATCGAAGACCGTTCCCGTCGCCCTAGCGATGCTCCGCGAACGAATCATTGCGCGGCACCCGCTCGCCCCACAGTTACAGACTTGGACGGTCTAGATGGATTACGCGGCGGCGCAACCTGACGAATCCCACGCTGGTTCGGCGGGCGCCGGAGATAAGCGATATGTCATGGGGGCATTTTGCTTGATTGCTCTCGGAACGATATTTCATCTCGCCTACAGCACTCACCTCGAATTGGTCGGCGACGAAGCGTACTACTGGCTTTGGTCTCGGCATCCGGACATCTGTTATCTGGACAAGGGTCCGATGATCGCCTGGCTCATTCGAGCTGGCACAGCGATCTTTGGGCAGACAGTCTTCGGCGTCCGTTTTTTCGCGGTGATGCTGTCCGGGGGCACGGGTCTAGCGATCTTCTTGCTGGCGCGCCGACTCTTTTCCGCGCGTGTGGCATTTTGGTCGGTGGTGAGTTGCCAGCATCATTCCGCTCTTCGCCGTAGGGGCGTCGCTGATGACAATCGATACCGTCTACGTTTTTTTCTGGAGCTGGGCGGCTCTGGCCTTCTGGTGGGCAAAGGATGAGCGCAATCTCTTTCCCTGGATTCTGACCGGCGCGCTCGTTGGGCTCGGCCTGCTCTCAAAGTACACCGCAGCAATCGAACTCATCTCTTTTGGCGTCTTTTGTTTCTGGCACGCCCCGAGCCGCATCCATTTTCGTAGAGGGACATTTTGGGTCATGATGGGGACGGCGTTGCTCTTCCTTGCGCCGGCGATTTTCTGGAATATTCGGGAGCATTGGCCGACCAGTTCATGGCTGCTTCAACGCGGCGGCCTAGACAAGCGCGATGGTTTTCATCCGGGCTTCGCATTGGCTTTCCTCGGTGAACAGGCTGGCGTTATCTCGCCGCTTCTTTTTCTGGGACTGCTCTTCGTCTTCTTTCGACGCTCAGTCTGGCGGGCGGGAAATCCCACCATGATCTTTGCCGCTGCGCTATTCCTTCCGCTTTTCGGGCTGTATTTATTGCTGAGCCTGCATTATCTCGGCCCGCCAAATTGGACCGCCGCAGCCTATGTCGGAGGAGTACTTCTTCTGACAGCAAACTGGTTGGATGTGATCGCCCTCCACAGGTGGACCAAGTGGTTGGCGCTAGTCGCTCTGCTGTTGGCGGGCGTGGAAACGGCGATCCTGCTCGAAACGCGAGGGCTTGAACTTGCCACACGGTAGCGATCCGCTTGATCGCGCAAGAGGTTCGCGCAATCTCGCCGCTCAAGTCGCTCATGCGCAACAGGAAACCGGGGCGCAATTCATCATCGCCGATCATTACATGACGGCGGCGCTACTTTCCTTCTATTTACCGGGGCAACCGGAAACCTTCGTCCCGATCGTTTCCCAACCCCGCAATCAACTGGAGCTCTGGCCTACCTTCGACGAGAAGTATCCAGCAGCCGACGGTTTGATCGTTGCCAAGCGAGCCAAAGTTGCGAGGTCGCTCCGTCTCAGCTTTCTACAAATCAGCTCTCTGGGAACTGTCGATGCTCTGGATGGCGGGAGAAAGATCGGCACTTATCACCTGTTTCTGGCGACTCGGAATCATCGGTCGCAAGAACCGTGAAAAGCGATCGCCGAGTTACCCTTTTGGAAGCTAAGGATTACCTCGATCGGGTGAAGAATATCTCTCTTTGAACTACCTTCCTTTACGAAAGGCATTCAGCCACGTAAAATTGGAGCAATCCGCGTCCCTAAGAAGTTTCCACTGCACGCTCTATACAAGCTGTGTGCAAAACGATCGTATAGAAATTGTCCCAGGGATGCAATTTTGGACATTGGACACGCTGAGACAGCTCAAATAGCGGAGTTGCGCGGTGATAGCGATCAAAGCCCGGTTCCTACGCCCGTACCCCGCCGAGGTCGAGTTAGTTGGACTTGATGACAATCTTGACAAGCTTGGCGTGCTATCCAATAGCCCTTCGACTACGGCGCTACCGCGTTAAAGGTCGAGTCATTTGGAAGCTGCGATGATCTTGACGAGCTCGGTGCGTTGGCCCGTGGTCAGATCGATTTCAAGGACGTCGCCTACTCCCTGCGCGAAGTACTTATGCTCAGGCGTGGTCGGCTCCAGGGTGGAACCGTCCAATGTCTCCACACAGTTGTTATAGGTACCCGTGGGAACAGTCACGGTTTCGTTTAGACTGAGAATGCTTCCAAAATCCTCCGAGATGCCTGCGGAGAACTCCTGTCGGTAGATATCGCCCACCTTTCGATTGGCTTCCATGACAATTCCGGGTTTGGCGCCGTCGACGCCCCCTGTCCAGGAACCCTCCACGCCAACAATGAGGCCGCCCGAGAGCTGCTTTGAGTTCTCGCCGAAATACCAGACGTTCCCGGCTGAGTCCTGGGCGAACCAGTCGAGGGTGTCTTCCGTAAGCGCACCGTTGAGAGTGACGCTGTCGTGAACTTCAACACAGGTAACGCCCAAAATCACGACCGTGTTGCTGGTCACCTCATACCTATCCACCTCAAGACCGTCAGGAGTCGCGGTGTGGTAGATGAGCGTGGTTCCCGGGCTAAGCGGGAGGTAGGGATTGTCGATCTTGGTCGTAAAATCCGCCGGGTTGATTTGGGGATCGTAGGGACCACCACCAGTCTTGGTACAAAACGAGTTTCTGCTTTTGAATTGCTCACCACAGGCGACCATGTCGTCGGCCAACGTTTGTTTGGCCTGCCGGAGGCACGTCTGGCGCACGCTCGGATCGCTATAGTTGTAACAAACGCTGAGAGAAATCGCGTATTGGCTTTGAGCCCCGGTTTCACAGGATGTTAGTTCCGACTTCGAAGCCTGCCTGGCACACGTCGCTGCTAGCACCGGTGCTCGCAAACCCGTTGCTGGCTCCCATAAGCGCCAGTGACAACATTAAAACGAAACGACTGATTGTTTTGATTAGGATTCCCTCAGCGTATCTGACCTGCATACTGTGATGCTTCCTTCCTAATTCGGATTGTGTTTTCATTTTGACAACACGCTCCCTTGATTTTGTGGTTTCGTTTCGATTTTCAAATGGGGTTTGATGGCCTGTCAGACACGCACCTTATCATCGCTAAGATTACAGGATTATGACAATTCTATTAACTTCAGAAGCAGAGTCGTTTTCTCGCGCAAATCAGGAATGGCGCACCGTTCGATGTGTCAAAAAAGTGCTCAAATATTCCGTGAAGCTTCCCAGTACGAAAATTTGTAAGTATGGTAAAATTAGGCTTTTCGGTGGCTGTTGCGGGCTATTCACCTCATTTTTGCACGTCCAATGTCCAAGTCTGCACTTCCCGTGCGGGGCTTGCGGCGGAAATGCGGACGCTGTGCAGTGTGTTTGACGCCCCTATGACGCTGCCGCCGACGGGATAAGAATTGGAAGAGCGGCGATCTCAACCGTCGTTGCATCCTATCCTCGTTACGATAAGCCGGAGATGATTTCCACAAACGCAACATCGCAGCCAGCTCCCGGAAAAATGAGGTTCTACGTTTGGATTCGTTAGGCTGCGTAGGCAACCTCCACCGAAGGCCCGTCTCTGCGGGGGCAAACGGTCGCCAGCCACGTTCTTGAGCATTGTCCTCGCCAGAGGAATACCGTGACCGGCTTCCACTTCGACGATTGGCGAATTCGCTCCGTTGCATTCTATCGCAACACGCGGTTTAGCAGAGATTGGGACACCAGCCGCTCGAGGAAAGGGAGAGCGGCGGGGTGCCTTCCATCGCTGAAAGCGCTCGTCCGCTAGGTTAGTTCCATACTGCACACGGACGTGCCTCTCCGCGAAGCGCCCGAGCAATTCCATCCAGTTGGAGCCGGCGGCGGAAAATGAGCTTTAGCCCCGTCGCCGCGCGTAGACGATCACCGCCGCGATCAACCCTAATGGAATCCCAACGTCCGTGGCAAAGATTGCCGAGCGAATGACGATCGCGCGAGCCAGCAAAAAGCCGTGTCCCGAGCCTGCCGAATAAACCGCGAGCGACATTCCAATCAGCACTGCCGCAGTCCCGATGCCGGCCCAGAAAAAATAGCGCCACCGATCACTCTCCGAGTTAACAGTTGATGGCGCAGGACGCCGCCTTAGCCAGAGAAAATAGGCGATTGCGAGAACAAGAAGGCCGAGAAAACTGCTGAGGACCTGGAGACAAAACGGCGTGTCCACGATGGTGGCGCCGACTCGGAAAAGTGGTTGTTGCAGGGCTGGCATTCGCTCTACGAACCAGCCCTCATCATGAGTCCATGCGTCCCAAAAGGTATGCGTCCAAACGCCAATCAGCAGAGAGAGAAGGATGATCAACCAACGCTTCAAGCCTCGCGGAAAAGGCGCACATAACGGAAGCAGCGCCGCCCGATGCGGCCGCGGGAAGGCATAACAGACCGGCCGGCGCACCAGATAAAAAATGAGCAGAAACATCAGTCCGGTCGGGACAGCGGTGAGTAAGGTGCCGGGCAAGGTGTGGGCGAACGTGGCGAAACCAACCTGGTGAATGTGATACCCGAGGTCGGGTGCCATGCTCCCGAAAACCAGTGCCGCAAATTCAAAGGGCTGCGGCGAAAGCCGCCGCAGTGGCAAAACAGCAGCAGGATGGGAAAGCGTCCAAGGCACAGCTAAAAGAGAAGCAAGTTGCCATCATCAACCTACTCCGCCACCCTGAAGAAAAAATTCCCGCCCTTTTCCGCTTTTTGGCGAAAGTACTCAAATATTCTGAGAAGGTACAAAGCGACCGGCAGCGCGCTGCTCACGAGAGGAGTCGAACCTCCACGGGTTGCCCCATACGGTCCTGAGCCGTACGCGTCTGCCATTCCGCCACGTGAGCGTTGCGCTTGAGGGCCTGTAAGTTGCCCGCGGCCGCCCCGACCGCAAGCGGCTATTCCGCGGTCGCGCTGGCTGTCTATGAACGCCTGCGTTTCTTGCGGGCCCGCGACTCGATCGCTCCCGCCTGGCGCCGTTTGCCTAACGACCGCAGAAGATCGGCATAATTTGAGGCCACAATTTCGTAGTCCTCCGATGGTTTTTCCACGTCCTCCCATTCGCGGAGCGATTCCCGATAAAGCTCTCCGGCGCGCGCGAGGTCCCCTCGCGAATGGTAAACGACCGCGAGATTACAGTTCGACTGCGCGATGTCGGGGTGCCCCCTGGGATTGGCCTTGCGGCGAATCGCGAGTGCACGTTGATGCATCTGCTCCGCTTCCTCCAGCCGGCCCTCGCCGGTATAAAAGACCCCAAGATTATTCAGGACGGCCGCGACATCCGGGTGTTCGGGTCCGAGATGTTTTTCATAGAGCTCGAGCGCGTGCAGGTAACAAGGCTCGGCCGCCTTTTGCCGCCCGCTCCGACGATAAATGAGAGCGAGATTGTTGAGCATCGTCCCCAAATCGGAATGGCGTACGTTCGCGAGCTGACGCCCGGCCCGGATGGCTGTCTCGTAGTGAGTGATCGCTTCATCTTCCTGTCCGCCCACGTCGCAGAGGTATGCCAGCCGTCGTGCCAGCCGATAGATCGCCTGTTGGTCGGTCGGCTCGATCGCGTCGATGATCCGGAGCGCTTTTTCCAGCAACGTTTTCGCTTCGCCGCGATTTCCTTGCTGATCGTGAACCTGGCCGAGCCGTTCATAGCTCAGAGCGAGCGAGGGATGGTCTTCGGGAAAAATCCGCTGCGCCATCTCGAGCGCGGTCTCGCCGACGCGCAACGCTTCGCGCAGGCGACTGCCAGCGCGCAGCATCTCCAGCTTATCCTGCAGAATTCGCCAAAGTTTCTCTTCGCCTTTCACGTTTACCAGCCTTCACTGAGCTGGCTAACGAGCCGGGTGGCCAACGCCTCCGCTGCCAGCGGGAGCGCCTGTTCCTCGTCGGAGGCGATGTCGTTACCGACGAAGAAACTCGTCGTGCCATACACCTCCACGGGCCAGGCCAGGGTCTTGCCGTGCGGCGGTCGACGAGCGAATAGCGAACCCGCATGGCAAGACTGAATTCCGTCGTCGCGAGCACGTTCCCGCGCAGCGAGCGCGCCGGGGCGCGGATGATCCGGGTGATTTCCCCCTTCAGAATGGCGTCGGCCTGGTCGTCACCTGCGATGCGATAGGTTCCGTCTTGCTGGAATTGTTTGATCACAGTGTCGGTCACCAGCACGGCGAGGCGCGGGACGAACGTTTTGTTTTCAAAAGTCGGCACCGCGATGCTGTGCACACTGCGGAGGTAGTATGGCTGAATCGGCCCGAGGCTATAACCGGCGCATCCGCCTAACGACAGGAGGAGGAAGGCGGCGCCGGCAAGATTTTTCACTACTACGGGGTAGCCGCAGTCTCAGGCGTCGGAGAAGGGCCCGGCGTGATCGAAGTGCCGGGATCGGTGGAACCACCAGTCGCGGCCGGCGGTGGGAGCGAGTCCGCATCCGCTGGTGGCGGCAGCGGCGCGAGGTCGCTTGGATTGCCGCGCATCTCCGGCGGGACCGGTGCCCCGCCCGCGCCGGCTGGCGTTGCGCCGGACGATTTCGCGACGGTTTTCTTCGGATTATTTTTCGTTCTCAGCTCGCAATTGCTCTGCCGCCGACTGCAAGGCGACATCGCCTACCTTGGAACGTAGCTGCGCGATTCGTGTCTTCGCGATCGCGCTCTCCGGTGAGCCCGGCTGTTGCCTGATCACCTCATTGTAATAAACTACCGCGGCGCGGTAATTTTTCGCCTTGTCATAATATTTCGCGATCTCGAGCGAGCCCTTGACCAACCGATGGTCGAGCAGAGCGAGATTTTCCCGCGCCTGCGCGGCTTTTTCGCTCTTCGGATAGCGGAAGAGGAAGTCCTGGAACGCGGTCCGCGCCCGGTCCGCCGCGTCCGGGTCATAAGTCCCGGTGCGGGTCGCGGCCAGCCAGATATATCCGATCTGGTATTGGGCATCGACGGCGAGAGGATCGTTCGGGAATTTTTCCACCACCGATTGGTAGGCGTCGATCGCCAGATCATTGGAGCCTTCTTTCTCGCGCGCCCGGCCAATGTCATACTGTGCCCGCGCCGTATAGCGACCGTAAGGCGCGCTCCGCACAATCGCGGCGAAGATTTCCACCGCCTCGTCCATCGTCGAGCCCACGGGAACGCCAAGTATCTTCTTCTTTTTTCCGTTGAGATAAATTTCACCAATGCGGAACTGCGATTCGATCGCTTCCTGGAAATGCGGTGTCTGCGGGAAGGTCTCCATCAAGCCCCGGTAAATGGCGGCGGCCTTGAGCAAATCGCCTTCCTGCTCAACCAGCCTGGCGGCGCGGAAAGTTGCCTCCGGAGCCAGGTTCGAGCGCGGATAGCGCTTGACCATGTGTTTGTAGATCTTGATCGCCCGCTTGAGGTCGCCATTCTGTGCCGCCGCTTCCGCCTGGCTGAAGAGTTCGTTGGCGTTGCCGATAATTTCCTCTTCACCGGGCGCCCGGTACTTCACCTTCTCGCCCGGGCGAAAGACCACTGGGGCAGGGCTTCGCTCCGGAAACGCAACGCAGGCGGCGGCCAACAAAAAAAGGAAGCGAACTCGATATCTCATCGGGATTCGCAGGGTAATGAACGATGCGCAGCCAGTCAAGCCGGGCACCCTCGTCTCGTTCCGCGTGAAATGCGCGAGAAAGGGCGCGACGGGGGGCTCCGATTCGATACGCTTTACGAGCGCGGTGCGACTCTGGCGATGGCCGGCCGCCTGCTCACACTTTGAATCTGATCGAGCAGCAGAAAATCCGCATCGGGACCTGCGCCTGGAGCTTCGACGAGTGGAGTGGCGCGCTTTACCCGAAGGATTGGCCATCCAATCGCTGGCTGGAATTCTATGCCCGCTATTTCCCGGCGGTTGAGATCGACTCGACCTTTTACAGCGCGCCGGCAGAAGCGACCGCCCGGCGATGGATGGAGATGACGCCGGTGCACTTTCGCTTTAGCTGCAAGCTGCCGCGCGAGATCACGCACGAGCGCCGGTTGCGCGATTGCCGCAGGGAGTTGACCGCCTTTTTGCAGGCGCTCGAGCCGCTCGCTCCGAAGCTGCGCGTCGTTCTGATTCAGTTGCCACCTTCTTACGCGCCGAAGACAGAGAAAATCGCCTTGCGGGATTTCATCCTGCAGTTGCCGCCGGATTTTCGCTTCGCGATCGAATTTCGCCACCCCGGCTGGCATCGGCCGCACTTCATTCGGCTCCTCGAGAAACATCGCATTTGCTGGGTGTGGTCCGATATGAGCCCACTCAACGAGCGCAACCAGGCGCCGTTCGAGTTTCAACCGATCACGACGGATTTTCTTTACCTCCGCCTATTGGGCGACGCGCTCACGAAATACGACGGGAGCGGGCAGCGCATCCATCGCTATGGCAAACTGCTCTGGAAACGGGAAGCGGCCCTCGATAGCTGGGCCTTGCGCATCCAGCGGCACCTCGATGAAATCCGGAGTGTCTGGACGTTTGCCAACAACCATTATGAAGGCTTTTCGCCCGAGACCTGCCAGCGCCTCGCGCAGCGGCTCGGCTTTGATTTGCCGTTACCGCTCGGGGAGGAGGCGACCCCGCCTAACGAACGCGGACAGCTCGATCTCTTTACGCGGACACCTCCGTCCGCCTAACGAATCTTAGCGGCCCCGAAATACGGTTGCAGCTCCTCCGGGATTCGAATCGAGCCATCGGGCTGCTGATTCGCTTCCACGAGCGCGGCGAAAAGCCGGGGCAAGGCCGTACCGGAGCCATTCAGGGTGTGGCAAAAACGATTTTTTCCGGCGGCGTCCTTGAAGCGCAAATTCATCCGGCGCGCCTGAAAATCTTCGAAGTTTGAGCAGCTTGAGACCTCCAGATATCCATTGTGTCCCGGCGACCAGACTTCGAGGTCGTATGTCTTGGCCGAGCCGAAGCCGAGATCGCCGGTGCAAAGCTCGATCACGCGATAGTGCAGGCCTAACGACTGCAAAATGCGCTCCGCATCGGCGGTCAGAGCCTCGTGTTCAGCATAGGAATTCTCCGGCGTCGTGATTTTGACCAACTCGACTTTGTCGAACTGATGGACGCGGATAATCCCGCGCGTTTCCCGTCCAGCCGATCCGGCCTCGCGGCGAAAGCAGGGCGTGTAGGCGGTGAACTTTTTCGGCAAATCCGCCGCCGCCAGAATCTCTTCGCGATGCAGATTCGTCACCGGCACCTCCGCGGTCGGGGCGAGGAACATCGCGCCATCCTCGAGGCCATACATGTCTTCCTCAAATTTCGGCAGCTGCGTCGTCCCGATCATGCACTCTCGCCTAACGAGAAAGGGCGGACTCACTTCCAGGTAGCCATGCTCGCGCGTGTGCAGATCGAGCATGAACTGGATCAGTGCCCGTTCCAGCCGCGCGCCAGCGCCGGTAAAGCAAATGAACCCGCTCCCGCTCAGCTTCGTCGCCCGTTCCGCATCGAAAAGCTTGAGCTGCGCGCCGAGCGCAACGTGATCCAACACCGGAAAGTCGAACTGCGGTTTCTCGCCCCAACTCCGCACGACCGGATTCTCGGCCGCGCTGGTTCCGACCGGCGCATTCGCATGGGGAAGGTTTGGGAGATTGAGCAACAAATCGCGCTGCCGTTCCTCAGCAACGGCTGTTTGCCTGACGAGCTCCGTAGTCTCGTCGCCGATCTGCCGGACGCGTTCCTCCAGTGCCGTCGAGTTTTCGTCCCGGCTGCGCGCGCCGCCGATTTCCTTGCTCAACCGCTTGCGGTCGGCGTTGCGCTGCTGCAGCGCCGTCTCCAACTTGCGCCGTTCCGCATCGACCGCGAGCACTTCGTCGACCTTGAACTGATCATCGCCGCCACGGGTGGCGAGCCGGCTCTTGACAAAGTCTGGCTGTTCACGAATAAGCCGGATGTCGAGCATGGCGTGCAGTGTAGCACAAGCCCCCTGCTTGTGATCAGCGCGAGTTGGAAGCTCGGCTACGTGCCGAAAAGCGCGTGACTTCGTCCGAAGCGACCGCATAATTTCGGCGTGGATCAGTTGAAGCTGCTCGGCGTTGCCCTTGGCCTTGCCTGTCTGGCCGGGGTCAATCTTTACCTGACTGTTTTTGTCACCGGCCTGGCCATTCATCAGCACTGGATTGTGCTGGCCCCAGCCTACCAATCGCTCGCCATTCTGGGCGATCCGCTTATCCTCTGGATCTCGGGCACGCTCTACGTGTTAGAATTTTTCGCCGATAAAGTCCCGTGGGTCGACTCGGCCTGGGACACAGTGCACACCATCATTCGGCCGATCGGCGGCGCCCTGCTCGCGATTCGTGTCCTGGGCCAAACCAGCCCGGCCTTCGATGTCGTCGTCGCGCTCGCGGCGGGCGGGGCCAGCCTCGTTACGCACTCCGCCAAAGCCTCGACCCGGCTCGTGACCAATGCGTCGCCAGAGCCCTTCTCGAATATCGGCCTGAGTCTTCTCGAAGATGTCGCAGTGGTCGGCGGTCTCGCGCTGATTCACTTCAATCCCGCACTTGCCCTCGGAGTCTTCGTTCTCCTCCTTTCGATCATTCTTTATTTCGCGCCCAAGATCTTTCGCGCCGTGAGAGTGAGACTCTGGCTCATCTGGAAAAAACTGAATGGTCCCGCTGACAGCGAGGCAACCTCCCGCCTGCCTTCGTCCCTCCCTTCCCGTTACACCTCGGCCTTTTCCCGCGAAAACTTGTTGGGCGAGACGGTTGCCTGGGCGGTGCCTTGTATTGCGAAGAAGGTGCGGGGCATGCCGGCCAATTCGTCCGGCATGCTGGTCGCGACAAACGAGGATCCTGCCAAGCTTCTTTTCATCGCGCGCAAAGGCTGGGGCGCGCGGGCGCAAACGATTAGCCTCGATGGCTGTTTGGCGGCGCGGGAACCGAAGTTCCTGTCCGAAAACCTGGACATCTCGCCGAGCAACGGCAAAGGCGCGCACTATTTGTTCGTCTTCGAGCGCGGTCGAGGCGCGCGCGTGCAACAGATCGTGGAGTTCTTGAACGACCGCCTCTGTGCGCCCGCGACCGCACTCGAGGTGGTGGCGCCGATCTGACGATTGGCGCGGGAAAGAAACTGGAGGTAAGGGGATTCGAACCCCTGGCCTTCTCATTGCGAACGAGACGCTCTACCAACTGAGCTATACCCCCGTTTACCTATGAAAACCGGCTCGAAACAAGTCGCCGAAAATCTGCTTTGCACACTGATTTATTACACTGTGTGTTCGGATTGCATGAGAGCACCACAGAACAGCCCAGGCGCATTTCAGAAAGTCGGCGAATGTCTCTACCGGTATTCAAACGGGGTCTATTATGCCCGTATCCGAGTTGAGGGCAAGAAGATCAAGCGCAGTCTGCAAACAACCGATTCGGCGCTCGTCCGGGACAAGCCGTCCGACTTCCGCACCGAGCGGTGACAAGTTGATCGCTCGCAAGGCAAGCTGACGCTCGACGCACTCTGCGATTGCTAGACAAATCACTCCGACTTCGAACAAACCGGCAATCGGCAGGGTGACAAGACGACCTCCGTGAAAAGCCGTCAGCCGGTATGAACTTACCAGCAAGATACGATGCAACTTCCGCAAGAAATGCCGCGCGGAGAACTAAGACAGAAGTTCGTTTCATAAGTTATGAAAAGACTCACGATCCGAAATATCCTCGTCCCGATCGATTTTTCTAAGCTTTCCCGTTTGGCAATCGACGCCGCGAAGGACCTCGCGCGCCGCTTTGAGGCATCCGTCCATTTAGTCCACGTGCATGAGTTTTACTACACGACCGGGTTCATGGCCCCGGTGCCAAGGTCAATAATCACTTATTGGGATGACGCTGCCACGCGTCGAGCCCGCCGCCTCCGGATGCTGGCGAAGCGGTATGGACTGGACCCGTCAAACTGCCACTTCCTGACCGGCGCGCCGATTTTTAACGAAGTCTGCAATCTCGTGCGGAAGATTTCGGCTGACTTAATCGTCATGCCAACGCGTGGCTACACCGGACTGGCCCATTTTTTTGGCGGCAGCACGGCGGAACGGATCGTGCAGCACGCGCCATGTCCGGTGTTGGTCGCGCGGCGCGGAGGCAAGACTTCGACTCAACTTTCGACAAGCGGAACGGTTAGGAGCATCGACACAATCCTCGTTCCGGTCGACTTCTCGCAAACGTCATTCCAGGCGCTGGAGTATGCGATTGGATTTGCCGAGTGTGTAGCCGCGCGGCTAATCATTTTTCACGCCGTCGATCTCGGCCCCGCTCTTACCGCCGATGGTTACGCCATGTATGACATGTCTGAGGTGGAAAAAGCCGTGCGAAAAGATGCTGAAGACCAACTACAGACGTTCGTCGGGCTGGCAAAATTCCGGCGAGTGCCGTTCGAGACCGCGGTCAGAGTCGCCTGGCCAGTTTCGGAAATTTGCGCCTTTGCCGAACAACGGGACGTCGACTTGATCATCACAGCCACGCATGGGCGCACTGGCTTCAGGCATCTCCTCATCGGCAGTGTTGCAGAGCAGGTCGTGCGGCATGCTCCGCGGTCAGTGCTCGTCGTGCCGTCCCACCCGGATGTAAGAGTGGCGAGGCTTACCGGCGAGACGCAAAAGGTCCGAGCTATGGGAGGTCAACACCCAACCAATCAGGCGCCGCCGAAGCCGCCTCTCAAGCTGACCAAAACAAAGCGACAGGCGGCTGCGCATCCGTTTCCTGAGCGGCGTAAGACTAACAAGTTCCGGGAGTCACATTCACGCATCAGATAGCCTGCGGGGCTCTTGAGATAACCTTGAGAATAAAGACGATGGTTGAAGAAGGCGAACCGCCGATCACAGTCCAGCGCCGAACGGCAATTCCGGTTAAGCGGGAGCAAGCGTTGCGGATCGGCACCATTCTTGTGCCGCTGGATTTCTCGAACGCTTCGATGCAGGCGTTGAAGTATGCGATCTTGCTCGCGGAACAATTCAAAGCGGTCATCCATCTGGTTCATGTCCAGCCGGTGGATTCGCTCGCGGAAATCTCGCAGGCCGGTCACCTAATGCTCAACTGCGTCGATGCGATTGCCTTGATGCGAGACCGGCTTGCTGAGGTACAGGAAAAACGTGACGTTCGGTTTTGGTCGGACAATTGGCACGTGGTTTCGGGGCGACCCTTCGATGAAATTGTCAAACTGGCGCGCGCAATCGAAGCAGATCTCATCGTGCTGCCGACACGGGGCTACAGTGGCCTGAAGCACGTTCTTCTCGGAAGCACGACCGAACGCGTCGTTCGCCACGCTCCCTGCCCGGTCCTTGTTCTCCGTGGCGCGAAATACCGTTCAGCGATTTTGAGTCGCACAGCCAGGAGGAGCGGTTTTGAACAGGGCGCAATTCTTGTTCCCGTGGATTTTTCCAAATGTTCTCTCGCGGGAGTGAAGTACGCAGCGCGCCTGGCCCAGAGCATCGGGGCTACTCTGCGTCTCCTTCATGTCGTTTTCCCTTATACACAGGCGTTCGGGATGGACCGCGTCGGTGCTGACACGACACCGCTAACTAAAGCGGCAAAAACTGCCGCTCGCGAACAAATGAGCCAGCTTACGCAAATGAGTTTCTTGCGGGGCGTACCCTGCGAAACAAAAGTGCGGGTCGGTCCTGCCATCGACGAAATTTGTGGCGAAAGCGTGCAGTCTGGCATCGACCTGGTCGTGATTTCCACTCATGGCCGCAGTGGAGTCAAACGCGCGTTGCTCGGGAGTGTGGCCGAGCATGTCGTTCGCTACGCCGAATGCCCGGTCATCACGGTTCCCAGTCGAGGTCGCTGCTGAATCTCAAAGCCAGCTTCCGCGGTATCCCGGCAAAGCTAAGTCCATCCACTTCGCGTCGCCCCAAAGGTCTTGACGAAGTTATCCGCGGATGAATCATGTGCACCCGGCCCGCCAAAGAGGGGTTTCAGCTTTGGTCCAGACGCGCCGCGCGGACTCGGCTCGCGCTTTTGTCGTCGAACTCCGTGATGTCAGTTTGCGCTTCGGAGAGAAACAGGAAACCGCACTCGCGGATCGCTAATGCGCTGCAGGAGAAAGTTGCGGAGCCGGGGCGGCTTCGACTACCGCAGATTGGATTTCCGCCAAACATAACAGCACCGCTCGAACGGTATCCAACACGCCGCCGCTGGTTGAGACTTTGATCAAATCGGCCAGCTCCGATGGCGACTCATAAGCAATGCTCAGCTTCTCGAGATCTTCGAGTCGAGCGTCCGAAACTGCCGCGACGGTTTTGTTTCGTGCCTCAAGTCGCTTCGCGATCTCGTCACGATCTGCTTCGAGTTCGACGACCTGCAGACGAACGCGCGCTTTGGTGCATGTTTCGCGCAACAAGTCCCGCTTGGCGCGGCTCGAAAATGTCGCATCGAGAATCACGCCACGACACGCTGTAAGTGCGGCGAGGCCTTTTTGCAAAAGCTGTTCGTAGGTCTGCGCGGTCATTCGAGCGGAATAGACTTCGTCCCGCAGCTCGGCCGAAGTTCGGAGCGTGAGCGGCAAACCTGCCAGAGTCTTACGAATCTCGTCAGAAGAAAACGTAGGCCAGTCCAACTCGCGCGCGAGCTGCTTTGCGACGGTGCTCTTGCCGGTCGCGATCCCGCCCATGACAACGAACACGACAGGCTCGGAACCGACTGTGGCGTAACGTAGCGCGAGGTGAAAATAGTGTCTCGCGCGTTTCGTGTGCTCTTCGGAATTGGCTTGGATGCTTTCGACTTTGCCGCGCACGAAGGCGCGATAGCACTTGTAGAAGTCCGCGAGCTGCAGCATTCCCGGATCGCGAAATTCGGAAGCGGCCTTTCGAAGAAGCAAATCTCCCAGGTTGTGCTGCTTTTCGAAATCAAAATCCATCGCGAGGAAGGCGATGTCATTCGCAATGTCGATGAAGCGAAAACGATCGTTGAATTCGATGCAATCGAAAATGGTCAGCGCTTGCGGCGTGAGATGGATATGATCGAGGTGCAAATCGCCGTGGCAGTCGCGAATCCGGCGTTGCTCAATTCGTTCTTGGAACAGCCGGTCTTTGGCGACGTAGGAGTTGTCCGTGAAATGGCGAATCGCATCGAAGGCGAGCGGCGAAATGGTCTTTCCGGCGAATGGTTCCGCCTGCGCGAAGTTTTCGTCAGTGCTGATCTTCAGTGTCTCCGGCCGGCCCCATTCTTCGATCTGCGGCGTGGGAGTTTCAGACTCGTAGAACTGATGCAAGCGCGAGATGACGCGATTGATCTCCGTTTCTCCGAGGGCGCCTTTCGCGAGCAGGTCACTCAAGAACCAGCCGGGCGGCAGCTCGCGCATTTTGACCGCGTATTCCGTAATCTCTCCATTTGCGTCGTCGAATGAAAAGCCGCCATCGATTTCATAGATCGGCAGGACCGCGAGATAGACTTCCGGACAGAGGCGTCGATTCAACTCCAGTTCGCGGCGGCAAAAGTGGTGTCGTTTCTCAAGCGTGCTGAAATCGAGGAACCCGAGATCGACTGGCTTCTTTACTTTGAAGACGAAGGGGGAGGCGATGAAGACCCACGAAATGTGTGTCTGAATGAAGCGTACCTCCCGCGGTCTATGCGGGTAGGACAAAGGCAACTGAAGAAAACTCAGCAGTCGATTTTGGCTTAGCGGTTGGTCGTCGGCAAAGCTCATCAACAAAGGTAGCGACTCGCATAGAACCGGCGAATTTTCGTGGGCGCCCAGCGCAAAGAATTGCGCAGCTATTCGCAGGATTGGCGAAGCGGCCCCGACCAAAGTGGTGCGTGTCGGACTGGAAAATGCCGTCTCAGTTGCCAGCGTCTTGTTACTGACCGAAGCCACTCTCACCGAGGTGCCGGAGCTGAAAGAGCATACCGGAATCCAGCCGGAGCAGGGATGGAATAGCCGGGACAAGATTTGGAGAGCGAATCGCAAATTGTGCAGAGCGAACGAGCGCAGTGGCGACCATTTTTTCTAAAAAGGAGGCGTTATGAAGAAGAGCGATAAGGGAATTGTGGTGCACGAAGGTTTTTTTATCGTTGCTGGCGCGATCGCGGTCGGTGAGCCGCAGCTCGCCGCCGCCTAACGAAAGGAATCTTATGCAAAAGATGCGAGGAACGGTTTTTCATTCCAAGAACAACATTCGTCTCGAGGAAGTCGCCCGGCCTACCGCCCGCTTCGGCGAAGCGGTGATCCGGATCACGCTCACCACGATTTGCGGGACCGATCTTCACATTCTGCGCGGCGAGTATCCGGTGAAGTCGGGTCTCGTGATTGGGCACGAACCGGTTGGCGTGATCGAAGAGCTAGGGGAAGGCGTCACCGGTTACGAGATCGGCGAGCGGGTTTTGGTCGGCGCGATCACGCCCTGCGGGCAATGTCGCGCCTGCCTCTCGGCGCAATGGGCGCAGTGCGGTCATGGCGAAGGTGTGGAAGCGATCGGCGGCTGGCGTTTCGGCAATACGATCAATGGTGCTCAGGCCGAGTATCTTCTCGTGCCGAACGCGCAGGCGAACCTGGCGAAAATTCCTGACGTGCTGAGCGACGAACAGGTGGTGCTGCTGGCCGACATCGCCTCGACCGGGTTCAGCGGCGCCGAATCGGCCAACATTCGGATCGGCGATACAGTCGTGGTGTTGGCGCAAGGCCCGATCGGGCTGTGCGCAACCGCGGGCGCGAAGCTGATGGGCGCCTCGTTCATTATCGGCGTGGAAGGCGATCCGGTGCGGATGAAAATGTCACGGCAGATGGGCGCCGACGTCGTGCTCGATCCGAACCAGTGCGACATCCCAACCGAAGTGAACCGCCTAACGGGTGGCGGCGCGGATGTGGCGATTGAGGCACTCGGTTTACAGGAGACATTTGAGAACGCCCTGCGCTCGCTTCGACCGGGCGGCACGCTCAGCAGTCTGGGCGTTTACTCGGGCAAACTGCAGGTTCCCTACGACGCTTTCGCCGCTGGCCTCGGTGATTATCGGATCGTGACCACGCTCTGTCCCGGTGGGAAGGAGCGGATGCGCCGACTCATGAGCATGGTGCAATCGGGTCGCTTCAATCCGACTCCGCTAATCACTCACCGCTTTTCGTTAGACCAAATCGTCGAGGCCTACGACCTCTTCGGTTCGCGCCGCGA
Source organism: uncultured Verrucomicrobiae bacterium (assembly GCA_963821615.1). Classification (GTDB taxonomy): domain Bacteria; phylum Verrucomicrobiota; class Verrucomicrobiia; order Chthoniobacterales; family UBA10450; genus Palsa-1392. Next base: position 403,519 of record CAWGEN010000011.1, on the reverse strand, counting down.
CGGGGTTCTGAAGGTCGCGATCCGGCCATGACTGCAACGACCGAGTCGCTCGCGAAGACCGCCGGCGCGACCGAGCGCGGACCCGTTGGCGCACCGCTCATCAAGCGTTTCGACGAGATCGGGATCGACGACATCCCGCTCGTTGGAGGTAAGAACGCATCGTTAGGCGAGATGCGGCGCGAGCTGACCGCGAAGGGTGTCCCGGTGCCGGAGGGATTCGCCACGACGGCTGCCGCCTACTGGCATTTTCTAGAGAAAACAAAATTGAAAGCGCTGATCGACGATACGCTCGCCGATCTCGACGTCGCCGATATCCCCGAGCTGCAAAAGCGGAGCGCGAAAATTCGCGACGCGATCATCTCCGCCAAACTGCCTCAGGACCTCGAGCTGGAGATCCGGAAAGCGTACAAGCAGCTTTCTGCGGCGGCGGGTGAGACGGTTGCGGTTGCGGTCCGGAGCAGCGCCACGGCGGAGGATTTGCCCGATGCCAGCTTCGCCGGCCAGCAGGAAACGTATCTGAACGTGCACGGGGAAGAGGCGCTGCTCGAGGCGTGTTTGCGCTGCTTCGCGTCGCTCTTTACCGACCGCGCGATTTCCTACCGCGCCGACAAAGGCTTCGAGCACACGAAGGTCGCGCTCTCCATCGGCGTGCAACGCATGGTGCGCTCCGATCTCGCCGCTTCCGGCGTCATGTTCACGATCGATACCGAGACCGGCTTTCGCGACGCGGTGCTGATCAACGCCGCCTACGGCCTCGGCGAAAACGTCGTCAAGGGTCGGTGAATCCGGACGAGTACTGCGTCTTCAAGCCGACGCTGCGGCAGGGTTTCCGGCCGATTCTGCAAAAGATCATCGGCAGCAAGGAATTCAAGCTGATCTACGACAGCGGCGCAGGCGCGGTGAAAAACGTGCCGGTGGCGGCAGCGGATCGCGCGCGCTTCGCGATCAGCGACGACGACATTCTCACCCTCGCGCGCTGGGCCTGCATCATTGAAGAGCACTACTGCGCGAAACGCGGCACGCCCACGCCGATGGACATCGAATGGGCGAAGGACGGCATCACCGGCGAACTCTTCATCGTGCAGGCGCGGCCGGAGACGGTGCAGTCGCGCAAAGACGCGAATGTTCTCGAGACTCTACCAACTCGAAGGCGCGGCACGGTTCTGCTCACCGGTCGGAGCGTCGGCGCAGAAGATCGCGCACGGACCGGTGCGGGTGATCAAGGATCCGCGACATGCTCGATCAATTCCAGGAAGGCGACGTGCTCGTGACCGACAAGACCGATCCCGATTGGGAGCCGATCATGAAGAAAGCGGCGGCGATCGTCACCAATCGCGGCGGGCGCACCTGCCACGCGGCCATCGTCAGTCGCGAACTCGGCGTGCCGGCGATTGTCGGCACGGAACACGGAACCGACTTCGTTGCAAGGACGGCCAGGTCGTGACCGTCTCCTGCGCGGAGGGCGACACTGGGCTTGTCTACGAAGGGCGGCTGTCGTTTCGACGTCAGCGCACCGACCTGAAAGAGATCGGCCGGCCGCGAACGCAAGATCATGATGAACGTCGCCAATCCCGAAGACGCCTTCGCGCTTTCCTTCATTCCGAACGACGGCGTCGGTCTCGCGCGCGAAGAGTTCATCATCACGAGTTACATCAAGATGCATCCGCTGGCCCTGCTCGATTATGCGAAAATCCAAGACGCTGCCGTTCGCGCCGAGATCGACAAGGCTGACCGCCGGCTACGACGACAAGGCGCAATTCTTTGTCGATAAACTCGCGCAGGGCGTGGCGATGATCGCGGCCGCATTTTACCCGAAGGATGTCATCGTTCGGCTGAGCGATTTCAAGACGAACGAATACGCCAATCTGATCGGCGGCCGCGAATATGAGCCGGTCGAGGAGAACCCGATGATTGGTTTTCGCGGCGCCTCCCGCTACTACAACCCACGCTATCAGGCCGGCTTCGCCCTCGAATGCCGCGCCATGAAAAAGGTCCGCGACGAAATGGGTCTAACGAACCTGAAATTGATGATCCCATTCTGCCGCACGGTCGAGGAAGGCCGCAAAGTGATCGCGGAAATGGCAAAGCATGGACTCGAGCGCGGGGAAAACGGCCTCGAGATTTACGTGATGTGTGAGATTCCGAGCAACGTCATCCTCGCGGAAGAATTCGCAGAGATTTTCGACGGCTTCTGCATCGGCTCGAACGATCTCACGCAGCTCATTCTCGGTGTCGATCGCGACAGCGAGATCGTCGCCGACATTTTCGACGAACGAAATCCCGCGGTGAAAAGGATGATCGCGGAGGTGATCGCCGTCTGCCGTAAGAAAGGCCGCAAGATCGGCATCTGCGGACAGGCACCGAGCGACTATCCAGAGTTTGCGCAGTTTCTCGTTGAACAGGGGATCGACAGCATCTCGCTCAATCCCGACACGGTATTGAAGACGACGCTGGTGATTTTGAAGAAAGAACATGGCCGCGACCTCAACCGATAAAAAAGACAAGCGGCCAATCGTCTGCGGAACTGATTTCTCCGCGACGGCGGGCGAGGCGCTCGAGATCGCCGCGGCGATGGCGCGACGGCTCGGGGCGAAACTGGTTCTCGTCCATGTGGAGGAATTTCACGGGATGGCGGACCTTGATCCCTCGCTCTTCGAAGCAGCGCTTTCGCAGAATCAGGAAAATCTCGATCGGGAAGCAAAGCGGCTGCGTGAATTGGGCACCGATGTCGAAGCGAAAATGCTCTCTGGCTCGGTCTTCGACGAATTGGTCACGGCCGCAATCAAAGCCAAAGCGCGAACGGTGATTGTCGGAGCAGTCGGTCATGGCCTCGCGCGGCGGTTGCTGGTGGGCAGCGTGGCCGAGCGCACGGCGGAGACGTCGCCGATTCCAACCCTTGTTGTGCGGCCCGGCACGCGACTTGGTTCATGGCTGCGCGGCGAGCACTCGCTAAAAATCTTAGTCGGTTACGATTTCTCCGCGGCGAGTGACGCCGCTCTCGGGTGGGTGAATCAACTGCAACAGATCGGCCCATGTGCGACGAGCGTGTTGCATATCGACTGGCCGCCGGACGAGGCGCAGCGACTGGGATTTCACGGGCCACTGCCGTTGACAGAAAATCCGAAACAGATCCAAAACTTCCTCGAGCGCGACGTGGCGGAACACGTCGCGATGCGATTGCCACCGGAAGAAGTGACGGTCACGGTCGCGCCGGGCTGGGGACATCCGGAAGGCGCCTTGTTCGAGATCGCCCAACGCGAGCAGGTCGATCTGATTATCGTCGGAACTCATCGGCGCCACGGTTGGGGGCGACTGCGATTCGGCTCGGTCTCGCGGATGGTCTTGCGTCACGGCAATGTGAGCGTCGCAGTTGTTCCTCCACTCGAAGAGAGACCGCCGATTTCGGTTCCGACACTCGATCGCGTCCTCGTCGCAACTGATTTCTCCGAACTGGGGAACGACGCGGTCTCCTACGGCTGCGCGATTCTGCGACGCGGCGGCACATTAAAACTCGTCCACGTGATGGAGCCACCGGCCACCGCGGAGAAAAACGAACCGAGGCCGGGCAAAGATAATCCGAAACTTCGAGTGCAATTGCGCGCGCTCGTCCCGCCGGACGCGGCAGACCGCCTTGAAATCGAGACGGAAATCGTTGGGAGCGCCGACGCAGCGGAGGCGATCGCGCAGGCCGGGGAGCGTTTCGATGCGGACGCGATTTGTCTCGGTTCGCATGGCCGTTCCGGTCTCGCGAAGACTTTGATGGGCTCCGTCGCCCAAGGCGTGATGGCAGCGAGCAAGCGGCCGGTTTTGGTCGTGCGCGACAAAACGCTGTGATTGACGCGAAAGGCAGCGAGCGGCACCTGCCATTCGCGGCTCGTTGGGTTGAGCGTTCGGTGCCTAACGGGTGGTCGAAATAATCACGCCTTGGCATCGGAAACGACAAACGCACTAGAGCCGCACGTCTTCGCCGAGACGATTGCCGCGGTTATTGAGAGTCTTGACGCAAATCCGGAAAAGGGTCTCACGACTTCGGAGGCCCGCGCGCGGCTTCGGCGCGACGGGGCGAACAAGCTCACAGAAACGCCGCCGCCGCCATGGTGGAGAAAACTGCTTGAACAGTTCAATCAGCTCGTCATTTGGATTCTGATCGCAGCAACGATTCTCTCTGGAATTCTCGGCGATTGGCTGGAAGCGATGGCGATCTTCGCTATTGTTTTGCTGAACGCGTTGCTCGGCTTTTTTCAGGAACGGAAGGCGGAAAAAGCGCTCTCTTCACTGGGGAAACTTTCTTCGCCCAGCGCCAAAGTTTTGCGCGATGGGTCATTGCGCGAGATCGCCGCGTCAGAATTGGTTCGCGGCGACATCGTTGAACTGCAAGCCGGCAATCGTGTACCAGCCGACCTACGACTGATCAGGACTTTCGACCTGAAAGCGCAGGAAGCGGCGTTGACCGGTGAATCGACGCCGGTTGAAAAAGACGCGGACACAATCTTGCCTAACGAGTCAACGATGAGCGAACGGACCAACATGGTGTTCATGGGGACCAACATTGTCGCCGGCAAAGCAAGGGGCTTGGTGGCGGCAACCGGGATGGAGAGCGAACTCGGGCGCATCGCCGGCTTTTTGCAGACGGAAGAACGCGAGCCGACACCACTGCAGAAACGTCTGGAGGAACTCGGCCGCGTGCTCATCGTCGGCTGCCTCGCACTCGTGGCGATCATCTTCGTTCTGCAGTTGTTTCGTGGCGAAACTCTCGCGCACACGTTTCTTATGGCCGTGAGCCTGGCGGTGGCGGCGGTGCCCGAGGGCTTGCCCGCGGTGGTGACGATTGCGCTCGCGCTTGGTTTGCAGCGCATGGTCAGGCGCAACGCCCTGATTCGTCGACTGGCCAGTGTGGAAACGCTCGGTTCGGTGACAGTAATCTGTTCGGACAAAACGGGAACGCTGACGCGCAACGAAATGACGGTGACGGACATCGTCGCCGCCACGCAGCACTATCGAGTTACTGGAAGCGGTTACCTTCCGGAAGGTGAATTTATCGCCGCGGATTCCGGGCGCGGGCAACCGCGGATCGAAGAAGGACTCGCACTTGTGCTGAAGATCGGACTCTGGTGCAACAATTCGCAGCTCGAGCCGCCCAACGAGAGTGACGGGCGCTGGCAAATCGTCGGCGATCCGACGGAAGGCGCGCTCCTCGTTGCCGCGCGAAAAGCGGGCTTCTGGCGTGATTCCGATCACGCTGTCGTCCACGAAATTCCCTTCGATTCCGAACGCAAGTTGATGTCCGTCGTGGTGCAGTGTTCCGGACAACGGCGCGCGCTCTACACGAAAGGCGCTCCCGAGCTTCTTCTCGAGCGCTGCGCCTTCGAGCAGCGGCCGGACGAAGTTGTTCCGCTTTCGCCCGCGCGTCGTGAAAAATTGCAGCAAGAAAGTCGCGAGATGGCGGACCGCGCATTGCGCGTTCTTGGGCTGGCCTGGCGGGTTGTGGATAAGCACTCCAAAAAACACGCTGAGCGCGATCTGATTTTCGCCGGACTCGCTGGAATGATTGATCCGCCGCGCGAAGAAGCGCGCATCGCGGTGGCAAAATGCAAGTCGGCCGGCATTCGCCCTGTGATGATCACCGGCGATCATCCCGCGACGGCGCTCGCCGTGGCGCGTCAGGTTGGGATCGCGAGCGCGAAAGACAAGGTCATTTCCGGCACGCAACTGGACCTGCTTTCGGATGAAGAATTATCGGCCGATGTCGACAACCTGCCGGTCTACGCGCGGGTCTCGCCAGAGCATAAGCTGCGCGTAGTCACAGCGCTCAAAGCGCGCGGACACGTCGTGGCGATGACGGGCGACGGCGTGAACGACGCGCCCGCAGTAAAGATGGCCGACATTGGCATCGCGATGGGAATCACCGGCACCGATGTGACGAAAGAAGTGTCCGACATGGTTCTAACGGACGATAACTTCGCTTCGATCGTGAACGCGATCGAAGAAGGCCGAGGTATTTACGACAACATCCAAGAGTTCGTACATTATCTTCTATCCTCGAATGCGAGCGAAATTGCGCTCGTTCTTCTTGCTGCGCTCGCTGGTTGGCCCGTGCCATTGATTCCGATCCAGTTGCTCTGGATTAACCTCATTACGGATGGAATTCCCGCGCTCGCTCTCGCCATGGAAAAACCGGCGCCCGATGTCATGACGCGCCGACCACGGCCGCCGCAGGAATTGTTTTTCACTCGCGAACGCGGCAGACGCATCATCGTGCACGGTCTCCTCATTGCCACAGTCATGATTGCAGGATTCACTTATGCTTACGCGAAAGAAGGTGCAGCCTATGCCCGCGCTGTTGTTTTCTACATCACGGTTTTTGCGCAGCTCGTCTTTTCGTTCGCCTGCCGCAGCCAGCGCTTCACGCTGCCCCAGCTTGGCATTTTCACGAATCCCTACCTGCTCGCGGCTATTCTGGTTTCCGGGGCGCTGCAACTTTTGCTCCTTTGGTTGCCGTTCTCGCGCGCGATTTTCTTCGAGACAACTCCGCACTTCGGCTTCGATTGGTTGTTGATCTTCGCCCTGGCGCTGACTCCGGTATCGATCATTGAGATCGCCAAGATCATGCGCCGATAAGAATGTGAAGACGACGACTGGAGTGCGCACGGCCAGGCGACCGAATCTCGCTGCCATGCTTGCGCCGCATGCTGTCGCATTGATCGGGGCGAGTGAATCGCCTGGAAGCGTGGGACGCGCGCTGATGGAAAACCTGCAGTCGTTCGGCGAACGGCTCTTTCCGGTAAATCCCACACACACCACCGTTCTTGGGCAGCGGGCGTTCGCGCAAGTCAGCGACGTGCCGGCCGCAGTTGATCTCGCCGTCATCGCCACCAAGGCAGCGACCGTGCCGCAGACCGTGCGCGAGTGCGTCGCGGCCGGAGTGAAAGGTGCGGTCATCATTTCCGCCGGCTTCAAGGAGATCGGCGAACGCGGGCGCGAGCTGGAAAAGCAAATCGCCGACGCGCGCGGCCCGATGCGCATCATTGGACCAAACTGTGTCGGCGTGATGTTGCCGCACATCGGCTTGAATGGGACCTTCGCGAAACCGCTCGCACTCGCCGGCAACATCGGCTTCATCAGCCAGAGCGGCGCACTCTGCACGGCGATTCTCGACTGGAGTCTGTCCAATCAATTGGGATTTAGCGCGTTTATTTCCATCGGGTCGATGCTTGATGTGAACTGGGGCGACCTGATTGATCATCTGGGCGACGATCCGCACACGCGCAGCATTCTGCTTTATATGGAGTCGATCGGCGACGCGCGCTCGTTTCTTTCTGCGGCGCGCGAGGTTGCCCTAACGAAGCCAATCATCGTAATCAAAGTCGGTCGGACGAAAGCCGCCGCGCAGGCGGCTGCTTCGCATACCGGTGCTTTAACCGGGAGCGATGAAGTTTGCGATGCCGCATTTCGCCGCGCGGGTGTTTTGCGAGTCAACACGATCGCCGAACTCTTCAACATCGCGGAATTGTTAGGCAAACAGCCGCGCCCGCGCGGTCCGCGGCTCGCGATCGTGACCAATGGCGGCGGCCCGGGTGCGCTCGCGATGGACACGCTGATCGCGGCGGGCGGCGAGAGCGCAACGTTGTCGAGCGAAAGCGTGGCTGCGCTAGATCGCGTCCTGCCGCCGCATTGGAGCCACGGCAATCCGATTGATCTCATCGGCGACAGCGATGCGGAACGTTATGCGCGCGCCGTCGAAATCGTCTCGCACGATCGGGGGAACGACGGCCTCCTCGTCATTCTCACGCCGCAGGCGGTGACGCAGCCTAACCAGGTTGCGGCCAAGCTGGCAGCCTTCGCGAAGCCCGAGGGCAAACCGATTTTGGCCAGCTTCATGGGCGGCGAGAGCGTGATCAAAGCCAGGGCGATTCTTGATCGCGCCGGCATCCCCACGTTCGCCTATCCCGACGGCGCCGCGCACGCGTTTTGTTATTTGTGGCAATACACGCATGCGCTTCATGCGCTTTATGAAACACCCGCGCTTGCAGTCGGGGCGGAAAGTTCCGCCGCTCGCGCTGAAGCAGCCCGCATCATCGGATGCGCGCAGAAATCCGGTCGGACGCTTTTGAGTGAACCGGAATCGAAAGACCTTCTCTCCGCCTACGGAATTCCCGTCGTTCCGGCGCTCATCGCCACAAGTCAAGACGAAGCGGTGGACAAAGCCGCGCAGTTTACTGGGCCGGTTGTGCTGAAAATTTATTCACACACGATCACGCACAAAACGGATGTGGGTGGCGTGAAGCTCAATCTCATTGGTGAAGCGGCCGTGCGCGTCGCATATCGCGAGATCCAAGATGCAGTGCGAACGCGCGGTAGGTCCGCAGATTTTCTTGGCGTCGTGGTGCAGCCGATGATCTCGCGCCCTGGCTACGAATTGATTCTTGGCAGCAGCATTGATCCGCAATTTGGACCGGTATTGCTCTTCGGTGCGGGCGGTCAGTTGGTTGAAGTCTTCCGCGATCGCGCTCTTGGCTTGCCGCCGTTGAATCGCACCCTCGCACGCCGCATGATGGAGCGGACGCGGATTCATCGTGCCTTACAAGGAGTACGCGGACGGCCACCGGTCGATCTTGGGGCGCTGGAAGAATTGCTCGTCCGATTCAGTCAGCTGATCGTGGAGCAGCCGCGCATTAAGGAAATCGACATCAACCCGCTGCTCGCGTTGGCAGATGAAATTGTCGCGCTGGACGCTAGAGTGGTGCTGCATCCTTCTGAGATCGCTGACGACAAATTGCCGCGCACCGCCATTCGTCCCTATCCGGCGCAATACATCAGCGCGATTACAATCTCTGACGAAACGCTGATCACGGTTCGTCCGATCAGACCGGAGGACGAACCGCAGATGGTGAGGTTTCACCAAAGCCTTTCGGAACAGAGCGTGCACCTTCGCTACTTTGGCTCGCTTAATGTAGAAAGCAGGACCGCGCATGAACGGCTCGTGCGCACCTGCTTCAACGATTACGACCGCGAGATCGCACTCGTAGCGGAATGTGACAAAGAGATCATCGGCGTTGCCCGCTTGATCAAAGGCCACGGCACTAACGAAGGGGAGTTCGCGGTCCTGATCGCGGACGCATGGCAGGGGATGGGGATGGGAACGGAATTGCTGAAACTGCTCGTCAAAATCGGCCGCGGGGAAAAACTTCAGCGCATAACCGGCCGCATTCTCGCTGAGAACACGACCATGCTTGATGTGAGCCGAAGCATCGGTTTCGAGCTGCAGTGGCGCGCTGAGGAGGACGAGTGGGAGGCAGAGATCAAATTGGAATGAAGGTCGCAGTTTTCAGCGCCAAACCTACGATCGCAAGGTTGTGATCACGCCGAAGATGCGGACGGGTTCTGAATTGCCAAATCCCCGCGAGGGGGCTCGCTAAGCTGCGACCGCGACCGAAGCGCCTTTGGTCAGAATGGCCACCGCGTTCTGAATTTCTTCAAAGTCGAATGGCTTCGACATCATCATGTCGACGCCGAGCTCCTCGTAGGCTCGAATATCCTCATCGGAGAGGTGAGCGGAAAGGACGAGGATCTTGCCCTCGAAGTTCCGTGTCCGCAGGCGGCGCACGAGTTCCAAGCCGCCCATCCGCGGCATGCGGTGGTCGGTGATGATGACGTCGAAAGGCCGCGCGGAGGCGCCAACCTTGATGAGCGCCTCCCAGCCGTCCCCCGCCCTGGTCACTTTGGCCATAGGACCGCCCAGGATCACTGCGAGGATCTGCGCCACGGCCTTCTCGTCCTCCACCGCCAATATCTGCAAGGCTTCTTTCATGATTCTTGGAGAAATAAGAGCAAGACGCAGGCCGCGCCCTGACCCGGAAAAAGCGCCCCGTCGCCAGCGACGACTCGCGTCCGCCAGCGCGGCGACGAACCTCTCGAAGCGCCGATCGGCATGACGCGAGAGTCCCATCACGGAAAAGATTTTGATTCGTCGTAAGTCCAATTCCAGCGCATGACAAGGCCCGGGCCTCGCTTGGGAAGCAGCGCCGCGCCGGCAGAAATCTTGTTCCTCTTTCAATGAGGGAATCGTCGAACAGGCACCGGCACTGCGACACCACCGACGTCGCGCTCGTCGAAGTCTCGCGCTCAATCAGTAGGCTCCCGCAGGGCGAATTTTGGTAATCGTTAGGCGAAGTCGCGGCGGCCTGACTTGCATCGGGCGAATTGGGTGAAGTTCATAGCCAGTGTCTGCACCAACACCCCGCGCCGCGGCAGCCCTTCCTGACCCTGCGCTAGCTCTTGCTGATCATATGAGGGCGGCCGAATTGACGATGGCCCGACAATTCGTCTCGTTCATCGTATTGTCACTTGACTCATCGAAAGAAGTCTTGTCGATGCGCCAGGCTTCCGTTTCAGCCATCTCGAGCCGTCCGGAACGGTCCCCCGCTACGATTTTCAATCGTTCTGCCTGGGAGCGGGAACTGCTCGGAATGCCGCATCACAATGGCTCTTTTATTCGGATTTCGTCCTTCTGTATTGCTCGTCTTTCTGCTGCCGTTCTTCGCCTTTGCCGCCGGCGCCGATGGCGCGGCAAGCGTCACGCTTCGGTGGGAACGCAATGATGAGCCCGATATCGCTGGTTATCGACTCTACTACGGCACGACTTCGCATTCTTATGATGAATACGTCGAATCGAGCACCACGACGGCCACGATCTCCAATCTCATCGAAGGGAGGACCTACTTCTTCGCCGCCACGGCTTACAATACCGCTGGTGTGGAGAGCGCTTACTCGAATGAAGTTTCCTACACAGTCGCACCGACCCCGAGTCCCACACCAACCCCGAGTCCTTCGCCGACTCCGAGTCCCACACCGACCCCGAGTCCTTCGCCGACCCCGAGTCCGACGCCGACCCCGAGTCCCTCACCGACTCCGAGTCCCACACCGACCCCGAGTCCTACGCCAACCCCGAGTCCCACACCCAGTCCAAGTCCTTCACCGACTCCGAGTCCCTCGCCAACTCCGAAGCCTTCGCCGACTCCGAGTCCTTCGCCAACTCCAAGCCCAATACCCAGTCCAAGTCCGTCGCCGAGCCCGAGTCCCGGAGAAGTTGTGTCCGTTCTGGCCAATGTTTCCAGCCGCGCCTTTGTTCAAAGGGGCGATTTTGTTGTGATTGGAGGGTTCATCCTCACAGCTGACTCTCCGAAGAAAGTGGCGTTGCGTGCCATCGGACCATCTCTCGCCAGTGCGGGGGTGAGCCAGGTTCTGGCGGATCCAACTCTGGACCTGCTCGATTCCAGCGGAACGGTTATCGCATCAAACGACGACTGGCGAAGCGGTGGGGAAGATCTGGTAGCGCTCGGCCTGGCCCCGACCGACGATCGTGAATCCGCGCTCGTCGCTACTCTCCCCGCTGGTGCCTACAGCGCAGTCGTGCGAGGGAAGGGCGACACCGTGGGCGTCGGGCTCGTCGAACTCTACGATCTGGATTTGAAGGACGGGGTGGTGGCAAATATTTCGACGCGCGCACGGGTGGAGACGGGCGAAGGTGTCTTGATCGGAGGTTTCATCCTTGCCGGCACGGACCCGTCGCAAGTGATTGTTCGGGCCCTTGGTCCTTCGTTATCGTCCGCCGGGGTTCCGGATCCGTTACTGGATCCCGTGCTGGAATTGCATGATGCCAACGGATCGCTCATTTTCACGAACGATAACTGGCGCTCCGATCAGGAGAGTCAGATCATCGATTCGACTCTGCCGCCGACGGATGATCGGGAGGCCGCGATTGTTGCAACGCTTCCGCCTGGAGCGTATTCGGCCATCATCCGGGGCGCGAACGGTTCCAGCGGCGTCGCACTCTTCGAAGTCTACGCGCTCAATTAGTAGGCGTCGCGTGGATGATTCCGTTAGGCGTCAGCCAGGTTGGGGGTCGGTGCCGGAGCTACGATTGGGCTGCCTGACGCGACGAGGTGGTCGTGCCAGCGCATAGTTTCAAGAAACCTGGTGAACTTCGCCCGGTCTCCACAAAGCGGCGCCCCCCTGGTCCGGAAGCTAATTCCAGGGTTGTCCGCGGCGCGCACGACTCGACCGGCGTGACTCTGACAGAAGCTTTCGCGCACAACGACTAACGCCGCGTCGGCTGGATTCGTTATTCGTTAGGCGAAGAGTCGCCTGGTCTCGGTCCTGCGACCGGCGCGGAATCCATCTGCAGCACCTTGCTCAGGAACGCCCAACGATCACCGATTTCATCGATGATCTTGGTAGTTGGCTTGCCCGCGCCGTGCCCGGCTTTGGTTTCGATCCGAATGAGAATCGGCGCCGAACCAGCCTGGGCGGCTTGCAGAGTGGCGGCGAATTTGAAGCTGTGCGCCGGCACGACCCGATCGTCATGGTCCGCGGTCGTGATGAGCGTCGCCGGATATTTCGCCCCGGGCGCAATGTGGTGGAGCGGTGAGTAGGCGTAGAGGTACGGAAAATCCGACGCGTCATCAGCGTCCGCCGTAATCCGAAGCCCAGGCCCAGCCGATGGTGAACTTCTGGAAACGCAGCATGTCCATGACGCCGACCGCCGGCGCGGCCGCGCCAAAGAGATCGGGTCGTTGCGTCAGGCAGGCGCCGACGAGCAACCCGCCGTTGCTCCCACCACCGATCGCCAGCTTCGGGGTCGAGGTGTATTTGTTGTCGATCAGGTATTGCGCCGCGGCGATGAAATCGTTGAAGACGTTTTGTTTCTCGTGCTTCATCCCGGCCTCGTGCCATCTCTCGCCGTACTCGCCGCCGCCGCGGAGATTGGGCACGGCATAAATTCCGCCCATCTCCATCCAGACGAGGTTTGCCGGATTGAAGGCAGGGGTGAGCGAAATGTCGAAGCCGCCGTAACCGTAAAGATAAGTCGGATTCTGCCCGTTCTTTCTTAGGCCCTTCTTGTAGGAGATGAACATCGGCACCTTCGTCCCATCAGCGCTGGTGTAGAAAACCTGCTCTGTCGTGTAGTCGTCCGGGTTGAATTTTACCTTCGGGGTAAAGAGCGCTTCGCTTTTGTGCGCGTCGAAATCGTAGCGATAAATCGTCGTTGGGGTGGTGAAGCTGGTGAAGGAATAAAAGGTCTCGCGATCGGCGCGCTTGCCGGTGAAGCCGCCCGCCGAGCCAAGACCGGGCAGGGCGATCTCGCCATCCGGTGAGCCGTCGAGCTGGAAGAGTTTCACCAGGCTGTGTGCGTCTTTCAGGTATTGCGCGACGAAGCGCTCGCCGACCAGGCTCACGCCCTCGAGCTTGTCCGACGACTCCGCGACCAACTCGTTAGCCTTGGCCGGGAGCGGCTGGGTCGTGTCGATTGCGATGATTCGGCCGAGGGGCGCGTCCAGGTCGGTCCGGAACCAAAACTTCGTGCCGTCGTTCCCAATAAAGCTGTAAGCCGCGTCGCCGTTCAGGCAACAGCTCCACCACTTTCGCGTTCGGTTTCGTCAGGTCCTGGTAGAAAATGCGATTCTTCGGATCGGTCCCGTGACTCACATCGATGATCAAGTAGCGCCCGTCTTCGGTCACTTCGCCGCTGAAAAGCCAATCCTTATGGTCGGGCCGTTCGTAAACCAGTTTGTCCTGCGCCTGCGGCGTCCCGAGTTTGTGGAAGAATAGCTTCTGGTTATAGACCTGTGCCCGGAGTTTGTTTTCGTCCTTCGGTTCGTCGTAGCGGCTATAGAAAAATCCGCTCCCGTCCTTCATCCAGGAGGCGCCGGAAAACTTGATCCAGTCGAGATCATCCGCCTGATCCTTGCCGGTCACGACATCGCGCACTTTCCACTGCTCCCAATCGGAGCCCGCCGTCGCCAGCCCGTAGGCGAAGAATTTCGCGTCATCGCTCACCGCGCTGCCGCTCAACGCCACCGTTCCATCTTTGGAGAGCGCGTTGGGATCGATCAACTCGCGCGGCGATTTGGCGAAGCTGTCGGTCGTATAGGTCACGCTTTGGTTTTGCAGGCCGCTATTCCTGGTAAAAAAATAGCGTGTTTGCTCTTTAAATGGCACGCCGTAACGCTCGTAATCCCAAAGCTCCTTGAGCCGTGCTTTGATTGCTGATCGCTCCGGAATCGCATCGAGAAACTTGAACGTGATCTTGTTCTGCGCTTCGATCCACCGCCGCGACTCGGGCGAATCCGGATCCTCCAGCCAGCGATAAGGATCGGCCACCTTCGTGCCGTGAAAATCATCCACCTGCTTGCCCTTGCGCGCCTCGGGGTATTTCGTTTTCCCAGGTGAATCCTTTGCCAGGGCAACGCTGCCCAGCGCCACGACGAGAAGGAGCGAGTGGAGTAAGGAATAGCGGCATTTCATGAGGGGAGGAAGATAGGTGGCGGCCATCAGGTTGTCTACCTGCGGTCGAGCGGCATGCGAAAGGCCTCGGCCAGAGAGACTCTGTCGAGCCGGGGTGCGTCTGGCTGCAATCTTATGCGTCCCGATGCCTGGCTCGACAGAGTCTCGCCCCACCGGGTTAGGGTTGGCGTCCCTGGCCGCCTAACGAATCTTGCCCGGTCCCCACAGGGCGCGTCCCGGGGTCGCACCGGTATGTTCGCCGTCCTTCAGCACCTGCGTGCCATTCACGAAGACGTGCTTCATCCCGATTGCGTATTGATGCGGTCGCGGGAAGGTCGCGCGATCGCCAATCGTCGCCGGATCGAACACAACTACATCAGCAAACATTCCTTCCTGGAGATAACCGCGATGATCCAGTCCCAGGTTTGTGGCCGGCAATGCGCTCAACCGCCGGACTGCTTCGCCTAACGAAATTACCTTTTCCTCCCGCACATACTTGCCCAGCACTCGCGCAAAATTTCCGTAGGCGCGCGGGTGCGGGTTCGACTTTAGGAATACACCTTCCGGTGCCTGCGACGCTTCATCCGAGCCGAAAGAGATCCAGGGCTTCGCCAGCTCCTTGCGCACATTTTCTTCCGACATCAGGAAGTAAATCGTGTCGATGCGCGATTCGTCTTCCGCGATCAGGTCCATGATGGTTTCGATCGGATCTTTACCCCGCATCCTGGCTACTTCGGCGAGCGATTTTCCAGTCAGCGGCTTGAGCTTTTCCGATTTGAAACCAACCAGTAGAATTTTGTCCGGCGAGCCCGCCGCAAGGTAGAGATTTTCCCAGGCATCGCTCGGTGTTTTCACTTCCTTGGCGATTTTCTCGCGCGTCGCCGGGTCGCGCAGCCGCTTGAAAAGCGCCGGATAACCGCCCTCTTCCGTCCAAGGCGGCAGGCAGGCATCGAGACCGGTGCCCGCTGCGGTGTAGGTATACATGTCTGCTGTGATCCTGACGCCTTCCTTCTGCGCGGCTTCAATCCGTGCCAGCAGCGCGTCCAGCTTCGGCCAGTTCGACTCTCCAGCCGCCTTAATGTGATAAACCTCCGCGGGGATGTTCGCTTCCCGGCTGATTCGAATTAACTCGTCGAGCGCTTGCAAGAGCTGATTCCCCTCGCTTCGCATGTGCGAAATGTATTTGCCCTGATACCTGGCGGCGACCTTGCAGAGCTCGATCAACTCCGGCGTCTTCGCATAAAAAGCCGGCGGATAGATCAACGAAGTGCCGATGCCGAGCGCGCCCGCCTCCATTTCCTGGCGAACCAGCACGCGCATTTCGTCGAGCTGTTGCGGCGTGGGCGCCTTGTCCTCGAAACCGATGACGTTCTCGCGAATCGTCGTCGCGCCGATGAACGATGCGACGTTGCAGGAAACGCCGCGCGCTTCGAGATAACGCAGATATTCGGCCAGCGTCGTCCACTTGATCTCGTAATGGATGTCTTTCTGCTCGCGCAGCATTTTTTCGCGCACGCGATCGTTCAGCGGCCCCATCGATTCGCCTTCGCCCATAATCTCGGTCGTCACGCCCTGCCGGATTTCGCTTTGCGAACGGCCATCCGCGATGAGTGACTCAGTCGACCACGAAAGCATGTTGATGAAGCCCGGCGCGACCGCCAGCCCGTGCGCATCGATCGTCACCTTTGCCGTGGCGTTTTTGAAATCGCCGACACCCGCGATGCGATCGCCACGCAACGCCACGTCTGCCTGTCGTCCTTCGCCGCCCGATCCGTCGTAGACCGTGCCGTTCCTGATAATGACGTCGAACTCCTTCGACGGCGCAGGGGACGAATCTTGCGCGTCTACAACGGAAGCCATCACGCTACCGAGAAGCGCAGCATAAAGAAGTGAGCAATCCATCGCACGATTGGATAGGTAGCGAGCAGTGATGTCGATGTGAAAAACGCTGTCATCTCGAGCGAAGTCGAGGGATCCCGTGGAAAACTGAGGACGCCTCTCTTCGCCAGCAACGCCATCCTGCCCGGATGCCCCATCCGAAAAATCTCGACTTCGGTTTGCGCGGCTTCATTCTCAGGCCGATCGGCATCGTTCAGAACCGATCGAACAAATAGAAAGCAAATTGAAATTGAAAAAATACCTTATCGCGGCTGCGGTAGGCAGCCCTCATGACAGCGTGGTCCGGACCCTGCTCGGCGCAAAGCGACGCCCCTTATACCGAAGGGACCAGTCTGGCAAATAACCATGGTCAAAACCAAGCCCGGCATGGACGATGAATACCTCAAAGGCATCGCCAAGACCTTCAAAGGCTCACTAGATGAAGCCAAGAAGCAGAACCTCGTCCTCGATTACAAAATCCTGATCGGCGACGCCGCCACCCCGCAGGATTTCAACATCCTGCTGATGGTGGAATCGCCAGAACATGGCCGCGTTGGATAACGCGCGGGAAAAATTCGACCCGATCGCCAGAAAGATCTCGCGGCAATCCCGTCACCCAGCTCGCGACCGCGACCAAGCGTCTGGAAATTCGCGAAATCATGGGCAGCCAAATTGATGCGCGAAATCACGCTGCAAATAATTCCTACTCGACACGACGCGCCGCGAATCAACTCGCGGCGCGTTTTTTGTCGGCGGATTCGCGTCCGAGGCAGGTCTGCCATCCACTCATGTTCGTTTGGTTCTAGCAATAAGACAGTCCAAAGTCTTAGGCGGCCATTCAGGACTCCCATCCGCAGAAGAGCGCAATAACTGCAAAAGTATCGATAAATCCGTGAGCGAGAATACTGGCCCACAGATTTCGGCCCGCTAACATGTAAGCCGCTCCCAGAATCAACCCGGCAACACCAGAGTCCAGAATACCGGCCGGGCCCTTGTAGTAATGGCCGTAACCAAACAAGATGGAGGTGAAGACAATCCCAACCCAATAAGCTGCCGTCGTCTCCCTGCCGATTTCGGCCGCGCGAGTAAGCAGATATCCTCGATAGGCGATCTCTTCACCGAACGCCGCAAACGTCCAGACAATAAGCAGCCCAAGCAGGGCCAGCTTGATATCTCCGGTTATCGTCTCCGCTCCCGCGGGCGCGACGATAGGAGGCCAAATGCGTCCCGTGAGCGGTTCGATGACGAAGTCGCCCAGGATGATCCTTAAAACGGCCGCGGCCAGCGCGATGAGGACGAGACTGACCCATGACGATGGCCGTTTGAATCCCATGGCGGACCATCCGCCGTTGCGCAGCCGGATCGAGACGAGGCCCAGAACAAACAAGATCGGCACTTCGTTGGGGACGACGTGAAAGACGTTGTGCCCGATGACTATGAATGCGCCCAGCAGCAGCTCGAGTGCGCTTAAGGTGCGGAAGCGCGGCGACCGATCTGTGTCCGTGGCCGTCATTCGAGCTTCGGCCGAACGACCGGTGTCACCCCCGGGCTTTTAAGAAATTTCTGGATTTCTGGTTTCCAGATTTCTTCCTGCTTTCCTGATTCACAAATTCTTGTCTCATTTCGGTCGATAACACACGGCCCTAAGTCTGCCGCACCGGTTTGCATCCGGGACAAGGCGGTCAAAATGCTCACGGCGGCAGCATCGTGCCGCGCTGTGCTTTGACGACGGCGAAATCGGCCGCATCAATCCGACCGTTTGTGTTGACGTCTTCGCGGAAGTTGGTGCTGTCGGTGGCTTGTCCGCGGTCGAGTTTGGTCTCATGCGAATCCTCGTTATCTACGACGCCATCGCCGTTGATGTCGCCGAGGAGCAGCCCCAATGTCACGCCGACGGAAGGCAGGGTGTTGCCCTCGTCGTCGTGCGCACCCGTTACCGTGACGGTGACGAACTGGGCGTTGCAGGTGACTCCGGTAAGACTGACGCGAAGCTGGTGAGCGTCGCCCGGGTCGATCACACTGCTGCTCACCGTGCCGCAGGACGTGGCAACGTTATCGACCGAGGCGAGTGGGTTGTTGAAAGTGAGATTCACCTTGAAATGGCTGTCGGCACCACCGCTGCGGCATTCGATTCCCGGCGCGCCGGTCAGCGGCAGATCAATGTCGAAAGGTCCCTTGCGCGAGACGGCCGCGACCAGCTCGAGCCCACCTTCCTGGCCGCCGTTTGTCGTGCGCAAAATCGTGCCGGCCGCGCCGACTGCGACACCAGTCAAGCCATCGCTGGCAAAGTGCACGTCAAACAGATCGAAGAAGGTTCCGCTCGTCTGCGCCGACCAGGTGAGGCCGAGATCGCTCGACTTGAGAATGGTCCCGACGAAGCCAACCGCGAAACCCGCCTCCGGTTTCGGGAAATCGATTCCCTGCATGCCTTGCGGAAAAATGGTCGAGTTCCAATCTGTCCCGCCGTTGCTCGTGCGCGCGATTGCTCCCGTGTTGTCGAAAAGCACGCCGGAGCTGACTCCCGTCATGTCATCAAAGAAGAAGATATCATCCGCGCTGCCTTCGTTACCGTTGAAATAGAAGGGATGAAACGTCCAGTGCACTCCGCCATCGACAGTTGTGCCCTGGAGACCCTGGAAGATCGAGTTTTGTCCGGTGACCACGCCAAGAGTAGGACTTAGCATCTGCGCGCCGAAGAAGCCACCCCCGAAGAATCCGTCCTGCGAGACATGCCAGGTCGCGCCGGAATCGCTCGAGTAAAGGATATCCTGGGAAAGCCCGCCGCAGATCCCATTGGCGCCACTGAAGGAGACCGAGCGAAGACCATCGCGCACTCCGCTCGCGACTGTCGCCCAATTCGCGCCGCCGTCTGTCGTACGCAGGATCAACCCGCCGTCACCCACCGCCACGCCTTCGGCATCATTGAAAAAATAGACGTCGTAAAGAGCCTTGTTCGTCCCGGACGTGAGCGCGTTCCACGTCATGCCGGCATCCGTCGATTTCAGGATCGTACCGGAATCTCCCACCGAATAACCAACCCCGGAATCGAGCAGATAGACGCCCCGCAAGTTGCTCGTCGTCCCAGAGTCTACCGCCGACCACTGGGCCTCGGCCTTCAAGCCTGCAAGAAACAATAAAACCAGTAGCCCGCAGATTGTCTTCATAACGTTCCTCCCCTGTTCTCTCCGATCTTCCACCGGGAGGCGCTCGCTCGATCTGTCCGAAAGCCCTTCGCGCTCCACCTGGCGTTCTTGATCCTGCACGGACTTGGCCCGCGAAATCAAGCGAATTGTGGGGAGCGTCGGTCTGGACCAACTCGCGGCCCTCTAGCACTGCAAATGCCGCGGCCGTTCTGGCCCGTAATCCGCGCCAAGCAATCGGTTGGACAATCTCCTCAGGCTTGGATGGCCGAGCGACGCCATCCCAGGAGCCGCGCCGGCAGTAGAAATACCGCACGAACCAGTGCGAGCAGCGCTTCGAACGTGATACCGATCAGCCGGAACGGCAGCGTCAAAAGCCAGACCACTGGGAAAGAGAATCAGTGCGAGCAGAGCCAAGGGCCAGCAAAGCACGAACAGGATGCACCAGCCGACAAAGAGAATCAGCGCTTTCATATCGTTATCATTTCATTATGCGGCGTCCCGTCAACCGTGATGCTGTGATCATGTCGTTCTGACTCCGCAACCCGGCGATCCGAGTTATGAAACTGTTTACAAGTCAACCGGCGGCTGCAGCGGCTGGGGCGTGTCGTCGGAGGGAGCTGATTGGCCAGGCGGCGCGTTTTCCGGCGGCGGAAGGAACGCATCATCGGCGCAGCCGTGATTTAGCAGCGCACAGCCAAACAGAAGCAGGGCCGCTGCTACCCTTCGGAGAGGCCCGGCATGACTTCCAGTCCCGGGTTCGTTGATCGTACGGTCCAACGGCCCCATGTGGGAGTCCCCTTGCGCGCGCGCCAAAAATCCATTCCTCCATAGATATGATCTCCTTGTTGCGGCGGCCGTTTCTTCGCCGGCCGCCATTGCACAGCAATCCAGACAGTCGGGACGCGGCAAGGTTACAGAATTTATTCGCCGCTCTACGTCCTGGGATGGGAACGAAAAGAAACGGCTCAAAGACATTCAGTTTGATCGAACGCCGTGTCATGCTTGAACTGGCGTTCGTAATCCGTGTTATCGAAGTGGCCTTTGGATTCTTCGATCCATCGCTCCGAATGACGGTGGGCTTTCCTCCAAATCTGGTTCACCCTGTTCGATTCATCGTGCGACCTCGCCCTTTTGAATACTTTCGCGATTACAACAGTCGCGCGTTTATCCGCGATCTGCTCGCCGGAATCACGGTCGCGATCGTGGCGCTGCCGCTCGCGATTGGGTTTGGGATCGCGTCGGGGGTAACGCCGGCACAGGGACTTTGGACCGCGATTGTCGGCGGGTTCCTGATCTCGGCATTCGGCGGTAGCCGGGTGCAGATCGGCGGGCCGACGGGCGCCTTCGTGCCGATCATCGCCGGCATTGTCGCGGCGCAAGGTTACGGTGGGCTCGCGGTCGCGACGTTGTTGGCGGGGGTGATGTTGATCGGGATGGGCGCACTCCGGCTCGGTGCGTTGATCAAATACATTCCGTATCCTGTGATCGCCGGGTTCACGAGCGGGATCGCAGTGATTATTTTCATCGGTCAATTGCGCGAGCTGCTCGGCTTGCGCGTGGCGTTACCGGTCAATGCGCTGCAGCAACTCGGCGTGGTGGCGATGCACCTCCAAGCCACGCAGTGGCAGGCGGTCGCCGTCGGGATGGCGACGATCGCGATGATGGTCTTCTGGCCGCGACGCTGGCGCGTGGTGCCGCCAGCGATTCTGGCGCTTATTGGCCTAACGATTGTAGCTTACACACTGGCTTTCCCAATCGAGACGATTGGCACGCGCTTCGGCGGTATCCCGCAGGGCTTCCCGGGATTTCATCTTCCGCGGGTCAGTTTCGCGCGCGTCGAGGCACTGATGCTGCCGGCCTTTACGATCGCGATGCTCGGCGCAATCGAGTCGCTCCTCTCCGCGATGGTGGCTGACGGGATGATCGGCCGACGGCACGACTCGAACCAGGAGCTAATCGGGCAAGGGCTGGCCAATCTCGTTAGTCCGCTCTGCGGCGGGATCGCGGCGACCGGAGCGATCGCGCGCACCGCAATCAATGTCCGTTCCGGCGGGCGCACGCCGGTGGCGGGGATGGTGCATTCGATTACCCTGCTTCTGATCGTGCTGGTGGCTGCGCCGCTCGCGCGTTTCATCCCGCTGGCGACCTTTAGCGGCGTGCTCATGGTGGTCGCGTGGCGGATGGGCGAGTGGCACAATTTCGGGGTGATGGCGCGCGGCCCGCGCGGGGACTTCTGGGTGCTACTCGTGACCTTTGCGCTGACGGTGGCTTTCGGGCTGACGGTCGCGGTCGGGCTTGGGCTGCTCATTGCGGCTGCGCTTTTCGTTAGGCAAATGGAGGCCGTGACTCAGATCCATCTGGTGACAGCGGAAAGCGATCTCGAGGTGGGCGGAGAATCGGTGCGCGGCAAGGACATTCCGCCGGGCGTGCTGATTTATCGCTTCGAGGGCCCGCTCTTTTTCGGTGTGGCCGAGAAACTGGAAGCGGCGTTGGAGCGCTCGAGCGCAACGCCGCCGGTGGTGATTTTCCGCATGCGCAATGTCCCCGCGATCGATGCCACCGGGATGCGGGTGCTCAATCTCGTGCGCGAGAAGTTCCACCGTCGCGGGACAAGGATGGTCTTCAGCGGGATGCAACCGCAGCCGATGAAGGTGCTCTTCGAAGGCGGCTTCATCGATGCCGTCGGGCTGGAAAACATTTGCGCGAATATCGATGCCGCGCTGGAGCGGGCGCGGGCGATGCTGGAACTGCTCGAGTTGTAGCCGCGGCCTAACGGAATTGTCCGAACCAGCGGTAGGGAAAGTCGTCGCCGGGGCAATCGGTTGCCCAGCGCGGCGGATTCATCTCGCGATGGGGACGCACCGGGATGTCGTGCCGCTCAACTTTGCCGCAACGGTCGCGCAGGTAGCGGATGAGTTCCTCGCAGGAATCGAGCTGGGCGCGGGTCGGCTGGCTGCGATTGAAATCGCCGACGAGGCAGATGCCTAACGAGATATTGTTGAGGTAGTCGCTGTGGACGTGGCCGCCGTTGATCTGTCGCCGCCAGCGGTCGCCGACCTCGATTTCGCCATTGCCGGAGGAGGTGCCGTTGCCGATGACGAAGTGGTAGGCGAGGCCGTTGCGCATCCGGCGGACATTGCGGTGGTAGTAGTCGAAGATGCGGGCGTTGCCCTGCCGGGTGCCACTGTTGTGCACGATGATGAAGCGCCAGCGTTCGCGCAGCACCGGGGCGCGGTCGATCTGGCGGCGGACGGAATTGGTGAGGTATTTGTAGCGTTTCCCGAAGAGGTGGAAGGGAAGGGAAAAGCCGCGCGGTTTTTGGTAGCCGGACTTCTTGACAACGATCTGGGCGGGCTCGGCGGGGCTTGAGGGCGTTTCGGCAGTTTGCGGTGCTGGGGTGACGGCGGCAGGGCGGGCGGGCGTGGATTCGCCAGGCGTGGGTCGGCGCTCCGGGGTCTCTTCTTCCTTGGGCTGGGGGGTGCGGGCGGGAGGTTCTTCGGCTTTCGGTCGCGGGGTGCGGGATGGGGTTTCCTCCTCGGGCTCGGGGGTGGGCTTGGGCTTGGATTTTTTCCTCGGCGGATGCTGGGCGGGTTTCGGTTTATGGCGCGGAGTGGCGGAGGTTTCCGGCGTCGGCGTGGGGACGGTGCGCATGTTTTCGCGCGCCTTGAGGAAGAGTTGCTTCTTTTCTTCGTCGGTGAGCTCGGCGTGCGTGATCGTGCCGACGACCCGGCGACGAGGAGCAGGGCGCAGAGCACAAGCTGCCAACGGAAGATGATGCGCGGACGGATCAAAGCGCGCGAAATGCTAGGCTGGCTGCGGCTCGCTGCCGGTCGCGGCGCTGCTCGGCAGGCGCGGCGGCGCGTTCGGTCTCGCGGCGCAGGATGGCGTTGAGTTTTCCACCGAGCAACAAGAGGAGACAGGTAAGATACATCCAGGTGAGGAGCATGATGATGGAGGCGAGCGCGAGGTAGGTTGGGTTATAGCGATCGTAATGCGCGACGTAGAACTGGAAGAGCTTGGTCACGGTCATCCAGCCAACGGAGAAGAAGATCGCGCCGGGCAGAGCCTGGCGGATGGTGAGGTAATTCTCGGGCGTGAGGAGGTAAAGGGCGAGGGCGAGAACGACGAGGGCGATGGCAGTGAAGGGGACGTTGAGGGCGGCGACCCAGCTCTGAAGCGGGATACCGAGCTGGAAATTGACCTCCGCGATGCCGGCGAGAGTCTCGCCAAAGACGGTGATGTTGAAGGCGAGGAGAATGGTGATCCCAAACCAAAAAAGGAGGAGGAGCGAGATGATGTACTTGGACCACCGATGGCGATCCTCCGTGATGCCGTGGGTACGGCTGAGGGCGTGGGAGATGGTGGAGATGAACATCGTGCCGAGATAAATGCCGAGGATGATGCCCGCGGTGGCGAGCGCACCGCCGCTCCCGGTGACGATGACGTTGGCCACCACGCTATCGAGAATCTCCTGCACTTTCGGGTCGGGCGGGAGAAAAGCGCGGACCACGCCGAGCATTTTATTCAGCGTGGCGGGGTCGGTGCCGAAAAGTCCGAGGAGATGCCAAAGGAACAAAAGGCCAGGGGCGAGGGTGAAGAGGAATTGGTAGGCCATCTGGGCCGAACGGCCGAGCGTCTCGTCGGTGGCAGTCTCCCAGACGAGGCGGCGCATGACTCTGCCGATAAGTCGAAGGAATTTCATCGTCTCGCGAAGTTTACTTTGCCGCCCGGGGATTGCCATTAAACTCTCCGCCGGCATACTGGCCTAACGAATGGAGAAACGAATCCTGATCCTGACCGCGGGTTTCGGTGAGGGCCACAACAGCGCGGCGCGCGGGATCCGTGACGGGCTGGCGGCGGTTTCCGGCCGGACGGCGTCGGTCGAGCTGCACGATATTTTTGCTGAGAGCTACGGCTGGGTGAACGATTGGGCGCGCCGCGGTTATCTTACGTTGATCAACCGGGCGCCGGGCGCCTGGGGCCGGTTCTATTGCTGGCTGGATAGACGACAGGAATTCGCGCCGCAAATACGCCGGCTGCCCATGGCGAAGGGGCGGCTGAGCGAGCTGCTGGTGCGCTTTCAGCCGACCACGGTAGTCTCAGTTTTTCCGGCCTATCCGCATCTACTGGAGACAATCCTGGATGGCGCACCAGCGGCTTTCCGGCGGGTCGTTTGCATTACTGACTCGATCACGGTGAACGCGATCTGGTTCCGTTGCGTGAGCGACTTATTCCTTGTCCCTAACGAACAGACGGCCGCCGTGCTCGCCACAGCCGGAGTGCCTGACGACAAGGTTCGCGCGACGGGATTCCCGGTCACGCCGAAGTTCGCCGAGCTGGGCGAACTGCGTCAGCCGCTCGCGCCTGGCCGGGAACGGAGGATTCTTTACATGATCAATGCCGGTGGACGCGCCGCGCCGGAAATTATCCGCGGCCTGACTCGACTGCCCGACGTCAGGCTGACGGTCACGGTGGGACGCGACGAGCGACTGCGCAAGACGGTGGAGGCCTTGAATGCGGAAGTGGCGCGCAAGTTTGAAATCATGGGATGGAGCGATCAACTGCCGCGACTGATGTTGGAAAGCCATTTGCTGATCAGCAAAGCGGGCGGCGCCACGGTGCAGGAAACGATCGCGGCGAAGTGCCCGATGATCATCAGTCAAGTCGTGCCCGGTCAGGAGGAAGGCAACGCGCGATTGATCGAGGAAACGCGCTCGGGGGCCGTTGCGACCACGCCGGAAGCGATCATCGCGGCGGTGGAACGGGCCTTTGCCGACGACGCGCGACTCTGGCGCGAATGGTCGGAAAACATCAGCCGGCTCAGCCGGCCGCGCGCTTCGCTCGAGATTGCGGAGCTTTTGCTCGGGTTCTGAGAATCGGTAGAGCAAAAGAATGAGATAGCGGCAGCTCGCCCATTGTCATCCCGATCTGGCGAAGCGCGGAGAGGGACCTCGCAATTGCAATCTACGTTTGCTCAGGAAACGAAAGCGTAGGTTGCAGTTGCGAGGTCCTTCGCCGTCTGCGCGGCTCAGGATGACAATGCTTTTCGGAACCGCGGTGTCTGCGACGCCGGGCCGCTGCCGACCCGTGCTACGCAGCCGGTTTTGGCCCGGCCTTTTCGTTCAGGACCTGAGTGAACTCCTGCAGGCTGGTGACGATTTGCGGCGCTTTCGAGAGCACGGTGCTGGCCAATTTTTCGGCGTAATCCGGCCGGCGCTGCGACATTTCCGAAAGCGCCATCATGACCGCGAGCGCGTTGTTAATCGAATGCTTGATCTCGCTGAATTTCTTCTGCAACTGCGCGATTTCTTCCTGTGGAATGGTGTTGGCTTGCTCGGTCATGATGGATTCAAATCGCTGGAGAAAGCGGACGGCTGTGCTTGACTGATAGGTTCGACAAATCCCGTCCGATGCCTGCAAAGAGTATCAAGATCAGTGGTGCGCGCCAGCACAATCTGAAGAATCTCCACGTCGAGATTCCGAGGGAAAAACTGGTCGTGATCACCGGCCTGAGCGGTTCCGGAAAATCGTCGCTCGCCTTCGACACGCTCTATGCCGAAGGACAGCGCCGTTACGTCGAGAGCCTCTCGGCTTACGCCCGGCAATTCCTCGATCAGATGGAAAAACCGGACGTCGATTTCATTGAAGGGCTTTCGCCGGCGATCGCCATCGAACAACGCAGCTCGGGGACGAATCCCCGCTCCATCATTGCGACCACGACGGAAATTTACGATTATCTGCGCGTCCTTTTTTCGGCGGTCGGCCAGCCGCACGATCCGCTGACGGGGCAGCCGATCTTCCGCCAAACGGCGCAGCAGATTGTCGATCAGATCCTCGGATTTCCGGCGGAAACAAAAATCATTTTGCTCGCGCCGCTGGTGCGGAACGAGAGCGGCGAATTCCGCGACGTCATCGAGAAAACGAAACGCGAAGGGTTTGTCCGGATTCGGGTGGATGGCGAAATTGTTGAGCTCGGAAGGCCGGAACCGATCCGCTTGAAAAAAGGGGAGCGGCATACGATCGAGGCGGTGGTCGATCGGCTCGTCGTGCGCGATGGGATTCGCACCCGGCTGGCCGATTCGGTCGAGACCGCGCTGAAGTGGGGAAGCAATCGGATCGTGGTGCTTCGCGAGAGGGAGCGGAAAGCGTTCAACCTCCAACCTTCAACCTCCAACTCTCGAAAGGAGGAAGGTGCGGGCGGGCGGTTCGCCTGCCCAGTCGGACGGGGGCAACCGATGCGGTCGCCCTACAGGATTGGGAAGAAATCCGCTACTCGACCGACTACGGCAATCCCGAGACCGATTTTTCGTTAGGGCAACTGACCCCGAAACACTTCTCTTTTAACAGCCACCTTGGCGCCTGCCCGGCCTGCCATGGGCTCGGCACACAGCTGGTCTGCGATCCGGAATTGATGGTGACCGACACCTCGAAATCGCTCGCGGAAGGCGCAGTCGTGCCGTGGCGGCGCGGGACGAAACGGATGCAGGCCTATTACCGCGGACTGCAGATGGCGCTCGTTAGGCATTTCGATGTGGCGGACAACATCCCGTTTGAAGATTTGCCGGAGAAATTCAAGGAAGCGCTTTACTTCGGGACGGGCGATCGGCCGATCGAGATGAATTTCGGCGGCAACGGGCGCGGCGCCAAGACAGCGCGGCCTTTTGAGGGATTACTCCCGCAACTCCAGCGCCTCTACGAGGAAACACAAAGCGAATTTACCCGCAGCCGGATTCGCGCATTCATGAATCGCGCGCCCTGCTCGATCTGCCACGGCGCGCGGTTAAAGCCGGAGATCCTTGCCGTCACGATCAAGGACGCAGGGCGGCCGGGAATTGAACATCCATCAATTCTGCGAACTGACGATCGCGGCAGCGGCGCAATTCGTCAGGCAGTTGGAGCTGGCGGAAGTGCAGCGTGCGATTGTCTCCGAGGTGGTGCAGGAAATTTCCTCACGGCTCGATTTCCTCCTCGAAGTCGGGCTCGATTATCTCACGCTCAATCGCGAGAGCGGCACGCTTTCCGGGGGCGAGGCGCAACGCATCCGGCTCGCGACCCAAATCGGCTCCGGGCTTGGCCGGCGTGCTCTATGTGCTCGACGAGCCCAGCATCGGTTTGCATCAGCGCGATAACGCGCGCCTCATCGGCACCCTGCGTCGGCTGCGCGATCTCGGAAATTCCGTCATCGTGGTCGAGCACGACGAGGAAACGATCCGCGCGGCCGACTACATTCTTGATCTCGGGCCGGACGCCGGCCCGCGTGGAGGCGAGATTGTCGCGCAAGGGACGCTCGAGGAGGTTCTGAAAGCGAGGCATTCCCCTACGGCAGCCTACCTCTCGGGTCGATCGAGAATCTCCATTCCGCGGCAGCGCGTCGCGCCACGATCTCTTAACTCTCAACCATCAACTCTCAACTCCCTCGATGGCTGGCTCACGATCGTCGGCGCGACGGAGAATAATCTAAAAAATGTGACCGCCGCCTTTCCGTTAGGCTGTCTGACGTGTGTGACGGGTGTGTCGGGGAGCGGCAAATCGACGCTGGTGGACGACATCCTGCGCCGTGCCCTCTTCCGGCATTTCTACAACTCCAAGGACAAACCGGGCGAACACCACGCAATCCACGGGCTCGACCAGATCGACAAGGCGATCATCATCGATCAAAGCGCGATTGGCCGCACCCCGCGCTCCAATCCGGTTACTTACACCGGAGCCTTCACGCCGATCCGCGAGCTATTCAGCCAGTTGCCGGCCTCGCGTATTCGCGGCTACAGCGCGGGGCGCTTCAGCTTCAACGTCAAAGGCGGCCGCTGTGAGAATTGCCAGGGCGACGGCTTGATCAAAATCGAAATGCATTTCCTGGCCGACGCTTATGCGGTTTGCGAAGTGTGCCAGGGCAAGCGCTACAATCGCGAGACGCTCGAGATCACTTACAAAGGGAAGAAATATCGCTGACGTGCTGGAGATGACGGTCGATGAAGCGGCGCGGTTCTTCCGCAATGTGCCGACGGTGGCTGACAAGCTGAGCGCGTTGCAAGATGTCGGGCTCGGCTATTTGCGACTCGGCCAGGCGGCCACAACTCTCTCCGGCGGCGAGGCGCAGCGGGTCAAGCTCGCGACCGAGCTCGCGAAGAAAGCGACTGGTCGCACGCTCTACATCCTCGACGAACCGACCACCGGGCTCCATTTTGCCGACATCGAAAAGCTCCTGCAGGTGCTGACGAAACTGCGCGATGCGGGCAACACGCTCGTCGTGATCGAGCACAATCTCGAAATGATCAAGTGTGCCGACTGGGTGATCGACCTCGGTCCCGAAGGCGGCGAGGGCGGGGGACGAGTCGTCGCGGCCGGAACGCCGGAGGAACTCGCGCGCGTCGCAGGGAGCCACACCGGAGAACATCTCCGGATATTGCTAGGCAAATGAGAAGGACAAGTTTTCTCGCGATCTCGAGCGTGATTTTACTCTCGTTAGGGCAGGCGCTCTGGGCGGGCCAAAGTGAGACGCTGCAGAATGCCGTCGCACCCCTCGAGGAAGGCGTGCCGGAGGTGGCGATCGAACGTTTGCGGATGTTCCTCGCGCAGAATCCGCCGGCGCCGGAGCAACTGATCGCGCGGCGGAAGCTGGCCGAAGCGCTCGTTCGGGCAGAACGATTGACCGAGGCACTCGACCTCTTTGCGGACCCCGCCCTAACGACCGACGCAGAAGCGACCTTCTGGCACGCCCAGGCGCTGGCCGGCCTCGATCGTTGGGCGGCCGCGCTCCCGCTCTACACCGCAGGTCGCGGCGGATGAAAAGTCCGCCTTGCGCGCAGAGGCGGCTTTCGGGCAGTCCGAGGCGTTGCGTGCGCTCGGGCAAAAGGATCAGGCGATGCGTGTCCTCCAGTCGCTGGAGAGCGTTCCACAATGGAGCACACGGGCAAAGCTAGGCGAAGCCCAGCTGTTGCTCGAGCGGGGTGACCTCGCCGCGGCCGATCGTCTCTTGCGCGAGACGAAACCGCAGGTCGCGACGGAACGGAACGAGCGACGCTTCCTCTTTGGCCGGCTCAATCTCGCGCAAGGACATTCCGAGAAGGCGATCGAGACGCTGAGCGTGATCCTGAAAAATCCCGAAGGTGTTTCGCATCGACTGCTGGTCGCGAGCCTGTTCGCGCTGGCGGATGCACACGTGCAGGCGAAGACGCCGGAGGCGGGCGATGACGCGCTCGAGGAATTTATCGATCATCACCCTAACGACAGTGCGCTGTCCGCGATCTTTGCCCGGCTGGACGAGATCTATCGGATGGAGCGCAAGCCCTCGACGAACGAACTCGAGCGCTGGCTGCGCGATCCGGCGCAGCCACGGCAGGCCCTGGCGCAGTGGTATTTCGCGCGGACCCGGCTGCGCGCGGGCGACCGGGAGAAGGCGATCGAACTGCTCACCCGACTGCGCGACAGCCCGGTGCGTTTGCCGTCGTTAGGCGAAGCGGATCTGGAGTTGGCGCGCCTGCATCTGGCGGAGGGACAGTGGGAGGAAGCGATCGCGGCCGCGGAGGCGGGGCGCGCGCGCAACTCCGCCCCGGTTTTCCTGGAGCAGGTTGATTGGCTGATTGCGGAAGCAAACTATCGCAGCGGCCAGTTGGAGAAAGCTGCGTCCATCTATGAGCAACTGGCGCAGCGTGCTCCCACTCTCTCCAGTGAAGCGCTCTTCAACGCGGCGCTCTGCTGGCTGCGGCTCGATCGCGCCCAGGAGTTCGCGGCGGACTACCGCAAGATCAGCAACGATCCGGCGAAGCAAGCAGTGCAGGGTGAACTGCTCCTCGAAGAGGGTGCCGCGCAGGCCGCCCAGGGAAAACCTGAAGCCGGGGAGACCTTTCGAAAATTCATTCACGATTTTCCGCAGAGCCCGCGCGTCTCCGAGGCATGGGTCGCGTTGGCGGAACTCGCCTTCCACGCGACGAAGCCGGACGTCGAGGCGGCGCGCAAGGAATCTGGCGCAAGCGCGACAGGGAACCCCTACGCCGGCTGCGCTCGAGCGCGCTGATTACCTGGAAATTTGGATCGAAGACGCGACGCCATCGGCCGATGAAGCAGCCGTCATCGCGGCGGCCAACAAGTTTCTCCAACAATACCCGGATTCCCGCTTCACCGCAGAAGTGCGGATGAAACTAGCCGAGGCGTACTTTCGACGGCAGGATTTTGCCAACGCGCAGACCCAATTCGAATTGCTCGCGCAACAAAAGCCAGAGGCGCGGCTGGCGGAGAAAGCACTCTTTTTTGCCGCGCGCAGCGCGACGTCGAGCATGGGCACGGGCTCGCTCGATCATGCCCTGGCGCTTCTCGACCAGGTGGTGAAGCTAAACGGCGACATGAAATGGGCCGCCCGCAACGAAGAGGCGGCAATCGAGCGGCGGCTCGGGAAGAATCGCGAGGCGCAGGCGCTCTACGACGAAGTGCTGAAAAACAACGCGAAGCCGGCCGAGCAGCGGGAGGCGCTTTGTGGGAAAGGCGACATTTTCTATGAGATGGGAGCGAGCGACGCGCAAAATTATCGACACGCAATCGAGTTCTATGAGCAGCTCGCGGCCGAGCCCGGCGTCCCGGCGCATTGGCGCAACCAGGCGGAGTTCAAGAAAGGAAAAGCACTCGAGAAGTTGAATGACAAGCCCGCCGCCCTAACGACTTATTATGGCGTGATCGAGGAAGGCATGCGATCGGATCGACAGCGCGAGTTTTTTTGGTTTTATAAGGCGGGATTCAACGCCGCCCATTTGCTCGAGGAAGCAAATGATTGGAAATCCGCCGTCGCGGTTTACCGCAAACTGGCGGCGGTTGGCGGAACGCGGAGCGACGAGGCCAGGGCGCGGCTCACGCAGCTGCGGCTCGAGCATTTTCTCTGGGACGAATAGCCGATTTTGTCGGTTTTAAGTCCGAAGATTTATCTTGCGTTGAGTGGCCTAACGGGTGCAGATTCGTTTCATGAAAACAAGAAGCGGATGGTTCCATCTGCGCGGCTTGTTTCTGCTATCCGTGGCCTTCGCCTTCGGATCCATGCTCTGTGCGTCAGCCGTCGCTGGCCCGATAACATATCGGGAATCGACACCGGCCGTCCGCACACGGCGCAGGACATGCCCGCGCAAAAAACAATCAAGGTCTATGTCTTTTCATCGGCCTCGGCGATCCCGAAGCCGATCGAGTATATCGTAGGAGGGGTGCTGACGACTCCCACGCCGATTCAGTTTATCGGCCGAGAGACACACCGTCTCTCGTTAGGCGAGCGCGCGACACATTGATTTCGTGTCAACCGAGTGCCGTTTTCGGCGGCACCTTCGGAGGTCTTAGGATTTTTCGTCCAGCCAACGCATCAGGCCGCGGAGGCGTTCGCCCACCCGCTCGATCGGCTGGTCGGCTTCTCGCTTCAGTAATCGCTCATACCGTTTCCGCCCCGACGCTGTTTCGCGCAGCCATTCTCTTGCGAATTTCCCGCTTTGGATATCGAGGAGGGCCTTCTTCATTCGTAGCTTGACGCTCCGGTCGATGACCTTCGGGCCCACCGAGACGCCGCCCCACTTGGCAGTCTCCGAAATTCGGGCGCGCATGCCGCTGAGGCCCGCACGATGCATCAAATCCACGATGAATTTCAACTCGTGCACGCATTCGAAATACGCCATCTCGGGCTGGTAGCCGGCCTCGACCAAAATATCGAACCCGGCCTGGACCAGAGCACTCATTCCGCCGCACAGGACCGCCTGCTCGGCGAATAAATCGGCCTCTGTTTCCTCCTGAAACGTGGTCTCGATGACCCCAGCCCTCGTTCCACCGATGGCCTTGGCGTAGGCGAGGGCAAGCTGCCGCGCGTGTCCGCTCGCGTCCTGTGCAATCGCAATGACGCACGGCACGCCCCGGCCCGCGACGAACTGGGTGCGGACCATTGGCCCGAGCCCTTTGGGCGCGACCATAACCACGTCGACGTCGTTTGGCGGACTAATGGTGCGATAGTGAATGGCAAACCCGTGGGCGAAGAGAAGGGTTTGCCCGCGGCGGAGATTAGGCGCGATGTCCGTGTGATAGACATCAGCCATCTTTGTGTCGGGCACTGCGAGGAAGACGACGTCAGCCCGGCGCACCGCTCCGCCCGTCGTGGTCAGGCGAAGTCCGTCCCGGCGTGCCGTCATGCGCGAACGGCTTTTCGGAAGCAGACCGACGACGACAGGGATACCGCTATCGCGCAAGTTTAGCGCGTGGGCCCGGCCTTGCGCGCCATAGCCGACGACCGCACAGGTCTTGTCGAGGAGCGGTCCGAGATCGACGTCCTTATCGGTGAAAATTCTCGCAGACATAGGCCGCGGCTGGCGCCGCCGATGATAACGGCACGCTCTCGTCTGTCAATCTCCTGGAAGGGGAGGAGGGCGGTTGCTAATTCGCGAGCGCAGGGGCTTCGCGGCCGAGGGCTTTGAGGCGCGCGACTTCGACGAGAACATCGTGTGCCTCTTCGGTCCGTCCCATTTTTTCGAGGATGTTGGAAAGCAGGACGTATTGCCGCGGCTGATCGGGTTGTCGCGCCACAGCGCGACGTTGGGCCCGATATGCGTCTTCAAAACGCTTCTGCCGCAGGCTGATCGAGGCAATCAGACTAAGAGCTTCCGCATCATGCACATCCAGCCAACTGGCGTGACGAAGGGAGATCTCGGCGCGTGGCACGTCGCCCTTTTCCATGTAAAGCCGGCCCAGGGCGATGGCTGCTCCGTAATGCCACCAGTTGTCGCGCGCAAAAGCTTCAACCAGGGGAATCGCAGCATCCGCTCCCTTGGTCTGGCGAAGGACTTCGGATTCGAACCGGATAATCTCCCAGACGCCAGGGTAATCGTGACGCGCTTTTTCCGCGATGGTCAATGCTTCCGCATCGTTCTTGTCGCGATGATAAGAGAGCGCGAGATTGAGCACCGCAACCCAGGTGCGCGGATATTCCTTGCGCGTCTTTTCGGCGGCTTTAGTCGTGGAGGCGAGAAGCTCTTCGGCTTCTTTCTTGTGGCCTTCGCGCAGGAGCACCTCGGCGAGGTTGCTGCGTGCGATTGGGTAATCTGGGCTCAGGCGCAGAACATTTCTCAATATGGCTTCGGCTTTCGCGAATTCGCCACGATTGGCATAAACTTGGCCGAGATTCGCCAGCACGCGCGAGCTCCGACCTCCGGCGGCGAGGGTTCGACGATAAAAGATTTCATCCGTCAACCAATCACTGCTCCGAATTGTGCTGCGGACGCTCAGCGCGACGACCGCGCAGCAGGCACACCCTGCCAATGACGCTGCGATAGCGAACTGGAAGATCAAGCACGCAACCGACGACAAAAATGAGAAAACCAACGCTCGGCAGATACAACCAGTGCTCGGCTACCGTAGCGTTTAGTTCGATCAGGTTGGAAATGGGCAAATAGCCGAGCAAAAACCAGCTCGCGCCGAAAATGCGCAGGCCACGACTTGGGCCGGCGCGAAATGCGCCGTAAAGGAGCGCTCCGAAAAATAACAGGCCAAGAATGGACAGGTATTCTACGGACGCGGAGTGACGCCACTGGTCATGGCTCAAATAATTCTCCGGCTCGACCACCGTGCGTTCCATGTGGAGGTTGCCGGGAAAAACCATGAGCCGTGCGTAATCCCCCAAAGAACGCAGCATCATGACGGCCCGCATCGGCGCTGCCCAGCCATGCGACGGTGCGGCACTGAGCGGGACGGCAGGCAGTGTGCGCAAGCCGGCGTAGATCCCAAGCAGACCAATGCTGCATAAGCCCGTGATTATCAGGGCGCGGCGGCTTAGTCCTTTATCGAAAAAGGTGAGATGCAAGAGAAAGAGCAGAATCCAGACGAACGCGATCTCGCGCGAGCAGAGCGCAAGTAGACCGGACAAGGCGGCAAGAATGTAGAGCGCAGTTTGCGCGGCAAGCCGAGTCGATTTGCGCGCGCGAATGTACAGGAGCCAGCCGGCGCAGGCGAATAAGAAGGCAAGGCTGTCCGCGCGCCCTGAGATATAATCGACGGCAGCGCTGTGCACCGGATGCACGATCCATAAGAGCGCAACGAAAAAGGCGCCAAGTGACAAAGCCGATTTGTTGCCGTTCTCCGACTCCACAGGCCGGAGCGAAGATAAACAGTTTTCCCAGCAGCAGATAAAGAAGCAGACCGCTCGCGATGTGCAGGAGGAGATTCGTCAGGTGAAAGCCGTAGGCGTTGCCGTTCCAGAAGAAATAATCGACGATGAAAGAGAGATTCTGCACCGGTCGATAATGCGCGGAGAAGAAATCGGGAAAGAGGTAATGACGAAACGCTTCGAAGACGAAAAGCGGACTCTTGATGAACGGGTTGTCTCTAACAAGAAATGAATCGTCCCAAACCATCTCGCCTTGCAAGGCCGGCAGCCGCACGACGAAGCCGATGAGGGCGAGAATCACGAAGCGGGGCCATTGCTTTTCTCGCAATTGAACAAGGCGGCTAGACTGTTCAGCGCGGATCATGGGCGAGATGGCGAGAAGCTGCTTCGGTTTCCTAAACACAGAAGCGTCCTCCCGCTTGGAACGAGAGGACGCCCTGGTTTTTAACCGCTAGACTGATCTACGGACCGTAGGGCGACCAGAAGCCCGTTGGAGCCACATCCGACAGAGTGGTGAACGCACCTGCGGGGACTGACGGCAGTCTATCAACGACTTGGGCGTCGTAAGGATTCCCGAAGAGGTCGTTACCCGTATTATACAGGATGGTGCCGGACTTCAGGTAGCTTGTCCAGTCCGCGACGTCGACTGTGCTCCCTGTCGCTCTGTTGGTTTCGATGGCGTATTGATCGACGGCGGCGTCGATCATGCGCAGATCGTTGAGGATCTTGGTTGCTTGCGAGCGTTTCCGGGCACGGAGGAATCCGGGCACCGCAATCGCCGCCAACAAGGCAATGATCGCGACCACGATCATGATTTCCACGAGGGTGAAGCCCCCGCGGCGTTTATTGAGTTTACTTAGCATATTTACTTTTATTTGGTTTGTTTGTTTTGATTGCGTCCGCCGTTCCATCGCGGATTGCCTTTCTTTAGAGCAGCGTTGATGCCAAACCGCGTGGTTTTTAGAATTTCCAGAATCTGGAGATCCTTCGCCTTGTACCGAGCGCGCGCCACCCGCTATCGAAAACGTTCTTGGCGGCATGGCTGCTCAGTGGATTGACTTTGATTTGGAATCCAAGGAAAACAGGAGACGGACCGGGGAGAGCATCTAGCGCCGTGACGACGAGAGGCTGCTTCGGGTTCCTTAAACACAAAAGCGTCCTCCCGCTTGGAACGAGAGGACGCCTTGGTTTTTAACTGACTAGACCGATCTACGGACCGTAGGGCGACCAGAAGCCTGTTGGAGCCACGTCCGATAGAGTGGCGAACGCACCTGCGGGGACTGACGGCAGTCTATCAACGACCTGGGCGTTGTAAGGATTCCCGAAGAGGTCAGCACCCGTATTGTACAGGATGGTGCCGGACTTCAGGTAGCTTGTCCAGTCCGCGACGTTGACTGTGCTCCCTGTCGCTCTGTTGGTTTCGATGGCGTATTGATCGACGGCGGCGTCGATCATGCGCAGATCGTTGAGGATCTTGGTTGCTTGCGAGCGTTTCCGGGCACGGAGGAATCCGGGCACCGCAATCGCCGCCAACAAGGCAATAATCGCGACCACGATCATGATTTCCACGAGGGTGAAGCCCCCGCGGCGTTTATTGAGTTTACTTAACATATTTACCTTTATTTGGTTTGTCTGTTTTGATTGCGTCCGCCGTTCCATCGCGGATTGCCTTTCTTTAGAGCAGCGTTGATGCCAAAGCGCGTGGTTTTTAGAATTTCCATAATCTGGAGATTCCTTCGCCCGGTACCGAGCGCGAAATAGCTGCTATCGAAGGCGTTCTTGGCGTCATAGTTGCTCAGTGGGTTGATTTTGATTTGGAATCCAGGGGAATACAGGAGATGGATCGGCGGGGAGAGCGTCCATCGCCATGGCGACGGTTTTGCGCGATGAGCCTCCCTGGTCAAATCAGATCGCTTAGGGCCGTTCCACTCGGCGTTTACGTCTTCCTCGGCGTCTTCGTCCTTCGACTGTTTGTCCTGGTCCGACTTACCGAGAGCCAGTTTCTGCTGCCGAACGCCGGCGACATGTTCTTTTACAACGATTGGGCGTTGCGGATCCTGCGCGGAAACTGGACCGAGCATACCGCTTTCTACGGTTTACCGCTCTACGCCTATTTGCTCGCTGGAATCTATAAGATCTGCGGCTACAGCCCCTTTGTTCCGGGCTTATTACAGGCGGCGTGTGAGGGCGGGACAGCGGTTCTTTTGTATAAATTGGGCGTTCTGACTTTCGCCGGAACTTCTGATCAAGCTGAAAAGAAGCCACGACGGCGGAGCCGATCTCCCGCGCGGTCAAGTGATTGGTGTCGCGGCCGCGATGGGGTGGGCTTTCTTTCGACCGGCACAAGGCTATTCCGTTATCCTCATGCCGACTGCGTGGCTGGTCTTCGTCTTCTGGTTTGTCGTCTGGCAAATCGTCAAACGACGGCAGGCACCACCACTCTGGGGCTGCTGCTCCTGGGCGCGGTGATTGGCTTCACCGCGATGGGTATCGCAACGATCTTGTTCCTTGTTCCGCTCTTGCTGCGGCCCTTTTCCTCCGCTGGGTCGCCCCTCTTCTCTTATCGAAGCACCGGAGCGATCGTGGTCCTGGCCGGCGTCTTCCTCGGCGCGTCGCCGGCCTGGATTCACAATTACTTCGTCGCGCACGACTCCGTATTTCTCTCCGCGCACAGCGGAATCAATTTTTGGATCGGGAACAACCCGGTTGCTACCGGTTACCCGAAGTTTCCTCCCGGTTTACACGCCGGTCAGGAAGCAATGTTGAAGGACTCGATCACATCCGCGGAAAAGGCGGCCGGACGACCGCTCAAGCGTTCTGAAGTTTCCACCTATTGGTCGCAGAAAGCGCGCGACTGGATTCGCCGAGCATCCGGGAGCTTGGTTGAAATTGCTCGGCACAAAATTCAATAACTTTTGGAGCGCCTTTAGCTATGACGATATCAGCGTCATCACGGCCTTACGCGATCAGTCGGTCATCTTGCCCGGCGAAGGCTTCGGCCTCATTGCCGCACTTGGCCTGCCCGGCCTGCTCATCGCGTGCTGGAAATTTCCAACTTCGCGCTGGATTGCCGCCGCCGTTCTCCTGCACATGGGATCACTGCTGACCGTCTTTGTGACCGAGCGTTATCGACTCGCGGCCGTGCCCGGCCTGTTGCTCTTTGCCGCTTACGGGCTCTGGGAGCTGTGGCGGAAGTATCGCAACGGCACGCTATCGGCTGGCCGGTCGTTTTCCTCTTTCTGCTTTTCTTTAGCACGACGTTCGTTTCGATGCCGCAAAGAAGATCCGACGCTTTGGGCGCTCGACACATACAATTCCGGGCTGCAAGCGCTTCGACGCGCGACAACTTGAGCTTGCCCGGCACAAACTGGATCTCGCTTATGCCTATTCGCCGTACAATGCCGAGATCAATTTCGCCGAAGGCAACCTGCATCTGGCGCTGGGGGAAACGGACTCGGCGAAGAGCTATTACTTTTCCGCACTGCGCCTCGATCCGGAGCACGTTGGGGCGTATAACAACCTGGGTGTGCTGGCGCTACAGGAAAGCCGCTGGGAGCTGGCCACTCGCTTTTTTCGACATGCCCTGGAGCATGCGCCTAACAACGCCAAACTTTATTTTCTCCTCGCCCAAGCCGAGTTGAAGTCTGGCGAGCGTGCTGCCGCACGGCAGTCGATTGACCGGGCGGTTGAGCTCGACCCGGGCCGCCCGGAGTTTCGGACGCTACAGCAGAACTTAGCGGAGCCTTCCCGCTAATATCTAATATGTACTAATATGCCCTAACATTGATGTTTGGACAACACGCCCCTATAGACCTCGCCCCCGCCGCTGGCGATAAGACGTTCGCCGCGCGTCGGTGAGCAGTCTTCTGCGTCGTCAGCGGCCGATCCTCCGTTGGTGCTCGCGCTCGAGAGCCTCAGGAGGAACTGTTTCCCTAGCCTTTTTGGGTGAACCTTTTAGCGCGATGCCAAAAAAGGAGTTGCGTAAGAGCACAGTCGCGTAGCTGACGCGGGCGACTTGGGTTTGACCGGAAGAGGATTAGCCACTCGGAAAGTCGCGACGGATCGTTGCCATAGGCGCCAGATTTCCTTAACGTTGGCGAATCGAATCTGTTCATTCCGTCCCAAGGACGTTCGAATCGTGGTCGGGGAACGCGGAGTTCGTCGAGTACAGTTTCTGCTACCCAATGGGAAGTGTTTTCGAGCCCTTATCAGGAGCCGGCTCCGCAGTTCATACAAGCCGTCGTCGTCGGCCGAAAACCGGTATTGCTGTCGAAACAGCTTGCGACAAGCAACTCGCGCGCGCTACGAGCACGAGAACGCTTTCCGGAGGTTGATGGCCTCCGCGGGATCGCGATCTGGCTGATACTTTTTGGACATTTTTTTGTTCTTGAATATGCAGCGGAACTCCGGGGCGTCTCTACGCTCGCGTTCAACATCTGCTCGAGGTTTTCCTGGGGTGTGGACCTGTTCTTTGTCATCTCCGGGTTCCTCATAGGGGGCATTCTCCTCGACCAACGTCATTCTGTGGCGCTTCTAAAGACGTTTTATCTCCGGCGCGCACTCCGAATTTGGCCGCTGTATTTCCTTATCGTTCTGCTGCTCATTGGGCCGATGTATTGGATGGGATTTCCCGCTCAATCGCGCTACGTGCCTTACTGGAGCTACCTCCTTTTTGGGCAAAACATCTGGATGAGCGCGGGATTCTGGGCTCTTTTCGCCTTTGGCCCGCTGTGGTCAATTGCGGTGGAAGAGCAGTTTTACGTCCTCGCCCCTCTGTTAGTCCGTCGGGCTTCCGTCCGTCGGATTAATACGCTTGTAGTTATCACAATCGCTCTTGCCGTCGCGATGAGAGTCGTGTGTATCTTCGTATCAGCGATTAATCCTACAACCTTTACATTGTGCCGACTGGATGCAATAGCCATTGGATTCTTCGGGGCTCTGTTGATGCGAAACGGTCGCTCATTTTGTCGCCGACTGTTAGAACCGCGCCAGCTTCGGCGTCTCGTCGCCTTCCTGCTCCCGGGCTTTGTTGGCTTCGCGGCGTGTACGCAATTGCCGGTTTACTTAGTGCCCGTCGCTCCTTTGTATGTTGCAGTCTTCTTTCTGGCCGTGCTTCTATTCGCCATCTCTGACCCTGACGCGATGATGTCCCGCGCACTCCGAAACCGTCTGTTAGTGACATCGGGCAATTACTGCTACTTCCTGTATTTGTTTCACTACACGATATTAGATAATATCGGACTGGCGATAGGAGATCGTTTGCTCGTAAGACTCCTTTCGCTCGGCGTCACCTTTCTTTTGGCAGCTATCTCGTGGCGTCTCGTTGAGATGCCTCTGATCGCCATCGGACACCGACACAGCTATGATCTTGACCCCGCGGGTAGCCTGTCTTTTGTATCACCTGTGGTGTCACCCTGTTCCTGACGTTCAGGACGTTCGGAAAAGCTCCTGATAAGATATGCGTGGCCGTAGTTAACCTGTGGATGAGGTCTTGGGCACGCGAGATGATTCGTGTACGCCCTTTGGAAAAGCGCCCTTTCTGCCTTAGGCTGTAACGATGCAGGTAGAGCGATTCTCAGCGACGAAGATAGGGTTATAAGCTGGCTTGGCATCAGGCCTCGGTTGTTTTTCAAGGCAACTGCAGTTCGGTTGGGTTTGGGTCACCAAAGGGGTGTTGGAAAAGCGATCCGATTCCTTCGGCGGTGCGTCCGAACGAAGCGTCAGGTAGCCACCTTCGCGCGGGCTCTTATGCCGGGGAGGGCGTGCTTCTCGCGCGGTGTTTCCAACGCCTCTCCGGGAGTCTCCCGGCGCGCCGCCAAACACGACGCGCGTACCGCAGAACCGTTGAGCGGTGCGCCCAACGGACCGCGCGAGGGTGCACGCGCTCCCCGGAGTTGCGGTCACCGCTCGAGGCCATCCCAAGGCCCAAGCTGCGGCCACGCCGCGCTTACAACGGCATCGTTACGGCTAAGGAGATTGTTTGAAAACGCCGCATCGCCGGGCAGGCACCCTGTAGCGGCGGTCTGTGAACGTCGCAAGCGTGGATTGCGGGAGAGCGCTCGGCGGTCATAGACCTCCGCTACAATTCCCAGCGCGTCGGGAATTTGGAGCCGAATTCGGTATCAAAGCTGCTAAAGCAGATCAGAACAAATTTCCGGCAGTTTGCTCGACTGATTTTCAACCATGGCCACAACGATCTCCCTTCCCGGTGAGATAGCGGTCGCGCCTCAGCGGGAGAAGGTCCGCGATCGTCTCGCCCCTGGCCGTCGGGCTGTTCTTATTGTCGCGGGGATCGCGCTCATCGCAAAGCTCCTGATTGCGTGGAATACCTTTGGGACGAACGACGTTCTGACTTTCTATGTTTTTGGCAAATCGTTGGCCAATCATGGACTGGAATGGACCTACCAAAGCACAATTCTCTTCAATCATCCGCCACTCACCGCTTATTATCTACGTGCGATCTACTCTCTCCATCACATTCCCCTTCTGGAAGCGTACGGGATTAGTTTTCCCTTCCTTCTGCGGCTGCCGGGAATCGTCGCGGATTTCGTCGTCATCCTTGTCTTGCTCCAAATCAAAGCAAACGACCGACGGCTTCGATTACCCACTTGGGCGCTCGTGGTCTTCGCGCTCAGTCCAGTATCGCTCATGGTCTCGGGCTACCACGGGAACACCGATCCGATCATGGTCATGCTCCTTCTTGTTTCAGTCTATTTTTCGACCCGGGACCAGCCCGTGCTTTCCGGTCTTTTCTTTGCCCTCAGCGTGCAAGTTAAAATTGTTCCGCTGCTGTTTTTCCCCATCCTTCTTTTCTTCTGGATGCAGCGCCGTGCGCTTCTGCGCTTTGTCATCCCGTTTTCAGTTGCGTCCGCGGTTTTGTGGAGCGAGCCGCTTCTAAACTTTCCTCTCATCTTCGCAAGGAATGTCATCTCCTACGGCAGCACCTGGGGGATTTGGGGTCTCAGCTATTTACTTCGGCTCACTGGCCGGCCCGAATTCAGCCGGGTGAGTTTCTTCGGTCTCGGACCGTGGCAAACGTTTGTCGTAACCGGTTGCAAACTCTTCATTATCGTCGGCGTCCTTACGCTGGCCTGGCGGCGCCGAAAGGTTGACGACCGCGGCATCTTGGATTCGATGGCCTATGGATGGATCATCTTTTTTGTTTTCTCTCCCGGGGTTTGCACGCAATACCTCGTCTGGCTCGCGCCTTTCATCCTTCTCCTCTCGCCAACCTTCTATGCCTGCCTCCTCGCAAGCAGCTCCGTCTTTGCGTTTGCTTTTTACAACACAATCTCGAACGGATTACCTTGGTATAAAGGTGTTTCGACCAATGCGCTCAATAGAATTTGGACACCGTGGTCACTCCTGCCGTGGTTGGTCTTGGTTGCCGGATTGATCCTGCTCTGGTGCAAGGCGAAGCGCGCCGATCCGTCCCTGCGTCTTTTCAGTTTGCGCGCTGTCAATGGGTGACGGAACCGGGCTGACCGGATGACCACGATCAGGCATAAGCTCGTCGCGCGAGATACGGGTGCGGTTAGCATTACGATCCTCGCGGCGTTCTTTTTCGCCCTTTGGACGTGCGGATCATATGTCCGATGGGCGAACTATGAATACCGGACCTTTGATCTCGCCTTCTACGTTCAAGGCCTCTGGCAGTTCCTTCATGGCCGCTTCGCCGTCTCGGTCGAACACGTTCCACTGATGGGAAATCACGTCGAGCCGATCGTGTTCCTGATCGCCCCGCTTTTTGCAATCTTTCGTCATCCGATGACTTTCGTCGTCGTCCAGAATGCCGCCTTGGCGACGATGGGGCCGGTTGGTTTTGACATCGCCAAGCGGCTTGGGTTTGGGGTGAAGGAATCGTGTTTCTTAGCCGCTGCGTTGTTGGTCGCACCTGCCACGGGATATATCGCTCTGCATGAGTTCCACCCCGAAGCGCTGAGTGCCCCATTGCTTT
Organism: uncultured Verrucomicrobiae bacterium; assembly: GCA_963821615.1. Taxonomy (GTDB): domain Bacteria; phylum Verrucomicrobiota; class Verrucomicrobiia; order Chthoniobacterales; family UBA10450; genus Palsa-1392. The sequence goes on along the minus strand of CAWGEN010000011.1, from coordinate 361,146 downwards.
TGTTAATGTTCCGGGCGCGGCTTCTCCGATCGCTGACGGAACATTGGGTTTGGTTTGTCGCGGTGCTCTCCTGCAAGGAAAACATGGCTCCGTTGCTCGTCGCTTATTGTGCGGTGCATGCGGTAACTGACCGCAAACGCGGGCTGGCTGAAGTGCGCGCATGGTATCTGTGGCCGATGGGCCTCGCACTCCTCTGGCTGGCGCTTTGCACTAGCCTGATCACGCCAGCGCTTAACGCCGGAAACGTCGATTATATCGGCCTCTATGATCAGCTGGGTTCATCCGCGACCGATATCTTGCTCAACGCGATTAGAGAACCGCACAGAGTCGCACAAGCGCTTCTCCGATCGTTGAGCCATGGTAACCTGGTTTGGGCACTGGTATTTCCCTTTCTTTGTTTGCCACTCCTTGGTCCTCGATGGTTGCTCATCGCTGCGCCGATTCTTCTTCAACATCTGCTTTCGTGGCGTTCATCCGAATGGATGATCTATTTTCATTACGGAGCACCTCTGCTGCCGCTCTTCTGGATGGCCGCGGTCGAAGGTATCGCCAATTTCGGTCGCAAGGAACTGCTCCCCAAAGCGGTTTGGCGTGCAGTTCCTCTACTGCTGGTCGTGGCGACTCTCATCGCGCAAATTGCTCTCGGACCCACCGCACTCCTCGCTTCGACAGCAGCGAATTGGTTTACGCAAAAGGAACGCCGAGCCCGCCAGAATGCCGTCGTTGCCGAAATTCCACCAGCGGCCAGCGTGATTGCGCCCCTTCCTTACCTCTCACATCTGGCGATGCGCGAGAAACTGTACTCACTGCATTACATCCTGAAAGGTCTGAAAACACTCAGCCGCGCGTCTTACAAGCCTCCACCGCCGAGTGATTTCGTCTTGATCGATTATGGCGACACGGCAACGTTTGATGCGAGTGCCGGCTACTACCATCCGGCCATGAAAACAATCGACGGCCGAATCATTCCTTCGAGCGATCGATTGCTTCATGACTTACTTGCACGGCGTTCGTGGATCGTGACTTCTACAGACGAGCTAACTCTCTTGAGGGGAGGCGATCGTGAAGTCCCGTCGCGGCAGCAGGATCTCGGACCGATCATCGAGCTCGGACCTCAGACGGAACTCATCAATATTAGCAAGTCAGGGAACTCACTGTCCAAAGAGCGACCTTTGGAGATTAGGATGGTGTGGAATTTTCAGGCCGCGCGAGATGTTTTTCCCTGGTTGGTGTTAGCTTTGGTTTCTCGCCAAACAGGAGAGCGGATGATAATCATGCGAGGGCTGTGCGCCCCGGAGGCGCCCGCGGGTCTCTACGAAGAAACCTGGCATGTCTCATCTCCGAGTCGCCTTCCAACCGGTGACTACTCCGCTGAGGCTTTCTTTGTAGATAATCAATCGGGAGCATGGTTCGGCGCCAGGGATGGCGACAAATCGCGCTGGACACTCCTTTCAAGCCCCATATCCATCGGGAACGTTAGAATATCGGAGGGGCGATAGGATCGGAACGGCCAAGGCACCAACGCCTTTACCGGGCCGAGACGGCCGCTGCGGAACGCCAACCTCGTATGGCCGCCAACTGGAGATCTTCGTAACGAACCACCGGTTGGTCGCACTGCAGCGGAATGGGTGCCAAGGTTTTGGCGTGTGTTTGCAAGAGATAAGATGTTTGCTCCGACCAGGCGGTATAGTAATCGCCGGCGGACCCTGGAGATACCCAGAGAGGCAGCCGACCCGGAGTTACATAATTCAGTCCACCAACGAGCCAAACGGTGTTCCCTGCCCGAAGCACCTTAGCCATTCTGCGGAGGACCGGCGTTATTGGATTATCTACCATCATTTGCCGCCTCGCGAGGTCTACTCGATGTGTCCGAAGATCTTCGATCGGAGGAATCGTCACGTAGGGTGCGGCTCCATCGTAGTAGCGGCGGAAGGAAATTCCGAAATTCCATGTATTGATGGCGATTAGATCATCCGGTGTCGCGCTTCTTGCGAGTCGCGCTGCGATGAAATCGATATTTGTCTGACGACCTTCAAGACATTTGAGAGCAGGGACAAAGGACGCGCCCATGAGGAGAAGCGCGCAAGTGGAACGGACAAGTAGAGTTTTCTCCTTTCGTCCGACCGAAGAAAAAATCATCTCGATGCAAGTTGCGACAAAAGCGACGAACACCACGTAATACCAGGGCTGGGTTGCATAGCTGAGGACTTTGAGAAAGCCGGCATAGCAAACCGCCCCGAGCAAAAGTGCCGCCAGGGCAAAAAGAAGGCGATCGTCGTTTGCGATTTTCTCGGTCGTCGCCGGTTTTCGCAAGACTGCCCAGAAACCGGTAACCACTGCTGTAGCCAACAGAATTAACCATAACCACCCGCCGAATGGGAGAGGCGACCCAAGAGTCTCGGCCGCCTTTGCCCACACGCCGGAGACAGTAAAGGCTTCCTTCCACATAAAGCTGCATGACCGGACCCGTTGCATGGTCGGCACGTAAGGCAGCAACGAAGCCGCCGCGACCGCGCCGACTGCAAAAACGGCTAGAGTCTGCACGATCTGTCGGCGACGAAGCGTAACTATCGCCGCCGCAAGACAGACAGCGAAGAGTAGAACGGCGTTGTAGTACAAGGTTTGCACGCTCAACACCGCGATCGCCAGGGCAACTACGACGCGGCGTAAGCTAAAGGATTCGATCAGCCTCCACATCGCGCCGATCGTCAGAAGCGCGAGAAAAATTCCGAGACCGTAAGCTCGAATGGAGTCTCCGTATCGGATGACCATGGGATTGAATCCGATCAGCGCGAGGGTGATCAGTGGAAAGCCCAGGCGAAGCCAGCGCGCGTTAAGCCAGACCGCGACCAGGATGAGGAGTCCGATCGTGGCGCCAAAGACGCGCAACGAACCGTCGCTCACCGAAGCTGGAACCCCCGCGAAGATGCGGAGAATGACAAAGAAGAGGGCAGGGAAAGAATCGAATGAAAGACTAGCCCACATCTCGGCGAAGGTGTGCATTGTCGCGACTTCGAGGCTGTTTACCTCATCCCGCCAGAGCGCACCTGCATTCATGCCGAAGAGGATGTGCAAATAAATGGCGACGACCGTTCCGATCCCGGCCAGGATTGGCGCGATTCTCAGCGCGGCCATCCTGCTTGGTAAGTTTCTAAACATCGATGGCACTTCGCGAGGCAAGCAGGTTGGTGTAGCGACTGCCCGGCACGGCGGCAAGCAGCAGGGCGGGATCACGCGCCGGTCGCAAATGCCCTCCGGCGGTTTCGTAAAGCAGGAAGTCGCGTTCGCGAAAAAAATCGAGCAACGATTCCGGTGAATTTCCGGCTCGTTGTAAGCCGTCGGGCCAGAATTCGAAGAAGACCCGCACGTCCGGATTTGAGGAAAGCAAACGCTCCATACCTGCGAGCGCTCCAAGCTCATGCCCCTGCACGTCGATCTTCACGAAATCGATTTTTTCCACCGGTAAAATGTCGTCGATTCTGACGACTGTAACCTCGACCGCTACCGCGTGGGATGAGCCGCAGCCGAGACTGTTGTTGCCAGAATTGAAGGTGGCACGCTGAAACCGCTGGCGCGTGTTGGATGGCCCAGCCGCATACTCAAACGGAACTATGTTGGTAATACCATTCGAGGCGCAATTCTCGCGTAGAGTCGCACAGAGTTGCGGCTCAGGTTCAAAGCTGTAGACGCACCCACGCTCACCCACCAGCCTACCGAGCAAGAGAGAGTAGAGACCGACGTTAGCTCCCACATCGACAACCTGCATTCCTGGGCGAACCAGGCGCCGCAGTACGGCCACTTCCTCCGCCCCCATCCATCCCGCCCGGTGGAGTGCCAGGAACAAGAGCCGATCGAGGGAGGCCGCACGAACACGGCAATCCCAAAAGGGGACGCTTCGCTGCCAAAGACGGGCGTGATTCAAACCGTAAAGCAGTCGGGAACTCATCTTTTTTCCAGAACCACCAGGAGCCGCGTTGCGAATGCCGCCGGCATGTGACTTGCCATTTGGTCTATCGCTCGCATCGCGGGGTAGAAAGCGCTCGGATAAAATTGGCGACGGCTAAATCCGCCAGACGCAACGTAAGAGATGCTGGCTAATCGAGACTGTCGTATCACGCGCCAATCCTCTAATTCACCGCGGAACAACTCGGAAAAGAAAACGCGCTGCGCGTTGCCTTGCGCGGCGTAGTAGTTCATTTCATCCGGCACGAAACCCTCCGGTGCGTTCCATCGGATTTCAGCATCCAAGGCAAGCGGTTCATGATGGAAGAGGCCGTACACGAGACGTCCCAACATTCCCATCGCGGGATCGAAAATGATCAAACGGCCATTTGCGTTTAGCACCCGATGAAACTCGGCGATGGCCGTGCCCGGAAACTCCAGGTGATGCCAGACATCAAAGAGAATGAGGTTTGCGACAGAGCTGTCCTCAAAACTGAGCGCATACGCATTCTCGACTCGGTCGAGCCAGGGATTGGGAAATATGTCCGTCGCCAAGGCCTCCGGCACCTCGCTCTTCAAATTGCCGATTCCCGATCCGATTTCCACCGTGTGCCCGGTCAGGTCGCGGCGAAGTTCCTTCGAAATCTCGCGGTAGAAATCCCGGTAGATTTTTTGGAGAAGCGGTTTCCGGCGCCAATGCTGCGCGTTGGCCTGGATCTCGGTGTTGTGCTGCCCGACGGGAATCGCCACTAGATCAGTTTGATTTTCGTGATCGCGAGCAACAGCATCCGCAGCAGTAAGACGCCATGGCTCCAACGTTGGATATTCGTCTCGCCATAGGTCCGGTCACGGTAACGGATTGGAATGTCGGCAATTTTCAGATGGAGGTTGTTGGCGCCGAAGAGCAGATCGAAATCACCGAAGGGGTCGAAGTCGCCGAAGTGCGCGCGGTTGGCCGCGATGCGCTCATAGTCTTTTTTGAAAAGAACCTTGGTCCCACAGAGTGTGTCCTTCACCGGTTGACCGAGCGCCCAGCTGAAGGCGATACCGAAAAACTTGTTCGCGCAGAAGTTGCAAAAGCGCATCGCCTTGTCTTCCATCGGATAAACGAGGCGAACGCCATTTGCGAAATCAGCTCGACCGGAGACAAGAACGTCGTAAAACTTTGGCAATTCCTCAGGCGGCATCGTCAGGTCGGCGTCCAGAATCATGAGGATCTCGCCGCTTGCTGCCTCGAAGGCTTCGCGCACCGCGTTGCCTTTTCCTTTTCCGCTTTGCCGCATCGCCTTGATGTCAAGGTCCGGATACGCGTGCCGTACTCGCTCGATTTCTCCCCAGGTGTGATCGGTCGAATTTCCTTCGATGAAGATAAGCTCGGTATGTTCCCCGAGCGGGGGAGTGCGTCGCACGGCGGCTTCGATGTTACCCGCTTCGTTACGCGCCGGGATCACGACTGAGACGTTTTTTTTCTCCAGCGGTTTTTGCAAAGGCCGCGCCACTTGGAAAACGGTCAGCCCGAGCTGCGATAACACCGGCGCGATGAATCGATTGATGAGCTTCTCCAGTCCGAAACAGGGCAGAGTCATAAGCAAACGCCCCTGCTGCTTCACGACTTCCCATCCGGCAAGGCCAAGCATATTGCGCATGTCGGTTGAGCTCAGCCAATTGCATGGCGGATGCCCGGCGCGGATTCCGAGGGCCGTAGCCAGACCAAGCAATGGCCGCCACAGTCCGCTGTGAAAGTTCAAAATGAGCCGGGTGCCAGCATGCGAAACGGCATGCACTTTTTCGAGGATTCGCTGGACATCGGCGGCAAAGTTCAGCGTTTCGGAGAGAACGACGACGTCGAATACGCGATCCAGTTTTAAATCCTCACCTGCCATGACGTGGAACTCCCCTCTTGGGACCAGTGCGCGAGCGGCGGCAACCTGTTTCTCAGCAATATCGACGCCGACAACATCGCGATTCGGAAGGAGCTTGAGCAGATGTCCTCCGCCGCAGCCAATCTCTAGCACGCTCGCGGCCATCGGGATCAAATCGCGATAGTATTCCGCTAGCAGTTTCCGGTAAAAGCGGCCGCCTTTCGTCGGCTCTGCCGGAGCCGATTGATAGAAAGAGCGAAGCTGGTCGAGGTGCTTCTCCAGAAGCGTAGGAATCGGCGGCCTCGGTAGAACGTGAAGTGGGTCCTCGCCAAGAACATCCTCGTGCAGAGCGGAAGAAAATGGCAGAAGCGCGGGCACTCGCCCTTAAAAAGCAAGAGCTGAGCCAATCCGAGGTCCGCCGGATTGTGTTTCACGTAAATTGCTAGATTCTTGCCCATGCTATTCGAGCTTCTGCGTCACCGTCGGGCTTTTCTGTTGGGGCTCGGCCTCGTTCTCTTGCTTGGCATTTTTCTTCGGCTACCGGCATCGCTTTTCGAGGGACCAGGCGCACCGTTGCATGCGTTTTCCGTGCTGCACCCTACTCCGGGATTCACCGGCCTCGGGTTCGACGAGAATCTCTATCGGAGTTACGTCAACGGTGTCCTTCAAGCGGGGCTTCGAAATTATCCCGACATCGTCGACCGCTACATCGAGGTTCAAAAGACGCTCGCCGGCTCCATTCTGCCGCCGATGCGTTTCCTCTACATCTTCTTCGCCTATGCCTGGCATCAGATTTTCGGGACAGAAGCTCTTTCGGCCCTGCGCAACGTAGCGTCGCTCTTCAGCATTCTCTCCCTCCTCCTTGCCACGGTCTTCGCTTGGCGTTTAAAGGGCCCCGGGTTTGCACTTGGCGTGGCGGCGATGATGGCTTTCGCGCCTACGCAGCTCCATATGTCTCAACATGCACTTGTGGACGGCTTCTTTGCTTTCTGGGCGCTTTTCACTCTTTGGATGTTGTGGGAAAGCTTGCGCGAACCGCGCCACTGGCGCTGGCTTCTCCCCTACCTTTTCGGCCTCTGCCTGATGGTCATCACGAAGGAGAACTCTGCCTTCGTTTACTTTGCGATCCTCGTCCTGATTGCGGCCAATCACTGGCTAAAATGGGGCACCGTGACGCGTGAGCTGCTGGCCTGCACTCTAATCGGGCCGCTTCTCGGATTCGTCATCCTCGTTTTTCTCGCCGGCGGCTTGGAGACGCTGCGCATTACCTACCAGCTCTCGGTCAGCAAGAATTATCAGCTCACCTACGCGATCATGACTGGCGACGGCCCCTGGCATCGGTATCTTGTCGATCTGCTGCTGGTCAGCCCGATAGTCTTGCTACTCGCTATCGGAGCGGCCTTCAGGCTCGACCGAACACAAAAGCCGGAGCTCTTCCTGAGCCTCTTTATTGCGGCAAGTTACTTGGTCATGTGCAATATCAAATACGGGATGAACCTGCGCTATGCCAACATGTGGGACATGCCTCTGCGCGTCTTGGCGCTCAGCCAAATCGTAGCTTGGTTCGGTTCGGTCGCGCGATATCGGATGCTGCTGATTACGATTAGCGTTGCTGCCGTCTGTGCTTTTGAATTAAGGCAATATCTTATCCTCTGTGTCCAGTATCCGCTCTACGAACTGGTCTCGGAGGGTCTCCTCCGAGCATTGCACATCCTGAAATCGCGTTGAGGCGATCTTGTCTAGGCGACTCGAGCCAGGACCTCGGCGCGTAACTCGGCGCTACCAGAGACCGTTTCCTTCAGGAGATGTCGCGGATGCGGAAGCGCACGTGCGCGGACGCAAATTTGGTAAGCAAAGAGACCTTTCCTCAATTTGATCAGCCATCGGTTCAGCGTCAGCAAAGCACGACTCCGGCAATTTTGGCCAAGAGCGAGCGGATAAGGCGCGGGAACACCGCGCGCTTCCAGCACCTCATATCCCGCCTGTTCGAGCAGCGCGCGCAACGAGCGAAAAGTAAAGAGCCGTCGATGACCGAGGCCGAGAATCCCTTTTCGACTGTAGTTGAACTGCCCCAAGGCGAGCATGATACGCGTCACGAAAAAGGCGACGTTGGCTGCCGTGACGATGACTTCAGGTCGCGTGCCAGCGGTGCGGTGACGTAAGTCGTCCATGAAGCCTTCCGGATCATGCAAATGCTCGACCAAGTCCATAAGAAGAATTTGGTCATAGGCAGCGAGGTCCGGCGGCAATTGCAGGCGCGGCGCCAAGAATACCGTGTCGGATTTTTCCGTCAATTCGTTCGCGGCAAAATCGATCGTCGTTACCCGGCAACCGCGCCGCTGCAGTTCGTCGGCCACATTGGCGTGGCCGATTCCGAGTTGGAGAATACTTCTGCCGGGGCGGCAGGACTCGACTGCGAAGGATTGGGACGACGGAAAACCAAGCTTTTCGCTGTGACCAGCCGGTTCACTGATCGAACCTTCGATCGTAGAACAGGTGCCACTCGCACAAGCGCCCTTTGATCGTCGAGCGGCAGATGTTCCAGGCGTATTTCAATCCGTTTACGTGGCAGATTTCTTCGCCATAGAATGTCGGAATTGGCAATTCGGCAATCCGGAGCTTCTTAAGGATGAGCTGGATGATGATTTCAGTGTCGAAATGGAAGTCGTTGGTGTTTTTCTCGAAGGGAATCCGCGCCAGCGCCTTGGTCGAATAGAGGCGATAGCCAGAGTGGAACTCGGAGAGTTGGGTGCCAAGCATCCGGTTCTGGAAACTGGTCAGGATCTGGTTGCCCAACCATTTGTAGAGCGGCATTCCGCCGGCACGAGCGGCCTGTTTGTCAATCATCCGCGAGCCGAAGACCGCGTCTGCTTTGCCGGCAATCAGCGGCGCGAGTAGAGCAGGCAGTTTTTCGGGCGCGTACTGACCGTCACCATGGACGAGTGCGACGACGTCGAAGCCGTTATCGATGGCGTAGCGGTAGCCGAGCTTTTGATTGCCGCCGTAACCTTGGTTTTCCGTGGTGCGAAGAACGGTGATTTTGAATGCAGAATGCGACTGCTGGTAGCGCAGGCCATTTACAAAAGTTTCATCTCTCGAAGAGTCGTCGATGATCAGGATCTCGACGCCGTCCTGGTGGAGCGAGGGGGGAATGCGACCAAGCACTTTCTCGATCGTCGTCTCCGCGTTGTAGGCGACGATGAAGATCAAGACGCGCCTGCCGTGCAGATCGAGCGATGGAACGAGGCCCATGCTTCATTTTTGAAGCTAAAAGCGGGCCATGCTCTCCGGGGACAGCTCTGTCTTACGTGCCGTTTTGGCTCGATGCGCTGCTCTTGGCGAGCACGGCATCAGCGGTGGCGAGCAGGGCGGCGTCATCGTTGTCGCCCAGACCGCGCAGGAAGTGCCGTGTCTTGCGGAGCGCACGCCGCACGAACAGATCAGCGGCGAAATGGTCAGTCGCTTCGCGGCCATTGCCAGCGAGGGTCGACAACTCCGAATCCCAGCGGCTCAGGACACAGGTCGCCGCGAACAATTCCATCGCCGCATTCGCGAGGCGCTCTTGCACAAGTTGCATCTCCATGACGGGTTCGCGGTAGGCGATCAGGGCTTTGTCGACCGCGAAATTGAAACGCCAAACCAAACGCGCGAGCTGGCCGGCGTACGATTTCAGCCGATCGTTGCGCACCGGCACCTCAGGCACTTTCACCGCGGCGCTGAGTCGCTTCAGACCGGCGCCCCAGGCTTTCGCCCCATCCTGCCGCCACGGTTTGAGCATCGTGTCGTAGATTTCCTTGAACTCCATGCCCGGCCCGCGCATCCCGACGAGCGCGATGAAGGAGAGCAGCACTTCGTTGCTGCCTTCGCCGATCTGGTTGATCCGCGCGTCGCGCAGCATGCGGTCGAGCGGGGAGTCGTTGAAATAGGCGGAGCCGCCATGAATCTGGAAGCAGTCGTTGACGATTCCACAGACGCTCGGTCCTCCAGACTTTGAGCATCGCGGTTTCGAGCATGTAATCCTCGAGGCCGCGGTCGATGAGCGACGCCGTGACCTGGGTCATCGCTTCCATCGCGTAGACGTCGGCCGCCATGCGAGCGATTTTCTTCTTCACGAGATCGAACTTGCCTAAGGTCTTGTTGAACTGCTTGCGCGTGCGGGCGTGTTCGACCGAGAGACGCAGGCAGGTCTTGGCCGCGCCGGTGCAGCAGGCGCCGAATGTCGTGCGGCCGAAATCGAGCACTGTGAGCGCGACGCGGAGGCCTTTGCCGAATGGGCCGAGAATGTTTTCTCTCGGCACGAGCACATTGTTCAGTCGAAAGCGTCCCGTTGCCGTCCCGCGAATCCCAAGCTTCGGCATGCGCGGCTCGATCATCTCGAAACCCGGCATGTCGGGCGTGACGAGAAACGCAGTGATCGCCGTCTTGCCTTCCTTGCCGGGCACCGGCGTGCGCGCCATCACGGTGAGGACCTGCGCGATCGAGGCGTTCGTGATGTAGCGCTTTTCGCCATTGAGAATGAAATGCGAGCCGTCCTCGCTCGGTTGCGCCTGCGTCTGCACGTTGGCTGCGTCGGAGCCGGCTTCCGGTTCGGTGAGAGCGAAGCAGCGAGCTGCTCGCCGTGCATCAGACTTCGGCAGCCATTTTTCCTTCTGCTCCTTTGTTCCGAACAGGAGCAGCGCGCGAATGCCGATCGAATGGTGCGCGTTGACGAAGACCGCGGTCGAGGTGCAGCGTGCGCCGATTTCTTCGAGCACCTTGCAGTACTCCATCTGGGAAAAGCCGCGGCCGCCGACCTCTTTCGGCGCGGTCATGCCGAGCACGCCGAGCGCCCGAGGCCGTCGATGACGTGTCGCGGAATATCCGCCTCGCGATCGATCTCCTCAGGATCGAGGTGTTCATCGAGAAACGTGCGCAGCTCCGCGACGGCGCGATCAACCTCGGCTTTTTGCGCGTCGGAAAGCCGGGGGTAGGGCATGGCCCAGTCGGCCACGAAATCACCGAGGAACAGTCCCTTGGCGAAGCCAAGTTCCTGCCGGCCGCTAAAGAGGAGCTCTTCGGCCTGTTTAATTTCCTTCTGTCGTTGAATGTCGATTTCGCTAAGTGCCATAGATGAGAGGGCCGGGCGACCGCCGGCGGGTCACGCACTGTAGCCAAGCGCGTCCGATTGTCCACCCGGCGCCGGCTGGATCAAGCGGCAAATCGCCTAACGATTTCTTTAACTACACCCCTGGCTCGTGCCGCATTCGGTGCACACCCCGCAGGCCCCGGCCCGGATCACTTTGTTGCTCCCGCAATGCGAGCAGGTGATGTCCATAAACATGTTGCCCAGGGCCTCGGTCACGCGTTCGGCATGGCTGCGGCCGCTGGTCAGTCCGGATGGACTGCCTTCGTTAGGCGCGTGATTCGTGATGACGTCGATCAGATCCTTGTCCCCAGTACGCGAAAGGTCGGCGACCGGCCGATTGACGGCTTTCTTTTCCATGTCGGCGATTTCTTTCAGCGGCAGCTCGGGATGCGAGCGGCTGGGCGAGGTCGCTTCCTTGTAGCCTTTGATGAACTGGCAGCCGAGCCAGCGGAAGACGTAATCGGTAATGCTGCTGGCGTTGCGGATATCGGGATTTTTGGTGAAGCCGCTCGGCTCGAAGCGCTGGTAGGCGAATTTCTTCACCAGGCTTTCGAGCGGCACGCCGTACTGCAGGGCCATCGAGGTCAGCGTCGCCACGGTATCCATCAGACCACCGATGGTGCTGCCTTCTTTCGACATTTGAATGAAGAGTTCGCCCGGCTGGCCGTCTTCGTAGAGCCCGACGGTAATGTAGCCTTCGTGACCCGCGATCTCGAACTTGTGGGTCAACGACATGCGCGTGTCGGACATGCGATGGCGGGTCGGTTGATTGAGCTGGACGCGAAGCATGGCGATCTCCTCGTCCAATTCGACAATGCGCTGTTCCAGTTGCTCGCGATCTGTCCTCCCGACGCCCTCGCCGGAGCCGCCCATGTCTTTGGTCTTGCGCGTGTTCAGAGGCGCAGAGCGTTTCGAGCCGTCGCGGTAAATGGCGATCGCTTTCAGCCCGAGCCGCCAGCCTTCGATGTAGGTGTTCATGATCTCGTCAACCGTGGCCGTTTCCGGCATGTTGACGGTCTTGGAAATCGCGCCGCTGAGGAAGGGTTGCGCCGCCGCCATCATGCGCAAGTGGGCCATGTAGCCTAACGAGCGCTCGCCTTTGTAGGGCTTAAAGGCGCAATCGAAGATCGAGAGGTGTTCCGGCTTCAGCCCGGAAGTGATCATCGAGCCGTCGCTGTCGGTCACATCTTCGATCGTGTCGAAGGAATCGATGTGCGCGATGATGCGCTCGATCTCCTCGGAGTTGTAGCCGAGCTTTTCGAGAGCAGGGCGGACGGTTTGGTTGACGATCTTCAACATGCCGCCGCCGGCGAGAAGCTTGTATTTCACGAGCGCGATGTCGGGCTCGATGCCAGTGGTGTCGCAATCCATCAGGAAGCTGATCGTGCCGGTCGGCGCGAGGACCGTGACCTGCGCATTGCGATAACCGAAGTCCTGTCCCAGCTCGGCGGCGCGGTCCCAAACTTTGGCGGCCTCTTCCTTCAAGTAACCAAATTCTTCGTTGTCGGGAATCTCGCGAACCGCGCACCGATGTTGTTCGATCACGTCGAGCATCGGCGCGACGTTGTCCGTGGCGACCGGCTTCGGCACACCGCTGGCGCGCGCGTCGCGAAAACCCGGGAACGGCCCCATCGCCGCGGCCATGCGCGCACTCTCGGCATACGCTTCGCCGGTCATGATCGAGGTGATCGCTCCGCAGAGAGCGCGGCCTTCCACGCTGTCGTAGCCGTAGCCGTAGCTCATGATGAGCGAGCCGAGGTTCGCGTAACCGAGGCCAAGGGTGCGGAAAATATGTGAGTTCTCCGCGATCTCTTTAATCGGGTAACTGGCGTTATCGACGATAATTTCTTGCGCGGTGATGAAGACGCGGACCGCCGCCTTGAAACGCTCGACATCGAACGCGCCCTCCTCGGTCTTGAACTTCATCAAGTTGAGCGAAGCGAGATTGCAGGCGGTGTTATCGAGGAAGAGATATTCCGAGCACGGATTGGTGGAATTCTGCCGCCCGGTGCCTTTGCAGGTGTGCCACTTGTGGATGGTGGTGTCGAACTGCATCCCCGGGTCGCCGCAGATGTGCGTGCCTTCGGCGATTTTGCGCAGCAGCGTGCGCGCTTCCTTGCGCTCGCACGGCGAACCGTCGCGCACCCGGCGCGTCCACCATTCGCGGTCCTCGATCGCGGCGTTCATGAAGTCGTCGCTCACGCGCACGCTCAGATTTTCGTTCTGGTACATGACGGAGCCATAGGCGTCGCCGTTGTAGCTGCCGTCGTAACCCTGTTCGATCAACGCCCAGGCTTTCTTCTCTTCCTTCTGCTTCGCGTCGATGAACTCCTCGATGTCGGGATGCCAATCCTTGAGCGTGTTCATCTTTGCCGCGCGCCGCGTTTTACCGCCGCTCTTCACCACGTTCGCGACCTGGTCGTAGACCTTGAGGAACGAAAGCGGTCCGCTTGGTTTGCCGCCGCCGCTGAGTTTTTCGCGCGTGCTGCGCAGGCTGGAAAGATCGGTGCCGGTGCCACTCCCATATTTGAAGAGCATCGCCTCGCTCATCGCGAGCTCCATGATGTCTTCCATCGTGTCCTCGACCGACTGAATGAAGCAGGCGCTGCCTTGCGGATATTCGTACTGCGTGGCTGCGCGCTCGGCCTGTCCCGATTCGCGATTGTAGAAATAATTGCCCGCGCCTGCGTCTTTCCCAACGCCGTATTGGTGATAGAGCCCGACGTTGAACCAGACCGGACTGTTAAAGGCGCCATGCTGATTGGCGCAAAGCCAGGTCAATTCGTCGTAGAAGATTTCGGCTGTTTTCGCGTCGGCGAAATAACCGTCGGCGAAGCCGCAATCTGCGATCGTGCGGGTGACGCGATGGATCAGCTGTCTCACGGAGGTTTCGCGACCACCTTTATGCGGGTCGGTGCCGTTGGAGATGTCGCCGTAGAAGTATTTGGAAACCGCGATTTTGGTTGCGAGCGGGCTCCAGTTTTTTGGGACCTCGATCTCATCCTGTTTGAAAATAACCTTGCCGCTGTCGTCGGTGATCTCCGCCGTCCGGCGTTCCCATTCCAATTGCTCAAACGGCGCCACCGCCGGATCGCTAAAGACGCGCTCAAAACGCAAGCCGCGATTTTTTTTCCGACGCGATCTGGGGCGACGGGAAAGCGATTTGCGATTTTTGGCGAAGGTGGCGGGCTGCAGGCCGGGTTTGAGTTGGATCATGGTTGAAGGCGGTTCGGATTTGTGAATAACGGTGAATTAGCCTCTGACGCCGCCCGTGAATATCCTGCGGACAACGTCTGACAACAGGATATTGGGGCTAGAATCAGCGCGACCACCATATGCGGCCAGTTTGGAGGCCGAATCAAGACTTTTATTGTAACATTTTTTTCGAGTCTTGCCGGCCCCAGAAAGAGAAAAAAACAACCGCATCGCTAGCACCGCTCGGTTTCAAAAATTGAGCAGAACGGACATGAATGCCAACCCCTCTTTGGTCCGATTTTAGCTCTAGCGAGCATGCGAGTGTTTTCACTGGGAAATCGATCTTTGTCCGACATGCCGCTCCCGGATTTCTTGATTTGCGCGCGTTCCTTCGCACCGAAGCGCGGTTCTCGCGGGATTGATTATGGGGCGTGTCAAACGATCGAGGCAAGTATTAGCGCGAAGCTGTTCCGAGGACGGGAGATGAAATCGTGATATGGCTGGATTCCTGCGCGATACCCCGATCAAGCGCAAACTCATGCTGGTCATCTTGTTGACCACTGGCTTTGCGCTCCTGCTCACGGCGAGCGCTCTAACCACATACGAAACGGTCACCTTTCGCCATTCGCTCGCGGCGGACATGGGCGTGCTGGCCCGAATAATCGGCTCCAACAGCACCAGCGTGCTGGCCTCTCAAGATCGAAAGACTGCGCAGAAAATTCTCACCGCCCTTTCCGCCGAACGGCGCGTCACCCAAGCCGCTATCTATGACCGCGAGGGCAATATTTTCGCCCGCTTCCCGCCGGATCGGCCGTTTTCACGTTTTCCAGGAAAGGTCGGCGTGGAGGGCTATCGTTTCCAACCGGCGCATTTCACGCTTTTTCAGCCGATCCGGGACGACCAAACGCGGCTCGGCACGATTTATCTCCAGGCCGACCTGAACGAGATGTATTCTCGCTTTGCGGCCTACGGATTGCTCCTCCTCTTTGTCGGCGGTTGTTCGTCGTTAGGCGCGATTACGCTTACGACCACTTTGCAGCGCCGCATCTCGGTGCCGATCCTCGAGTTGGCAAAGGTGGCCAGCTCCGTTTCTCAGCGGCCCGATTATTCGGTTCGCGCCATCCGACACGGGGCTGATGAGATTGGTCAACTGACCGACGCGTTCAACCGAATGCTCGTGCGCATAGGAGAGAGCAACGCGGCGCTGGCGGCCGGCGAGGAACGTCTCCGTCTCGCGCTCGAAGGTTCCCGCACCGGAACGTGGGATTGGAATTTCTCCACCGGCCGGATTCGTTGGGACGACTACATGTATCCCCTCTACGGCCGCACCCAGAAAGATTTCGACGGGACAATCGAGTCTTTTCTCCAGATCATTCACCCAGACGATCGCGCCCCACTGGAGCGTGCGACGCGGAAGGCGATCAAGCGGAAGGAGCCGATCGATCTCGATTTCCGAATTCTCGATCTCGATGGTTCCATCCGCCACATGGCATCGCGCGGACGGGTTCTTTACGACGAGAACGGTGATCCCGTGCGAATGAGCGGCGTCAACATTGACATCACGGCCAGCAAACAGAACGAAGAAGAACTCAGCCGGGCCAAAGAAGCGGCCGAAGCGGCCAACCAGGCGAAGGACAATTTCCTCGCCATACTCAGCCATGAACTTCGCACGCCTCTCACGCCCGTTTTGGCGGCAGTCGTCTTGCTCGAGGATGACCGGACCGTTCCGTCGCACATCCGGCGCGAGATCGAAATGATTCGCCGCAACATCGAGGTCGAGGCGCGTTTGATCGACGACCTTCTGGATGTGACCGGAATCATTCACGGCAAGCTCGAGCTGAACCGGCAACCCGCCGATGTGCGCGCTCTTCTCGAACACACGATGCAGAACTATTGCGCCGCCGCCGCGGCGCGGAAGGACCTTCGCGTTTCGATCGAGGTGACGGCGCAGGAAACGCATATCCTGGCCGACAGCGCCCGCATGACCCAGGTCTTTTGGAACCTGCTCCAGAACGCCTGCAAGTTTACTCCAGCGAAGGGTCGAATCGACGTTCGTGTCTTCAACCAACCGTCTGTTTCCGGCGACGCCACGGACTCGTCAGGCACTGATCTGGTGGTGGAAATCAGCGACAGCGGCATCGGGATCAGCGAGGAAAGCATGGCGCGCATATTTAATGCCTTCGAACAAGGCGAACGCTCCCGCACGCGCGTCTTCGGCGGGCTCGGCCTGGGATTAGCCATTAGTCGCGCGATCGTTGAGCTGCACGAGGGCGAGATCACCGCGCTGAGCGCCGGGCACGGCAAGGGGAGCAAGCTTTCCATTCGCCTGCCGACCATCCACGCGGCCACCATGCCGCTGAATGAATTCCAAACTCCCGCGATGGCAAACGGCTCGGCCATTCCACCCCGTTCGCTGCGCGTGCTGCTGGTCGAGGATCATCCCGATTCGGCCGAGCAACTAACTCGTCTCTTGAAACGCGCCGGCCATGAAGTGACCTGGGCGGGCAGCATTCGCGAAGCCCGTGAGATGATCGCCGCTACCGGCGACGACAATTCGGAGCGCGGCTTCAATATTTTGATCAGCGACCTCGGATTGCCCGATGGCAGCGGTCACGATTTGATGCGCGATCTCGCCAGCCGCCACCATTCGATGCCAGGCATTGCCCTCAGCGGATACGGCATGAAGGACGACATTCTCGACAGCATGGCGGCCGGATTCTCGCGTCACATGACCAAGCCGGTTGATTGGCAGGAATTGAAGATCGCCATTCAGAAGATCGCCGCGGAACAGGATTCGTAAGATTCTCCTCTGGATCACGCTCCTGCCGGTGCTTGTCGGATTAGAAAGGATTCTGCCCCGCCGGGGCCTTCATCAGTCGAGGAACCGGTGTCCTGCTCGCGCTCTGGCGGCTCTGGGTGCTTTTTCACGCCTGACCAGATCGGCTCGTTAGTCGTTAGGCAACGATTTCACCGGCGTTTCCGCGATTGCAAATCCGCGCCGTCTTTCATAGTAGCGCTCGCCAGGAAGGGTGGCTGAGTCCGGTTTAAGGCACTCGACTCGAAATCGAGCGTGGGGTTAAACTCACCGTGGGTTCGAATCCCACCCCTTCCGCCAGCCGTCTCATTCCACCCAAGGCTAGTCGGGCCGCCGAAATTCTACTTCGTCATCGCGGCGCGGGGAGCCCGTTGCGCCTCGATCGCCTCGAGGCGGCGCAGCACTTCGGAAAGCAGGAGTTCATTTTTCAGGTTCACCCGGTAATCGAGGTCGGCGCGCAGCCGGTCCTTTTGGCCCTGGCGATTTTGCGACATGATGATGATGGGCGCCTGAAGGCCGACGATCATCCCCAGGACAAGATTTAGCAAGCACGTACGGGAATGGATCGAATCCCTTGTTGTGCAGCAGCCAGGTATTCAACGCAACCCAGAGAAGGAAAAATCCGACCGAAAACCCTATGAACTTCCAGCTCCCGCCAAACTCCGCGATCATATCGGCCGCGCGGTCGGCGACCGTGAGCCGCGCCGCTTCCTCCTCATTGGCGTTGCGCGAAACACGATGCCGCAATAGATCGTCGGTGCGGCGCAGTCGGTGAGTGAGAGCGGTGAGAATCCCGAGCGCGATATCGGGATTCTTGCGCAGAAAAGAGCGGAAGTCCGCGCGGGACAAGACGGCCAGCCGGCAATCCACGCTCGCAGTCGCATCGGCTGAGCGAGCATGCCCGTCGAGCAGTGACATTTCTCCGAAAAAGTCGCCGTCGTCCATTTCGGCGAGCGTCGCGTCGTGTCCATCAGCGTCTTTCAAACTGATTCGCACCCGGCCGTTCTCGATCAAATACATGGCGTCGCCAGGTTCGCCGCGATGAAACAAGGACGTGCCTGCCGGGACGTCGCGTGTCGTGAGCGATTCGCACAGTTCGTTAGCCGCTTCGTCGTCGAGTGCGCGGAAAAGCGGCACCGCGCGCAGGGTACTGATTTTCATATTGGAAAATGTTGAGGCGTCGGTGGTCGGTTATTCCGATCCTCGACCTTATGTAGCTGCGATGAAAAGGTGCGACGAGCGGAAAAAATTTCACGCCGCTGCCGCCAGGCTGCGAGTGGGGCCCGGCTTTGGCTCTGCCGCTCGCACAAATTGTCCACGCGCTCCGATTTCAACTTTTTCTGGCACGGAGAGCGACTTCTTGGTCTAACCGAAGCTGATGTCCTCCGCGCAGGTGGACGCCAAGCCCGATACCGAAGCCTCGCTTTACGCCGGCGCGATAGCCACCGGCCTGACCGGGCTCCTTCCCTACGTGAATGTCTTTGTTCTGCCGGCCTACGTCATTGGCGCGGCGGTCGCGGTCTGGCACGCGACGGCGCGTCGCGGGCAATCGCTGCAGTTCAAGGATGGAGCCAAACTAGGATTTTTCAGCACGTTTCTCGGGAGCATGGCGGCCGTGGTGCTGGTGGATTTGATCTGGGTGTTTTTCGATTATCAGCTCTGGCAGCACCAGAACCAGGAATTCATGCTCGCCATCTTCCGTTTGTTTGCCCGCCAGAGCACGGTCGACGCGATGAACGAGGCCTTTGTGCAGAGCAACGTCAGGATGTTTCGCTGGTACATGCTTCTCCTCCAACTGGCCGGGAACGCCTTCCTCTGCGGAATTTTCGGAACCCTCGCCGGGTTGCTCGCGGCAAAAATTTTCCGCACCAAAGAAGCTCGCCAGGCTTTTCTGCCTAACGACGCTGCTACCCTATAGATCGTGCAGCGCGCGGAGCGCTTTTTCGACATTCGAGGGGCGCAGAATCATGAGCCCAGTTTGCGATTTCGCGGTGCTGGCGAGGTAGGCGTACTCGATGTTGATGCTCGCCTTGGCCAGGCGTTCGGCGATTGTGCCGAGCGTGCCGGGTTCGTTGTTGCTTTCGATCATCAGGACGTCGTTCTCAAGAGCGAGCACGCCCCGTTCGCCGAGGATCATGAGGGCCTTGGTCGGGTCGCTCACGACCATACGGACGACGGCGTGATCAATCGTGTCGGAGGTGGCGAGGGCGTGAATGTTGATCTCCGCGGCGGCGAGCTCGCTACAGACGCGGGCCAGGGCGCCGGGCCGGTTGCCGAGGAAGACGGCGAGCTGCGTGGCGGTCTCGATTTGGACCTGAGGATTCATAATGGATAAGAATGCGCTGGCGAGCTTGCGCTGACAATCAAACAAATTCCGTCCAGTCCCAGTTAGGCGCTGTATTTTCGGCATTTCGCGCTGTTCGCCATCTCCATTCTCAACAAGGATTGTCCAAAAAAAGCTCGACACTCGGTTCGCAGACGGCAGATTCGCGCCGGCCCGACCAGGTAACAAACGAATGACCGTTGCGCTTACAGCCCGAATTTTGGTTCCGGCTGCGCAAAGAGAGCCATGTTGGCATCAAACTCGCTTACCCCGAGACTGGATGAGAACGTGGAGGGTCGATGAACGCAAAATGTTCGTCTCAGTAACCTCGCAAGAGGAGCCCACAAAAGTTATAGACAATCGCACTCAGAATGAATCATTATCGCGATTGCTTTAAAATACGGTCAGTATAGAAAACACAGTCCAGTTAGCCAACTCACCATCTCAATACGACAGAAAAGAATACCTATGTTTCCATATAATCGACGGACCCGACGGAAATCACTCACCCGGTTCAGCATCGCATTGTTCGCGGTGGCGGCACAATTCATTTGCACCTCCCATTCTTTCGCCGCGCCCGGCGATCTTTATGTCACTGATCTGGCCACTGGCTCGGTCGTTGTCTATGCCCCGGACGGAAGCGCCACGACTTTTGCGACCGACCTAACCAGTCCCAAGGCATCGTCTTTGATGCCAGGGTTTCCGTCGTCCATCTACGTGGCCGACGCTGGCGACGGCGGAGCCAACCACGGCGTCGTCTACGGACGGAGTCTTTGAAACCGAACCACGTCGCAACTCATTGAATAACCCGATCGGTCTGGCAATCGATGGGGCCGACGTTCTTGTTTCCGAAAACGGTGCTGGTCGAGTTACGCGATTGCCAATAAATGGACCGACAGTCTCGTTCTCACTCGTGAGCGGCCCGGTAGCGGCTAGATGTCGATTGCGTGAATGAATGGTTGTCGTCTCGCACAATATCTCTCCTCGTGAGCAACCCTCTTGGGCTCGATGCGAGCGGAAGTCCGGGATGTGGTTTTCTCACCAAATATGTCGCGACCGGTGACTCGGTTCTGAAGGTGGTGACGGGCAATCAGCTGTCGATATTGACTCCGATGACACAGCCGAAGTTGTGGGGGTGGATCCCGTAGTGGGCAACGCTTTCGTCACTACAGAGGCCGGCACGATTACTGAAATACCGGCGACGGCCTCCAAAGTTTACTTTCGCTTCTGGGTTAACCGATCCGCCGGCGTGGCGTGCCGCCGGGTCTCAACGTGAATAAGCCAGCGTGTTGTGGCCGACACTTCAGCTGGTAACATCTATAGAGTCCCGATAGGCGGGACGCCGTTGCCCTTCGTGACTGGTGCTGGCAATCCTAACTATCTGGTGTTCGAAACGGTTGCCCCTGACGCTACAACGCCAACCCCAACTCCAACCCCAACGCCGACCGTGAGCCCCACGCCAACGCCGACCGTGAGCCCCACGCCAACGCCAACTCCGACCCCGACTCCGCCAGACAAGGCTCTCAACCTCTCGACTCGAGTGGACGTGCAAACTGGCACCAATCTGGGGATTGGCGGCTTCATTATTACCGGCACTGATCCCAAATTGGTCGTCATTCGTGCGATTGGACCGTCCTTGACCGACTTTGGCGTCGCTGGGGCCCTCGCCGACCCAGTGCTGGAGCTGCATGACTCCAGCCAAGCCATCATCGCGACAAACGACGACTGGATGGACAATAGCGACGCAGATCGGCAGATGCTCATCGACCACGTTCTCGATCCGACGAATGACCTTGAGTCTGCCATTATCACAGACTCTGGATCCCGGTCTCTATACGGCCGTCGTCAGTGGCAATGACGGTGGAACCGGTGTGGCTTTGATCGAAATCTATGACTTGGACGATCCGGCGGACGTCGCCAAAGGTGAGCTGGGTAACCTGAGCACGCGTGGCTTTGTCGGGACGGATGCGAATGTTTTGATTGGTGGCATCATTGTAGGCCCAGAGGGTGGCCTTGACGCCGCTGTCGTGGTGCGTGCGATCGGTCCCTCGCTTACGGACTTCGGTGTCACCGGCGCCTTGGCTGATCCGGTTCTCGAACTTCGAAACGGTGACGGAGACGTGATCGCCACGAACGATAACTGGATGGACTAATATCTCCCGATAACGATTCAGGCGACCCTCACCGCCGACATGCTGGCTCCGACGAATGATCTGGAGTCTGCCATCGTCGCTAATCTCATCAGCGGCCTTTATACGGCCACTGTGAGCGGCAAAGATGGCACTACTGGCGTGGGACTGGTGGAAGTCTACCATGTAGCTACGCAGCCGGCCAACAGTGCAAGCCACTAGAGACCACTAGGTTTCGAACAGGTCCCCTTTGAAGGGCCAGCGACTGCATCGACGGTCGCTGGCCTCTTCTTTTGGTCTTAAGGGTCGCTCTCCAAACGAGGGATTGCCGCGGGTGCAACTCGTAAACATAGTCACACTCAATGAATCAGACTGATCTACCGCCCGTGGCTTCCGTTGCCGCCATCAGGCGACATTTTCCCGCTCTGCGTCGCCTCCACGGCCAGGATCCGATCGCCTACTTCGACGGGCCCGGCGGCACCCAGGTTCCAACCGCTGTCGTCGATGCGATGAGCGACTATCTGCTCCACCACAACGCCAACACTCACTGGGCGTTTCCCACCAGCGTCGAGACTGACGCCATTATCTTCGGGGCACGATCCGCGCTGGCCGATTTTCTGAACGCTGCGCCTAACGAAATCGCGTTTGGCGCAAACATGACGACGCTCACCTTCCATCTCGCGCGAGCGTTGGGACGTGCCTACGAGAGCCGGCGACGAAATCGTCGTGACGGAATTGGATCACCACGCCAATGTCGCTCCCTGGCGTGCCTTGGAGAAGGAGCGCGGCGTCACGGTGCGGATGGCGAAGATGATTCCGGAAACCGGACGGCTCGATCTGGACGACTTCGGCCGGCAACTCAATTCGCGCACCAAACTGGTCGCGATCGGCGCCGCCTCCAACGCTCTTGGCACCGATCACCGACGTCCGACGCGCGGCCGACATGGCGCACGCGGTGGGCGCGCAGATTTTCGTCGATGCGGTGCACTATGCGCCGCATCAACTGGTGGACGTGCGCGAGATGGACTGCGACTTTCTCAGCTGCTCGGCGTACAAATTTTATGGGCCGCACATCGGAGTCCTCTATGGACGGCACGATCTCCTCGCGTCGCTCGATTTCCCGAAACTGGTGCCCGCGCCTGATGCGCCGCCGGAACGCGCCGAAACCGGTACGCAGAATCACGAAGGGATCGCGGGTGCCGCCGCTGCGGTCGATTTTCTCGCCTCACTCGCTCCGGGGGAGACACGACGCGCATCGTTGGATGCGCGCCTTTTCTAAACTGCACGAGCGCGGTGATGAACTTGTTAGGCAGCTTTGGGACGGTCTGAGCGAGATCGAGGGCGTCAGATCTTTTCGGTCCGTCTCCGGGCGAGCCGCGGACGCCGACGATCGCCTTCACGGTCGCCGGCGTTTCGTCCACCGACGTAGCTCGGCGCCTGGCGGACCGAGCGCTCTTTGTTTCGAATGGAGACTTTTACGCAACCACGGTGGTCGAGCGCCTGGGCTTGGGGAGAGACGGATTAGTCCGCGCCGGATGCGCCTGCTACACGACGGCGGAAGAAGTCGAGCGATTGATTGACGGAGTGCGAGCGATTGCCGAAGGGTAGCTCGCGCAACCGAACGAAAGGCAAAACCATGAAAGCAATCTGGCACGGCAAGACTATTGCGGAGAGCGACGATACGGTCGTCGTGGAAGGAAATCACTATTTTCCGCCTGACTCGATTCGCCGCGAATATTTCCGGGTGAGCGACAGACACACGCATTGCCCGTGGAAGGGCGAAGCGAGTTACTACGACATCGCGGTCGACGGCGCGGTCAACGAAGGAGCCGCGTGGTATTATCCCGAGCCGAAGGAAGCGGCCGCCAACATCAAGGGCCGGGTCGCGTTCTGGAAGGGCGTTGTCGTCGAATGATCGCCTAACGAGTCTCGAAAAGAAGTTCCTGGATTTCGCCGATGTCAGCGCGCTCTCGATACTAGCGCCGGTCTCCTCATGTTTCGCCGGCGAGGCGACAAAATTGAATTTCTCCTCGCCCATCCCGGGGGGCCGCTTTTTGTTCACAAGGACAAAGGGCACTGGACAATCCCCAAAGGCGAAGCTGCGCCGGGCGAAGACCTATTGACCCGCGCCCGGATCGAATTTGCCGAGGAGGTTGGCCTGGAACCGAAGGGCCCTTATCTCCCTCTCGGCACGATCAAACAAAAGGGCGGAAAGATCGTCCATGCCTGGGCCGTGGAAGGGGATTTGCCGCCGGGCTTTGTCCAGCGCTCCAACACTTTCGAGTTGGAGTGGCCGCCAGGCTCCGGCCAGATGCAAAGGTTCCCGGAAATTGATCGCGCGGAATTCTTTGCCGAAAAGCTCGCGCGCAAGAAAATCAAACCGCGCAAGCTCCATTCTTCGACTGTCTCATCGCCGCGCTCGATCAGGTCGGCGTTTTCTGCAGCGCACCGACGCCCGCCGCTAGAGAAGCTGATAGGGATCGACGTCCACCGCGACGGCGACGTCTTCGGGGAAGGGGAGCTTGTCGAGGGTTTCGCGAATCAAGCGGCTCAAACGCATGATCGCTTCGCCGCGCAAGCAGGATGTGAAAACGATAATGACCTTGCAGTTTTTCGAGCGGCGCCGGCGCGGGGGCGCCGAGCGTGAATTCCTCGGGAAGCGCCTCTCCCAGGCGGCGCGCCAGCGTTTCCGCGGAAAAGCTGGCGCGCGTTTCATGCTCGGAACGCACGGTGATGAGGACGGCGTGCTTGAACGGCGGAAAATCGCAGCGCTCGCGAAACTCCAGTTCCTGCTCGAAATAGCCGGCGAAATCGTGGTGGCGCGCGAACTGGATCGACGGACTGAAAGGGCGTGTAGGTCTGCACGAAAACCTCGCCCGGCGCTTCGCCGCGACCGGCGCGGCCGGCCACCTGGGTGAGGAGCTGGAAGGTCCGCTCGCCGGCGCGGAAATCCGGCAGATGAAGCGCGAGATCGGCGTTGATGATCCCGACCAGGGTGACGTTCGGGAAGTGCAGACCTTTCGCGATCATCTGCGTGCCGACGAGGATGTCGATCTTGCCGGAACGAAAGGCATGGAGCGTTTCGCGATAGGCGTCTTTGCGCGTCATCGAATCGGCATCCATTCGCCTAACGACGGCTTTGGGAAAGATCGCGGAAACGTTCGCCTCCACTTTTTCGGTGCCGAATCCGGCGTAAATGAGCGCGTCCTCGCCGCACTCCGGGCAGCGTTTCGGCACCGCCGCGCTGTGTCCGCAGAGGTGGCAACTGAGGCGCGCGTTGCTGCGGTGGAAGGTGAGGGCGACGCTGCAATTCGGGCAGTCGCGCGCCTTGCCGCAGTTGCTGCAAAGCAGCGAGGTGGAGAAACCGCGGCGATTCAAGAAACAGGATCGTTTGTTCCTTTTTCTCCAGCCGATCGCCGATCGCGGTGCGCAATTTCTCCGACAGAATCGCGGCTGCCTTTTCCTTCCGCCGTTCCTGCCGGAGATCGACGATCCGAATCAGCGGCATCTGGCATTGATCGACCCGCTGCGTCAGCGTGCTGAGCACGTACTTGCCGCGCGTCGCGTTGGCGTAGCTCTCGAGTGAGGGCGTTGCGG
Source organism: uncultured Verrucomicrobiae bacterium (assembly GCA_963821615.1). Taxonomy (GTDB): domain Bacteria; phylum Verrucomicrobiota; class Verrucomicrobiia; order Chthoniobacterales; family UBA10450; genus Palsa-1392. The sequence continues at coordinate 336,158 of CAWGEN010000011.1, read as the reverse complement.
TCCCGAGAATCGCCACGCATTTCTCGATCTTCGCCCTAACGACCGCGACATCGCGCGCGTGATAGCGCGGCGCCTCCTCCTGTTTGTAGGAGGTCTCGTGTTCTTCATCGACCACGATGAGCCCAAGATTTTCGAGCGGCGCGAAAACCGCGCTGCGCGCGCCGATCACGATCCGCGCGCGCCCGGAATGCAGCTTATGCCATTCATCATGCCGCTCGCCTTCCGACAAATGGCTGTGCAGGACCGCGACCGTGTCCGGCTGCGCGGCGAAGCGGCTCTTGAATCGCTCGACGGTTTGCGGGGTGAGCGAGATTTCCGGGACCAGCACGATCGCCGTCTTGCCCCGCGCGAGAGTGGCGCGGATCGCCTGCAGATAAACTTCCGTCTTGCCGCTGCCGGTCACGCCGTGGAGGAGAATCGGCGGGTGCGTTTCCGGATTTTCGAGCGCGGTTTCGATCAACTTCAGCGCCGCGGTCTGCTCTTCGTTCATCGCCAGTTCGGCATCCGCGACGAATTCCTCCGTGCCATGCGGATCGCGTGTCCACGGCTTGCTCGCGCAATTCGGCGAATCCGCGCCTAACGAGCGCGCGGAGGGTCGAATTATCGAGCGAAGTCTGGCGCAGGAGGTCCGCCGCCGGCATCGGCGCGGGGAGTTGCGTGATCGCTTCCAGCAATTCCGCCTGACGCGGTGCGCGCTTGCGCAGTTTCTCGATCTCCTCCGGCGTCGCGATGCGCGCCGGACCAACGAAAAGCTGTTTCTTCCAGCCGACCTCCGCGCGCCGGATGACCTGCGGGAGCAGACTTCGCATCACGGTTTCGATCGGGCAGCAGTAGTAGTTCGCCATCCAGCGCGCCAGTTCGATCAGGCTCGCGCTCAGGACGGGCTTTTCGCCCAGCAACGCCTCGATCGGTTTGATCCCTTCGGCCGGGCTTTCGTCGAGGGTGGCGACGACGGTGGCGAGAAGCGATTTGTCGCGAAAGGGAACGCGAACACGCGTGCCCGACGACGACCTTATCGGCCAGCGTCTCGGGCACGCTGTAATCCAGCTCGCGGCGGATCGAGCGGTCGATGATGACTCGGACGAAGGCGGACATGCGGAAATTTGATTGCTCACGCCGGTCTGGCGTGAATTGATTCTGGCCGTGACTTTCCGCGCGGCAGCGAACTTATCCAGCGGCCGGTTTCTCTTAGAGTGGGAGCCGCCTTGGCGCGGCGATCGGGTGCCGCGGAGATGATCGGGGCGCACAGACCCCTCCCACATTGCCGAGCGCATGATCCGATTTCTTTTCAAGCTCATCATTTGTCTCCTGCTCGCGGCCACAGTTGGCTCTGGCGCTGTTTGCCTGGCGCTCGGGCGATCCATTTTACACGCTGCATGAATGGCTAAGCCCGGCGCGTTTTCAGCAATACGATCAGCTGATCCACGCCGTGTCGTCGGCCAATGAACTCGACCCGATGTTGGTCAAGGCGGTCGTCTGGCGGGAGAGCCGGTTCGATCCGCAAAAGCTCGGTGGGGCGGGCGAACGCGGGCTCATGCAGGTGAGTGAGATCGCGGCCCGGGAATGGGCGCAGGAGAACCGAATCGAAAATTTTCGCGTCGAAGAATTGTTCGATCCGAAAACGAATCTCGAGGCGGGCGCGTGGTATTTGCATCGGGCGATGTTGCACTGGCAGACAGGCGCAGCGATCCGACACCGTTCGCGCTCGCCGAGTACAATGCCGGCGCGAGCCGCGCGCAACGCTGGGCCGGTGGCGACGGCACGCAGCCGATCTCGGCCAAGGCGTTTCAGCAGAATATTGATTTCCCTGGGACGAAGAATTACGTCGAATCGATCCTCGATCGCTACCATTTCTATCAGCGTCGCGGGCGAATGTAGGATCGATTCGGGACGGCGATAGATGGCGCCCCGTTCCTCGGAAGCGAGGACGCTAAACGATGCAGGCGAACGCCTGCATGGCCACTTGCCAATCGTCAACTTCATCTACAGTGGGCCTTCGTTTATGGCAGAAAGCAGTGACACGATGGATATGAAGGAGTTCCAGCTCCACGAAAAAGATACCGGGAGCGCGGATGTGCAAGTCGCACTTCTCACTCACCGGATCGCGCAGCTTACGGAACACCTGAAGAGTCACGCCAAAGATCATTCCTCGCGCCGCGGCCTCCTCAAGATGGTCGCCACGCGCCGGAGCCTTCTCGATTACCTGAGCCGGTCAAAAAACGATCGCTACAAGAGTGTGATCGAGAAGTTGAACCTGCGGAAATAACCGCGGACAATCTCTGGCGCAGCTCGCGTTCGTCGCGCGCCGCTTGAGCCATTGGCGAAACCAAGAACACAACCGGCGACCAGGCCGTCAGTGCACCTTGAGTATAGGTTTTAGCCCCGAATGCTTTCGGGACTAAAACCTACAATCAGGGTGACCGGCCTGGATTTCGCACATCCAGAAAGAAGTATGCAACACAAGGTCACGGCCCAAATCGGGTCCACACAAATCAACATCGAAACCGGCAAAATTGCCAAGCTCGCCGACGGCTCCGTCATCGTCTCCTGCGGCGAAACCATCGTCCTCACCAGTGCCGTCTCGGCCACCTCGCTGAAGGAAGGCCAGGATTGGTTTCCGCTCACCGTCGATTATCGGGAAAAAGCGGCGGCCGTCGGAAAATTTCCTGGCGGCTATTTTAAACGCGAAGGTCGCCCGAGCGAAAAGGAGACGCTCACCTCGCGCATGACCGATCGGCCGCTCCGGCCGCTCTTCCCGGCGGGTTATCTTTACGACACGCAGATCATCTCGATCCTGCTCAGCGCCGATGGCGAAAATGATCCCGATATTCTCGCAATCAATGGCGCCTCGGCCGCGCTCTGCGTTTCCGACATTCCTTTCAAAGGCCCGATCGGGGCCGTGCGCGTCGGTCGAGTCAACGGCGAGTTCATCGCCAACCCGACCCATGCCGAGCGGGAACAGAGCGATCTCGATCTGGTTTACGTCGGGACCGAGAACGACATCATCATGATCGAAGGCGCCGCCGATGAGCTGCCGGAAGATGAGTTCATCAAGTCGCTCGAATTTGCCCATGGACACGCCCGCGAAATGATCCGCATCCAAAAGGAACTCGCGGCTCAGGTCGGCAAGCCGAAGCGCGAAATGCCGCTGCTCGAAGTGCAGCCGGAAATCCTCGAGATCGCGGACCGCGTGGCGGGCGATCGGATCGAAGCTGCGCTCTATACCGAAGGCAAAGTGGCGCGGAGCAAAGCGGTCGGCGGTTTGCGCGACGAAGTGAAGGCGGCGGTGATCGAAAAATTTCCGGAAGCGGACAAATTCGCGATCAATCAGGCGTTCGATTACATCCAGAAAAAATCCTTCCGCAGCAACATTCTCGACAAGCAAAAGCGGGTCGACGGCCGCGGCTACGACGATCTGCGCAAAATCACCTGCGAAGTCGGAGTCCTCCCGCGCGCCCATGGTTCGGCCATCTTCCAGCGTGGCGAAACGCAGGCGATGGCGCTGGCCACGCTCGCGCCGATTGAAGAAGCGCAGAATATCGACGCCTACGGCGGTGGCGAAACCTCGAAACGTTTCCTTTTGCACTACAACTTCCCGCCCTTCAGCGTCGGCGAAACCGGCCGCTTCGGCGGCGCGAGCCGGCGCGAAATCGGCCATGGAGCGCTCGCCGAGCGTTCCGTTGAGCCGGTCGTGCCTAACGAAGAAGATTTTCGTTATGCAATCCGCATCACGAGCGAAGTGATGGAATCCAACGGCTCGACTTCGATGGCGAGCGTTTGCTCCGGCATGCTGGCGTTGATGGATGCCGGCGTCCCGATCAAGACGCCGGTGGCCGGCATTTCGGTCGGCCTCGTGACCGAGAACGACGAGAGCGGCAACTTGAAGCGCTACAATCTGCTGACCGATATCATCGGCTCCGAAGACCATTTCGGAGACATGGATTTCAAACTTTGCGGAACCAAGGATGGCGTCACCGGTTTTCAACTCGACCTCAAGCTCCCGGGTGTCAGCCACAAGATTCTCGGTGAAGCGATTCATCGCGCGAAAGACGCGCGGACGAAAATCCTCGGCATCATGGCCGAAGCGCTCGACAAGCCGCGCGAATCGCTCAGCAAATACGCACCGCGCATCGAGACGATCAAGATCAATCCCGAGAAGATCGGCGCGCTCATCGGACCGGGCGGCAAGACGATCAAGGGCATCGTGGCTGAGACCGGCGCGGAAATTAACATCGAAGACGACGGCTCGGTCCACATCTATGCGACGAGCGGCGAGAGCATGGCCCGCGCGAAGGAAATCATCGGCGGCATGACGAAGGAAATTGAAGTCGGCCAGACCTATCACGGCCGCGTCGTTTCGATCAAAGAATTCGGCGCCTTCGTCGAAGTTTTCCCGGGTAAGGACGGCCTCGTGCACATTTCCGAGCTGGCTGATTTCCGGGTCAACCGGACGGAAGATGTCGCGAAGATCGGCGAGATGATCTGGGTGAAATGCATCGGCATCGACGACAAGGGGCGAGTGAAACTCTCGCGCAAAGCGGCCCTCAAGGAACGCGGCGAAATCGAAACTGGCGCACCAGTGAGCGGCGATGTCGAGCGAGCTGACGGCGGCGAGCGGCGTGACGATCGAGGCGACCGGGGTCATCGAGGCGATCGCGGTGATCGCCGCGGGGGACGCGGCGGCCGTGGCGCGCGAACGCAGACATGACGACGCGCGTCCGATGGGCGAGCCAGGGCACGCCCCGCAGACGCCGCAATCACACCCCGAAGATTACGAGCCGTCGCGCTAGGCGAGGGCGATTCGCCTAACGAAAACAACTTTCGCTCGCGCCTGTCGGCAAGATGCGGGATAGACGAATCGTGTCGGCAGGGTTTCGTTGCGGTTGCGCGCTCGGCGCGATTTTCCTCGGCGCGCTATTTTGTCAACCGTTGTCGGCGGCCGAGCCGATCGAGATCGATGGCGGCAGAATTGAAATCGTTTTTCCGGACGGCGATTCTGATTTCCCGAGGGCTCTGGCTCGGGAGTGGGTCGCGACTGCCGCCCGCGCCGTCACGAAATACTACGGCCGGTTTCCCGTCCCTCACGTTTCCGTGCGGATTCGCGCGGTCGAGGGGAATCGGATCGGCTCCGGGAAAACCTTTGGCACCCCCGACGGCGGGGTGATCACGGTCTCGGTTGGGCGTTCCACCAGCCCCGCAGATTTTCACGCCGACTGGCTCATGACCCATGAGATGGTGCATCTCGCCTTTCCGAGTGTGTCGGATAAACACCACTGGATAGAAGAGGGTCTTGCGACTTACGTCGAACCGATCGCGCGGGTGCAGACCGGCAATTTGAAGGCGCGACAGGTTTGGTCGGACCTCGTGCGCGATCTGCCGCAGGGGCTGCCCGAGGCGGGCGACCGCGGACTCGATTTCACTCCTACCTGGGGAAGGACCTACTGGGGGGGCGCCCTTTTTTGTTTCTTGGCGGATGTGAAAATTCATCAGCGTACCGCGAATACGAAAGGTCTTCAGGACGCATTGCGCGGGATTCTCGAGGCGGGCGGCACCATCTCTTCAGATTGGAATCTGGAGCGCGCGTTGCGGGTCGGCGATGACGCGACCGGCGTGTCAGTCTTGCAGGAGCTTTACGCGCAGATGCGGAGCGCACCGCATCCGGTGGATCTCGATCAGCTTTGGCACAAACTCGGGATCGAACGCCAGGGCACAACCGTCATCCTGCACGACGACGCGCCCCTCGCTGGCATCCGCAAAGCGATCATGCCGGAATGATGATTTTTTGCGTTGCAATGAATCCGACCACCCCATGACAAACGTATCATTCGCGAATCAGGTTAGTCAGAGCGCGTCGCTCTGCTGCCTGGGAATAATCCACTCATGATCCTCTCCCATTTTGGACATGTCGCTTACTCAGCCACGGCAACCCGGTCTCTTCCCGTCGACTTTATCCGCACCGGCCTCGAACGATTCGAGGAATTTCCGGGCTCGGGTAAGAAAACAAATAGAAGGAGCAAACATGAAATCGAAAACAATCCTCGCGGGCGCTGCAATCGCCGGCTTGATGAGCGGATCGTTCGCCGTCCAGGCGCATGCCGCCAATGTAACCAACAAGGCCGGTATCTCGCTCAAGAAAATGAGCGATGAGACCAAGGATGTTCATTCCTGCAAGGGACAGAACTCCTGCAAAGGCAAAGGCGGTTGCAAGACCGGCGACAACGGCTGCAAAGGCAAGAATTCCTGCAAAGGAAAAGGCGGGTGTGCGACCGACGGCAGCCATCCGGCCGAGAGCCCCTCAAACTAAGGCGAACGCCTGCGCGCAAATTTGCGCGAATTGCTGGAGAGCCGGAGTCCTATCCTCCGCTTCTCCTTCTCTTTGAGCTCATGCCCGCCAATCCATTTAACAATTTCAACGACTACGGCATCGGAATCGGCCTGCGCGTGCCGCACTACCGGCACATCCTGGAGAAGAAGCCGGTCGTCGATTGGTTTGAGATCATCTCGGAAAATTTCATGGTCGATGGCGGACGTCCGCTCGAGGTGCTCGACCAGATTCTCGAGCAATACCGCGTCGTGCAGCACGGCGTGGCGATGTATTTCGGCTCGGCCGACCGGCTCAGCCGCGAGCACCTGAAGAAAATAAAGCGACTCGTCAGGCGGACGAATACGCCCTGGCTGAGCGATCATCTTTGCTGGGGGAGCGTAGACGGACGCTACACGCATGATTTGCTCCCGATGCCTTACACATTTGCCGCCGCCAAAGCCACCGCCGCCAACATTCGCGAGGCGAGCGATTTTCTCGAGGTGCCGATCTGCGTCGAAAACGTGAGCAGCTACGCGGAATTTCACGCCTCGGAAATGACGGAATGGGAATTTCTTTCCGAAGTGGTCGAGCGGGCCGACTGCGGGATTCTGCTCGACGTGAACAACATTTATGTCTCGTCGAAAAACCACAATTTCGATCCCTATGAATACCTGAACAACGTCCCGCCTCATCGGGTCGGGCAGATTCACATCGCGGGGCATTCGAAGTTTGAGAAATACATTCTCGACACACACGATCATCCGGTCCTCGACCCGGTCTGGCAGCTCTACGCGCACGCGATCAAGCGAGTCGGACGGACTGCGACGCTGCTCGAGTGGGACGATCGGATCCCGAGCTTCGACGAAGTCCACCAGGAGGCGCTGAAGGCGAATCAGTTTGTCGAAAAACAATTCGAAATCGCAGCGGCCTAACGAAGCGCGCAAGCGTTCTGCGAGCGGCGACTATGATCGCCGTGCAAGGGAAACGCCGGACAAAGAAGAGATCGGCTGCGCATTGAGCGCACGCTTCAACTCCGTCACGTCGCGAGCGCAGTTGAAGGAGCTGCAACGGTTGATGGCCGTCGGCCATCTTTCGCCCGCTCAACGCGCGCGACGGGATGCAAACGCGCTGGACCGACGGCAGCCCGACGAGCGCCGTTGCCGCCCAATTCATCAAGCCTAACGATCGGCTCAGCTCCTTCGAGCGCCTCGAGATCTATAACCGCGTTTATTGGTTCCGCGTCCTCGATTGTCTCTACGACGACTACCCCGGGCTGCGCGCGATCGTAGGCGAGCGGAAGTTCCTGAAACTCGCCACCGCCTATCTGGCAAAATATCCCTCGGCCTCTTTCACCCTTCGCAACCTCGGACAGCGATTGGAGCGGTTTCTGCGCGAGGAACCGCAATGGATCGCGCCTAACGAAGAGTTGGCGCTCGACATGGCCCGCTTCGAATGGGCGCAGGTGGTGGCGTTTGATGATGCCGCCCAGCCGAAAATCACAACCGACGATGTGCTCGACACGGCGCCTTCCAAACTACGACTTGGACTGCAGCCTTATCTCTCGCTTCTCGAATTGAACTACGCGGTCGACAAGTTCCTCCTCGCGGTGAAAAAGCGCGAAGGCGATGTCCTGCGGGACGAAGCGAGCAACACCTTCGAGGCGATGCCGCAAACCGCCAGGCGCAAACGCCCGGTCCGCCGGCCAAAACGGGAGCGCGTTCACCTCGTCGTCCATCGCTACGACAACATGCTCTACTACAAGCGGCTCGAGCCGGAGGCCTTCGCCATTTTGCAGGGATTGCAAAAAGGCAAGACGGTGGAAAAAGCCTGCGTTGCCGCGCTCGCGAAATCGACCCGAACCGACATCGACTGGACCCGGCAAATCCAGGAATGGTTCCACGACTGGTCCGCGCTCGGCTGGTTTTGTCGGCCGAAAAAATGAGCGGGCTGGTGGAAAAATTCTACCGCTGGTTGATTGCGCTCGGGAGCGCCTTGCGATCGCCCGTGCTCCTCGTCATCCGGCTTTTCTGGGGCTGGCAATTTTTTCTCACCGGGAAAGGGAAGCTGATGGACCTGGCGAAACCCACGCAATTTTTCGAGAGCCTCGGCATTCCCTTCCCTCATGCCCAGGCCATCCTGGCCGGGAGCGTAGAATGCTTTGGCGGATTGCTTCTGCTTATCGGTCTGGCCTCGCGGCTGATTTCCGTTCCGCTCATGATTCTGCTCACGGTCGCGTATCTCACCGCCGACATCGATCGCGTTCGCACTATCTTCAGCGATCCGGACAAATTCATCACGGCAGACGAATTTCTCTTTCTCTTCGCGGTCGTGATCGTCTTCGTTTTTGGGCCGGGCGCGTTTTCGCTCGATGCGTTCATCGGCAAGAATCTCAAACGCCAGGCGGAGACGGGGAGCCGATGAATTTGCTCCTGAATGCGGGCAAGATTCGGACGGGCCCGGCCGGCCGGCTGTAGCTCAAGACATTCGAAGCGAAAACGCGCGTTGACTGCTCGAACGCGCTTCACAAAGGAAAATTCTGCGTCCTTTTGCCAAAATTCTTTTGCCAAGCAAACGACCATTTATAGAATTGGCCACTCGCGCACCTCAGGCGATCCAATCATAACCCGTTTTTTCATTTCTGAAGCCGCCACGTCCTTTCATTCCAGCTCGCGCGTTTACCGCTTGGCGGCGGTTCCTCTGCCGGTTTAGTCTCCGCTGATTCGTTATGGCGAACTTTTTTCCGCGCTGGACCAACTGGCTACCGCTCAAGATCATGATCTGCGGCATCGTGATCGTGACGGCGTTGGTCGGCGCGACCTGGTATTACGACACGCCGAAATACACGCGCGTCGGATACATGCCGATCCAGCCGGTGCCATTTCCGCACGATCTGCACGTCACGCAGTTGGGAATGGATTGCCGTTATTGCCACAACGCGGTCGAGGTCGCCGCGCACTCCAACGTCCCCGACACGCAGGTCTGCATGAACTGCCATTCGCAGGTGCAAAAGGAGAATCCGAAACTCGAGCCGATGCGATCGAGCTGGACGACTGGCCAGCCGGTGCCGTGGATCTGGATCCATCGCACGCCGGATTACGCTTATTACAATCATTCCGCGCATGTGAATCGCGGAATCAGTTGCTATAGCTGCCACGGCGAGGTTAATCACATGCCGGTGGTCTACCATGCCAAACCTCTCAGCATGGCGTGGTGCCTCGAATGCCATCGCGCGCCGGAGAATTTTCTGCGACCGGAAGATCAGATTACCAACCTGAATTGGAAACCGGCAGACGTGGATCCAGCGGCCTTCGTCGCGAAATATGGGAAACCCGCCGGCGTGAAAGAAGACTGGTCGAAAAAGAAACATCTCACCCAGGAAGAGATTGGCCTCACGTTGAAGGAGCGGTGGGCTGTAAATCCGCCGACAAATTGCCAGGGGTGCCACCGATGAAGCGCGTTTTCCAACATCCGGCTCCGTCGCAAACCGGAAAGCAATACTGGCGCAGCCTCGGCGAGCTGAGCGACACGCCGGAATTTCGCGACTGGCTGGAACGGGAATTTCCCGCGGGCGCTGCCGAGCTGACCGGCGACGAAGTATCGCGCCGCAGTTTCCTCAAGTTGATGGGTGCCTCGATGGCACTCGCGGGTTTCGGGTTGAACAGCTGTCGCAAACCCGAGATGCATTTGGTGCCCTTTACGAAAAGTGCGGAGTGGGTCGTTCCGGGCAAACCGCTATATTATGCAACCGCGATGCCGCGGCGTTACGGTGCGATGCCGCTCGTCGTCTCGACGGTGGACGGGCGCCCGATCAAAATCGAAGGCAACCCGCTCCAGCCCGATAGCAGTGGAGTGACCGATGCCTTCGCCCAGGCGTCACTCCTCGATCTTTACGATCCTTCGCGCTCGAGACGTTTCGTGCAGAAGAATAAGCTGTCCGATCGCGCGGCGTTTGAAAAATATATTGCCGCGCTGCGTCCGAAGATGGCGGCGAACGGCGGAGCGGGCCTCGCCTTTCTCGTCGAAGAAACGCACTCGCCGACCCGGGAAAGGCTGCGCAACGAGCTCCAGAAACAGTTTCCGCGCCTGCGCTGGTGCGTTTACGATCCGCTCCTCAGCGAGGCGCAACATTTCTCGACCCAGATCAGCTTTGGCGACAACACGCGACTCATTCCGCAATTCGACAAAGCCGACGTTATTTTCGCGCTCGACAGCGATTTCCTGAATTGCGGCGAAGGCGACCTCGCTTCGATTCGCGGCTTCACTTCGCGGCGGCGCGTGCGCGAGGCCAAGGATTCGATGAATCGGCTCTATGTCGTCGAGAATCGCTTCACGCTGACCGGCGCGATGGCCGATCACCGTTTGCGCTACCCGGCAAGCCAGATCCCGGCGATCACCCATGCACTGGCGAGCAAGATCGCCGTCGCGACCAAGGATTCGGATCTCTCTTCCGTTCTGATTACCTTAAAGGCGCCGACCAAGATCCAAAAATTCGACGCCCGCTGGCTCGACGAAGCGGCCCAGGATTTGATCTCGAAGTCAGGCGCCAGCCTGGTCGTGGCCGGCCCGCATCAGCCGGTTGTGGTGCAGCTAATGGTTTACGCGATGAACGCCGCGCTGAAAAATCTGGGGACGACGCTGCTCCTCCGCTCGTTGCCGCCGAGCAAGCGCACGAGCAGCATCCTGCAACTGGCGAGCGATATCGACGCCGGCCGCGTGCAGCAACTCTTCATTTTCGGTGGCGACCCGGTCTACAACGCGCCGCGTTCGATCACCCTGGATCGGAAAACGAAGCTTGCGGTCGACTGGCCGGACCTGCAGAAGCGAGTGCCCGATGTCGTTAGGCTGGGTCACTACGAGGATGCGACTTCGGCTTTGAGCCAATGGCACATCCCAGCCGCGCACTATCTCGAAACGTGGGGCGACGGTCTCACCCCGCGCAGCTCTTATGTGCCGATTCAGCCAATGATTCTGCCCCTCTTCGGCGGAATATCGGAACTCAATCTGCTGCAAATGCTCCTTGGCCAGCCCACGGTGGATGGGCCGCAGCTCGTGCAGGAGACCTTCCGTCAGACGGCGCCTCCGGGCGACTTCGACGCGGCCTGGAACAAGTTTTTGCACGACGGCTTTGCCGCGCACCTGACGCCGAAGGATCAGCCGGCCAAGTTCAATGGCAACACCGCCGGCGGCGTCGCGCACACGCTTTGGAACAACGAGGTGAATGTTCCGACGAAAGACTCGCCGGAGATCGTGCTCGTGGGCAGTTATGCGATGGACGACGGCCGTTACATCAACAACGGCTGGCTCCAGGAAATGCCGGACCCGATCACCAAGTTGACCTGGGACAATGCGGCGATGATGAGCCCGGCCTTGGCAAAACACATCGGAGTCAAGGATGGCGATCTTGTCGAGGTGACGGTTACCGAGCCGACGCCAAAGCCGCCACCGGCGGTTAAAGGCAAACCGCCTGCCCCGGCTCCGCCGCCGAGGAAACCGATCCAACGCCAGCTTGTCATCGCGGCCTTGATCGTGCCCGGCCACGTGGACAACTCGGTCACGATTCCGTTAGGCTACGGTCGCAAACACACCGGTCCGGTTGGCGAGGAAGCGGGCTTCAATGGCTATCTGCTCCGCACCAGCTCCAATCCGCATTTCATCGTAGCGGATGGCAAGGGGATTGAGAGCGTGTCGGTAAAAAAAGTAGCCGGGCATTACGCGCTTTCCACCACTCAGGAACATTTTTCGATTGAAGGCCGCGGACTCGTCAGGGAAGCGACTCTCGAGCATTATCGGGAGGACGAAGAATTCGTGAAGAAGATCGCGGGCGATGAGGAATTACAGAAGCAGTTGCCCTCGCTCTACAAGCACCCGCCGCTCACCGCTCCACAGCAGTGGGGCATGACGGTCGATCTCAACACCTGTACCGGTTGCAGCGCCTGTGTCATCGCCTGCCAGGCAGAAAACAACATCCCGATTGTCGGGAAATTGCAGGTCGCCCATGGCCGCATCATGCAATGGATCCGGATCGATCGCTACTACGCCAGCGCCAAACCTTTTAATCAGGACAAAGGACAGTGGCCCGAAGATCCCGAACTCATCCACGAGCCGATGATGTGTCAGCACTGCGAGAACGCGCCGTGCGAGACCGTCTGCCCGGTCAACGCCACGATTCACAGTGAGAGCGGCCTTAACGTGATGGTCTACAACCGTTGCATCGGCACGCGGTATTGTGCCAACAACTGTCCGTTCAAAGTGCGGCGTTTTAATTATTTCGACTACAATCAGCGACCAGTCGGCAAGAAGAAGATCGCCGGATTCTCTGTCTACCAGGAATATCTCGGCCCGCTGACCGAGAAAGGCGCGCCCGACACGATCAAGTTGCAGAAAAATCCAAACGTGACGGTGCGCATGCGTGGCGTGATGGAGAAGTGCACTTACTGTGTGCAACGGATCGAGGAGGCGAAGATCGCTGCGTTGAGACGGGCGGGCGCTTCCGACAAAACGCTCATTCCGCGCGATTCGTTTACGAGCGCGTGCGCCCAGGCTTGCCCAACGGAAGCGATCGTTTTCGGTGACATCAGCGATCCGGAGACGCGAGTTTCGAAGCTCAAGGCGCAGAATCGGAATTATCGGCTGCTCGATTACCTAAACGTCGAAGCGCGTACGAGTTATTTGGCGCGAATTCGTAATCCAAATCCGAGGATGCCAGACGCGGGAGCGATCGGAGTCGCGAGCCTGGGAGGAGAGGCATGAGGAATCTTCAGTCGTGGAACGCGGATTGCCTGGGTAGCGCTACCCGCTTTTAACTAATGGACGGTCCAGCCACAGCACCTGAAGTGATCAGCGGCGAAGCCTCGGCGGCAGTGACGCCATCGCTCGCCCGCGTCCCGCTTGTCCTTAACAAGCGCAATTTCGATTGGGTAACCAATCGCATTTCCGGCGCCGTCGAGAATCCAACCCCACGTTGGTGGTGGGTCGCTTTCGCCATCACCTCGGCGATCGCGGCTTTCGGTCTCACCTGCATCGGTTACCAAATCTCCACCGGCGTTGGCACGTGGGGATTAAATTCGCCGGTCGGCTGGGCATGGGACATCACCAACTTCGTTTTCTGGATCGGTATCGGTCATGCCGGAACCCTCATTTCGGCGATCCTGTTTTTGCTTCGCCAAAAGTGGCGCACTTCAATCAACCGCTCGGCGGAAGCGATGACCCTCTTCGCGGTCATTTGCGCCGCAATTTTCCCGGGTATTCACGTCGGGCGCGTCTGGATGGCGTGGTTTCTCGCCCCGGTGCCAACGCAGTACGCGATCTGGCCGAACTTTCGCAGCCCGCTCCTTTGGGACGTCTTCGCGGTCTCGACCTATTTTACGGTCTCGGTCCTCTTTTGGTACACCGGATTGGTTCCAGACCTTGGCACGTTGCGCGATCGCGCAACCTCGAAGATTAAGAAGTTTTTCTACGGAATTTTCGCGCTTGGCTGGCGCGGCTCAAACCGCCACTGGCGGCACTACGAGATGGCGTATCTGCTTCTCGCCGGTCTCTCCACACCGCTCGTCCTCTCGGTCCACAGTGTCGTTTCCTTCGACTTCGCCACCTCGGTCATCCCGACCTGGCACACCACGATCTTCCCGCCCTACTTCGTTGCCGGCGCCATTTTCGGCGGCTTCGCCATGGTGCTCACGCTGATGATTCCGGCCCGTGCCATTTTCAAACTGCAGGACATCATCACGCCGCAGCACATCGACAAGATGGCGAAGATCATCCTGCTCACCGGCTCGATCGTGACCTACGCCTACGCGATGGAATTTTTCATCGCCTGGTATAGCGGCAACGAATACGAAAAATACGCGTTCTATAACCGCATCTTTGGTCCCTACTGGTGGTACTGGTGGGTCGGCATGCTCTTTTGCAACGCGCTTTCGCCGCAGCTCTTTTGGTTCAAGTGGTGCCGGCACAACATCTTCGTCGTTTACTTCGTCTGCATGTGCGTCAACGCCGGCATGTGGTTCGAACGTTTCATCATCATCGTCGGCGGCTTGCACCGCGATTTTCTTCCTTCATCCTGGGGGTTGTTCCATCCCACCTGGGTCGACATTTGGACCTTCATCGGCACCTTCGGGATCTTCACGTCCCTCTTTCTTCTCTTTATCCGTTTCGCGCCCATGATCGCGATGTCGGAAGTTAAGATCGTTTTGCCGGAGGCGGACCCGCACCACGCCACCCCGGAAGAACATCATGTCGTCACGGCCGGCGGAAAGGAGCGCACATGATCACGCCGAGTGGCAATCGCGTCTACGGGATGGCGGCCGAGTACCCGAGCGCCGCGGCCCTTTACGAAGCAGCGAAACAAGTGCGCGACGCGGGCTATAAGCGTTGGGATGTCCACTCGCCGTTTCCAATTCATGGCATGGATGACGCGATGGGCCTCGGCAAATCGTGGTTGAGTGCGGTGGTGCTCTGCGGCGGCGTGACCGGCCTTCTCACCGCGTGCATCCTCACCTTCGGGCCATCGTCGTTTCTTTATCCGTTAATCGTGCACGGGAAGCCTTATAACTTTTGGACGGTGCCCGCTTTCTTTCCGATCATGTTTGAGCTCACGGTTCTGTTTTCAGCCTTTGCGGCGTTTTTCGCCTGGCAGGCGATGAATCTTCTCCCGCGCTGGAACCACCCGATGTTTAACTGGGAGCGTTTCAAGCGGGTGACGAACGACGGCTTTTTCCTCGTGCTCGAAGCGCGCGATCCGCGATTCAACGAGAACGACGCCCTCGCCCTCCTCGAACGGACCGGCGGCCAGCACATCACCGTGGTGCACGAGGAATAATCATGCTGCGCGCTTTCTTCCTCATTTTTACCCTGGTCACGATTGCCTGGATCGCGGTCTTTGGTTTCCGCGGACAGAAGAGCGGCAAGCCCGAGATCGAAATTTTTCCCGACATGGTGCGACAACCAAAGGTAAGGGCGCAATCGGAGCTCCATTTCTTTGCCGACGAGCGCGGGGGACGCCAGCCGGTCGATGGGACGGTGCCGCTTGGTTATGAGATGCCCTTGCCTAACGACCAGGGGGGCGGACCAGGTCGTCGAGGTAAGCATGGAGCCGCGTTTTGGATTCAGCATGGGCAACGATTATTTCAACACCGGAAAAATGGGTACGAACTGGGGCACCGGCATTCCGCTCGAAGTGACGCCGGCTCTCATGCAACGCGGCCAACAGCGTTTCAATATCAACTGCGCGGTCTGCCACGGCCCGCTTGCAGCCGGTGACGGGATCGTGAAACAATACGGACTGGCGACCGTCGTCACGCTGCAGGACGACCGCATCCGCAACATGGCGGACGGCGAAATTTTCAACACCATCACCCACGGCAAGAACACCATGATGGCCTACGGCCCGCGGGTCATCGTGCAGGATCGCTGGGCAATCATCTGCTACCTGCGCGCGCTGCAACGGAGCCAGCGTGCCAGCGCAGGCGATGTGCCGGCGGAACACCAGGCGGATTTGGAGAAAAAAGCGGAGCCCGCAAAGGCCGCTGAACCGGAGAAGAAATGAGCGATCGATCTCACGTCCTGCCCGCTCCTGAAGGCGAGTTTTTTGAAAACAGCCGCTTTAGCGGCTTGTCACTCCTCTGTGGATTGATCGGCATCGTGGGACTCGTCCTCAGCTTTATCGGCGCCTTTAGATCGCCCGTGCAATTCAGCTATTCCTGGCTTTTCGCCTTCATCTTTTTCTTCACCCTCTGCATCGGATGTCTCTTCTGGACCATCGTACACCACGTTGTGGACGCGGAGTGGTCAGTTGTCGTTAGGCGACAGCTCGAAAACATCGCCCTCCTTCTTCCGTTGCTGGGCGTCCTCTTTTTGCCGATTTGGATTTGGAGAAGATATCTCTACCGCTGGATGGATTTGCCGCCGGGGGTCGATCCGGCGCTGGACGCCAAGCATGGTTATCTTAACTGGCAGTTCTTCCTCTTCCGCGCGGTCTTCTTTTTCGTCGCTCTAACGATCGTCGCCTACTTGCTCCGGCGTTTTTCCGTCCGGCAGGATCGCGATGGTAATCCAAAGTTTACAATCTGGATGCGAAAGGCGTCTTTCGTCGGTCTTCCACTCTTCGCGCTCTGCCTGACGTTTGGGGCTTTTGATTGGCTCATGAGCCTTAACTGGCACTGGTTCTCGACCATGTGGGGCCCATACATTTTTGCCGGCACCGCGGGCAGTTCGATGGCGCTCCTCGTGCTCGTGACCGCTGCATTGCAGCGCGCCGGGTATCTCAAGGGCGTGGTGACGATCGAGCATTACCACATCATGGGGAAATGGCTCCTCGCCTTCACTGTTTTCTGGGCCTACATCGGCTTCAGCCAATACATGCTCTATTGGTATGCCAACATCCCCGAGGAGACGCAGTACTTCATCGTGCGAAATACTGAATCTTGGAATGTGCTCTCCTGGTTCCTCGTCATCTTCCGCTTCTTCGTGCCGTTCGCCCTCCTCCTTCCGCGGGCGACAAAAACGAACCTCACCTGGCTCTGCTGCATTGCGGGCTGGATCATCTGCATGCAGTTGCTCGACATGTACGTCATCGTTCTGCCCGCGCTGCATGGCACCGGCGTTCACCTCAGCATTCTCGATTTTCTGCCGCTGATGGGCATCGGCGGCACCCTGGCCTTTTTCTACCTGCGGATCGTCGGCAAGACGTCCCTCTTTCCCGTGCGTGATCCACGCCTCATTGAATCGCTCCGTCTGACCAACTAGCCGTGCCTAACGACGACGAAACACTTGCCCATCCCGAGCAGCCGCGCTTCCTGCTTTCCGCCTGGTTGTGGGCCGTGGTGCTTTTTGCTTTCTTTGGCGCGATCGTCGCAATCACTTTCGGCACGATGGAGCGCGGCTCGTCCTTTGAAGCCGAGCGGGCGAAAGCGCGCGCTGAGAAGCTCAAGATTGCGGAGGAAGAATGGAACAAGACCTCCGGCAGCTATGGCTGGGTCGATAAAGAGAAAGGTGTCGCCCGCATCCCGATCCAGCGCGCGATGGAGCTGGAACTCGCCGACCTGCAATCGAAAAAGCCTGTGCCCGCTGGTCCGATCGCGACTCCAGCACCTGCCGAGGCGCCGGTGCCGTCCACTGGCGTGACGCAACCAGCAAATCCGCCAAACGCCGCGCCCGTGCCCCCGGCTGCCGCGCCCAAGGCTCATTCGGAAGGTCCGCCTGTTTCGCCGGCGGTGAGCCCGGTCCAGCGTCCAGTTGGTACGCCTCTGCCCGTGCGCGGAAAAAAACCGCCGCCAACCACGCCTGGTCCTCCAAAACGGTAATGCGATGAGCTTGACCGAATTTTTTGCCAAACTGAAGCGTTACAACCAAAACGCGAATGTCATTTTCGATGAGGAAGAGCCGATCGGTCGTGCGACCGACGTGGTGATGCCGCGGAAGCGCTGGTTTGAACGCCCGGCCTCCTCCAGCCGTTGCGGGGCTGGGTTGCGGCGTCGCCGCGGTGAGGAAGAAATTGCGCCATCGGTACATTCCGACGGCCGCAGCCAAACGTTCATGAGCATGTCCGCCGAATTAACTCAGGATCCGCCGTTAGGCGATGTGGAAGTCACAACGAGCGACGTCGAGCGTGTCGAGCGCGCGCTGATCGATGCTTCGACGCGTCTGCCAGTGCTCGTTTTCTACACGTCAGCGATCGCCTGGCTACTGCTGGCGACGCTTCTCGGCATTCTGACTTCGTTCAAGATGCATTCGCCCGATTTTCTCTCCGGGCTGAGCTTCCTTACCTGGGGCCGTATTCGCCCGGCGCATTTGAATGCACTGATTTACGGCTGGGGCTCCATGGCCGGGATGGGCACCGCGATCTGGCTCATGGCCCGGCTCTGTCGCACGACCTTGCGGCATCCGCTTCTGCTCATCGCAGGCGCGGCCTATTGGAACCTCGGGGTCTTGATGGGAATCGGCGCGATTCTCGCCGGCGACACGACCGGCTACGAATGGCTGGAATTTCCCGGCTACTCGGCGTTCACGCTTTTCATCGCTTACCTGCTCATCATGACGTGGGCTTTGATCATGTTCCGCTACCGCCGGCGCGGTCACGTTTACATCACGCAATGGTATTTGTTAGGCGCGTTCCTCTGGTTCCCATGGCTCTACGCCGCCGCGCAAGTGATGCTTTTCATTTTTCCTGTGCAGGGCGTGATGCAGGCCGCGGTTAACTGGTGGTTTGCGAACAACCTTCTTTTTCTCTGGTTCGGTTCGATTGGCCTCGGCACGGCCTATTACATGATCCCGAAAGTAATCGGACGCCCGGTTCATAGCTATTACCTGGCTGCGATTGGCTTCTGGACCTTCGCGCTCTTTTCCAGTTGGACCGGGATGCAGCGCCTGGTCGACGGGCCGTTCCCGGCGTGGATGATCACCGCGAGCATCGCCGCTGCCATCCTCACGATCATTCCAGTCGCCACCGTGGGGCTCAATCATCACATGACAATGCGCAACCACTTTCCGCTGATGCGATACAGCCCGACGCTGCGTTTCACGGTTTTTGGCGCGATTGCCTACACCGCCTTTAGCATTGTGGGTGTAATCATCTCGCTTCGTTCCATGGCTCGGATCGTCCACTTCACCGAAGCTGGCGTGGGCTACACCTACATGGGGCTCTATGCGTTTTTCACGATGGTCATCTTCGGTTCAATGTATTACATCGTGCCGCGTCTTGTCGGTCGCGAGTGGCGTTATGCCTCGCTCATCAAGTTGCATTTTTGGGCATCCGCTTACGGCATCGGTTTGATGGTGCTCCTCTTGCTCGTGGGCGGGTTCGTGCAAGGGCTCAACCTGAACGACCCGACACTTGCCTTCAGTGAAACCACTCAGACCATCCTGCCTTATCTCCGCGGTCGTACCCTGGCTTGGATCTTATTGACCGTTTCGCACTGCGTTTTTGCCTTCCACTTTGGTTTGATGCTGCTTGGCTTTGGCCGCACTGCAAGCGTCCCGACATTTTTGAATCCGCTCGAAGGCAAACCCGGGGGAGGACACTGATGAAGGGTTTGCAGCCGCTTTTCCTCGGTATCTTCGGCATCTTCGCCTTCTCGTGGCTCGGCATGACGGTGGTGCCGAATCTTCAAATTGGCAGTCTCAATCCGCAGACGGATGAAGACGGTGGTGACGCCTATCCCCTGCCTCCTTCCGGCATGGTGTTGCGCGGCGCGCGCGTCTACGCGGCGAATGGCTGCGTCTATTGCCATTCGCAACAGGTGCGACCCGAATATGGAGGCTCCGATATTGAGCGCCACTGGGGTGAACGCCGCAGCGCGCCCCGTGACTACATCTTTGAGCCCATCGTTTTTCTCGGCAAAATGCGCATCGGTCCTGATCTCGCCAACGTGGGTCATCAGCCGGCGGTGGAGGAAAAGAAAGCAGCTGCGTCATCGTCGGCTCCGGCAGTGGGTGCGTCGCCGGCGGCAGGTCCGCCGGCTGCCACTGGGACGACCTCAGCCGCGGCCAGTGCGGCCGCGCGGCCCCCCGCCGGCGGCTGCTGCCTCACCTGCCTCTGCGGTCAGTGGCGGCTGCGCCGGCCACATCGCCCGCTGCCGGCGATCAAAGCCGCGGTCACTCTTCCAACCTCCCTTCCCGCCGCGATCGCGAACGTTGCGGGTCTGACCGCGAGCGGCGAACCGCTGCCCAACACTGCCGCCTGGCATCACCGACACCTCTACAATCCGCGGAGCATTTCCGGAGACTCGAACATGCCTGCGTATCGTTTTCTCTATGTGAAGCGCCGTATCAGCGGCGCCGGTTCCTACGAGGCCATTAACTTCGCTGGCGACGTAGCCGAAGCACCGGGGGAGGGTTGGGAAATCGTCCCGAGTTACGACGCCAGATGTCTCGTGGCCTACCTCATGTCGCGTGACCAATCGCATCCCTTGAAAGAAGCGAAATCGCCCGTCACGCTGGCGCCCGCCCCGGGCAAGGAGGCGCAAAAATGAGCGACCACATTCCAGAGAATCTCCCGCGCCAGGGGATGGATTACGGCGAGACGGAGGAAGTGCAGGCCACGCATGCCGCGATCTATCGGGAAAAGGTCGAGCCCCGTATCGGGCGGGAACCTCTCTCGCTGTGGTTGATCGGAATTTACGGGATGGCGGTCTTTTTTGGCGGAGCTTATCTCGGTCGCTACGCGGGCGATTTTAGCGGCAACGGACTCGATTACCTCGGGGGCGCGCCTCGGGTCGCGACCAGGGGCGGTGGCGCTGCCGGAACCGAACAGGCCGCGGAACTGACTCCCGCGGAAAAAGGAAAGAAGATCTTTTCCGCCAACTGCGCCACCTGCCATCAGGCAAATGGTCTTGGCGTCGCCGGCCAATATCCGCCGCTTGCCGGTTCGGAGATTGTGAACGGGGGTGCTCGTCGTCCGGCGATGATTGTCCTCAAGGGTTTGCAAGGTCCGCTTACGGTCAAAGGCCAGCACTTCGGTTCGGCCGTGATGCAGCCGTGGGAGAAAACGCTAAACGACCAGAAGATCGCCGATGTCCTGACCTACATTCGTCAGGAATGGGGCAACACCGCGGGGCCGGTCAGTGCGGAAGGCATATCCGCGCTGCGCAAAGAGCTGGCCGGCCGCACAGAATCGTGGACCGAACCAGACATCCTGGCGGTCCCTGGTGACGCCGATCTTCCCGGCGGCGCGCCTCCCGCTCCTGCCGGGGGAGCGTCAACTCCGGGAGCAAATCCTCCATCAGCTCAGCCGAAATAGTAACCATTCGCCTAACGATGGCGGGGCGGTGACTTGCGCTAACGAATCGCGTCGGCCAGTAGTTCCGCCATGTGCTTCGGGTGCACCGCGGTAAGGTCATCGATTTGATGGCGGCAACTGGTTCCGGAAGCCACCACGACCGCATCGGGCGGCAGATGCGT
Source organism: uncultured Verrucomicrobiae bacterium (assembly GCA_963821615.1). Classification (GTDB taxonomy): domain Bacteria; phylum Verrucomicrobiota; class Verrucomicrobiia; order Chthoniobacterales; family UBA10450; genus Palsa-1392. Next base: position 314,959 of record CAWGEN010000011.1, on the reverse strand, counting down.
CACTCTCTCGACCAGCGGCGCAGCCACTTTGAAAGAGAGATCGTATTTTTCTTCCAGCATGCCGAACGCCCCGGCCATTCCGCAGCAGCCGGTATCAAGCAGTGTCGCTTTACGTCCCGGAAGACGCTCGGCTAACCGGACCATAAAGCCGGGATGGAGCAACGATTTCGCGTGACAATGCGCGTGAATCGCGACCCGAGCGGCGCGAGGCTCAAAGTGAAGCGCGTCCGGCTCCCGCTCGAGCAACTCGTCGACAAATTGCTCGAATAGGAAACAGCGAGCGGCGATCGACTGGGTGCCGGGCAGATTCAACTCGCGGTAATCCTCGACGAACATCGAGTAACACGATGGCTCGAGGAAAAGGATCGGAGCGTGCTCTCCAGCGCGATGAAGCAGTTCAAGATTATGCCGCCCGAGGCGGGCCGCGTCCTTGAGGTTTCCCTGACTGAACGCGGGCCGGCCGCAACATTTTCGGTTTATGAGAAGGGCGACCTGGAAACCGAGCGTTTCCAGGACGGCAACGGCGGCGATCCCGATGTGCGGTTCGTAGTAACGGACGAAGGTGTCGTCCCAGAGAACCACATTTCCACGCTTCTTTCCGCTCGCCCGCGGCTCATGCCTGACGAACCAGCGATCAAAGCGCTCCCGCGTGTAATGCGGCAGCGTCCGTTTCATCGAAAGCCCAAGCGTTTTTTCCAGGACTGCGCGGAGCGGTGGGAAGTCGAGCGATGCATTCGCGATGGACGGGAACGCGCAACCGAGCCGGCCTAACAAATCGACCGCGCTCAGGATGCGCGCGCGCAGCGGCAAGCCGTCACGCTGATGGCGCGCGTGAATTATCTCTGCCTTGAGCAGTGCGAGGTTGACGTTTGAAGGGCACTCCGTCGTGCAGGCCTTGCAGGAGAGGCAATTGCTCAGCGCGTCTTCCAGTTCCCGCGTGTGCAACGGATCGTCCCCTTCGACCCGCAATTCGAGGGCCGCCCGGATCGCGTTCGCCCGCCCGCGGGTCGACATATACTCCTCGCCCGTCGCAAGAAAGGTCGGACACATCGTCGGAGCATCCTTGCGGCAGCCACCGCACCCATTGCACTGCTCGAGATTCCCGAGAAAGGAATGGTCCTTTGCGGCGAAGGCCAGCACTGGCCTGAAAGGCAGCTCGATTGGGCGCCTAAAATTATCGCGCAGATCCTGGTCGATCTTGAATCGACCATCCCCGACTAATTTTTCCGGATTAAAACGATTCTTCGGGTCAAAAGTGTGCTTAATCGCCCGCATCACCTCCAGCAACTCCGGGCCAACCTGCTCGCGCATATATTCGGTGCGCGCGATCCCGACACCATGCTCGGCTGCGAGCGAGCCTTTGAATTGCCTGACGAGAGCGGAAACTTCGTCGGCTATTTGCCTGTACTTTTTCAAGTCAGCCGCCTTGTGCAGGTCGAGCACGGGCCGCACGTGTAACAGCCCGCTGGCGGCGTGGCCATAGTAACAAACCTCCAGGGCGAGCGGTCGCATGATCGATTCCAGCCCCGCGACATATGCCGGCAGCTGCGCCGGTCGCACCGCGGCGTCTTCAATAAAAGCGACCGGTTTTGCCGGCCCCGGCCGGCCGGTGAGGAGAGAAAGGCCGGCTTTGCGCATCGACCAAACGACATTCATCTGCGCGCTGTTGGCACAAATCAGGGTGCGAAGGCCAAGATTGCGAGCCGCGAGCGTCGCCAGCCGCCCAGCGACATCGTCATCGTAAAATTCGACGATCAAAATCGCTTCACACAGTCTGGTATCGAGCTCAAGCAGCTTCCTCGCGGCCTCGAAATTAAGCTGGCCTTTCGTTTGGTCGAAGAGCGGCCGATCGATATGCTCGATTGCGGACGGCTTTAGATCGAGCAGTTCCACCGTGGCCTGCATCGCTTCGCCGACAGAGGCGAAAAAAACCAGCCCGAGGCCTTTTCTGCGCGGCAGAGGAACGATCTGTAGTTCCGCGGAAAAAATCGCGGCCAGGGTGCCCTCGCTGCCAGAGAGAATCTCGATCAGGTTCTGCGGTGCGCGCGAGAAGCGTTCAAGGCCGTAGCCGCTCCAGCGTTTCAGCATTCCGGGCGGCATCCGATCCGCGATTTCGTCGCACTGTTGCCTAACGAGCCGGGCAATTTTTTCCTGCTCCACGGCAAGGCCAGGACGATCCGGACCGATCGTTTCGATGCGTCCGTCGGCCAGCACAATTTCGAGGGCACGCACATGATCCGCGGTCGTGCCGTAAACTGGAACGCGGGCGCCGGAGGAGTTATTCGCGATCATTCCTCCGAGGGTCGCGCGGTTGCTGGTCGCGACATCCGGGCCGAAGCAAAAGCCGTGCGGCTCGAGGAAGGTATTGAGTTGGTCGAGAACAACGCCGGCGCCGACCCGGACAGTCCGCCGTTCGAGATTGAGCGCGCTGATCCGGCGAGTGTAGCGGGAGAAATCGACGATCAGACCATCGCCAATGGCGCCGCCCGCAAGGCCGCTGCCCGCGCCGCGCGGCGAGACGGAAAGGCCGGCGTCGGCAGCAGCGAGGATCGCGTCGCGAGCCTCCGGCGCGCTGCGAGGAAAAGCGACCGCAGCAGGCTCGATCTGATAAAGCGAAGCGTCGGTCGCATACAGCTGGCGGGTGCGATTATCGAAGGCAATCTCACACTTCGAAGCAGCGAGCGTCCGTTGCTGCGTGCAGGTCACGGCCTTCCAACATTCTTCGGGCCGCTCTAATTACAAGGATTTCGCCGCCGACTAATTCGCGGCGTGAACTTCCATCGATCTCGAAGAATCAGGGAGTCGGCTGAACGGTCGCCGCCGCCGTGCCTTGCGGGACCGACTTCGCTTTTGCATCGGTCGAGGCGTTCGGCGTGGCCGCTTTGGCCGAAATCGGAGAAGCAACCTTGGCGGGCGCCGCTGTCTTCATCAACTCGCGGCGGACAGCCGAGTCTGGGGCGCCGCGATGGGCATAGAGGACCGAAAGGGCGAGGGCGAGGACGAAGAAGATGCTCGCCAGCCAGGTAGTGATCGTCGTGAGAACATTCGTCGTCTGGGCGCCGAAAATATTTTCCGTCACGCCTCCGCCAAACGCGGCGCCGAGTCCCTCGCTTTTCGGCCGCTGCATCAGGATGACGAGCATCATGAGCGCAGCAACGAGGGCCTGCACGACGAGCAGGAAGTTGATCAGAATGGGCATTGGGACGGGCAATATGGCCAACGCTGCGAGTTTGTCCAGACGCGTCCCGCGTCCCACGCGACATATCGGTCGCCTGGGACCGATGATTCTATCGCACCGGAACCCTGCGGTGCACCCAGACGCTGTTCACGATCCCGAGACCGAACATGATCATCAGGGCAAACGAACCGCTGTAACTAATGAGCGGCAACGGCACACCCGTGATCGGCAGGATCGAAATGGTCATTCCGACGTTCTGGAAAATGTGGGTGAAAATAAGGGTGGTGATTCCGATGACCAACAAGAGCCCAAACAGGTCGCTCGCCTTGTAGGCTACAAAAAGGCACGTCATGAGCAGAAGACCGAAAGCGCCGAGTAGCGCAACCCCGCCGACAAAGCCCCATTGTTCGCCGATCGCGGAAAAGATGTAGTCGTTATGGACCGCGGTGGCAGGGAGAAAGCCAAGTTCGATTTGGGTGTTCGGCGCCTTGAAGCCCTTGCCCGCCCAGCCGCCCGAGCCGATCGCGATGAGCGATTGATTGATCGCCCACGCTGAGCCCTGGCGATCGATATCGGGATTGATGAACGCGGTAATGCGCTCCTGTTGATACGGCTTAAGCCCGATATATGCGACGGGGATGAATGCGAGCACGATCAGCACGACACAAATCAGGTAGCGCAATGGAATGCCACCCACGAAAAGCAACGCCAGCACGACCGGCCCCCAGATAATGCATTCGCCCAGATCGGGCTGCATCAGAATCAGCAAACAGGGAGCACCGACAATGGCGCCGCAGAGTGCCAGGCGTAGCATGGGATGCATTTGGCGGAATTGGCTGAGGAAAAGCGCGAGCACCATGATGCCGGCGACGACCGCAAGCTGCGCCGGCTGGAAATTAATCGGTCCGAGATGCAGCCAGCTACGTGAGCCGTAAACCTTGGTCCCGATAAATCGGGTCAGGATAAGAAAAAAAAGACCGGCCAGATACATTGGCAGCGCGCCCCATTTTACCCAGCGGTAGTCGATCAGGCTCGCCGCGATGAATGCAAGGAATCCAACAGCGACCCAATTCGCCTGTTTGCGCCAGAACTCGGCCGCCGCCGGATCCTGCCTCATATAGGTAGCGCTGTAGATTGCGATCACGCCGAAGATCGCCAACGCGAGCATGTTGGCGAGAAGCAACCAATTCAGGCCCAGCAGCTTTCGGAGAAATGGAGTCATTTACCAGGTAGCGATTTTTTCCTGTGGAAAGGTTAAAGATGGCGAACCGGAGTCAGAAGTCCACTATTCGACTGGATCTGGGGCGTAAATAAATTTTATATGGTTGGTAATGTGAGACTTACGACAATATATTCTCGTCTCGCGATTGCTCAGCCTTGTCAGTCAGCCCAGCCTTACCTAAACTTGTTGCCGTCTCCTCTTTCATCGAAGGTCCCGATGCCGAAAAAAGCGAAACGAAAAGTGTCCCGGCCGACGCTGCCGATGCAACGGCATCTCAATTTGCGCCACGAAGGTCGCTGCTTCGATCTGCGCGAAATTTTCGAACGAGTGAATGCGCGCCATTTTCGCGGACGCTTGCGCGGTTACAAAGTGGTTTGGGGTCGGCGGCGCAAAGAGCGGCCGAAGGAATATTTCATCTTCGGATCCATCCAAGAGGAAGATCGCGTCATTCGGATTCATCCACTGCTCGATCAGCCGTTCGTCCCGTGCTGGTTTCTCGAGTATGTGCTTTATCACGAGATGCTGCATTCGGTGGTTCCCGATGAGACGAATTCCGCCGGTCGCCGTCGTATTCACACCGCGGAATTTTATCGCCGCGAACGAGCCTTCCCGCGTTATCGCCGGGCGCGTCAGTGGGAAGACGAAAATCTCGCGCGCTTCCTGCGTTGAGCGGTAGCGGCGTCTGCCTAACGAACCTCGGCGGGCGTCGACCGATCGTTGAACTCAGACGGCGAGGGTGTCGTTGCTACGTTCTTCTTGATGAGATACCAGAGCGCGGTCGCGAGCAGGAGGGAGGTCAGTTTCGCGCGCCAGTTGTTCAGGATCAGTTTCTTCATGGTGACGATGGAGCAAAATTTCGCCGAGCCGCTGCCGGAATGTCTCCGGTGTAAAATTCCGCTCAATCCGGCGCCGATGGCAGATGGAAATCGCGCCCGTTTCCTCTGAGACGACGACTGCGACGGCATCCGATTCTTCGGTAATGCCCAGCGCAGCTCGATGCCGCAAACCAAGACTGCGATCGAGGGTCTCCCGCTGGCTGACCGGAAAAATGCAGGCCGCGGCGGCGATCCGGCCATTGCGCAGGATGACGCCGCCATCGTGGAGCGCGGATTTCGGCTGAAAAAGCGTAAGGAGCAATTCCGTCGAGAACGCCGCGTCCACGACCACGCCGGTTTCCTCATAGATCTTGATCGAAGTGTCGCGCTCGATCGCGATGAGCGCGCCGAACTGCTTGTTTGAAAGTTGCGTCACGACTTCTGCTAAATCGTGCACCGTCTCGCGTTTCTCGCTCGTCAGAGAAAAGATCGGATGACCACCCAATTCGGCCAGCGCACGGCGCAATTCAGGTTGAAAAATGACCACCAACGCGACCGCGAGGAAAACCGAAAAGCTTCGAATTATGAAGCTGATCACGACCAGGTTTAGGAGCTGCGAGATTAGCGTCAACGTTAGAAACACGATCGCCATACCCGTCAGCACCTTGGCCCCGCGTGTCCCGCGAAAGTAGAGATAGCCGTAGTAGATCACCACGCTTAGGAGGAGGATCTCGACGGCGCTGCGCCATTTATCGAACCAGAGCTGGGCGAATTCGTGAATGGTCATCGGGCGGCGGCTAAGACGGCTTCCGCGGAGCGGAGGGCATTTCCATTTGCTAGCACATCATGGACCCGCAAAACGTGGGCTCCGCGCGCGCACAGTAACGAAGTGAGCGCGACTGTCGCGCTCGCCCGGTCCTCGGGCAGACCGGAGACTTTTCCGAGAAACGATTTGCGCGAAACGCCGACGACGATGGGGCGACTTTCCACCCGCAGCCTCGGAAGATTACCGAGCAACTCGAGGTTATGGTCGACCGTTTTGCCAAACCCGATTCCTGGATCGAACGCAATGCACATGGGATCAACTCCCGAGCGTACCGCCTGTGCAAATTGCTGTCGAAAAAAATCGGCCACCTCAGACACCACGTCGCGATAGGTCGGATTAACCTGCATCGTCTGTGGCGTGCCTTGCATGTGCATGATGACCAGGGCCACGCCTTTTTCCGCCGCCAGCGCGAACATCCCGGGATCGCCGCGCCCGCCGGTCACGTCGTTGATGATCACGGCCCCGGCCTCGATTGCGGCGCGCGCCACTTCAGCTTTCGAGGTGTCGATCGAAATATGAGCAGGGACGGCCGGCGCGATCTGCTTGATCACCGGGAGAACCCGTTCCATCTCCTCATTGGGTGAGATCGGCCGCGCGCCCGGGCGAGTCGATTCGCCGCCGACATCGATGATCTCGGCGCCGGCGCGCGCCATTTCGACGCCGTGTTTGATCGCCGTTTCGGTCACGAAAAATTTTCCGCCATCAGAGAACGAATCCGGCGTCACGTTGAGGACGCCCATGAGCAGTGCGCGAGTGGTCAGGTCAATGACGTTTCCGTCGACCCTCCAGTGCGTTGCGTTCATCACACTTCAGACTATCACAGCCGCAGCTTTATTCGACCGGCCCCCGTCGCCGCTCCGGAGCCCGCTAAGGCGGCGACCAGACCAAATGCCACTTTCAATCCCGGCTGTTTCCCCGATGGTTCGCAGCGCCCGAATGACAAAGTCAAGAGATTGCAAATCCCAAATCCTCTCGCTCATGCGCGCCCCGAAATACCGGCCGCTCGACAGGACTGAGTTCGCCCGCGTGCTCGGATTCAAGAGTGAGAATCGCAGCGGTGTAAAGGAAGCGCTGCGTGAGCTTGAACGTTCCGGCGAGATCGCGCGTATCCGCAAGAATCGCTATATTCTTCCCGAAGCGGCAGACCTCGTGACCGGCAAGCTGCAAGTCCATCAGGCGGGCTTTGCCTTTCTCGCCCGGGAAGGTTCCGACGAGGGCGACATCTTTATTGCGGCGGAAAATACGGGCACTGCGATGAACGGCGATCGCGTCGTGGCGCGGATCACGCGCGACGCCGATTACGCCCGCGCCCGCAGTGGGAGCAATCGCCCCGAAGGGCGCGTCATCCGGATTCTGGAACGCGCCCACGACACGATTGTGGGCACCTTGCAGCAGACGCGAAATTTCTTCTATGTCGTGCCGGATGATCCCCGCATCGTGCACAACGTTTACGTGCAGCCCCGAGCGATCCCGGGAGCGCCCCGCCCGCCTGAACCGGCGGACAAAGTAGTCGTTAGGCTGGAACCGTGGGAGTCGCGCCACGTCAACCCCGAAGGCGAAATCATTGAGCTTCTCGGCCGGGCGTCCGATCCCGGGGTCGACATGCTTTCGATCATCCGGAAAAACAATCTTCCGCTCCAGTTTCCGCCGGAAGTGCTGGCCGAAGCGGGCGAGATTCCGGATGCGGTTGACCCCGGTCGCTTCCCGGAGCGCGAAGATCTGCGCGGCAGCTTCATCATCACAATCGACCCCGACGACGCCCGCGATTTCGACGATGCGATCAACGTTGAGCAACTCCCTGGTGGCGAGTGGGAACTCGGGGTGCATATCGCCGACGTCTCCGCCTACGTCATGCCTGGTAGCGCGCTCGATCGCGAGGCGCTGCGGCGCGGAAATTCCGTTTACCTCGTCGATCGGGTCATCCCGATGCTCCCGGAGCGCTTGAGCAATGGCGTCTGCAGCCTCAATCCGGATGTCGTTAGGCTGACCCATTCCGTCTTCATTCGCCTGGCGAAAAACGGCGCGCCGCGCAGCGCCCGTTTCGCCCGCACCTTCATCCAGAGCGCGCGCCGGCTCACTTACAAGGAGGCCTACGCGATCCTGCAGGAAGCGCCTAACGACGAGCTCGCACGCCGTCTGCACACCGCCTGGAGTCTCGCCGCGCTCCTCCGCCGGCGGCGCTTTGGCCACGGCTCGCTCGATCTCGATTTCCCGGAAGTGAAAGTGATCGTCGATCGGAAAACCGGCCGTCCACTGCGGCTCGAGCGGGTCGAGAACGACGAGTCTCACCAGCTCATCGAGGAGTTCATGCTTGCGGCCAATGAGGCGGTCGCAGCCGAGTTGAAAAACAGGCTTGTCCCGACGGTCTATCGGGTCCACGAAAATCCCGACCCGGAGAAACTGGCCGAGTATCGCGAGTTCGTGATCAGCTACGGATTTGATGCCGGCGACCTGACGCATCGTCGGGAACTGCAACGCCTTCTTGAATCCTTTGCCGGTAAACCGGAAGAGCAGGCACTCAAAATCGGACTGTTGAAGAGTTTAAAGCGTGCCCGCTATGCGATGCAGCCGCTCGGTCATTTCGGTCTCGCGAAAAACAATTACGCCCACTTTACCAGTCCGATTCGTCGTTACGCCGATCTCGTTGTTCATCGCACCCTCGCGGAGCGCGACGGCAAACGCGCGCGCGCGGTCCGCCGGCGAACTGGCCGGAATCGCGGAACACATTTCAACCACCGAGCGCGTCGCCGCCGAGGCGGAAAACGAGTCGGTGAAAATGAAAAAGCTTGAGTTCCTCCAGCGGCAATTGACCGAAAAGAATCCGCAGATCTTCCGCGCAGTCGTGATCGAGGTCCGCAACTACGGCCTGCTCATCGAGCTGCCCGACGTCCTGCTGACCGGGCTGGTTCATGTCTCGTCGCTCAACGATGACTTCTACGTCTTCGATGGTGCACGGCGACGCCTGATCGGCCGGCAATCGAGACGGTGCCTCGCCGTGGGCGATGTCTTGAAAGTGGTGGTCGCGCGGATCGACGTTTTCAAGCGCCAGGCCGATTTCGCCATCGTGAACGAGCAGCCCGCAAAACGCGGGCGTCGAGGCCGTTAAATTTCCAAAAAAATTTGCTTCCATTATGGCCGCGGGTCGGCCTAACATCCGCGCCGTCAAACATGGATAGCATCATCGAATCAAGAGAGTTGCAGATCGAGCGAAAACTTTTTTCGATCGACCTGCGCGAAAACGGCCGGGGCAGATTCCTTCGCATCACCGAGGACAGTCAGGGCCACCGCAACGTCATCATCGTGCCGATGTCGGGCGTGGACGACTTCGCCGACGCGATTGATGACGTGCTCGCCGCCGAACCGGCGAGCGACAGATCGCTAGGCCGAGAGTTCGCGCCACCGTATGCTCTCGTCGGAACAGAGACTAAGGCCGTCTGAGCCTGTCGCGGGCTACTTCGCCGCGCGCGTTGACACCCTGACCTCGCGCTTTAGTTTGCGCTTCCTGCGAAGTTTCCGGATCGCATTCTCATTTTCATGCCTGCAAAAACGAAAGCATCACGCTCCAAATCCGCCCAAAAGTCCAAGCCGAAACCGAAGGCCAAATCGGCCGGGACACCGCGTTACGTTTACTATTTCGGCGACGGTAAAGCCGACGGCGCGGGCAGCATGAAGCCGCTCCTCGGCGGCAAAGGCGCCAACCTCGCCGAGATGACGCGGATCGGATTGCCGGTTCCGCCCGGGTTCACGATCACGACCGAGGTTTGCACTTACTTTTCCGAGAATAAGCGCGCCTACCCGCGCGGACTCGAGGCGCAGGTCGAGGCCGCGCTCGCCAAAGTGGAGAAATCCGTCGGCAAGAAACTGGGCGACAAGGATCGTCCGCTCCTCGTCTCGGTCCGCTCCGGCGCGCGCGACTCCATGCCCGGGATGATGGACACGATCCTGAACCTCGGGATGAACGACACCGTGGTCGAAATCGTCGCGCAGAAGTCGAACAACCCGCGCTTTGCCTGGGATTCGTATCGCCGTTTTCTGCAAATGTACGGCGATGTCGTGATGGGCGTGCAGAAGCGCGCGGGCGAAGATCACGACCCTTTCGAGAGCGTGATCGAGCACCTCAAGGACGAGCGCTACGGCAACCACAATTTCCCCGACGTCCAGCTCACGGTCGATGATCTCCGAAAGAGCTCGTGCAGCGCTTCAAGGACTTGATCAAGGAACGCACCGGCAAAATCGTTTCCGCAGGATCCGCGCGCGCAGCTCTGGGGCGCGATCGGCGCCGTCTTCGGTTCGTGGAACAACGACCGCGCCGTCGTTTATCGGCGCAAATATGGCATCCCGCACGATTGGGGCACGGCCGTCAACGTGCAGACGATGGTCTTCGGCAACATGGGTGACACCAGCGCGACCGGCGTCGCTTTCACCCGCGATCCGGCGAGTGGCGAGAAGGTTTTCTACGGCGAATATCTGATCAACGCCCAGGGCGAAGACGTGGTCGCCGGCGTGCGCACGCCGCACCCGATCGCGCAGCTCGCCGGGGAAATGCCCGCGGCCCACAAGGCGCTGATGAAAGTTCGCGCGCTCCTCGAGCAGCATTTCAAGGACATGCAGGACCTCGAGTTCACGGTCGAAGACAACCGCCTCTACATCCTGCAAACCCGCAACGGCAAACGCACCGGCCTCGCCGCCGTCCGCATCGCGGTCGAGATGGTCGGCGAAAGACTGATCACGAAAGAAGCCGCCATCAAACGCATTCCCGCCGACTCGTTAGGCCATCTCCTCGCGCCGATTTTCGATCGCAAATCGATCGCCGCGGCGAAGAAAATCGGCAGCGGTTTGCCGGCCGGGCCGGGGGCGGCGTCCGGCCACGTCGTCCTGAGCGCCGAAGAAGCGGTGCGACGCGCCCACCGCGGCGACAAAGTGGTACTCGCCCGGATCGAAACTTCCCCGGAAGACCTGCGCGGCATGATCGCCGCCGAAGGCATTCTGACTTCGCGCGGCGGCGTGTCTTCTCACGCTGCGCTCGTCGCGCGGCAGATGGGGAAAGTCTGCGTCTGCGGCGCGTCGGGGATCGAAATTGATTATCAGCGGCGCACCCTCTCCGCGAGTGGCGTCACCTTGAAGGAAGGCGATTACATTTCCATCGACGGAACCGCCGGAGAAGTCTTCGCGGGTGAAGTGACGACCGCGCCCTCCGAAATCGTGCAGGTGCTGGTGGATCGCTCGCTCGACGGGAAAAAGAGCGCCACCTATCAACAGTACGCCCGGCTGATGACCTGGGTCGATCGTGCGCGAAAGCTCGGAGTGCGAACCAACGCCGACACGCCGGATCAGGTGAAAAACGCTGTCGCTTTCGGCGCGCAGGGGATCGGCCTTTGCCGCACCGAACACATGTTCTTCGAAGGCAACCGGATCGACGCGATGCGCGAAATGATCCTGGCCGAAGAACAAAGAGGCGCGCATCAAAGCGCTGGCCAAATTGCTCCCGTATCAGCGCCAGGATTTCATTGGCATTTTCCAGGCGCTCGACGGGTTGCCCGGCGACGATTCGTTTTCTCGATCCGCCGCTCCACGAATTTCTCCCGCACGAAAAGGAGCAGCAGCTCGATCTCGCGCGCAAAATCGGCAATGCCGGTGGAAGACGTATTTCCGCCGCGTGCGCGAACTGCACGAGTTCAATCCGATGCTCGGTCATCGCGGCTGCCGGCTTGGGATTGTTTACCCGGAAATTTCCGAGATGCAGGCCCGCGCCGTATTTGAAGCCGCGGCCGCAGTGCAAAAGAAGGGCCAAGAAGGTGCGGCCCGAAATCATGATCCCGCTCGTTGGTTATCCGCGGGAATTGAAGCTGCAGATCGAGATCGTGCATCGCGTCGCCGCCGAAGTGGCGAAGGAGAAAAAGACGAAATTCAATTATCTCGTCGGGACGATGATTGAGATTCCGCGCGCCGCGCTCGTCGCGGACGAGATCGCGAAAGACGCGGAGTTTTTCAGCTTTGGGACGAACGACCTGACGCAGACCACGCTTGGGATGAGCCGCGACGATTCGGGCAGCTTTTCTGCCCGCCTATGCCGAGCTCGATATCGTGCCTAACAATCCCTTTGCCTCGATCGACCAAAAAGGGGTGGGGCGTCTGATGGAGATCACGCGCGACCTCGGCCGCAAGACGCGGCCGAAGATCAAGCTGGGGATCTGCGGCGAGCACGGCGGCGAACCGTCGAGCGTGAAATTCTGCCACAAACTCGGGCTCGATTACGTCAGTTGCAGTCCTTTTCGCGTTCCGATCGCGAAGCTAGCCGCCGCCCAGGCCGCGCTCGGCGGGTAGCGCCGCTTTCGGACGAAACACACAACCTGAAAGTTGGCGACCCTAACGGGATTCGAACCCGATTTGAACGGTTCGCGATACTGCACAATCTCGACGTAATTCTACGTAGCACCGCATCTTAGGGAAAAAACGGGCATCGGACCCGAGCGGAAATCGCGAAAATTTTCGACTTGGCCGTTGCCATCAGTTCGGTGTTTGCGACCCACGGTTTCACGAGTTGGAAATACTTTTGCATTGGAAGCACGGTCGAACGCGTAGCCCACGCGGTACCCTGCCCTGTCCTCGTGGTTTGTGAGAAGGAGCACGAATTCGCCTGATGGTCTGAAAATGAAAGCGGACGTGGCGACCAAAAAAAGTGGACAAGAAATGCTGCGGTTTTCGCAAACGATGAAGAGCAAGTCGGTCCGGTCCGTTTCAATTGAATTCATGAAACTGGCCGACATTCGAAGCATTCTCGTCCCGATCGATTTCTCGAAAATGTCGATCGTAACCACTGAGACCGCGAAGGGCATCGCTCGGCGCTTCGGCGCCACCATTCATCTTGCGCATGTTCATCAGCGACAATACCCCGTCGGGTTCATGGGGCCGGTCCTGGCGGCGGGAAAAACCCCGGTCTCATTCGAGGAACATAGAAGAGAAACGTTGAGGGAAGAGCTAAAGGAACTGGCAGGCCGATGCGGCGTATCTCCGAACGCCGTCCATCTCTGCGAAGGCGCATCGGTGTTCGATGAACTCAGCCGGCTCGCGCAGAAGATTTCGGCGGATCTGATCGTGATGCCCACGCATGGTCGCACCGGTCTCAAGCATGTCGTTCTCGGCAGCACCGCCGAACGCATGGTTCAGCATTCGCCCTGTCCGGTCCTGGTCACACGCGGGCGCAGAACAACATCGAATGAATCGGTGACGAAGGGAGTCGCGTTGGCCGGTATCGATGCCATTCTTGTTCCGGTCGATTTTTCATCCGCTTCTCTCCACGCGCTCGAATACGCGATCGCATTTGCCGAGCGTGTTGCCGCCAGGCTTATCGTTTTTCACGCCGTTTATTTCGACGACACATTTTCCATCGCTGGTTTCGACGTGGACGATCTCTCCCGACTTAAGAGACAAGGCGTGTCGGGACGCCGAACTTCAGACTCAGAAATTGGTGCGCCGTGCGAAATTCCGCGGCGTGAAGTTCGAAACCGTCGTAGAACTCGGTTCGCCGGTTTCGGGGATTTGTGCATTCGCCGAACAAAACGATGTCGATCTGATCATTACGGCCACCCACGGGCGCACGGGGGTGAAGCACTTGTTGATGGGTAGCGTAGCGGAACAGGTCGTGCGGCGGGCCGGTCGATCGGTGCTGGTCGTGCCCTCTCATCCCAAAGTGAGAGTCGCGGGCTTGACCCGCGGTCGCGGGAGCGCTCAGAAACGAAAGGGTGATAATCCGACGAAAAGACCGGCAACTTCCGGTTCGCAATTATCCGGACGCGAAAAAAAGCTGATTGCGCACCCTTTCCCCGAACGCCGCAAGACGAACAAGTTCCGCGAATCCCATTCGACCTGATCACAGTTTGTCGGCTGCTCGAACGGCACCTTCAGCTGAGCGGTCTTACCTTGGTTCTGGCTTGGCGCCCGATCTCACGCTGGCTGGGCGCGCGGCGGCAGGCACGGCCACAAGTGCGTTCTGACGCTCAGAATAATCTGGCAGGCCCGACCAAATTCTTCATATCGTTCAATTTAATGTCCCTCGATACCCCTGATGAACTGCACTTACGCGCTGCGGGTGCCTATATCGAACTGGGCATGTTCGACGAAGCCCAGGCGGAAATGGAAAAGATTGACCCATCCTGCCGGCTTTTGCCGGAGCTCTTGGCGGCTCGCATCCCACTTTATCGGGCTTTAGGCAAATGGGACCTGATCGCAATCGTGGCCAGGAAGCTCACTGAATGGAACCCGGAGAAGCCGGGAAATTTCGTCGATTGGGCCGATGCGATTTGGCGCACAGAATCAGTTGACGCGGCAGTCGCGATTCTGAGGCGAGCGGCGGGCCTTCATCCAACCGACGCGACGATTCAGTTCCGCCTTGCGTGCTACGAAGCGCAGATGGGGCAGTCTTGGCCGGGCGAAGGCATACCTCAAGGCGAGCGGCTGAGAACGACCCTGGGATCAGATTGATCGGCTTCACGTCGGAATGGTCACTGTCATCAAGCTGGATTTTTTGTCGGGCCGGGTAACGCGGGTGGGTCCTGTTCCACGACCTTCTGATATTCTTTCAAGAACTCGTTGAGTAGCATCGCGGTTACCGTTTCTTCACCTAGCTTGCCTTCTCCTAACCTTGATGCGCTTTTGAAACCGCTTCTGGTGTCGGGAGGAAACGATTCAACGATCCAACTGGTAAGCTTCGACCAGGGCAATTCCGGTCGCATTGTCCTTCCCGCCAACAATCGCCGTATATCCCCCGGGAAACAGTGTCACGGCAATCGCGGCTTCCAGGTCGCTAGTGGGTGCAAGCGCAGCCGCTTCGATTTCCGCTTGTTGCGTATCCTTCCAATTGTCATTGGACGCGATGAGGACCCCGTTTCCATCGTGCAACTCCAAGGTAGGATCGGAGAGAGTGCCTGGGAGTGGCAAAGATGGCCCGATGGCCCGCACAACAGAGTTCGTCGGCTCCGTTCCGAGGACGATGAGGCCTCCGATCATCACGTTATCATCGGTTTGCACGAGACCTCGCGTTGAGATATTCGCCAGTTTGGAGTCTGCGCTTTGATCCAAGTCGTAGACTTCGACTAGTCCAACGCCTGTGCCATTATTCGCGCCGCTCACAACTGCCGTGTAGGCCCCGGGATTCAAGGTCATCAGTATCGCGGACTCGTTATCGTTTGTTGGAGGGATGCCCGTGTCGATTATGGCCTGTTTATCCGGGCTCTCCTGCCAGTTGTCGTTCGTTGTGATCGAGGCACCGTTGGAATCCAACAATTCTACAAGTGGATCTGCGAGCGTTCCCGAGACTCCGAACGCGTTCAGCGAGGGGCCGATCGCTCGCACGATAACTTTCTTGGGTTGGGTTCCCGCAACGATAAATCCCGCAATCAGAACTTTGTCGCCGGTTCCTACATTTATTCGTGTTGAAATGTTTCCGAAGGTTGGGACGACGACCGGGAGCTCGAAAGAGCCGATGTCAGTGCCGTCGCCACCCACAGCGTTGCTCAGGTTTAGCTGGTCAGCGGTTCGTGGCATTCCCCTCTGGTCGGTTGCGAGGCCTTGGCTGATGCCTTGATCGATTGCTGGGCTGCCCGGCAGCAAGGCCATCGTAAATGTGAAACCACCATTGTCTTGCAGAGGACCCAGATCTGCTTCGAGCGGTGCGTCCGCCGTTCCAGTCAGGTCGTTCGCTCCAAAGCCGGCGCCGTCAAACGAAACGCCGACGAGATTACTGCCACCCGACTGGACTATGGCTGAAACATCCGCATTGTCAGGGTGAGTTTGGGAAATGTTACCCGAAACGATGCAGTTGGTAATGGTTAATGTGTCCGCAGCAAGAACGCCACCCCCCTGCCAGACGCATTGATTGCCAGATATGGTATCGGAGACCAACACCGCAGAACCGTTTAAGTCCAAACCGCCTCCATAACCACCTTGGAGGCCATGAGGCCCAGTTGTGACCGCGGCATTTCCAGCGATCGTGCAGTTCGTTATCGTAGCGGTTCCCGTCGAAAGGACGCCACCGCCATTGGCCGCTGTGTTGCCCGAAATAGTGCTGCCTTGCACGGTCAGGTCGCCATCGTTAACGATGCCGCCTCCACATTCGAAGAAAAGAAGGAAGCCACATATGCTTTCGTTTCCGGTCACCGAACAGTTTGTGAGGCTCATCTGAGCGCCAGCGGAGTTCACGCAACCAAGGCCGTCATTGATGATCTGGACGTCGCTCAAGCTCAGAACACCGCCATTGAAAATCCCACCGACTCCATTGGAAAATGTCACTCCTGATACGCTAACGGTCACACCTGAACTAATCTCCAGCAGGCGGAACTCTTGCGCAGCATTGGCGTCGCGACTGACGGAGACCAGGGACGAACCCGGACCCGCGATCGTCAGATTCTTATCGATCAGCAGTTCATCGCTCGTAAGCAAGATTACGCCGGTGTAGATAAACTGGATCGTCGCATCCGGTGCCGCGTCGCGAATTACTTCTCGAAGTGAACCCACGCCGTCGTCGTCGCCGTTAGTTACCATCAGCGTTGACGGACCGGAGTCGGCAGCCATTCGACCGCCCTGCAGAAAAGAAAGACCAATCAGGATCGCAGTCAGTGTGAATTTCATAGTGTTCTCAGGGCCTTTGCTCATTCCCTAAGTTGATAGGCCTCAACCAAAGCAACTCCTGTGGGATCGGCGACGACCACTTCCGGGCGAGGGCGTTCAACAAGCTCGAAGGCCTCATCAAAATGCGCAGTCGCAGCACACACGGCAAAGCGGGCCGCAGCTACTATGATGCTGCTCAGTCCAATCTTGGCGAGTTCGATTGGCTCAACGATCAATATCCGACGGATACGATTCGCTTGGGGGAATCGTCGTGTTTTCATGGGGAAACGGCAGCCTAGGCAGTCGCTCAGGTCGGTGGCAAGAATGAATTTTGAGCGCTGGCACGATTCCGGACGCGCGCGCAGCGGTGGTTCACTGGGGTCGGGCGCTGGTGACCATGTATCAACGTAAAAGGCAGCGATCGTTATGCTTTCACAACGTTGCGTTGTTCTCTTTTTCCTTCACACACGGGTTCGGCTGCGAGATCGGACGCGTTGAAAGCTCGGTTGTGCAAACTTGAAGAGCGTCACGACAATTGAGAATCTCCTCAACATCCCCACGCCTGGGTGGCGTCATGCCCGCTGGGATGCCCCCCGGCTTGAACTTTCATGACCTCAGCCATCGTAGCCTAAGTTCCCTCAATTCGGGATGACAGCACCGCCTCTTGAGTCGTCAGGGACGAAAGCAATACCGCAGCGTTCGGAATCGCCGAAAGGAGCGCATCATACCGTGCAATTTGCCGCGTTCACAGGTCCGATAAGCGGGATTAATCTTCCCAAGGCAAGGTCTCCGGCGGAAACGCCCCGAGTTCATAATGCACTGGTGCGGCATTTAAGGCCTAGAACGTGACTAAGAGGTTCTCCGCGCTCAAAATCGCTTTCTAATTTTATCGCGACAACCCCGACGCCAAGCCCCCAGTTCCCGACAGGCAAAAGATCTATCGCATCTGCCGGATCCTAGCAAGATTTAGGCTAAATTTCCAATGGCAACCGGAGCGTCCTGTAAGCGCTTGCATGGACATTTCTTGAACACTGGCCAGCGCTTGGTGATCCCAAAATTCGCGGTTCTTTTCTACGCTACGCAAATTTTTTAGCGGCCAGGCGACCAACTACTAGAAGTTCCATGCCGCTACTCCAACCCGTAAAACGGCAAACAAACTTGCCTTTTGGTGGAAGTGTTAGGCAGAATCATTATGCATTGATCCAACGATAGAACAGCTAAGAGGGAAGCGACCCTAACGGGATTCGAACCCGATTTGGACGCTTCGCGTTACTGCGCGATTTCAGCGCAACACTTCGTGATAACGCATCTTATAGGGAAAATGGGCATTTTGTCGATTTGTCGGATTCGCGCAGAAATACGCACTTCGAGTGTCCGAATTTGTCCGAACAGCTCTTGCCCTCGCATGGACCGCAACATAAATCGCGGAAATCCATCCGGGGTAGAAAAAGGATTTTCAAATCTCTTCGAAACTTCGTTTCGCTTTCCCCGTAGAAGGGATTTTGAACACGAGATCTGGATCTGGCGCGGACGCTTATCCCTAGGGGCTTCCACGCCTCTTTCAGACTTGCGGTCGCAGGCACGGTCCGCTCGTCGGGATCGGTGCTTGTTCGAGCGATGTCAATTGCTGATCGCTCAGCCTGCGCGCTTCGATGTTGAGAACGTCTCCGTTGAATCGGGCGCGAGAACGTCATGCGGTTCTGACACTACGGGCAAGAGAACTTGATAAAATACGGTCAGTCTTTCGCAAAAAATGCAGAGCACTTGAAAGCTGCATGCCGCACATAAGATACATGCATCGTCCAATTCGGTCCGGCAAGGCAACGTCACTCTGCACAACTTTGCAGCTACCTCGGTCTAAGAAGCTGCATTCCCTGATCGATGGCCTTCGACCGGGAGCCCAGATTCTTGCGCGAAGAATTGCATTCCCGCTGCTCTTTCTCGTGGCCCCTTTGGCGCTCGTGCAGCCCTGCGCGGCTCTTACCTTTCAATTTGAGGAGACTGGCAGCCTAGCCGTGGCGCGGGCTCATTCAACTGCGGTATTGTTGCCCAACGGCCAGGTCCTGGTGGCGGGCGGCGTGGGTGAAGGCCTCCACTCTCTCGCGGACGCGGAACTTTACGATCCGGTGAGCGGAACCTGGCTCTGAGACCGGCAGCCTCATCGTTCCAACCCAGTTACACACCGCCACGTTACTACCTAACGGAAAGGTTCTCGTCGCAGGCGGATTTGGCACCGACCTTCTCGCCACTGCGGAACTCTACGATCCGGCAACCGGGGCTTGGTCCGCTACTGGCAGCCTCAAGACAGCGCGGAACGGCCACACGGCGACACTTCTGGCCGACGGCAAGGTACTTGTCGCAGCCGGTTATAATGGCAGCATCGTTGTCCGGAGCGCAGAACTCTATGACCCTGTGACGGGCACTTGGCAGACATCGGGCCAGCTAACCCGAGCACGTGAAAACCATACGGCGACCTTGCTATCCGACGGCAGGGTGCTCGTGGCAGGGGGTAACGACTCCTCCGGCAACAGTCTCGACGACGCCGAAATCTACGACCCAGCGAGCGGGACTTGGGCAGCCACCGATAGCCTCCGCACTGATCGTGAGGGGCATACCGCGACACTGCTGCACAACGGCCTGGTGTTGGTGGCAGGCGGTTTCACCAACCATGGCCCAACGGGGAGCGCGGAACTCTTTGATCCGGCAAGCGAAACCTGGAGTCCTACCGGCGCGCTCCGCGTAGACGTTTTCAGGCACACGGCGACGTTATTGCCGAACGGTGGGGTTTTGGTCACCGGTAGCGACTTCCTTGACGCGGATGTGGAAGTCTACAATCCAAACAAGGGAACTTGGAGTTTCGCCGGGAGCCTCATCACGGCACGCACCGGTCCAACCACGACCTTGCTACGCGGCGGCGGCCTGCTGATTGCGGGCGGTTTTTCCGGCAGCAGCGTCCCACTCACAAGTGCAGAACTCGGCGTTCGTGCCGGGCAATAAGAATGCCAAGAAATCTTTGGGCGCGATTGCGGTGTCAATCACTGATCGCTCAGCCTGCGCGTTTCGCGGCCCCTAAAAGACGCTCCCACTCCCGTAGGTCCCCGCGAAATCCAAGATCACATGCCTGCTGCCAACTGAGCCGAGCCGATACCTGGTGTCGTTTGCCGCTCTTGGTGTCGGACATGTTCTGATACTGCCGACGAGCAACGAAGATATGCGACGCTAGCGGATCGTGTTCCCTCCGCATCTCCTTGATGGCTGCGTTCACTTCGACCATAGTGTCGCCGAGTGCCGCGAGAGCATTTTACAGGCGATTTGGGCGCATCCGTCCCCGCGCGCACGGGGAATCGTCACCAGATCGTATTGATTGCCCGGATAGACTCCCTTCTTGGAACGTTGGCAAGACGATGCTTGACATTCGCAGGCCGATTCGAAAGTCTGTTTTCTCGGTAAGGGGTTGGTTTGCGCAGATGACGTCGTCATCAAAACTTTAAGGAAACAGCAATCTATGGTTACAAAGTCATTCCTTCTGCTCGTCGGCTCCGTGTTCCTAACTGCTTCTTTCCCGCCGGCGCGGGCGCAGACGCTTGAACCATTAGTCAACCAATTATCTTTTCTTAACCAGTCTTTTCTCCTGACCGACGGCACGGTCATCGCTGAGCGCGTAACAGAGGCCAATACGACCGAGTGGTGGAAGCTTACCCCGGATATCATGGGAAGCTACCTCAATGGCACCTGGTCGCCGCTTGCCGGCCAGCCCTACCCTGGCTCGGTTTTTTCCTCCGCCGTGTTGGGTGATGGTCGACTCGTCATTCAGGGATATGAATTCCTGAGAAACAAATTCGCAGTGAGCAGCAAGGGCGCGATCTACGATCCGGTCGCAGATACCTGGACTAAGCTGAAACCGCCCGACAATTGGAGTTATATGGGTGAATGTCCTTCGGCGGTGTTGCCCGACGGCCGGTGGCTCATCGGGAACAAATTGGATAAGCGCATGGCCGCTCTCGATCCTGTGACTCTCACCTGGACCGCTATGAATCATTCCGGGAAAAGTGACCTTCACGCCGAAGAAGGCTGGACGCTGCTCCCTGACGGCACCGTCTTGACGACGGATGTTTCTAACGCACCTAACTCTGAAAAGTACATTCCCTGGTTACAAACCTGGGTCACTGCAGGCAGCACCGTCGTCGACCTGCATGTCGTGTTTGACACCAGTTGTGTTCCCTACGGTCCTCAGGATTCCAAATGCTATTATCCGCCGGGCGAGGTTGGCCCCCTGATGTTACTCCCCGATGGAACCGTTTTTGCCACCGGATCTTCTGCTCACCCCACGTCGGGACACACCGCGATCTACACTCCGCCGGCCGTTCCCACCGATCCCGGGACTTGGACGCCCGGCCCGGATTTTCCGCACGGGGATTCCCCGGTCGATACCGGCGCCGTCCTCCTGCCCAGTGGCAACGTTCTCGTGCTGGCATTGTCCGGCCAGAATTATGAATTCGACGGCACGCGCTTTATTCGGGGAGTGGTCGCTCCTGGTGGCATGTTACTCTTGCCCAACGGCCAGGTGCTCATTAACTATCTGGATACTAATAAGATATATACTTCCGCTAAGACCAGCTACAATCCCGCGTGGGCACCACGGATTACGGATTATCCTCCGACCGTAGCCCGGGGCTCGAGTTACTTGATATCTGGCCAGCAGTTCAACGGCCTGTCGCAGGCTATGTCGGTCGGTGATGAGTTTGAAAATGCCACCAATTACCCGCTCGTGAGAATCACGAACCAGGCCACCAGTCATGTCTTCTACGCCCGAACGCATGACCACAGTACGATGGGCGTCGCGACCGGGGATGTGATCGTTTCTACTCATTTCGATGTCCCTGCCGGGATGGAGACGGGAAGCAGTTCCCTGCAAGTGGTGGCCAACGGCATTCCTTCAACGCCGGCGACGATTACAGTTGAGTAGCCGGTAACGTTCTTTGCGACCTGCGGGAAGGGTAGGTTACAATGGCGTAACCTTTCAGCGTTCGTCGCCTTCGCTTGCCGCCGCGAGTAATTGCACGACGTCTGCCGCCGAGCGAAAGGGGTGCAGGACCCGTGCGGCACGATACAGCAGTTGTTCAGCCCCTCCCCGCGGTCCGGCGGGGACGCCAGCATATCGCGCACAAATTGAGGAGATGGGCCCGCTGTCTTTTGAAAACTCCTTGTCATCGGGCGCAGCCTCTCAGTTCACCCGATACGCGTTCAGCTTTTCGAGCACGTCGCTATAGCGGTAGCGGCAGCTCTTCCCAATCTTGAGATACGCGATGCGGCCGCGACGCATCCAGTCGTCGAGGGTGCGGACGGGAACTTTTAGCTTGGTCGCGAGTTTGCGTTTAGTTAGCAGACCCTCGTTTGCGCGGTCCAGGTCCCGATTTACCTGACTGGCATTTGCGACCCTAACGGGATTCGAACCCGTGTTACCGCCGTGAAAGGGCGGTGTCCTAGGCCACTGGACGATAGGGTCAGGAAGAGCGCCCAATATCCGGAGCGCTCACCTCCGATGCAAGGAATTTCAGGCCGCGTGCGCGGTCAGCTTGTCGAGCAATTCTGCGGTGCGCTCCGTGGCGCCGCGATGCGCGTCCAAAACCCCGCGGGCGTGGCGGACGAGGCGCTCGCGATCTCCCGGATTGCGCAACAGAGTGCCCAGCGCATTCGTTAGGGCCAATTCATCTTTCGGCTGCAGCGCGCCGCCAGCCGCGACGAGGGTTCGCGCCAGGGTAGCGAAGTTTTCCATGTGCGGTCCGAATATCACGGGGCGGTCGGCGACGATCGCTTCAACCGGATTCTGTCCGCCGCGCGCCGTCAGGCTCTTGCCCATGAAGACGATCGTCGCGACCGAATACCAGTCACGCAGTTCGCCGGTCGTATCGATGAGCAGACAGTCGGCGGCGGCTGTGCCGGCTTCGCTCCGCCGCACCGACGGCACGCCGAGGGCGCGCAGTTGGTCCGCGATCTCCCGCGTGCGCTCCACATGGCGCGGCGCGATGATGAGAAAGAGTGCCGGAAATTCCCGGCGCAATTGCTGAAAGATCTTCGCCAGGATCTCTTCTTCACCCGGGTGCGTGCTGCCGCCGAGCAGGATCGGCCGCTCCAGTTCGATTCCGAGTTTGTCCAAGACCGCGCGCGGCATTTCGGGGCGCGGCGCGACGTTTTCCGGATCGAACTTGATGCTGCCGACCGGAAAAATCCGGGCCGGATCCGCGCCTAACGATTCCCAACGCGCAACGTCTTCCTTTTCCTGCACGCAGATCAAATCGAGCTTTTGGAAATATGGCCTAACGAACAAATTGAAGGCGCGGAAACGTCCTTCGGAGCGCGGTGAGAGGCGCGCATTGACGAGAGCGATGGGGATTTTTTGCCGATGCGCGATGGCGGTCAGGTTTGGCCAGACCTCCGCCTCCACGAGGACGATACGGATTGGCCGGATGAGTGCGAAGGCGCGGCGCATGATCGGCCAGAAGTCGAGCGGGGTGTAGAGCACCTCGATCCAGTCCGGCGCCTGTCGGCTGGCCAGTGCGAAACCGGTCGTCGTCGTGGTGGTAAGGGCAATGCGCAATGACGGTTCGCGCTCCCGCATCTTGGTCGCGAGCTTCAACGCGATCATGACCTCGCCGACGCTGACCGCGTGCAGCCAGGTCGGGCGGCCGTGGGCCAGCTTTGCTCGCGTCTTGCGATCGTAGAAGCCGAGGCGTTGTCCGAATTTGTTTCGGTAATTGCCGCGCCGCAGCATCTTCAACACGTAGGCCGGCAGAAAGAAGAGGAGCACCAGCGGGAAAAGCAGATTGTAGATGAGGCGAATCATGCGGCGGGCTTGTTAGCCGGAGGCGTTGACCCCGGTTGCTCGAGCAGCGACTTTGGCAGGGCCGGGGTCAGCGACCCCAGCTGCAGGGCACGGTTTCATGCGGGAGTCTTCTCCTTGTGTTGTAAGAAGATTGTCTCGGTTGCGCCGTAGGTCTTGCGACGGATCACTTCCCAGAAGTCCGTCGTCGGCAGGCGTTCGCCGGCCGTTTTTCGAGGACGAAGATTCCATCGGGCGCCAGGCGGGCGGGCAGGCGGTCGTTGCGCAGGAGCAGCTTGGTGAAAGCGTCGCCCAGTTTCGATTTGTCGTAGGGCGGGTCGGCGAAGATCAAATCGTGCGGCTCGGCCGTGCTGGCATGGCTGAGAAAATCAAAAACATCCTGCTTTCGTATCCGTCCGCTCAGGCCGGTCTGCGCGAGATTGCGTTCGATCGCGCTGATGGCGTGGCGGTCGTTCTCGACGAACATGACGGACGCGGCGCCGCGGCTGAGTGCTTCGATGCCAAGCGCCCCGGTGCCGGCGAAGAGATCAAGGACGCGCGCACCGATAACGCGCGCGCCGAGGCTCGAGAAAATGGCGGCTTTCACGCGATCCATCGTCGGCCGAATGTCGGTCTTGGGAACGACGAGCCGGATGCCGCCGGAGGTCCCGGCGATAACTCTCATGGCGAGGGAGCCGGCGTGGCCGAAGGCTCGGGCGCGATTTCGTCACGCGTAGCGGGCGCAGCAGGTTCGGGCGAAGCAGGCGCCGGTGTGGCATCGCTCGACAAGGCGGTCGGCGCCGGTGAAGGCGCCACCACTTCCTCCGGCTTTTTTTTCTTCTTCGCATGGCCGAAAAGACTGCTGATTACGCCGCTGAGATCGCGCAGATCGCGCCCGACGAGTTTGTCCATTAGGTCGGTTTTCGGTCGATCAACCGTCCCGCTCACCTTGAAATCGACCGCCGCGTAACCAGCCGGCTCCTTGAGCGCCTGAAAATTCTCGCGGATTGGGGTGAAGAGCTGGCGACGCACCTTGTCATTTAGCGCCAGCTGCGAATCGAGGCGTAATTTTCCGCTGAAACTGATCGTGCCGGTCGCCGTGAGGCGAATGTTGGGCGAGCGCAAAAGCAGTTGGTCGATCGTCACGATGCCGGGGCTGATGTGATATTTGACCTCGGCTTGTTCGAGATGCAGCTGCATCAATTCGTCGATTTGCAGAATCTGGCCGAGCGCGACGAGCAGGCTGTATTGCTGCAACTTGCCATCGCGGAGGATGATTTCGCCGTGGCCCGCGAGCGCGTTGCTATCGGCCGTCTTGCCCTCGGCGTCGAGGAATCCTTCCACCCGGCCCTGGATCATACCGGCCGGGCCGCCCGCGTTAGTCATCAGTTTCTCCGCCTGGAGTTCGCGGAATTTCACCATTGCGGTGAAGGGCGAATCCGGAGCCTGCAATTCCATCTCGAACCGGCCCGTAATGTCGCCGCCCGCGGCGTGCGCGGAGATGTTGGAGAAAACCAGCGCGGTCGGATCGTAGTGGAGCGGCGATTCGAGGTCCTCGATAAAGAAGCGATCGCGCAACGAGATTTTCTCGACGCTGGCGCTGCCCTTGATTGCAGTCGCAGTGCGGAAGCTGGAACCGAAGTCGAGTCCGTTGAACTTTGCGATCACCCGGCCGGCGGAGTCGAGAAAGGTGAAATTGCCGTCCTTCAGACTGACGCGCTGGACCTCCGGGGTGAAGACCGGCGCAGGCGCTTGCGGCGACAGGACTGGTTCGTTAGGCCCGGCGGCGACCGCGGACGCAGCGGGGGTGGCGGCGGGAGAGACGACCGGAATCGTGCTGGACGTGGTAAGGAGGGGAGGATGGCGCGACTGTTTTTTTGTCCGGCGGTAGCTCGGGCAGACGCCATTTGCCCGAAGAATTCTGGGCCCAAACGACTTCCGGTTTGATCAAGGAGACCTGCCGAATCACGAGCCGATCGCCGAAAAGCGACCAGAATTGCACGCGCAGCTGGAAGCTCTGCGCCTGCAGGAAATTGCCTCCGATCTTACCGGGCTCCTGCGGAATGGTGATCCCGTTGAGCTTCAATCCACTCCATGGGGTGACGCTGATCTGCCGCAAATGGAGGGGTGTGTCGAGTCGTTGGCTGAGTTCCTGCTGAATGCGATGGTGCGTGCCTTGCGATTGCACATACAAGTTAACCGCGAGTAAGACGGCGAAGGCCAAGACCACGGCCCCGCCGAGGAGCCAGAGCAAAAGTCGGCCGAGTTTCTTCACCGGATGGAAGCTACGCAGCGCGCAATTGAAGAAAAGATGAAACCGGCCTAACAAGTTAACCTTGTCAAGAATCTGCGTCATATTAAATCCCGCCGCGCGGAGCGCGCGCGCTCTCCGCTGGGAGGAACGGCTGCGCACGATGTGTGGCGACGACGCCTTCTTTTGTGCGACGGCCGGGATGGGGGACGCGGAGCATCGCGCACGGAGCGCGGTCGCGGAAGGCTTTGACCGGATCGTGGCGGCGGGAGGTGATGGGACCGTCAACGAGGTCGTGAACGGCATCGCCGGATCCAGCGCGACCCTTGGATTGATGCCGATGGGCACGATGAATGTCTTTGCCAGCGAACTCGGTCTGCCGGCAAATGATCTCGGGCGCTGCTGGGAAATCATCCGCGGCGGGCGAACCCGGCTGATTGATCTCCCCATGGCCAACCGAAAACATTTCGTGCAACTGGCCGGTGTTGGGCTTGACGCGCAGGTGGTGAAGGAAACCAGCCTAACGTTCAAACGAAACTTCGGACCGCTCAGTTATCTCATCTCGGCCGCGCAGATCGCCGGTCGTCGCCCACCGCGGTTATCGATCGAATCGGAGGACGCGGTCACGGAAGAAGGATCCTTCGTCCTCGTCGGCAACGGGCGCCTGTATGGGGGTCCATTCCCGTTTTTCAAGCATGCGGTAATCGATGACGGTCTGCTCGATGTGCTCGTTTTCAAGCAAGTCTCGGTTACATCGAGCTGATCAAATATTTGCAGAACGTCATCTTCACTTCCGATATCACCACCCGGGAGGTGGAGTATTTCCAGACCCGCCGCTTGCGGGTGAGCAGCGCGGAAGACGTGCCGGTGGAGCTCGATGGAGAACTGGTGGGCGGTTGTCCGGTGGAATTTCGGATGCAATCCCGGCGGCTAAGGGTTCTCGCGCCAGTCGTAACGATTCTCTGGACGTGGCTCGGATGGAAGCGGCGTCGTCCGGACTCGACTGGAGATCAGCGCTGTTTTGCGCGGCGTGGTGTTTGATTCCCAATGACAACGCGAAGCGTTTGCGATATTTTTGCAGTATGCGCCTGTCTGGCCGAAAAGCTTCGTCGCACGCGCCCCGCTGGACGCCTCGGCAACGCGTCGTCCTTTTGTCGCTGATCGGCGTTAACTTTGCCGTTTTCGTCGCGCAGCAGATTCTCCAGGCCTATCAACCGGCCGCCGTCGTCGATTACCTGGGCCTCAGCTATCGTGGCATCGATCACGCCTACGCCTGGCAATTTTTCAGCGCGATGTTCCTGCACGCCGGGCTTCTCAGTTTCGCCGGCGGTATGATTGTCCTCTACTTCATCGGCCGCGACGTGGAGTCGATCTTTGGGCAAAAGCATTTTCTCTATCTTTACCTTGCCGGTCTGGTCGGCGGGGAGCTGAGCCACCTTTTCCTCATGCCCGCGACGACCGTGCTGCTTGCGGCCCCGGGCGGAGTCGCCGCGGTGGTCGTCGCCTTCGCCACGATTCTGCCCGAGTTGGAGTTGACCCAGTCGCTCTTCTTCGTTCCGGCGAAACTAAAGGCGAAGTATCTTGGCTTCGCCCTTTTCGCGATCGGCCTCATGCTGATCGTCTTCAATCGACAGGGTGTGGTCAGCCTATAGCGCTTTTCTTGGCGGCGGTGCCGCTGGGTGGCTCTACGCGCATCTCCTCGGCTTCGGCCGGCCTTCGTTTGTGCAGCGCGTGTTGCGGCGGCGACGCATCGAGGGAGACCGCCGCCGGCAGATGTCGCTGGACGAATTCATTGCCGAGGAAATCGATCCTGTTCTGGAAAAAATTTCGCGCAGCGGCTTCGCGAGCCTGACCCGGCGCGAGCGACGGGCGCTCGCGGAAGCGCGGGAAAAAATGACGGAACCACCGCAATAGCGTGGCGGTTGCGGACTCGTTAGGCGAGATTTCCCGGAGCATTCGGCCCGCCCGGGTGGCGGCTACGCTGGAGGCGATCGAGGCCAATTGGCCGGCGGACGCTCCACCCTTCCTCGAGATCATCTCCAACTTTCCGCTAGGCGCCGAGGCCCTCTTTCATCTGCTTTCCGTCTCGGGCATTTGCGGCGCGCGCCTGATCCAGCACCCGGAGATCCTCCTCTGGCTCGCGCACCCCGATGCCTGCGCCGATCGCCGCGGCTTCGGCCGCATGCTGACGGATCTGCACAACCTCGCGGGCCGTGCGCCGCTCCCGGCCGATAACTTTCGCATCCTCCGTTTCTGGAAAGGCCGCGAGATGGTTCGGATCGCGCTGCGCGAAATTTCCGGAGCCGCCCCGCTCGAAGAAACGCTGATCGAGTTGTCGCAGCTGGCCGATATCTGCCTGACGACCGTCTACGATCACTGGAATACTGAACTGCGCCAGCGCTGGGGCTCGCCGGAAAGTCAGTTTGCGATCATCGGAGTGGGAAAACTGGGCGGCCGCGAATTGAATCACAGTTCCGATGTCGATCTCATCTTTGTCTACCGCGAAGAGGGACAGTTGACCGCGAAGTTCAGCTATCACGAGTGGTTCACCCGGCTCGGGAACAAGGTCATGGAGACCTTCGCCACCTCCGACCCGGCCGGCTCGCTCTTCCGCGTCGATCTGCGGCTGCGCCCGGAAGGCCGCGCCGGTCCGCTCGTCCGTTCACTCGAGAGCATGGAAAACTATTACGCCGGCTTCGGCGAGATGTGGGAGCGGCTCGCCTTGATCAAGGCACGGTGGATCTGTGGCGACCGCGAGCTGGCTTACGATTTCCTGCGCCAGTTGCAGCCGTTCATATTTCCAAGAAGTCCCACGCCGGATTTGCTCGACGAAGTTGCCGCGATCAAGATCCGGATCGAACGCGACATCGTCGGCTACGAGCACCGGGAGCGGAACGTGAAACTTGGCGCTGGGGGCATCCGCGAGATCGAATTTGTCGTGCAAGCCCTCCAGTTATTGCATGCCGCGCGCCATCCGTTCTTGCAGGAGGCCGGAACGCTCAAGGCGATCCGCGGCCTGGCCGAGCTGGAGTTCTTGCCTAACGAAGACGCGGGCCAACTCGAGACGGCTTATCGTTTTCTGCGGCGGGTCGAACATCGTCTCCAGATCGAGGCCGAACAGCAAACCCACACCGTCCCGGAAAATGGTGAAGCGCTCCAAGCCCTGGCGCGGAGCCTCGGTTTTGACGGCGGGGCCGATCTGCTTTCGAGCCTGCGCGAGCGGATGCAGTGGGTGCGCGCCATTTTTCGGCGCGTGGTGCGGGACGCAGCACCAGTCACGGATTCGAGGGCGGCCGATTTCGCAGTTTTTCGCGACGAAGGGCAAGCGGCAAAAAACTTTGCCCAGCTTGGCCAGGGGGCGGCGGGATTTCACGTCGCGCCGCGCACCCGGCAGATTTTTCGCAAGTTGCGGCCGCTGCTGCTCACCTGGCTCGGCCGTGCGGCGGATCCCGATGCCACGCTCACTCAGTTTGTGCGCTTCGTGGAAGGGTATGGATTTCGCAGTCTCCTCTTCGAGTTGCTGACGGCAAACCCCCGCCTGCTTGAGCTATTGGTCAGGACATTCGACGCGAGTGAGACGGCGGGTGGATGGTTGATCCGCCGTCCGCAATGGCTCGAGGAACTGACCAGAAGCGGAATGCTCGATCGCACCTTTGACGTGGCACAACATCTCGCGCGGCTGCAGTCGTTAGGCGCGACGAGCGCGAATCTCGATCCGGTGCGGATTTATCGGCAGCGCGAACTGTTGCGCATTCTCTTGCGCGATGTGCTGAGTCTGGCGCCGCTGGCGCAGCTTCTCGCGGAGCAGAATGATTTGGCCGAAGCCTGCCTGATTTTCGCAGATCAGCTGCTCAACCCCGACCAGACGCTCACGATTGTCGCGCTTGGAAAATTCGGTGGTCGCGAAATCGGATACGGCGCCGATCTCGATGTTCTTTTCGTGGGCGAGGAGACGCGCGCGGCGCAGAGCTTGATCGCGACTTTGGGGCAATCGAGTGCGGAAGGTCGCCTTGCCCCGCTCGATGCGCGGCTGCGGCCAGATGGCGAGAAAGGGCCGCTGGTTTGTTCTCTCGAAACCTTCCGCATCTACTACGAATCCCGTGCCCAGTTCTGGGAGTTGCAATCGCTCACCCGCGCGCGCGCGATTAGCGGGCCGCTTCGGTTTGAGTTCGAAGCGCTTGCGCGGGAGCTCTGGCGCGCGGCGGGCGGTCGCCCCGACCTCACGAGGCAAATCGAAAGCATGCTCATCCGGATCGCGAACGAACGCGGGAGTGGGAATGACTTTTTCGACTTCAAGACCGGGATTGGCGGCATGATCGAGGGCGAATTTTTGGTCCAGGCGCTGCAAATGCAGAGCCGCATCTGGGAGCCGAACTTTTTCTCAGCGATCAAGAAGCTCGCGGCCAGGAAGGTGATGGAAAAGCGCGATGCAATCAGCCTGCAGGACGCCTACACCTTCCTCCGGACCTGCGAATCGGTCCTGCGCCGCTGGCAGTATCGCAGCATTTCCACTCTGCCGGTAACGCACGACGAAGAAGAGCGGTTTGCGCGGCGGATGAACTTTGCGACGATCGAAGAATTTCGTGCGCCCTACGGAAAGGCGCGCGATACGATCCATTCGCTTCGGGCCCGCTACCTGGTGGAGTAACTCGCGGGCCGAGAGCTCGATCTCGGGTTAGGCGGAGCCTGGCCCAAGTAATTTCGCCAAGCCATGGAGCAGCCAAAAGCTGAGTGCCAGACTAACGGTCAGAATCACGAGCAAGGCCGCGAGCACGAAAACTACAAATACCCAATCGCTTGCAGTCGAGCGGCGCGGCGCGCTCGAGAACTGTTTCAGGAGTTCGTAATTCCGCGCATTGGATTTGAACCAGAAGGAAAAGGCATCGCCGACGATCGGGATGATACCCACGGCTTCGTTGATCAGGATATTGAGCGACATGCGCGCGAGCAGTATTTTCGGGAGCCCGCGGCGGGCTGCGGCGATCAGGGCCATCGCAGAGACGATGGCGGAACCAGTGTCGCCAAGTCCGGGTAACAAGCCCATCAGCGGATCAAGTCCGAAGCGGAATTGGGTGCCAGGCACGCGGAGGAAGTTGTCCATGATAAGCGCGAGCCAGCGGAAAAGCGGCTCGAGTTCAGAGCGCTTTTGCGTTTCCTCCGGCGGGAGCACTTCAAACTCCAGTTCTTGAACCTTTGGGGAAGTTGTCATCACCAAAGCATTGTCATCCTGGGCGCGCAGCGAAGGACCTCAAAAGGTCATGCTGTGCGTCGATTGCAAACCAGATCGCTCGTTGTTTGCGAGGTCGCTCTCCATCCTTCGGCGGATCAGGATGACAAAGGCAGGAAGAGGCGCGCGCTTTTAGCCAGGAATCTCTTTCAGCATCTGCGTATTGGTCGGGAATTTTTTCACGAACATGAGCAGACGCTCGATCGCTTCAACCGGCTTGTGTCCGGCGAGACCACGGCGAATGAGATTGATTTTGTCCAGCTCCCAAGGCTGAAGCAACAATTCCTCACGACGCGTGCCGGAAAGGAAGATATCGACCGCCGGATAAGTGCGCTGATCGCTGATCTTGCGATCGAGGACGAGCTCCATGTTGCCCGTGCCTTTGAACTCTTGGAAGATCAACTCGTCCATCCGGCTGCCGGTCTCGATCAGCGCGGTCGCGACGATCGTTAGGGAACCGGCTTCTTCAGTATTGCGCGCGGCCGCGAAAAGCTTTCGTGGAATCTCCATCGCGCGCGCGTCAATGCCGCCGCTCATGGTGCGTCCGCCGCCGCCGGTCGCGTTGTTAAAGGCCCGGGCCGTGCGGGTGATCGAATCCAGCAGGATGAAAACGTCCTTGCCGGCTTCAACCAATCGCTTGGCGCGCTCGACCGCAAGCTGCGCGATGCGCGTGTGACTCTTGATGTCGCTGTCGTTCGAACTCGCCATGATCTCCGCATTGGGACAGGACCGTCGAAAATCGGTCACTTCCTCTGGGCGTTCATCGACCAGAAGGATGATCAATTTCATCTCCGGATGATTTTTCACGACCGCATCGGCGATGTGCTGCAGGAGCGTCGTCTTGCCGGTGCGCGGCGGAGCGACGATCAAGCCGCGCTGGCCTTTGCCGAGCGGCGTCATCAAATCCATCACTCGCGTGGTGTAACGATCAGGCGCCGTTTCCAGTTTGATCCGCTCGTTCGGATTAATCGTGGTCAGTTCTTCGAAGGGTCGCAGATCCTGATACTTGGTCGGCTCATCGTCATTGATCTTGAGGAGGCGGGTCAGTTGCGGGCCGCGATTGCCGCGGCGGGTCTCGCCGTAGATCCACATCCCGTCGCGCAGCTGGAAGCGCCGTACAATCTCCGGGGTGACGAAGATATCCTGGGGTGTCTGGACAAAGTTGCGTTTCGAGTCGCGCAGAAAACCAAAGCCTTTACCGGAAATCTCGATGATGCCTTCGCCGTATTCTGGCTCGCGAGGCGGCTGGTCGCCATTCGGCAGACTGCCTGCTGCCCGGTCGAATTCCTCGGGAGACCTGCTTTCGCCAGGCATGCTGGTGGCTTCGCCAAATTCCGCGGCGTCCTCGCGCCGGCGTTGGCTTTCTTGGGAAGCATCCTCCTCGAGGACATCCGGCCCGTCTCCGCGCCCGGGTCCGTTGGCAGACTCGTTGAAAGCGCCGGGTCCGCGCTCCGCGTTGTTGCGGCGCCCCGAACGGCGCCGCGACGGGCGGCGTCTCCGGAATGGGGCGCTGGCGCTGGGTGCCTGGGTAGGCTTGTTTTCCGTTTCTTCGCTCATAATTGCAACCGCCTTTGGTCGAGGCGACACGACGGGTTGTGCCGGCTCGCAGTTATCAAGCTGGCAGTTTGGCCAGCAACTCGTCAGGGATATCTAAATTGGAATAGACGTTTTGAACGTCGTCGTCGTCTTCGAGGCTCTCGCAGAGGCGCACCACCTGAAGCGCAGCCTCCTCGTCGGCGACATGAACAGTCGTGTCGGGAATGAAAGTAAACTTTTGCCCATCGATGGTGACACTCGCGTGTTTGAGCGCCTCAGCTACGGCGTAGAGCTGATCGTGGGAAGTGAGAATAACATACTGTTCCTCCTCCATTGTCAAGTCATCCGCCCCGGCATCGAGGGCCAGTTCGAAGAGGCGTTCCTCATCGATCGTGTCTCGTGGCACGGTGATCTGTCCCTTTTTGTGGAACATGTAGGAAACGCTTCCGCTCGTCGCCAGGCTCCCGTGGTTCTTGCTGAAAATTCGGCGGATTTCCGCGGCGGTGCGGTTCTTGTTGTCGGTCGTCGTTTCCACGATCACCGCCACCCCGCCGGGGCCGTAGCCTTCGTAAACGATCTCCTCGAAATGCTGCGCGTCGACGTCTTCGCCGGTGCCGCGTTTGATCGCTCGCTCGATCTTGTCGTTAGGCATGCTTTGCGCCCGCGCCATCTCGATTACGCTCCGGAGCCGGGCATTCCCCGCCGGATCGCCACCACCGATGCGTGCCGCGACGCTAATCTCTTTCGAAAACTTGCTAAAGATCGTGCCGCGTTTCACGTCGAGCGCACCTTTTGCGCGCTTGACCTTGGACCATTTGCTGTGTCCCGCCATGGAATGGGGATGGGATGAGTTACAAAAACGTGTTTGCCGGACAGACCTGCGTTGCGCGGGGGAGCGAAACCGGCGCGCCTCGAAAGAAAGGGCTGACGAGGAGGCAAACCGACGCCCATTGAACCGCAACGGCCGCGTTTTGTCAACCATCGTCCGTGCACGGGAAGGAAGTTGTTGAGTTCCCGGAGCTTATTTGTTGCAGTTGAGATTATGAATACCCACATGCTCACTTTGCCCCGGAAATCGGGAGCGTTTCGCGCTGCGATCGCGGTTGCATTGGCAATCCCAGCCTGCGTCTTTCCGCGCGCTGCCGTTGCTCAATCGCCTGACAAGGCGCAGGATTCGCCGCCACCGATCATTAATCCGTTGCAGTTGGCCCTCCTGAAATGGAGTCCCAGCACTTCGGCCACAATCTCGGTTGGGAGAAGTCCGAACGGAATCGCCTTCGACGGAGCAAACATGTGGATCAGCAGAGGTTCAGGCGACGTCGTGAAAGTGCGCGCGGGCGACGGCCAGACACTCGGCACCTTTCCGGTAGGCCATGGGCCTGAGGGCCTTGCCTTTGACGGGGTAAACATATGGGTGGCAAATGGCGCGGATGACACGATCACGAAATTGCGCGCGAGCGACGGGAAGGAGCTTGGCACCTTTCCAGTAGGTGATACTCCGATCGGGGTCGTATTCGACGGAGCCAATATCTGGGCGAGCAACGGTAACGCGGCGAGCGTGACCAAACTTCGCGCCAGCGACGGCGCGAACCTCGGAACCTTCCCTGTCGGTGGGGACCCCGAGGGCATGGCTTTCGACGGCTCCAGCATCTGGGTCGCTAACCTGATCTCCGATACGGTGACTAGATTGCGAACGAGTGATGGGAAGAACCTGGGTGACTTCCCCGCCGGGCACGGTCCCGGGGCGGTGGTGTTCGATGGCACCCACATCTGGGTAGCCGACGGCATTGGCGACGCGGTGACAGAGTTATTAGCGAGCGACGGATCGTTGCTGGGAACCTTTCCAATTCGAGGTCAGGTCCCGAATGGGATCGCCTTCGACGGTGTTTATGTCTGGACTGCTAACATAACCAACAACAGTGTCACGCGCCTGACCGCGAGCGACCCGACGGACCAGAGTAATTTCCCGGTTGGGAAGCTCCCCAGGGGTCTCGCCTTTGACGGCGCCTTCATCTGGGTGACAAACTTCGGCGGGACGACTGTCAATAAGATGTAAAGGCGGAGAGGATCGCTGCCGTGAGCAACCGATCCAAACTCCAACTGAGATTGAATTAGCATCACGCGAAAGCGTTCCTCTCGATGAAGAGGCCCTTGACGCAATCGTGGCGGCCACAATCAATAGAAATCCAGATTAGGACCCCCCCTTCCGCCTTCGAGCTGAAGAGTGCATCTGCCAGACGGTTTCCTGCGTCTTATATCTTTGTGAGCGCGAGTTTTGCAGGGAGCACTGGTGCGGTCGACCCTATTTTGCGCAGTTTGGGCGGAGAGAAAAAGCCCGGGGAGTACCTCTTGCGCACACCCGATTCCTCGATCTGGTGCGCGATACGTGGCGATGCACCCTTCAAGTTACCCGCAGATTCCGCCGCTCCGCGAGAGGCAGGACATAGCGGAATCCAATCGCCTAACGAGATCGATGCGGACCTCGTCGCACCGGATGCGCCACGGCGATGAAGACGCCTTCGCCACCTTTTACGACCGCTTTGCGCCCGGCCTTTTTTCGCTGATCTACAGAATCCTGCGCGATCAAAAGGAGTCCGAGGACGTTCTCCAGGAAGCGTTCGTGCAGATGTGGAAACGCATCGCAACCTACGACGCGCGCCGGAGCAGCTTGTTTACCTGGGCGGTGATGATCTCGCGACACAAGGCCATCGACCGTTTGCGCTTCCGGCAACGGCAATCCCGCCTTAACGAGGCTGTGGCGAGCGAAACGAACGCCGTTTCCGCCTCCGCCCGCGCTGGATCGTCGCCGACGATGCGCTCGCGCGGAGCGACGAGCGCGAGCGCGTGCGAGCCGCCCTCGCCCGGCTCAGCGAAGCGCAGCGCGAAGTGATCGACCTGGCCTTCTTTGCCGGGCTGACGCAGACACAGATTTCAGAACGACTGGGCACGCCGTTGGGGACCGTGAAGGCGCGCATCCGTCGGGGACTCCTCGCGTTGCGAGAAGAGCTGGGGGGGATGTTCATTGTGAACGAGCAACTCGAAGAGCAGGCGGCGCTTTACGTCCTCGGCCTCCTCGAGGGGGAAGAGGCGGCCGTCTTTGAACGGCGCCTGCAATCGGAGGCCGAGTTGCGAGCATTGGTCGATCAACTCGATGCAACGGCGGCTGCGGTGGCACATTCCGCCCCGCCGCGTGCGTTGCCGCCGGAATTGCGCGATCGCGTTCTTGCCCAGGTGCGGAGCGGGAAAACGGTTGCGTTTCCCCGCCGATTCAACTGGATTCCCTGGGCCATCGCCGCCTGCCTCGCTCTAACCTGCGCCTACCTCATCGCTGAGCGGAGTGGCCTCCGGAAACGCATCACTCGTCTCGAACAGCGCGACATCCTTGCGCAGATCCAGATCGCCTCGCTCAGCTCGAAAGTGGAAAACGCACCGGATGCAAACGCGGTTGTCGTCTGGGACGAGAAAAAGCAGCGTGGCGTCTTGAAGGTGACCAAGCTTCCGCGCAACGCGGCGGATCGCGATTATCAGCTCTGGCTGGTGGATCCGAGATACAAGGATCCAATCGACGGCGGCGTCTTCCACGTCGCAAATGATGGATCGCTGCGAGTCCCCTTCCAGCCCGCCTCGCCGGTGCGCGAAGCGAAGGGATTCGCGATCAGCCTCGAACGCAAAGGCGGCGTGACCAAAGCCGAGGGACCAATCGTTCTGTTGGGCAAATGAGTCGCGTTCTTTTCGCGATCTTTAGTCTGGTTCTGCTCGCCGCGCCGGCCCTGGGGCATTCTTCGCTTGAGCGTTCGGAGCCGAAGGATGGCGAGACCTTGAAAGTGGCGCCGAGTGAAATTCGGCTGTGGTTCACGGAATCGATCAAGGTCGGGTTGAGCACCTTTGAAGTGCGCAACGCGGCCGGAAAACAGATTGATCAACGCGACCTGCACGCGGATGAGAAACAACCGGCACTGGTCCGTTTGTCGCTGCCATCGGATCTCTCGCCGGGCATCTATGAGGTAACCTGGAGCGCCGTCGCCCAGGATCTCCACGTAACCAAGGGTCATTTCAGCTTTCGCGTTGGACCCTAACGAATCGAGGCTAGCGCGAGCTGGTAAATCAAGCCGAGCGCGCCGGCGCCGAGCACGACCGGGATGATGTCCCAACGCCAGCGCAACATCCCAAGAAAAGCGACCAGACTGACGATGACCGCGAACCAATCAATCGTCGCGCCATCCGGAAAGATGGCATGCATTCCAAACCAGACGGCGAGATTCAAGACCACGCCGACGACCGCAGCGGTGATGGCTGAAAGTGCGGTGGTCAGTTTGATATTACCGCGCAATTTTTCGATGTAAGGACCGCCCAAAAAAATCCAAAGAAAGCAAGGTGTGAACGTGGCCCAGGTGGTGATCAACGCGCCGAGAGTGGCCGCGAGCAGCGGCGATAAACCTTGCGGATGTTGCCATCCCCCCATGAAGCCGACGAATTGCAGCACCATGATGAGCGGCCCCGGGGTGGTTTCAGCGAGACCAAGCCCATCCATCATCTGCCCGGGTTTGAGCCAGCCGTAATGAAAGAGGGCTTGCTGCGTGACATAGGGCAAGACGGCATAGGCACCACCGAAGGTCACCACGGCTGCTTTGCTGAAAAAAACGCCTTCTTTGAAAAGGGTGTGATTCCAGCCTAACCACAAACCAATTGTGATGACCGGCGCGAGCCAAAGGGTAAGCCAGACAATCGTGACCTTGATCGCACGTGACAGGGACGGCTGCGTGTGCGCGGCGATTCCGTTTCGTCGTCGAGCACGGAAGCGTTGCCAGCCTTAGCGTGACCGCTGACGACGTTGAATTTCGATTTCCAAAAGTAACCGCCGAGAAATCCGATTAGGCCGGCACTAAGAATGATCAGCGGAAACGGCACCTTGAAAAAGAAGATCGCGACGAAGGCCAACGCTGCGATCGACCACATCACTTCGTTCTTGAGTGCTTTTCGCCCGATGCGAATGACGGCGACAGCAACGATCGCCATCACTGCCGGTTTCAGCCCGTAGAAGATCGCGGCAATCCACGGCAGGTTTCCGTAAGCGGCGTAAACGAAACTCAACGCCCAAAGAATGAAGATCGAGGGAATGACAAAAAGCGCGCCGGCCACAATGCCGCCCCACGTTTTGTGAAGCAGCCATCCGATATACGTGGCGAGCTGCTGTGCTTCGGGACCGGGCAGGAGCATGCAGTAATTGAGCGCGTGGAGAAATCGCGCCTGGCTGATCCAGCGCTTTTTCTCCACCAGCTCGGTCTGCATTATCGCGATCTGGCCGGTCGGTCCGCCGAAGCTGATGAAACCGAGCTTGACCCAAAAGCGGAACGCTTCGGCAAAGCTCGGATGCGAGGTGGGTGCTGACTTGGTTGCGGGCATATCTAGATCATCGTCGTTGCAGAAACTCGTAGAGTCCGTCGAAACAGGCGAAGCCGCGGGCGAGAATCTCGTCGTCACTCATCCCGCTTTTGCCCCAGCCTTTCAGCACTCGATCAATCCCGATGCACTCAACGCGCTGGAACTTCGCGTCTTCCAAATCGGTGTCGTGAATCATCTCTCCGATTCTCCGCACGACTTTGTCTTCGATTGCGAAACGCCGGACAAGAGTCTCGAATGTGCAGCGATCTTCGTGATGAGAAAATTCCACGTCCACGATGTCGAATGGGATCGCCTCGCGCCTCGATTCCGGCGTGGCGGCAAAGACAAACCTTGCCTTTGGATCGATAAATTTGCGGATCAACCAGGCTGAGCCGACACGATCGATCTCGGGTCGGGGACGCGTCATCCAAATCTTACCGCAATAGTTCTTCGGGTTGAGGCGCGGCAATTTTCCCTTCGCTTCTCCTTCCGCCTGGCGAAGAAGCATCTTGACCTCGTGTCCGCGCGCGCTTTCAAAAAAATCAAGCTCGTGAATCTGGCGAAACTGGGCGCTTAATCGCTCGAGTTCAGTAGCGTCGGCTTTCGCCATCTTCTTCTTGCGGCGGCGCACAAGAGCTTGCAGCGCCTTTTTCACGGCGACATATTCCTGATCGCGCGCCCGGGTGAACAAGGCGATCAGTTTTTCGTTAGGCAGGTCTTCAATTCCCTCGGCGCGCACCAGAGTGGCCTCGCCGCCGTAATCGCGAATCTGCTGGGCCAGCCACTGGAAATGCTCGTACTGCGTCGGATGATCCGGCAGGAGGTAGGTAGATGTTTTGATTTGCACCGCGCCGATTTTCTTAAAACGGCGCCAGACTGCGACGCGCTCGGTGTTGCGCTTCGTCGGCAGGCTATAGAGGAACAAGAGCCACGAGCTCGGTTTCATTGCGCGTCAGTTGTGAAATGAAATACATATAGCACATGGCATTTACGCTTACATCCACCGCATCTCGCGCATCCGAAGATTAGAAAGTGGACCTCAAAAAATATCTCGGCGAACATGAGGAATCGAACAGGCACGGAAAAGGGCGAGAGGAATAGAGTTTGATCGAGCGCTGCGATCGATGAACGAATGGCGGCGGCAAACTATGCAGGGCTGGATCGCTCGTGTAGGTGCGCTGATCATCTGCGCGGCCGCCGCTAGCGTGCAAAACGTTAGCGGCGGTTCGTTGCGTCTGGCCCAGACGATTCTGCTCCCTGGTGTTGAAGGCCGGGTTGATCATCTCGCCATCGACTTAACGGGACGGCGCTTTTTTCTTTGTGCACTTGGCAACAACACGGTCGAGATCATCGATCTGGAAAAAGGCACACGCGTGCATTCAATTACCGGACTCGGTGCGCCACAGGGTGTGGCTTACCTTGCTGAGCTAACTCGCCTCTGCGTCGCGAACGATAAAGACGGAATTTGCAATTTCTATGACGGCAAGTCCTTCGCGCTTGTCGGAAGCGTGAAATTCGAAGACGACGCGGACAACGTGCGCTACGACAGCCTCACCCAACGTGTTTATGTCGGTTTCGGCGGCGGTGGACTTGGCATTCTCGATGCGCACAGCGGGAAAACCGTCGGCGCGATCAAATTGTCAGGTCACCCGGAAGCTTTCGTTTTGGAAAAGAATGGGCCGCGGATTTTCGTCAATGTTCCCACCACACGGCAGATCGCGGTGGTGGATCGCAACAAAGGTACGGTGACTGCAACGTGGAAGACCGATGCGGCATTCGCCAACTATCCGATGGCGTTTGACGAAACAAATCACCGCTTGTTTGTCGGTTGTCGTCTGCCGGCGAAGATCGTGGTCTTGAACTCCGACTCGGGTGCGGTTGTCACGAGTTTCAAAATCGGCGGCGACGTTGACGACGTTTTTTACGATGTGGTGCGACATCGTCTCTATGCGATTTGCGGCGAGGGAAGCATCGATGTCATCGACCAAATTGATCGCGACACCTATACAAGGTCCGCAGGGATTCCGACGCCTTCCGGTGCGCGTACCGGTTTATTTGTCCCCGAGCTGAACAGTTTGTTTGTGGCGGTTCCGCATCGTGAAAAACAAGAGGCCGAACTGCGGACGTACGCAGTCGAATGATCCTTGGGCAAGAACTGATGTACCATACAAAATGTTCAACGGTTGTTGCTGAGCTCGTGGCCGCACTCCGCGTCAAAAGGGGGAGCGTCGCTGCCGCTCTCAGAATAGTCTCACTGCCTGGTCGCGTGAACCGGCCGTTGTCGTAGTCCCATCCTTGATTGATGACGGAGAAAAGGCCGTCGCCAGGCTGAGCAATAGGTTGCATCTCGAGGGTGAACAAAGGAGAGCAATCTATGAACTCGAGCGCCGATCCGGAGAAAACTGTCGTTATCGTCGGCGCCGGTCCGGCCGGGCTGCGAGCGGCGGAAGTGGCGGTGGCACACGGCGGGCGCGTGGTGATCTGCGACGGACAACCCTCGGCGGGGCGAAAGTTTCTCGTCGCCGGACGCGGCGGCCTGAACCTGACGCATAGCGAGCCGGTGGAGAACTTTCCCGCTCGTTACCGCGCGGAACCGGAGAGGTGGCGCGATTTGCTCACCGAGTTTGGCCCGGACGCGCTGCGAGCGTGGGCGGAGGAGCTGGCGGTCGAGACATACGTCGGTACAAGCAAGCGAGTCTTCCCGCGCGGACAGAAAGCCGCCGTGCTGTTGCGCGCCTGGTTGCAACGGCTGCGGGGCGGCGGAATCGAGTTCAGGACCGGCGGGCGTTTGAGCGGCCTAACGAAAGAAGGCGATTCCTGGCGGCTCGACTTCGCTGACGGCGAACGAATCGTTGCCCGCGCCGTGGTTCTGGCTCTCGGCGGCGCATCCTGGCCGGAGACCGGCTCGGACGGCGCCTGGTCGCCACTGCTCGCCGCGCACGGAGTGGAGATGGCGCCTTTCGTCGCGGCCAACTGCGGCTGGAATGTATTCTGGCCCGAGGCAGTGCTTGAGCGGGCGGAGGGCTTGCCGCTCAAGAATCTCAATGTCAGCGCGGCCGGCGAGTTCGTCTCGGGTGAGCTGTTGATCACGCGCTACGGTTTGGAAGGCGGAGCGATTTACCGGCTCGGTCCGGTTTTGCGCGGAATGGCGCGCCCGGAATTGCGGATCGATTTCAAGCCGCAGGTGACGGCTGAAGTCTTGCGCGCCCGCGCCGCGCAACTGCGCGCGCCTAACGACTGGTTTCGGGCCTGGAAGTTGAGCGCGGGAGCTAGGGCGCTCTTGGAAGGTTATTTCCCGGATGACTGCGCCGATCGCGAGAGGGCCATCGCTCGACTAAAGGAATTTCCGCTGCCATTGGGAGGCCCGCGGCCGATCGCCGAGGCGATCTCAACCGCGGGCGGGGTCTTGTGGCAGGAATTGGACGAGCAACTGATGCTGCAGAAAATGCCGGGCGTTTTTCTCGCTGGCGAAATGATTGATTGGGAAGCACCGACAGGAGGCTATCTTTTGCAGGGCTGTTTCTCCACCGGCACGCGCGCGGGACGCGCGGCGGCGGAATACATACGGCACCTGTAGAGACGCTTCGCTCGGCGAACGCGGGCTTCGACGGCGCAGCAAAAGGAGCGCAGTCTCGCGCCGCCCAGAGGGCGGCGTCTACAACGAGCGCCGCTTGCCTGACGATCTCGCCTAGCTCACCCACTTCTTCCACCGCTTGCGCAGCGGCTTGACGTAGTCGTCCACGTCCACCTCTTTGACGCGCTCAAGGCCTCCCTTGACCGCCTCTGCGGAATCCGCGTAGCCGCGTTTCACACTGCGCATCAGTCCGGGCAAGAAAGCGGGTGAGATCGTGCTCCAATCGATTTCCCGCAGCGCGCGTTTCACCGAAAGGCGTCGGTTCCTCTGGACGCGAGGAGTAGCGAATCGCCAGGCCAATCGCCAGCCCGAGGGCAAGGGCGCCGAGCACGGTCGGGACCGGATTTTCGCGGAGGAAAAACTCCGTCCGCTCCCGGACGACGACTGCCCTCTGGCGCGTCTGGTCCCAGGTATCGGAAGCGACGCTGGAAATCTTCCGCGCGTGCTCCTGCAGCCGGTCCTGCGCGCTGCGCCCGCTCGTTTCACTGCCAAACTCCGTTTCAGACATCGGATCGTTCTCCGTAAAATTGTCTCCGTTCGAATTCTTCATGTCCTAACTTCGCACATCGCGGTCATTTTGCGTCCTTCGATTCGCATTTTTGGAGCGAGCGGCCGGACCGCCATGACTCGATGAAGCACGAAGCAGGAGGAAGAAGCTCAGCGCCAGGTGGACAAGAGTCATGGGCGACGAGCAACAGCAGAATCAGCGCGACACGCCGAAACCCGATCGACGCTAGCGCCAGCGGTGCTTTGGATATTTGCGCTGCAACTCCTGCTTAATCTTCGGATAGCTTTCCCGCCAGAAGGTGGCGAGATCGTCCGTGATCTGGATCGGGCGATGATTCGGCGCGAGCACCTCGATCCGCAACGGCACCCGACCCTGGCCGATCGTTAGGCCATTCTCCACTCCGTAAAGGTCCTGAATGCGCGCCGCGATCGTCGGGGCATGGGTGGCGCCGTAAGTGATCCTGGCGTTGCGCTCATTGGGCAATTTGATCCGTTCCGGCGCCAGTTGATCAAGCGCGCGCTGCTGCCCCGCGCTCAGCCACGATTTCAAGACTGGCGCGACCGGTCGCTCCTTGATTTCCTTATAGCTCGTCGCGCCCTGGCAGATCTGCTCGATCAACAAGGCGCGCTCTTCTTCGCCGATCGGCGGCAGCTCGAGTTCTGGAAATGCCGCGACGGCGAAATTGAGCCGCGCGATCCATTGCTCGATCGCGTGGTCCCATTTCTTGAGCGGACAATTTCCCGCCATCACTTCACGCGCCAGGATTGCGGCGGCTTCGTCTGCTGGCACGCGCTCCGATTTCTTTTCCGCGAGAACAAGATCGTGAAAGAGAGTGACCGTGCGTCCGACCACGCGGCGGAGCGATGAGTCGTAGGTAACCTCCGTTTTTTCCTGGATCGCTTCCGGAAAAAATTCCCGCAGCCATTCCTCCTTGATCGCGGTCGCGAGAGTCAGCAACACCTGGCGCTCGCCGTCGCTCGATTCGATCTCGCGGATCTCGGAAGCGGTCAAAAGCCGGGCGCGATGCACGACGCTTTCGCGCGCGAGCACGCCGCGGCGATTGTGCACCAATGCGCAGCGCAGCGTGCCTTCATCGAGCCGCACGGCCACCTGATCGGGAAATCCGGCGAGCACGCAGCGCGCGATCGAGCCGGATTCGGCTTCGCGCTCGGCGACATCGAGGCCCTCGGCGCGCGCGATGGAGAGAAACTGCTCCCACAGCTGACCCGCCTCGCGCGCAGCGCCGCCGTGCACTCCCAATCGGGCGCAATGTCGCGGATCAAAGTTGTTCTTTTCCGCGAAGCGAAAAGCGCGCAGCAGGATGAAGAGATCGGATTCATCATCGCCGCCGAGGAAATCCTCGCGTTCGTCGCGCATCTGTTTTCCTTCCGCGCGCCGCAGCAGATTGCGGCCCTGGGTGAGTGCGGCAATAAGCGCGATCCCCCGCACGCAACGTTGCTCCTGCGCCGCGAGCAGCATCCGGGCATAACGCGGATGGACCGGAAAGGCGAGCATGCGACGGCCTAACGAAGTCATTTTCCCCGCGCTGATCGCGCCGAGATCGGTGAGCAATTGCTCCGCGCTTTCGAGCGCCTTCGGATCGGGCGACTCGAGCCAGCGAAACGCCGCCACGTCTTCGATCCCGCTCGCCTTCAGCGTCAGAACCACTTCCGCCAGATCGAGTCGTTTCACTTCCGGAAGTTCCTGCGGCGCACGCTCGAGATGTTCGCTTTCCGTCCAGAGTCGCAGGCAATTTCCCGGTGCGGTGCGACCGGCGCGGCCGGCCCGTTGATCGGCCGAGGCGCGGCTGATCTTCTCGATGAAGAGCGTGTTGATCCCGCGGCGCGGATCGAAACGCGCGATCCGCGCCAGGCCGCTATCAATCACCGCCCGCACGCCGTCGATCGTGAGGGAAGTCTCCGCCACGTTCGTGGCGACGATCACTTTGCGTTTCCCGTATTGGCGAGCGCCGCGTCCTGCTCCGCCGGCGGCAGCTCGCCGTGGAGCGGCAAGGCACAAAGCGATCGCTCACCCGCGAGGCGCGAATGGCCGAGATCGTCCGCGTGATTTCGTACTTCCCCGGCATGAAGATGAGCACGTCGCCTTCCGTCTGCGCCGCGAGGCGCTCGAACTCGTCCGCGGCCAGATCCCAAACCGGATAATTCTCCGTTCGCACCGGTTTCGTCAGATATTCGATCGCGACCGGATGCATCCGCCCGCTCGAAGTGAGCACCGGGCAAGGCGCGAGATATTTTTCCAGTTTGTCCGACTCGAGCGTGGCGGACATGACGACCAGTTTGAGATCGGGTCGCTTTGTTTCCTGCAAC
Organism: uncultured Verrucomicrobiae bacterium; assembly: GCA_963821615.1. Classification (GTDB taxonomy): domain Bacteria; phylum Verrucomicrobiota; class Verrucomicrobiia; order Chthoniobacterales; family UBA10450; genus Palsa-1392. The sequence goes on along the minus strand of CAWGEN010000011.1, from coordinate 270,628 downwards.
TGCAGCGCGCGCGCGAGGGTGATGTCGCCGTAGAGATGGCGTTCGTGGAATTCGTCGAAGAGAATCGCCGCGACGCCGCGCAGCTCCGGATCCTGCAGCAGTTGGCGGAGGAGAATTCCCTCAGTCACGAAACGGATGCGCGTCTTTTTGGAGGCGACTTTTTCGAAACGGATCTGGTAACCGACCTCGTCGCCGAGCCGTCCGCCACGTTCGAAAGCGACGCGCTTGGCGAGCAACCGCGTGGCGAGGCGGCGCGGTTGCAGGATGACGACTTCGCCCTCGCCGAGCAGTCCGCGATCGAGCAGGATCTGCGGAACCTGCGTCGATTTGCCGGAACCAGTCGGCGCCTGCAGGATCAGACGCGACCGGGCGGCGAGCGAGCGCTGACGATCTCGTTTTCGAGTTCGTAGATCGGCAGCTCTCGCGGCGTCATGCGCGCGCCTGCCGGAAGTCGGCGACCAATTCCTCGATGTCCTCTTTCGTCACGGACCAGGAACACATCAGCCGGTGAACATCGGGCTCGATGAATTTAAGAAAGTGCCAGCCGCGATCGTGCAACTGCGCGGCGATTTCGTCAGGCAAACGGAGGAAGATGACGTTCGCTTCGCGGGGAAAAGCGAGTCTTCGTCAGGCCCGCCGCGCGCAATTTCTCCTCGAGCAAACGCGCCATCTCGTTGGCGTGCCGCGCATTTTTCAGCCAGACGTCATTCGCGAGAAGACCGGTCCATGGCGCGGCGAGGAAGCGCGTCTTCGACCCGAGCTGCCCGCCCTGCTTGACCCGGTAATCAAACTCCCGCGCCAGTTCGCGATCGAAGAAAACAACCAGCTCGCCGGCCGCAGTGCCGTTTTTCGTTCCGCCGAAAGAGAGGACGTTGACGCCGCGCTGCCAGGCGATCTCCTTCGGTTTGCAGCCTAACGATGCCACGGCATTGGCAAAACGCGCGCCGTCCATGTGCACGGCGAGGGAATGTTTCGCGGCAAAAGCGGCGATCGCGTCCAGCTCGTCTGGCGAATAAACGGTTCCCCCTTCGGTGGCCTGGGTAAGGCTGAGCGCGCGAACTCTGGTCGAGTGCACATCGCGGTGCTGCGCCAGGACCGCGGCGGCTGCGCCGAGGTCGAGTTTCCAGTTCTTCCCGCCGACGCGCAACAGTTTGGCGCCGCCGGAAAAAAACTCCGGCGCGCCGCATTCGTCCGTCTCGATGTGGGCGCGCTCATGGCAGAGGACGCTGTCAAACGGCTGGCACAGTTGAGCCAGCGCGAGCGAGTTGGCCGCCGTTCCGTTGAAAACGACGAAGGTTTCGCAATCCGTCTCAAAAATTTCCCGGACCTGGGCGCGGAGGCGTGCGGTCCATTTGTCTTCACCGTAAGAAACTTCGGCGTCGTGGTTCGCCTCGGCCAGCGCAGCCCATGCTTCCGGACAAATGGCCGCGGTATTATCGCTCGCGAACTGGTAACGGTGGCGGATCGGCATCGGGAGCATCCCTAGTGCAGGCGAAGAATTAGACAGGATTTACAGGATCTGGGAGAAAAATCATCCGCAGGCGTATTTTCCATCCTGTAAAACCAGTTAATCCTGTCAAAGGAAACCATCCGCGGGCATCGTGCCGTCCGTGACGCGTATCAGCGACTTTGCCGAAAGCCGCGCCCCGCTTTATCCTCGCCCGATGAGCTCCCTGCAAGCCGCCATTGAAAGTCGCGGACAACGAATTTTCGAGCTGGTCGATCAACACCCGGAATCGATCTTCAGCAAAGCCGGTTTCTACCAAAAGATGATGGCTTTCTCGATGCGGGACGAAGCGTTCAAGGTGCAGATGTTTCGTTTCGTTGACGTTCTCGCCTCGCTCCGTCGCTCGGACGATATCGTCGAGCATCTGCGCGAATATTTTCACGGGATGGACGGCTTCGTCCCGATGATGCAGACCGGCCTGAAGGCTGCTGGCATTTTCCCCTGGCTGACCGCTTACATTCTGCGCCGCAACGTTTCCGGGATGGCGCGTCAGTTTATCGCCGGGAAAGACGGCACCGACGTGATGAAGACACTGCGCAAGAAGCGCAGGCAGAATATCGGGTTCACGGTCGATTTGTTGGGCGAAGCGGTCGTGAGCGAAGAGGAGGCGAATGAATACGCGGCGCGCGCGATGGAATTGCTCGAAACCCTCTCGCGCGAGACCCGTGGCTGGACCGATCCGTTAGGCAAAAACGCCGAGCTTTTTCCGGTGGTCAATCTTTCGCTCAAGATCTCGGCTTTCTATTCCCAAATGGACCCGGCCGCGCCCGAGGAAGCGATTGCCCACCTCGCGCCCAAGCTCCGCCCCATCCTGCGCCGGGCGAAAGAGGTCGGCGCGTTCGTCAATTTCGACATGGAGAGTTACGCCCAGAAAAACAGCACGCTCGACCTGTTCAAGCAGCTCTTTACCGAGGACGAGTTCGTCGACTGGCCGCGGGTCGGGATCGTCGTCCAGGCTTACCTGCGCGACGCCGAGCGCGACCTGCGCGATCTGATCGACTGGGGCCGGCGACGAGGGACGCGTTTCGCCGTCCGCCTCGTCAAAGGCGCCTATTGGGATTACGAGAAAATTATCTCCTCGCAGAACACCTGGCCTTGTCCGGTCTTTCTCCAGAAACCGGAGAGCGATGCCTGTTTTGAGAGCTGCACCCGGATCCTGCTCGATAACGAATCGATTGTGACCGCGGCCTTCGGTTCGCACAATGTGCGCAGCATCGCGCACGCCATGGCCTACGCGGACGAGATCGGCGTCGACAAGAGCCGGTTCGAATTCCAGCTCCTCTATGGAATGGCCGGGCCGATCAAGCGTGCCCTGGTCGAGATGGGTTATCGGGTGCGGGAATATTCGCCGGTCGGCGAGTTGCTTCCTGGAATGTCCTATCTCGTTAGGCGGTTACTCGAGAACACTTCGAACGAAGGTTTTCTGCGGGCGAAATTTTCCGACCACCAGTCCGCCGCGCAGTTACTGCGTGACCCGAACGAACTGATCACAAGGGAAAAGCCAACAAAAATGCAGCCGAAACAAGAACAATCCGCCGATGGCGCCTACAAGAACGCCCCAGCCGTCAACTTTGTCCATCTTCAGACACAGGAGCAGATGCGCACCGCCCTGCGCGCGGCGCGCGGCCAGTTTGGCAAAAGGTTTCCACTCGTGATTGGCGGCGAGAAGGTCACGACCGGAAAGTGGATGGCATCGCTCAATCCGAGCGCGCCTAACGAGATCGTGGGCGAGGTTGCGGAGGCGGGAATTCCCGAGGCGGAACGGGCGGTCAAGGCGGCCTGTGCGGCCTTCGCCGAATGGTCTCGCACCTCGGTCGAGCGCCGGGCGCAGTTACTCGAGCGCGTTGCGGCCATCATGGAGCGGCGCCGTTTCGAGCTTGCCGCTGTCGAAGTTTACGAAGTCGGCAAGGCCTGGGAGGAAGCTGATGGCGACATTCGCGAGGCGATGGATTTCTGCCTTTTTTACGCCCAGCAAATGCGCCTCATGGGCCGTCCAAGACTCACGCAGCAAGTGCTTGGCGAAGAAAGCTACCAGCATTACTGGCCGCGCGGCGTCGCGCTCGTAGTTGCGCCATGGAATTTTCCAATCGCGATTCTCACCGGCATGGTCTCGGCGGCGATTGTGACCGGCAATACGGTCATCATGAAGCCGGCGGAGCCATCGTCCGTCACCGGCGCCCTACTGATGGAGATGTTCGAGGAAGCGGGTGTGCCGCCGGGCGTGCTCAACTACCTCCCGGGCCACGGCTCCGTCATCGGACAGCATCTGGTCGATCATCCTGAGGTCGTGATGATCGCGTTTACCGGCTCGCGCGAAGTCGGCCTTCGCATTTGGGAATCAGCTGGCAAAACACTGCCCGGCCAGCGCGAATTGAAGCGCGTCGTCTGCGAGATGGGCGGCAAGAACGCCATCATCGTCGATTCCGACGCCGATCTCGACGAGACGATCGTCGAATCGATTTACTCCGCCTTCGGTTACCAGGGTCAGAAATGTTCCGCGCTCTCCCGGCTCATCGTCCTCGAAGAAAACTACGATCGTGTGGTGGAACGCCTTTTGGCCGCGGCGGCGAGTTTGCGCATCGGGAATCCCGAGGAACCAGGGATCACCGTCGGTCCGGTGGTCGACGAGAGAGCCTACAAACGGATCCTTGAGATGATCGAGGTGGGCAAGAAAGAGGCCACGCTGGCTTACCAGGCGAAGGATGTGCCCAAGGATGGTTACTTCATTCCGCCGACCATTTTCACGGACGTGAAACCAACCGCCCGGATCGCGCGCGAGGAAATTTTCGGACCGGTCCTGAGCCGTGATCAAAGTGCGCGATCTCGACGAAGCGCTCGAAGTGGCAAACGGCACCGACTACGCCCTTACGGCGGGCTTTTTCTCGCGCAGTCCGGCCAACATCGAGCGGGCCAAAGCCGAGCTCGTCGCCGGTAATGTTTACGTGAATCGTTCCTGCACGGGGGCGGTTGTCGGCCGTCATCCCTTTGGCGGATTCAAGATGAGCGGCGGCGGGACCAAAGCAGGTGGCGGCGACTATCTCCTGCAATTCTTGCTTCCGAGGATCGTGACGGAAAACATCATGCGCCACGGCTTCGCGCCGGAAGAAACGCCGCGTTATCGCGACGAGTTTCTCGTTAAGGGAGCGGGCACGACCGCTGCACAGTCCTGAACAAACTCACCGAGTCTCAAGGCCTATACGGAACGTTGCCGGCGCACTGGTAAAGATGAGCTGCCCCGAGCGAGAACGCGTGTTGCTGCGGATTGCGGCACGCGGTCGGTTCCATCATCTGGTTAGGCGGTCGGCGTAATCTGCCGACTACGCGGTGGACGATGTGACCGACGCAAACGTATGACGAAGATAAATGAACCAATCAGCGCGATGACAAACATCCCAAGCGACACGATAAATCCAATCACCACAACGTAAACTAGGTTATAAGAAAGCGGAACGGTCATCAGCCAGAAGCAGTAGGCCGCCGAAATAAGGGCAACCACGCCGACGAGCCCGCTCACCATCAAAGACCGTTTAGTTTTCATAACTACAAAGCAGCTGCCGTCTAATGAGACCAAGATGAGCGACGGCGGACGTGAACTAGCGTGGCTCGCAGTGGAAATGTGGAAGTCATCTCAAAAGTGGCGCGTACAGCGGTCCGCCGTTCGCTCCATCGCCTAGTTACGTATTCGGGGTGTAGTGGTCATAACCACTATCCGGAATCGTCTCATGAGCATAGCGCGCCGCGAGTCGCGAACAAACCTCCAATACACGTTCACGGTAAAAGGCCTCGGTGCGCGCGATCTCGGCGTCTTTCATAGCAAGCGCGTCCACAGCCCAATGCTCGCGCCCAGCTCCGACAGGTAGGTGGTCTGTCTCGCTGTCGATGCCGACAAACAGTAAAACATCGCGATCGTCATCGCCGATGCCGGCACCATAACGAAGCGGGGCAATCTAGCGCGAGGCCTCGATAATGCCAATGCTCCCGTTGAGAATACATTGCGCGATTGCACCGATTTTTCGGCGATTGGTAATCTCGATGATCTCGGGCAGAGACATGACACCTAACTAGAATTAGGCGAAGGTTCGCCTTTAAACACGAACATTTTTTCGTCTAACACGGCGTGATTGCTGGCTGTCGCATTATTTGTTCGGGGTTTTGAGCTTTCGGGGGGCGCTACGTCCGAAAAATCGCGGCTTATTTCAAGAGCCGGATGACTTCGTGGATCATGACCGCGACGGGCCACGCGCTGACGATCGTGACGAAACCGAGGACCGCGGTTTCGAGCCGGAAGCTGCGACTGGTATCGGCGCGCAACACTTCCTTTGCCAGGCCGCTGAAGTTCGGTCGCCGCCAGGGTGAGTTATCTCCGCCAAACGAGCCGTCGAAGCGCCGCGGTTGAAAGTCGACCTCGAGGCGCGGAAACCGGCCACGCGCTCGCAGGACGACTGATCGTAGCGGGACAACCAGCGTGACGGAGCGACGTCGAGCAGGGGCTTCATGGTAATTCCTTAAGCATGGGGAGTGCCGTCACGAAGGTCCAAATCGCCGTGGCCCATTGGAAATTCGGGGCACTCTCGCATTGTGAGAAGAATCTAGGACGAATCGGAATTTCGTCCAGTGCGGGCCTTTAACGCCGCCTGTGGGGCGCGAACGGGTGCTCCGCTGGCGCGAAGGTTGAAAGCAAATCGTAACTGGTGAGGAGTTTTCTCCCGCGCTTCGCACAGCGAAGCGGCTACACTCGCCGGACCAGTTCAAGCGCGGTTGAGTTGCCGCGTGCCGGCGCCGGCGATCCTCTGCAGAATCCGCAGGCGGGAGGCTTCCGAGCTGTCGTGCCAGATGGGTTTGCGGTTGAGGATGAGCGCGCCCTTCTTTTGCCAGCAACAGGCCCCAGCCTAACGGCGCTTCCGGTTCGCGCAGGAGTTGGTCAGGGAGGACGAGGTAGAAAAGATTGGCGCAGGCGTAGCGGGCGAGCTTTTCGAATTTGCGGCCGTCACGGAGCTGATTTTGCAGGGCGATCAACTGGCGCGTGACGCGCTGATAGCCGCGATGCTCGATCGCGCCGAAATCGTGTGCGTCCCATTCCGGGAAGAGGGTGTCGCCGGTCCGCAGGGTGGGGTAATGGATGCGCAGATGTTTCTCAAGAATCTGCCGGCGGCGGAAGACGGATTCGAGACGGCCGAGCATCTCTCGGCTGCGGCGATCGTCGCGGCGCAGGTCGGGCGCGGATTGCTTGCATTCGAAGACCACGGTGTGGCCCAGGGTGCCGTTTCTTCGCGGACGATAGGCGGCGACGTCGGCGCGGTAACGGCATTTCGGGAGTGAAACTTCGAGCGCCGCGATCGGGTAGTCGTTCTCCTGCGCCCAAAGGAGGGTGAGGCGTTTCAGTTCCAGGTGCGCGGCGGTTTCGCCGGTTTTGTAGGGCGGGCGCTTCGCCTGCCCAGTTTCGGAATCACTAATCTGGGCAGGCGAAGCGCCCGCCCTACAACTTAACGCGTCCATTCCGCCAACTCCCGCGCCCAGTAGGTGACGATGAGATCGGCGCCGGCCCGCTTCAGGCCGGTCATGATCTCGAGCACCGCCGCCTTTTCGTCGAGCCAGCCTTTCTCCGCGGCCGCTTTGACCATGGCGTATTCGCCGCTCACGTGATAAACCGCGGTCGTTAGGCCAAAGCGCTCGCGCACCCGCCAGAGAATATCGAGATAAGGCAGCGCCGGTTTCACGAGGATGATGTCCGCGCCTTCGGCGACGTCGAGCGCGACTTCGCGGAGCGCTTCAGCGGCGTTCGCCGGATCCATCTGATAGCTGCGCCGGTCGCCGAATTGTGGCGGACTCTCGGCCGCTTCGCGAAACGGACCGTAAAAGGAAGAGGCGAATTTTGCCGCGTAACTCATGATGCCCGTCTGGTCGTAGCCGGCCGCGTCAAGCGCCTCGCGGATGGCACCGATGCGGCCGTCCATCATGTCGCTCGGCGCGACCAGATCGGCGCCGGCGGCGGCGTGGGAGAGGGACGTCTTCACGAGCAACTCGACGCTCTCGTCATTCAGGACATGGAAATGGTCGCCGTCGATCCGGGTGACGCCGCAATGGCCGTGGCTCATGTATTCGCAAAGACAGACATCGGTAATAACGATCAGCTCGGGGCATTCGGCCTTGATCGCGCGGACGGCCTGCTGCACGACGCCATTCTTCGGCGTAGGCGCCGGAGGCTTGCTTCGTCCTTTTCGTTAGGGATGCCGAAAAGAAGGACGGCCTGCAAGCCGGCGGCCGCGGCGCGTGCGGCCTCCGCGGCAACGTCGTCAGGCGCAAGCTGCGTCGACGCCGGGCATGCTGCTGATCGCGCGGCGGGCGCTGATTTTTTCGTTCACGAAAAGCGGAAGGATGAAATCGTGCGGGCTGAGATTGGTCTCGCGCACGAGGTTGCGCAGCGGCGCGGTGCGCCGGAGACGGCGCGGGCGATGAACCAATTTCCTCACCCGGCGAGGCTACGCGCACGGGTTTCGGGGAGCAAGCGTTCGAGCGGGATCGCCGAACACTGATGCCGCGCCCAACCGTGTCATCCCGTGCCGCGATAGACGTGCGAGAGACCTCGCAACTGCAATCTACGCGCCTCCTGGTGACCATGGACGCCTGATTGCAGTCGGCGAGATCCCTCGGCGCGCTGCGCCAGCTCGGGATGACAAGAGCGGTGGTGCGGTGTTTGTTGCGCTCGTTATGCGGCGAACCTTGCCTAACGAAAAGCGAAGTTACCTCCTGATCGATGTCAGCAACTCGTTCACGAAACTGGCCTTCGCCTCGAAGCAAAAGCTGGGCGCGACGGAGCGGATCGAGACCGTGCGCTTGAGCGGAGCGAGCATCGACCGGTTCATGCGCAGCCGAAGAGTCGAGCATGTCGTCGTCTCTTCGGTCGTGCCGAAAAAAAACGCGCTCATTCGCCGGGCGGCGGCAGGGCATTCCGGACGCTTTTCGTGAGCGCGAAATGCGAGCTCGGTGTGGGCGTCGATTATCCGGAGCCGGAATCGATCGGTGCCGACCGGCTGGCCAACGCGGCTGCGGTCGCCGCGCTTTACGGGTCCCCGGCGGTGGTGGTGGATTTTGGCACGGCGGTCACGTTCGATGTCGTTTCGGCAGAACGCTCCTACATCGGTGGCGTGATCGCTCCTGGTCTCGAAGCGATGACCAACTATCTCTACAAGAGAACGGCGTTGCTCCCGAAGCTGACCCTGGCCGAGCCGCGGCGCGCGGTGGGTCGCTCGACCAAGGCCGCGATGATGTCGGGCGCCATTTTCGGTTACCGTGGTCTGGTCAAGGAAATCCTGGCGAAGATCAGCGCGGAGTCCTTTGGCCGACGGCAGGCGCGAATCGTCGCGACCGGCGGCTACGCGCAATTGATCGCGGCGCGGCTGCCGGAGATCGACGCGGTGCGCCCGCACCTGACCCTGGAAGGTCTGCGCATCATCGGGAATTTGAATCGTTAGGCAAGAATTGAAGCGATGAGCAAGAGCAGCGATTGGAATCGATTTCGGCGGCACGACGGTGAAGGCCGGGGTGGTCGTCGGATGGGAAAATCGTGGCTCGCGTGACGCCGTTGCGGACGCACGACCATGCCGGCCACGACTCGCTCCTTGTCGGCGATCCGCGCCGCGATCGATGAGTTGCGGAGACAACACCCGGAAGTGTCGGCGGTTGGGGCGGGATTGCCCGGGATGGTCGACAGCATCAACGGCCGCGTCTACCAGCTGTCCAACGTGCCGGGCTGGGAGGATGTCGCCCTGACCGCGTTGCTTGAGGAATGGACCGGGCTACCCGCGGCGATCGACAACGACGCCAACGCGATGGCCTACGCGGAATGGCTTTTCGGCGCCGGCCACGAGGGCGTAAACGTCGTCTGCGTGACGTTAGGCACCGGCGTCGGCGGCGGTTTGATTCTCGACCGAAAACTTTATCGCGGGAGCCGTCTCGGCGCGGGCGAGATCGGCCAGATGACGATCGATCCCAATGGCGTTCCCGGGCAGTACGGGAACTTCGGCGCGCTCGAAAAATACGTCGGCCACCTGCAGATCGCGCAGCGCGCGACAAGAGCTCTATCGAGGAAGCCGGCCTAACGAAAACGGAGGAGGAATGTTCGCCGATCGGGCTGGAAAAGTCGGCCCGGGCCGGCGATCCGATCGCGCGCCAAAGTCTGGGAGGAAGTTGGCTTCGCGATCGGGATTACGCTTTGTGACATCGTCTGGCTGCTGAACCCGGATCGGATCGTGATCGGCGGCGGGGTGGCTCGCGCGGGCGAATATGTCTTCGGGCCGATTCGGCGTGTGATCGAGGAGCGGACGATGAAGATTTTCCATGAGGGCCTAACGATTGTCCCGGCAAGGTTAGGCAACGACGCCGGGATGATCGGGAGCGCCGCCCTCGCGCTCGACAAGGCGGAGGCCAGCGACCTAGTCGCTCCGAACGACGACGTTGCGGCTGAGCAGTCGCTCGCCGTCGAATTCGAAAAAGCCGGTGAAATGTGCGCCGCGAATGAGGAGCGGCAGCCAGTAGCGGTCGTCCGCCCACATCTCGTCGTAGGGAATGGCATCGAGCGGCGTCCAGAGCGGCGACCGCTTCGTCGGTCTCGCGCGGTTCGCCTTCGAAATCGTGGGCGAGAAAGACGGTGCAATGCAGGCTGTAACCGTCGCGGAACTGGAAATGCAGTTCGCCGCGCTGCTTCGGCCCCGAGCGGCGTGACGCCGAGTTCCTCGAAGATTTCGCGCAGGGCCGACTTGCAGCGGCGTCTCGCCCGGATCGACCTTGCCGCCGGGTCCGTTGATTTTGCCCGCGCCGAAACCGCGCTTCTTGCGGATGAGGAGAATTTTTCCATCTCGCACAATGAAGAGGAGGGTGGCGCGAACGCGCGGTTGCCAGATTGCCCAATTGGTCATGTCGCTCAAACTCTTATATCTTGTCGGCGACGAGGGATACGAACTTGATGCGATGGTGACGAAAGCGGGGGAAAGCGCGGCTGATTTTTTTGCTGGTTCTGAGTTCCTTCGCCGCCAATGTGGTGGCGCCGACGAAATCGGAACTCGAGGCGATGTATGCCGCGGCGGCGCAGGAGCTGAACGCCGGACACTATCGCGATGCGCTCCAGAAACTCGACGCAATCGATGCCCGCCAGCCGGATATGGCGGCGGCGCAAAATCTCCGCGGCGTGGCCTGGATGCGCCTCGGTGAATACGGCAAAGCCGAGACGGCCTTGCGCAAGGCGCGCGAGATCGATCCGGATTTCTGGGAAGCGCGTTTCAATCTGGCGGAGGTTCCTTTCTTGACACAGGACTGGACTGAGGCGCGTCGTCGTTTCGACGGCACTGGCGGACGGAGCCTAACGACCATCTGCAGGGCGCGACGAGCGATCTCATTCAATTCAAGATTCTGCTGACCTTCCTGCTCGAGGGGAAAGAGAAGATGGCCGCGCCGACCCTGGCGAAAATCAAGGCGTCGCCAGAAAGCCCGGCTCTTTATTACGCGAAAGCCGCGCTCGCCCTGCGGCACAAGGACCGACAGGAAGCGAAGGCTGGATGGCAACGGCGGCGAAGGAATTTTCGCCGCAATTGAACAAGCTTTTTGCGGAGTCGTTTTACGAAGTGGGCTGGCTGCCGAAGCCGGAGGACGCGACGCCTGTAGCGCTCGAGGTCACCTCGCCGGCCGAACGCGTCGCGCGGGCGCAGGCGGATCTGGCACGGGCGGAGCAGGCTTATCGCCGGCGCGATCTCGAAGGAGCGTGGCAGTTGCTCGATCAAGTCGACGCGACGGCGCCGAACCAGGCGGTCACCTATAACCTGCGGGGTGAGATATTGTTCGACCAAGGGAAGATCGATGAAGCGGAAACGGCTTGGCGCAACGCGTTGGCGGCCGATCCGCAACTCCTGGCAGCGCGCTACAACCTGGCGCGTGTGCCTTTTGCAAACAGAGACTACGAAACTGCGCGCAAGGAATTGGAGGCGCTCCTCGGGGCAATCTCTGGGGGCAAGGAAACAGCAGAGAGAACAGCTGATCCGGTATCAGATTTTTCTAACGCTCCTGTTGGAAGGCCGCGAAGGCGCGGCGCAAAAGGCGATGGATGAGTTCAAGATGATGGACGGATCGCCTGCCTTGTATTACGCGCAGGCGGCCTGGGCTTTTCAGCATGGAAATCCCGAGCAGGGGAAGAACTGGATGGCCAACGCGAGCAATCTCTATTCGGCGGAACTGAATCGCGCATATGCCGCACCCTTTTCCGACCTTGGGTGGGTGGACAATGCGAAGGCGCCCTCTGGGTCGGCGATGCCTGCACCGGCGATGGTGCAGAACGCTCCGGCCAAAACGGCAGGCGCGGACAACGCCGCCGCTACGCTGACCAAGCCGACAGAAAAAGTGTCACTGCCGTCCGCCGTGGCGAAAACCCAGGCGAAAACTCTCGCCCCGTCGCCGGAATCAGAAACTTCAGCGATACCGGAAAAGGTCGCAAACACGGAGAAAGAGAGGGAGCAATCGTCAGTCGCTTCAACGCAGGCGGGAAAGAAGCGTTCGACTCGCCAGAAATCCAAGGACGATGATGGCACGCCGGTTTCTCGCTCGAGGCGGGCGGCTCCGGGTGGGAGCGCCACTGCAGCCTCTCGTCCGGTCGCGGCACCGACTCCGGTGGAAGTCAGCCAACCGACACACCAAAATCTGGGCGACAAAGTTGCGCGGGCGCTGCTTTATCCTTTCCGGCATCGAGGGGAAAAGGCTCCGGCCCCGGCATCGGCCGGCGTCCGCGGTCGCCCCAAGCGCGGGCGTCAGCCCCACTCCGCCTCCGGGGCGCCGGCCGAACAATTAGAACTTGTCACCGCCGGTCTGTGACGGTTTGATCTAGACTGTCATGCAACTCCGAAAGCTCAGCGCAATTTTTCTCCTGTTCCTGACTTCTTTCGCGGGCTCCGGAGCTGCGCTCGCGAAGTCGGAACTCGAGTCGATGTACGACAAAGCCTTCCAGGCTTTTGATACGGCAAACTACGATGAAGCGCTCACCGCACTCGACGCGATCGATGCGCGCCAGCCCGATCTCGCGGAATCGCTCAACCTGCGCGGCGTTGTCTACATGCGCGAGGGCAAATACGACAAAGCGGAGGCGACGTTGCGCAAAGCGCTGTCGATCGAGCCCAAGTTCTGGAACGCGAGTTTTAACCTCGCCGAGATCGCTTTCCTGAAGAAGGATTGGGCCGAAGCGCGCAACCGCTTCGAGGCGCTGATCGCGGGCGAAAACCAGGGGATACAGCCCGAGATGAGCCAGCTCATCCAATACAAGATTCTGCTCACCTTCGTGCTCCAAGGGAAGGAGAACACAGTCGATTGGATCCTGAACCAGTTCGAGCTCGCGAAGGATAGCCCGGCGCTCTATTACTCGAACGCTGCAATTGCGCTCCAGCACGGCAACCAAAAGGAGGCTGACGGAGTGGATGAGCGCGGCGAAGAAGCATTTCGCGGCGCGGCTGAACGAGCTTTTCGCCGAGTCGTTTTACGAAATCGGCTGGCTGCAAAGACCAGCCGGTGAACCACGAGCCGCGCTTGAGATCACCTCGGCGGCCGAGCGCGCGGAGCGACTGAAGACGGATGCGAAAGCGAATTTCGAAAAAGCGGAACGAGCCTTCGAGCAGCGTGATATCGATGCCGCCTTGAAATTCCTCGACCTCGCGGAAGCGAGCGCGCCTAACGACCCTGCTTCCGACAATTTGCGGGCTGAAATTTTGATGGACCAGGGGAGATTCGACGAAGCGGAGGTGATTCTGCAAAAGGCCTTCTCGGCCAATCCGAAATTTCGCGAAGCCCAGTACAACCTCGCGCAGATTCCGTTCAAAAGAGGAGAATACGCGAAATCGCGCGATCGATTCGAAGCGCTCTTTTCCGATACGCCCGGCGACGAGAAGAATCAGGCCGCGCAACTGATCAAGTTCAAGATTTTCCTGACGTTCCTGCTCGAGAATAAAGAGAGCGAGGCCCGTCAGTTGATGGACCAGTTCAAATTCACGGGTGATAGCCCCGCGCTCTATTACGCGCAATCGGCCTGGGAGTTTAACCATGGCAATCCAGACCGGGGGAATGATTGGATTGCGTCCGCGCAGAAAATCTACTCGCCCGCGCTGAACCTCATTTTCGCCGATTCGCTTTACGACGCCGGCTGGTTGAAGGGTTCCGAGAGGAAGTCACCGCCGATCGCGGCCGCCCTCGAGCAGGCGTCGTCGCCGTTAGCCACCGAACCGAAACCGGCCATGCGTCTTGGTCTGGCGGACGCTCCACCCGCCCCATTGGATGCACTTGGGACAACGGCGAATTCGGCTGCGGCGCACACGACCCAAACAGCGTCGAGCAAAGTGCAGACCACTTCGATTCCAACTGCACCCGCAACGGTGGTCGTCGCTCCATCGCCGCCGGCCCGTGCACGGCCAAACAACGCGCCTGCTAAATTGTCTTCGACTCCTCTTGGTAAACCGCCTGTTTCGGTGAGTGCCGCTTCGGCAAACGCTCCGGCGGCGACGACGCTCGCCAGGTTCCGCCAGCGGTTACAGCCGATTTTCGCCGGGACGTTGGATCACTTGCCCAGTCCCCGGACGCTGCTGGTCGGCGTTCTGCTGGTGGCAGGAATCTTGCTATTGGTCTGGTCCATCGTGCAATTCCTTCACCGCAATCTCCCTCCCGGTTTGATTCAAGGGTCGCCCGTTCCGTTGACCGAGCCGCCGCTCGCCGGTGAGATTTCTCAGGAGAGTGGTGAACAAAAAATATCGAGCAACACGCTGATCTATGGTCCGCCGAAACTTTCGCTGCAATTGCAGGCGAGAGAAACTTCCGTAGATCCGACCGCTCTGCCCTCAGTCGCGGCGAATGGTGACGCGCTGGGAATTGAGGAGCTGCTCACCGACATCCCAGAGACAGGCTCAGAAGCATTCGAGGAAATCGCCCCCCATGCTGTACTCTATTCTGAACCGGAGGAGAGTGTTTCGGTCGAACAGAAGGCCGTTCCCGAAACCTCCCGGCCGTACGATTCAGAGGAAGGTTCGGGGGCCGCCGCGGAACCTTCTGTCCTCGCAACTGGTCCGGAAGTCGCAACGACGGAGATTGAAATGCCGCTGGTCATTGCCGAAACCACCTGGCCGATGACGGATCTGGCAAGGGGACAAGAAACTCCGCAGTCCACCGCTGCAGCCCTCGCGCCCATCGAGGAAGAGCTTGTCGCGCGGGACGAATCGGTTGGCCAAGGTCAGCCGATTCCGCAATTGACAGCCGCGCCATCTATGGAACCCGCTTTGTCCGAGGCGACCCAGCCCGAAACTGAGTTTAAAGCTGTCTCCGTGAGTCCCGAGGTGGCCGCAGCGGAAACGACGGCTGGCTGGGACGCCGCGCACTCTGCCGCCGAACCTCTCTCCTCTCCTTCTATGACCATCACAACCGAACCGATCTCACCGCAACAAACCACTCCAAATATCATGCAAGAAATGACGTATACTCCACCTCCGGCAGCCCATGCTTTTTCACCGACGATGCCGGCTCAGCGGCCCGCCGGCTACCATGCGGACTGCGGTTCAGTTAACTTTCTCGTTAGAGATCGGCTCGATGCAGCTTACGCCGACCTTTGAAATGCGGGATCTGCAGCTAAAGCCGACCTCGCGGATCGTGACAATGCGTTTGGCGCCCTGCCAGGCTCCGCACCCGCCTATCGACTTGCAGATCACTTTTGAGATCGCAAAGATCGAGCTTGAAGGCGAGACCATCCGCACCGTTCGGCTCGTGCCCTCGACGCAGGAAAGACCAGCCGTCATCTCTTCGTCCTCTTTCGCCGTCGCGAGGCTGGAGTTGGAGCCCAATTCAGGGATCGCTTCGGTCCAGCTCACGCCCTCTCATCAGGCAGGCGCTTCGGTGCACCTCACGGCGGGCTTCCAAATTTCGGCCATAGAATTTTCGCCTGGTTTCGGAATAGCCGCCATCGTGCTCAACTCCACTTCGCGCAACGTCTCGTTGCAGCTTCCGGGCGCCGAACCGACGATTGAGGACGCGCCGGTCTTCGCGATTGAGAGAGTTGAGATGAATGGAAGCCAACTGGGCCTGATTCAGGTGACCCAGCTCGGCTCCGGACACCTTTAAGGCGCTTCATCGCGGGGATCGGAGAATCTCGCGCTTGCTTACTTGAAGCTTGCCCAATTGAGGGAGCGCAGAGACTTGGGCAAAAACTCCCCGTTTTGCCTAACGAGCTTGCCGTCGAAGTAGATTTCGCCGCCGCCGTAATCCTTCCGCTGGATGCTGACCATGTCCCAATGGACCTGGCTGCGGTTCCCGTTGTCCGCCTCCTGGTAGGCCTGGCCCGGGCGTAAAGTGGAACGAGCCCGCGATCTTTTCGTCGAAGAGGATGTCCCGCATCGGATGCATGATGTAGGGATTGCAACCGAGCGAAAACTCGCCGATGTAGCGCGCGCCCGCGTCGGAATCGAGAATCGCGTTTAGCTTTTTCGTCTGGTTGCTCGTCGCCTCGACGATCTTCCCGTCGCGAAAATCGAGCCGGATGTTATCGAAGGCGGTGCTCTGATAAATGCTCGGCGCGTTAAACGTGACGTGCCCTTGCACGGAGTCCTTCACCGGGCAGCTGAAGACTTCGCCGTCAGGAATGTTGCGATCGCCGCCGCAGATGATCGCGGCGATTCCCTTGATGCTGAAACGCAAGTCCGTTCCGGGACCTTTGATCTGCACCTTGTCGGTCTTTTCCATGAGCGTTTTGAGCGCCTTCATGCCGGGTTGCAACTTGCGGTAATCGAGCGTGCAAACCTTGAAGAAGAAATCCTCAAACGCCTCGGTGCTCATCCCGGCGAGCTGCGCCATCGCCGGGGTTGGCCAGCGCAGCACGACCCATTTGGTTTTCTGCACCCGCTGGTCCTGCAACGGCCGCATTTTTTTCGCGACCAGCTTCATCCGATCGATCGGCACGTCAGCCAGTTCGCTGATGTTGTTGCTCCCGCGAATCGCGATGTAGGCGTCCATTTTTTTCATCCGGGCGAGTTCATGTGCCGCGGTGAGATCGAGCTGCGCGCCCATCGATCTCGAGCGCGAGTTCCCGGCGTGACGCGGGCCCGCTGCATTTGCACGAACGGGATCGCCTTCGCCTTCCGCGCCGCGCGAATGAGCGCGATGGTCATTTCATCGGGCGCATCGAAGGACTCGATCAGGACCTTGTCGTTGCGTTTGAGAGTGGTGGAATAATCAACCAAAAGAGAAGCGAGCTTGTCGAAACGGGCATCTTGCATAGGGCGTTATCATTCCACCGCGAGTCCGGGATGCAAACCGCCGGTGTCGTTAGGGCGAAATCTCCAGCCGGGCGGCGAAGGCGCCGTCGATCGCATCGCGGAAGGGAAGACTCTCTTTCTGATTCGTTAGGCGAAAATCGGGACGTGTCGCGCAGGAACGCCGCGACTACGGCTGATCGTTCTCCTCCGGCTCCAGGCTGCAGGTGCTGTAGACTAACGAACCGCCCGGTTTGAGAAGCGGCGCGACCGCCGCGCAGGATTGTCAAGCTGCTGGCGCGGCATCCGGCTAAAATCGTCCGGCCGCAGTCGCCAGCGCAGATCGACGCGACGGCGCATCACGCCGGTATTCGTGCAGGGCGCGTCGACCAGAATCTTGTCGAAGGACTTGTTCTGCAAGCGCGGCGGCGCGGACGGAATTCTCGTCCGCCCAATCGCAGCGCAGAGCGCGCGCGTTGTGTCACTCCGAGCCTAACGAAATTCTCGTGCAGGCGTTGCCAGGCGCGTCTCATCCCGGTCCGCGGCCACGAGCATGCCCTCGTTCTTCATCATCTCGGCGAGGTATGCCGCCTTTCCGCCCGGCGCGGCGCAGGCGTCGAGCACGGTTTCTCCCGGAGCCGGGCGCAAAAGTTCGCACGCGATCGCCGTGCTCGGGTCCTGGATGTAGCAATCGCCGCGTTCGCAGGCGCTTCGCCGGCATCGGCGCCAGCTCGACAAAGTGCGTGCTCCCCGGCAGCAGAACGCTACCGTGGATGGCGGAGCAGGAATTCGGCAGCCGTCGTTCTGGAGCTCGTTGATTCGCGCGTAAACCGGCGCCGGCTGGTTATTCCACTGGCAAAGTTTCACCGCGGCCGCGGCGTCGAATTGGTGCGACCATTTTTCGATCAGGAATTCCGGAGTGGAGAAGCGAATCGACGGCGGCTGGCTTCCGGCCGCGTTCGTTAGGGCATCCTTTTCGCGGAGCGCGCGACGCAGGATTGCGTTGATCAAGGAGCGCGCTCGCGGGCGGGCCAGCTCCACCGTCTCGAAAACCGCGGCGTGTGCGGCGGTCTCGATGAGCAGGATCTGGTAGAGGCCGAGTCGCAGGATGTCGCGCGCTCGCCGGATCGACCGGTTCGGAGCGCAGCTTTGCGATCCAGAAATCGAGCAGCGTGAGATTGCGCAGGACACCGTAGAAAAGCTCGAGCGCAAAGGCGCGATCGGAAGGACCAAGCGAACTGCGAGCGAAGGTTTCCGCGACAATCTTGTCGGCGAACTCCGCGCCTGCTGCGCCAGCGTTCGAGCGCCTCGAGGGCGAGCGTGCGGTCGGATTCTTTCATGGTAACGCAAGCGTCCAACTCGCCGATTCGATGATGCAAGCTGGAAGCTCGAGCTATTCTCAAAACGATCGTCGTCAGGCCGGACTGACCTGCGGCCGACCGATCGACGTGTAGTGAAAGCCGAGCTTGCGCATCGTTTCCGGATCAAAAAGATTGCGCCCGTCGAAGATGATCGGGGTGTGCATTTTTTCCCGCACCGTTTCGAGATCGACGTTGGCAAACTCCGCCCACTCCGTCGCGATGATCAGCGCCTCGGCGCCCTCGACCGCTTCCAGCGCCGTATTCGTTAGGCGCGCGCCCGCGATCGATTTCACTTCGCGCGCCTTATCCATCCCTTTCGGATCGTAGGCGGTGACCTGCGCGCCTTCGCGCAACATCTCGGCCACGAGCTCGATCGCGACCGAGGAACGAATGTCGTCGGTGTCGGGCTTGAAGGTCAGCCCCCAGACGGCGATCTTCTTGTCGCGCAAGACCCAGAGCGCATCGCGCACCGCTTTGAGGAAGCGCTCCTTTTGCGTCGCGTTGATCCGTTGCACTTCCTTCAGCAGATTGAACGGCACGCCGAGCTGCTCGCTGATCGTGATGAAGGCAGCGATGTCCTTCGGGAAACAGGAGCCGCCGTAGCCGATGCCGGCGTTGAGAAAATTCCGCCCGATGCGTCGATCCATGCCGATGCCGTCGGCCACTTTTTCGACATCCGCGCCGCTCGCTTCGCAGATCGCGGAGACGGCGTTGATGTAGGAAATCTTGAGCGCGAGAAAGGAATTGGCGGCGTGCTTGATCAATTCCGCGCTGTTGATGTCGGTGACCAGAATCGGCGCCATGAAGGGCTCATAAACCTTCTTCATCAGGTCGATCGCGCGCTCGCTTTGCGCGCCGATCACGATGCGATCGGGCTTCATCAAGTCGGCGACCGCGCAGCCTTCGCGCAGGAACTCCGGATTGCTCACGACGTCGAACTTCGGCTCCGTGCTTGTTGTAGCGCTTGATCGATTCCGCGACTTTTTCGCCGGTCTTCACCGGCACGGTGCTCTTGTCGACGATCACGCGATAGCCGGTCAGCACGCCGGCGATCTCGCGCGCGACCTTCTCGATGAAGCTCAGATCGACGCTGCCGTCGGCATCCTGCGGCGTCGGCACGGCGATGAAGACGACCTGCGCGTGATCGACGCCATCCTTGATGCTGTCGGTGAAGCGGAGTCGCTGCGCGGAAACGTTGCGATGCACGATCTCCTCGAGGCCCGGCTCGTAAATCGGCACCTTGCCCTGCTGAAGCGATTCGACTTTGCGGCGCGTCGTTATCGACGCAGATGACGTTGTGGCCGACGTCGGCGAAGCAGGCGCCGGTGACGAGACCGACATAACCGGAACCGATAATTGAGAGATCCATTGGGAAATTACGATTTCGAATTGAAAATTTGGCGTTGGAATGCGGACTCAAATTTGCAATCGGCAATCGGCAATTTTCTCATGGCTGTCTGGTTTGTTCCGGCGGGATCGAAATTCGCGTCGAGGCCGAATTTCGGAAACGCCTTCAGCGTGAAAGTGAGCAGAACGCCGTATTCCTTGACGCCGCCATTGTTGGTGAATGATCCCGCCTAACGAAGCCACCCAGCTCGTCAGGTCGCGATATACCGACGTAGCGCTGCTGTTCGAGGATGTTGGTGGCGAACTTCATATTGTTCCAGGACGCTGACACCCCAGTTGTCGTTGATCCGGTAATAACCGCCGACGGTGAAGAGGCTGCTGTCGAGGAAAAACGGGTTATTGTTCAGGTAGCGATGTCCGAAGGTGAGCGAGGTGTTCGCGGTCGGCTTGAAATTGATACTCGTGTCCACCTCGGTGAAGCCGGCTTGTCGAACAACGGAATCTGCGAATCGATCACGAGCGTCCCCCACGGCACCGGCGTAAAGGTCAGTCGATTGAAGACGTTCGAGTAATCCGTGCGGTCGAGAGGATTGTCAAGTTGACGTCGAAGAAGGTTTCCAGTTCCAGCCAGCTGACCGTGAAATCGTCGCGCCGGGTTTGCAGGCGGTTGCGCACGCCGACGCGCGCGACCGTCCAATTATCGATCGAATCGATCGAAGTGTATTGCGGGAAATCGATCGGGTTGAGTTTGGTGGAGGCCTGGACGCGGTCGAACTGGAGGATGGTTGTGGGATCGATGTTCGGGGACGAGACATAGGAAAAGTTAACAGAACGGCTGAATGATGTGACGCAAACCATCGAGTCCCAGCGCGCGATTCTGCACGTTGTCCCATTCCCGCGAGAGCTTGAACGAACCCTCGAGGCCAGCGTTGAAAATCGAGCGAAAAACCGCGCCAGTCGTCGGGTTTGGAACCCCGGTCTGCGGATTCGGCAGCGGAAATTCGGGCGCGAGCGGATCGGGAGGGTTGGGGAAGAGAGTCGGGCGAGAGCTGTTGCGTCTCGCTGTAGTAGGTCTCGCGGAATCCGACCCTCGGCACGAGCGAAAGCCACCCGAAATAGGTGTTCGGATAGGTCAGTTGGTGGAAAGAATCGATCCGAAAAGCACCGTAATCCTCGTAGATCGACCCGGCCGGAAAATCCAGGCGTAGATTGCCCGGCGCTGGTTTCGCCTTCGTAGAAAATCGGACCGCCAAAAAGTCCGTGACGCTTGATGTCGAGCGCGATTTCCGGCAACCGCTCAGTGGTTTCGAAAAACGTGTTCAGCTGAAAACGGCTGTAAGCCGTCAAGGTGTAGAACGGATTTGTTTGCGTAAGGGCCACGACATTGTCCGGTTGCGGATTGACCCGGAATTCCGTCGGGAAAAAATCCTGGAGCAGAAAGATATCGCTCAGTTTGGTCATTTCGACGGTCGCCTCCAGGTCGTCCGTGATATGGGTGCGATCCTGGATCGAGAAGACGGTAACGGCTGGTCGGGTGTACCATTGCGGGGCAGGGAGGTGCGATTCAAATTGGGATTCTGATCCTGCAGATAGTAGGAGGTGATTTTCGCGACGTCCTTGTTCTCCTTCCCATAGTGAATTTCGGAATCGAACCCGAGCGCGATGCCGCGGCGGCTGCGATAATCGAGTTTCAACGTGCTCGACGATTTTCTCGCCGATCGGGAAAGTGATCTCGCCGAGAAGTGACGGTCCCCACGAACTAAGATAGGCGGGCACGATCGAGTAGCTGAAGGAGCGGTCGAGCGACTGATAAAGATAGGGCCACCAGAAAATCGGCGTCTTGCCGACGTAGAAGGTGACGTTCTTGAAAATGATCCGATCGTTTTCATAAATTCGGACACTCTGCGCGTTGAGATGGAAATCCGGCTGGGACGAATCGTCTGTCGTGAAGCTGCCGTTCTTGATCGTATATTCCTCGTCCGAGTCGCTGGTCACGGTCTTCCCGGACAAGAGGTAAGGGTAAGTGCCGGAACGCATCTCGTCGGCGTTGATCGCTTTGGTGTCGAGGTTGTAGGTCGCCTTTTCGCCCATGTAGAGGGTGACGCCGCGATAAATGCGCACATGGCCCTGGAGAAACACAGTGCGCTTGGCCGAGTCGTATTGCGCGAAATCGGAGTAGATATCGGTATCGCCGAAGTGGATTGCGACATTGTCGCGCGCCGTGGCGAGGCCGTTATTGTAAGTTGTCTGGCCAGTGGCACTGATCTCGACCGGGAGCGAGCCGGGCCCTTCCAAATCCTCCGCGGCCGCGCGACCGGCGGCGAGCAGGAAAAGATGAAGAAAACCGGCTTACGCATCGCGGACGCCGAAGGTAACGGTGCGAGGGAGCGGTTGCAAAGTGAAATGCCGGGTGCGGGACCTTGCCCCTCGCCCGATCTTCGTCCGGAATCTCCCTTGCCTTCTACAGGCGCAGCGTGAGCGCGGCGACCTGCTGATTGAGTCCGCAGGTGGTCACAACCGCCCGGTGCCACGGCTTTCCCTCTGAGTTCCGCGCCGTCGTTAGGCCGGAATCCCCCGGCGCGTGCAAAATCGGCGGCAACGCCTGCGTGCGCAGTGCCTGCGCGGCGCAGATCAATTGCCAAAGCCCGCCCGCCGCCACACTTTCTCCCAGCGCCGGCTTCGCGGTATAAAGCGCCGCGGCCGGAAAATGCTTCGCCGCCGCGGCGCGCTCGGCTTCGTCGACAAAGGTGCCATTGGCGCTCGCGATCAGGACGTCGGTGGTTGCCCTGTCCGGAAGCTCGCCGCAGATCGTATCGAGTTGCCTAACGAGATCGCTCTGTTTCGCAAAATTCCCGCCCGCATGAACATGCTCGAGCGCGAGATCTCCCTTTCGTGCCAGCAATACCGCCCCGGCGCCTTCACTCAGGATCATCCCCTTGGGCGGCCGCGCGAACGGCTCGATCGGTGGCTCGGCACGGAGCAGCCGCCACTTGCGATAGGCGTCGCAGAGCAGCCAGTCGGCTTCCTCCGCGCCGACCACAAGACAGCGGTCCAGTTCCGGGTTCGCCATCAAATCCTCCGCCATTTTCAGGGCCAGAATCCCGACCGCGCCGTCGCCGACCAGCGTGTAGCTCGCGCCGGTAATGCCGAGGATCGCCGCGAGATGACTGGCCGGCGCATTGAAAACCGTCTCCGGAAAGAGGAGCGGGCTCGCCGCTGACGCGCCCGATTTCACGATGTCGTGAAAGAAGCGCCTGGTGTAAATGACCCCGCCGTTCGAGATGGCGAAGATCAGCGCGGTTCGGGCCGCGCTCGCCTCATCCAGCTCGAGCGCCGCGTCGCGCAGCGCGCTCCAGACCGGCCAGCGACCGCGAAGCGCGAGATTGCGCTCGCGCGGCGGAGCCGCGGATGCCGGGCGGCCTCCGCGATCGCATCCGGCGGCACGGGGAAAGCGCAGCAGCTTTTTCTCCCTAACGATTCGCCAAAAGTTGCCGCTTCCGCCTCGGCGCCGGTCAGGAGTTTGGCCCAGACTGCGTCAATCGTGCGGCCGAGTGGAGTGACCCATCCCAGGCCGGCGAGGCGCAGGCTCATGCCGCCAGCGTCTGGATCACGATCGAAGCGTTGGTGCCGCCGAAGCCAAACGAATTCGAGAGCGCCGCGACCGGCGCGGCTGGGCGCACCTTGTTGGCCACGATATCGAGATCGAGCCCGATATCGGAGACGCGGAAGTTGATGTTGGCCGGCAGAAATTCGTTCCGCAGTGCGAGGATGGTGAGCGACCGCTTCGATCGCACCGGCCGCGCCTAACGAGTGGCCCATCATCCCCTTGGTCGAGCTGACCGGCACCCGGCCAAACAGCTCCGCGATGGCGCGCCCTTCGGCCGCGTCGTTGAACGGCGTCGCCGTCCCGTGCGCGTTGATGTAATCGATCGCGTCCGGCGGCAGCGCCGGCGCTCTGCAGCGCGCGTTCCATCGCCTGGCGCGGACCGATCCCCGAGGGATTCGGCTGGGTGAGATGGTGGTTGTCGGTCGAAATGCCGTAGCCGCTGATCTCGGCGAGAATTTCCGCGCCACGCGCCTCTGCCTGCGCGAAATTCTCGAGCGCGAGAAGGGCCGCGCCTTCGCCGAGCACGAGGCCGCTGCGCGCGCCGTCAAACGGCCGGCATTTATCCGGCGTGGCCGCCTGCAGCGAATCGAAGCCGACAAATACCAACTCCGAGATGCGCATCGTAGCCGCCGGTCAGGACGCGGTTGTAGCGTCCGGAGCGAATGCATTCGAAGGCGTAGCCGATTGCGTTTGTGCCCGAGGCGCAGGCGTTGGCGATCACCTGGCAGGGGGAGGTTAGGCCGCAGGCCTCGAGCGCGTCGACCGCCGGCTTTTGCGGCGGGTAATTGGCGATCCACGCCGGCGATCCGCGACGCGCGCGTCCCGGGTAGCTGGAGGGCGCGATAATAGTGTTCGCCGAAACTCATCCCGCCGCTCGTCGTCCCGACGACGGTCAGTTCCGGGCGGAAATCCGGCGCCTGCTCGAGCAATTCGGCCGAGCGCGCGGATCATCATGCGCGAGGCGCGATGGAGTCGACGCGAGTTGCCGGTCGTTAGGCATGATACTCCGCTCAGCCATTCGTCTGTCCACCTGGCCGGCGGTCGTGCAGCGGCATTGCTCGACCGGGAAGCGCGTCGACCGGCGAGATGCAGTCCCGCGCCGTCGCGCAGCGCAGCCAGAGTCGCCGCGAGGCCGGCCCCGAGCGGGCTGATTACCCCCGTCGCGACGACCGCCACGCGCGGTCGATTTGCCTCGGGTTGGTTGCTCGTCTGCGCCGTCATTGTCTCGAAAAATCGCCGCCTTTTATTCTGCTTGCTTTGACTGCCGATTCACCTTACATAGCCGCCAGAAATAGCGGTTCCGGACGTTGGTGAATTGTCAGTTGAGTTTATTCAGTGGCGATTTGAAATCCGATAAGCGGGAACAGTGACCGAGCAGCGTTTCAAATAAAGAATAAACTCAGATGGGCACCAAACTATACGTAGGAAATCTTTCCTTCAATACCACCGAAACCGACCTGCAGGACCTTTTCGCCCAGGCGGGCGCGGTCCAGGAAGTCACCCTCATGCAGGACAAATTTACCGGCAAATCGCGCGGTTTCGCCTTTGTCACGATGGGCAGTGAAGCCGACGCGCAGAAAGCGATCACCGAGTTCAACGGCAAGACCGTCGAAGGCCGGCCTCTGACCGTGAACGAAGCGCGCCCGCGTGAAGCGCGTCCGGGTGGCGGTGGCGGCGGCGGCGGTCGGCGGCTACGGCGGCGGCGGCGGTGGTGGTGGCTACGGCGGCGGTGGTGGCGGCTACGGCGGCGGGGGTGGCGGCGGACGTCGCGACGGTGGCCAGCGTCGCGGACGTTAAGCGGCATCGCGAAGACAATTTGCGAAAGCGCCTGGGGAAACCCAGGCGCTTTTTTGCTGGGCCGAGGGCTGGCTTGAGTCCCGGAACGAACTAAATCCCCGTTAGGTTGGCATCCGGAAGGACTTGAAATTGTAACAAAAAGAGTATTTGACGGGGCGCGGCGTTCTTGTTGCCAGACAGTAGCCTAACGTTCCCCGAGAAGCTCGTAGGAAAGAATGCTCAGGCAATAAATCGCCGCCGTCTCCACCCGCAGGATGATGGGGCCGAGGGTGAGCGGGGCGCAGCCGTGCGAGCGCGCGAGTGCGATCTCCGCCGGGGTGAAATCGCCTTCCGGCCCGATGAGCATGAGCACGCTGGCCGGTCGCGCGCCGTCGTGCGCCTGCGCGTAGTCGGCCAGGATCTTTTTCAAATGCAGCGCGCCCGGCTGGAGTGAGCCGATAAGTCGCAGGTCGAAGTGTACCGGCGCCCGTGCCGGGCGCAGAGAGCGGCCTGTGCAGTTGCCGTGCCGTTTTCCGGATTTGCGGGCGACACGCCCGTCTCTACGACGGGCGAGATCCCGGATTCGATCTCGCGAAAGAAATCGTCCGGCGTGCGCGGAGTGGACGTGCGGGAGCCAGTTCTGTCCGCATTGCTTGGCCGCCTCGAGCGCGACGGTCTGCCATTTCGCCTGCTTCTGCGCCGCGCTCTCCGGGTCGAGTTGCACGACGGTGCGGCGCGGAGAGGAGCGGGAAGATTTCGGCCGCGCCGATCTCGACCGCTTTCTGCACGATGAGGTCCATGTTTTTCCCCTTCGGGATGGCCTGGGCCAGGGTGATGCGGGCGCGGAGCGGCGGGGTGACGGCTTCGTGCAGAATGCGCAACTGGACGGCAGCGGAATCGAGCGCGGTGATCTCGGCGGTAGCTTCGCGGCCGTGGCCATCGAAGAGGGCGACCCGATCGCCCGGCTGAAGGCGCAGAACGTCGCGGGCGTGGTGCGCCTCGGAGCCGGTGAGGGTGGCGGAAGACCAGTCGTTAGGCGCGAGGTGGAAACGATGCATGATGGAAAACGATGAATTAGGAAGGCAGAATGACGATGGGAATCGGAAGCTAGGAAACCGGGAACGCGGAGTGGCTGAGACGTCGTGCGACCTGGCACTCGTCGCCATCTCACTTAACGAAAGAATTCCTTGGCGCGTTCGAAGAAGCTCCTGTGCAGCGGGGTGTTGTCTTCGCCGCAGAGGGCGCGAATTCCTCCAGCTTCTGGCGTTGCTCGGTGTTCAGGTGGCTCGGCACTTCGACGAGCAGCCGTGGCGTAGAGATCGCCGCGCTCGCGGCCGTTGACGTGGACCACGCCTTTGCCGCGCAGCTTGAAGCTCTGTCCGCTCTGCGTGCCGGCCGGCACTTTCAAGCTCGCTTTTCCTTCCAGGGTCGGCACCGGCACTTCGCCGCCGAGCGCGGCGAGTGGCGAAGGAGATCGGCACTTCGCAAGAAGAGATTGTCGTCCTCGCGCTGGAAGATCGGGTGTTCCTTGACGTGGACGACGACATAAAGATCGCCCTGGTCGCCGCCGCGGATGCCCGCTTCGCCGTTGCGGGTGGAGCGCAGGCGCGAGCCGTGGGCGATCCCGGCCGGGATCTTGATCTTGATCCGGCTGGTTTTTTCGGTCCGGCCTTCGCCGTCGCAGACGTCGCATGGTTTCTCGATCACTTCGCCGAGACCGCGGCAGCGCGGGCAGGTCTGCGAGACCTGGAAAAATCCGCGCGAGCTGACGACCTGGCCGCGCCCGCGACAGGTCGGGCAGGTGACCGCGCGCGAGCCGGGCGAGGCGCCGCTGCCCTGGCACTTGTCGCAGGTGTCGAGCTTGCGCACTTCGATTTCCTTTTCGACGCCGAAAGCGGCTTCCTCGAGCGTGATCTGCATGTCGTAACGCAGATCGCTTCCGCGCTGGCTGCCGTCGTGCGCGGCGGCCGCGCTGCCGCCGAAAAAGGTCTCGAAAATTCCGCCGCCGCCGCCGCCGCTGCCAAAGACTTCGCGAAAGATATCGAACGGATCGTGGAACCCGCCGCCGCGGCCGCCCTGGGCGAAGGCGGCATGGCCATAGCGATCGTAGGCGGCGCGCTTCTGTTCGTCGATCAGGACGTCGTAGGCTTCGCCGAGCTCCTTGAATTTCTCTTCCGCGTGTGGGTCGTCCGGATTCTTGTCGGGATGAAACTTGACCGCGAGCTTGCGATAGGAGCGCTTGATCTCGTCGCCGGACGCGTTGCGTTCGACGCTCAGGATTTCGTAGTAGTCGCGTTTGGTAGTCATTTGGGAAAGCGATCGGTGAAAGTGACGAGTGAGGAGAATCCAGCAAGCAGTCGCGCCGAGCTACTCGTCAACTCATCGCTGCTTTCTTCCGCTGGAGACGACGACGCTCGAGGGCCGGAGGAGCCGATCCTTGAGTCGATAGCCGCGCCGCATCTGCCGCAGGACCACGCCTTCGGCGACGCTCGTCGCTCGGCTCGTGCGCGATCGCTTCGTGCAGGTTGGGATCGAATTTCTGCCCCTCGGCGTCGATCGGTTGGAGACCGTTGTCGGCGAGGAAATCAGTCAGCTGCTTCAAGACCATGTTCATCCCGGAGTAAATCGGCGATTTTTCGCCTTCGCCTTTCGCGGCGGAAAGGCCGAGCTCGAAGTTGTCGACGATCGCGATCAGGCGCTCGAGGAGCGAGCTGTTGGCGTATTTGATCGCCTCCTCTTTCTCGCGGGCGGCGCGCTTCTTGAAGTTATCGAAATCGGCCTGGCTGCGCAGGGCGAGATCGCGAAAACGATCGAGATCGGCCTGCAAGCCGGCGGTCGGATCGTCGTTGTCGTCTCGGGCGATCCGGCCTCGGGCGCGACGCCGCTGGGACTGCGTGCAGGCCGCGCCTCTTCGGTGACGGGGATCTGGCGGCGCTCGGATCTTGAATTTTTCATGTCTTTCGAACTACGATCAAAGTGATGTCGTCATTCTGCGGATGGCCGCCGGCGAAATTGCGGACATCGTCAGTCAGGCGGGCGATCACTCCCTGTGCTCCTTCGCTCGCGCTGGCGCGGACGGATCGGATCATCCGTTCCGGGCCGAATTCATCTCCGTTCGCGTCGAGCATTTCGGTGACGCCGTCGGTGTAAAGCACGAGGCAATCATCGCGTTCGAGCGGGACGGAAAGGTCGCCGGTTATCCTATCGAACACGTCTCCGCTGTCAATGCCGAGGGCCATCCCGGGCGGCTTCAGAACTTCGACCTTCGCCGGTCGCGGCGCGATAGAGCAGCGGCGCGTCGTGCCCGCCGCGCGAGAGGGTCACGTGGTTGTTCTTATGGTCGAGAATCACGTAGGCCATGCTGATGAACATGTCCTCCTTGATATCGGGATAGAGCTGGCGATTGACCTTCCGCAAGACCTCGGCGGGCGACTGACCGAGGCGCGCTTCCGCTCGCAGGACGCTGCGGCAGATCGCCATGATGAGCGACGCCGGCACGCCTTTGCCCGAGACGTCGGCGATGACGACGCCGAGCCGGTCGTCGTCCACTTTGATGTAGTCGAAATAATCGCCGCTGACCTGGCGGGCCGGGATGTTGATGCCGGCGATATCGAAGCCGTCGATCGGCGGCGGCTTGGAGGGCAGGAGGATGCGCTGGATGTCGCGCGCGATTTGCAGGTCGTGATCGAGGCGTTTCTTTTCGTTCGCTTCCGAATAGATGATCGCGTTGTAGAGCGCGAAGGCCGATTGCTCGGAGATCGACTTGAAGACGACGAAATCGCTCGTGGATGAAGGCGCGCGCTCATCGGGCCGTTGGCGACGGCGAGGACGCCCATGTTCTGCCGGCCGTAAAGCAGTGGCGTCGACCATGACGGACGCGGTCCCGAGGGCGGTCTCGCGCAACTTCGCCAGCTCCGGCGCGTCGGTCGAGATCCGCGAGATGAAGGGCCTCGCCACTTTTCCAGACGCGGCCGAGCAGGCCTTCGCCGGCGTTCGACCGGATGCGAGCGGAGATAACTGTCGAGTGCGACCGGCGTGGAGCGCGGCCTGTTGCAGGATGCGGTCGGGCACTTCGACAGCGGCGGACAGCCCTTGGAAAGGAACGCCGGCATCAAGCGTCGTGCCGGTGCGATCGGCCAGGTAAAGCGCGCCGCCGTGCGCATCGAGGATGCGGACCGAGCTTTCGACGATCAAGCGATGCAGATCGTGCGGCCGGATGACATCGCGAAAGGCTTCGCCGAGGCCGTGGAGGAAATCGAAGACGAGATTTTCCTCGACCTGGATTTCCTCGTTCGAGCGTTCGAGCTGGCGGATGCGCCAGCGCTGCCGTTGATAGGTGAACAGCCAGCCGACGAGCGACGCGACGAGCAGCCCGAAAAGAAGAAAGCGCATGGGAGCGAAGCCGAGATTACTTCGCTGGGCTCTCGTGTTGGAGGTCTTGCTTGAGGTATTCGAGGACGTCCTTGAAGCGGGTAAGATTTTCCGGCGCCGCCTGGCAGAGCGCCTCGTGCGCCTCGAGCATCGTCCCCGCCTGTTCGCGCTTCGCGGCCGCCGACTTTTCGGCCGCGTCGCCGTTGGTCTGTGTGAGCGCCTCGCACTCCGGGGCCGTCGGCCCCGTCGGCCTGGATGTCGAAGATTTGATCGAGTCCCAAACCGGAAAGCAATTCGCGGCTTCGTTCGCCGCAATGAATGACGTGCAGGCGGCCGTCGCCCGAGTTCCTTCAAGCGCAGCGCCATGCCCGCCATCGTCCCCATGAAAGTCGAATCCATCATTACGCACTCCTCCAAGTCGAAGACGAATTCGCGATAACCTCTATTCACCATCTCCCGGCGCGAATTCCTTCAGGCTGCCGCTATTGAGGAAGCTGCCTCGGCCCGCCACGCGGACCCATACGACGGGACCGTTGACGCCTACTTGAATCGAGGACTGCACGACTAACTAAAGATAAAATTTCGCCGGAGACTGTCAATCCAGCCGGCTGTGTTCTCCGGCTTGCTCAGAATACTGCGCGGATCCGCTCAGCCGCAAACGGCGGAGCGGTTCTCGATATCGCGCGGAGAGACTAACGAATGCGGCTGCATTAACCGAGAGCGCGTCGCCGGGCGCGTCTCACTCCCAAAGATAGGATTGCCTGGTGGCCACGATTCGGCCGTCCACGATGAGCGCTGCCCGCCAGGCGATCACCCGGCCGTCGTCGAAGAAATCGTCGCCGATAATCGCGAACTCCGTCTTGTAATGGCCGCGCGCATGAGGATAGGAGACCTCACGGGCCTGGACGAAGGCGTGCAGTTTTTCCTGCCGATACTCGAGCCGCACGCGCACGTCCGCGGTCGCGCCGGGCCCGCCAAAAGAAATCGAAATAATTCCCAAAACGCTGATGCTGATCGAGCGCGGTGATCGCGCCATACATCCGGTAACCGCGTTCGAAGCTGACCGCCGCGTTGACCTGACCGGTGAGCGGCTTCGGCCTGGGATCGAGGAAATACTGCAGCGACCTTGCGAAACTCGAAGTCCTTATCGAGCGCGACGGGCAACGGCTTCGGCTTCTCGACCTGGTAGGGCTTGGGGCGGCGCGCCGGCGCAACCGCGAGAGCGAGACAAAAGACGGCCAGCAGGATTCTCACGACGCGAGCATCAAACGGGAAGAGCGCCCTGGTGTCAATCGCGTCGCCCGCTGGGACGATGGAGTAATGGAACTAGTCGGATGTTGCGCGGACAGATCTGCTCGCGAGCCGAGGAGATGCAGATCGACCTGCATCGTGCGCGCCCGGTTCGCGCGAGCCGCGCGATTCAGCTAATTTTCCGCCGTGATTCGGTGCGATACGAGCGCGGGGTTTATCTGCCTGGCGAAAATATCTGGCTCGATCCGTCGGACGCAAGACCGTTCGCCTTCGTCTCGCACGCGCACAGCGACCACATCGCTCCGCACGACGAAATCATCGTCTCGGAACGCACGGCGCGCCTCCTGCAGGCGCGCCTGCCCGGCGAACGACGGAACACGTGCTGGCCTTTGGCGAGCCGCGCATCGTCCGCGGGACTGGCCGTCACGCTTCTTCCCGCCGGTCACATCTTTGGCTCGGCGCAATTTTTTCTCGAGAGCGACCGCGGGAGCCTGCTCTACACCGGCGATTTCAAATTGCGACCCGGCCGCTCCGCCGAGGCGACGGAATGGAAGCCGGCCGACACTCTGATCATGGAAACGACCTACGGCCTGCCGCGCTATCGTCTCCCGCCGACCGACTTTGTCGTGCAACAGATCGTCGCCTTCTGCCGCGAGGCGCTCGAGGAAGGAGCGACTCCCGTGCTGCTCGGCTACTCGTTAGGCAAAGCGCAGGAGATTCTTTGCTCGCTCGCCGAGGCAAACCTCCAACCGATGCTGCACGGCTCGGTCTATCGCATGACGCGCATCTACGAGCAATTTGGTCAGGCTTTCTGCCAATACGAGCGCTACGACCCGAAGGCGGTCACGGGCAAGGTGCTCATCTGCCCGCCGAGCGCGAACCGCTCGCCCATGATCGAACGAATTACCGAACAAGCGCGTCGCGATGATCAGCGGCTGGGCGGTCGAGCCGAATGCCATCTATCGCTACCAGGTCGACGCGGCCTTTCCGCTCTCCGATCACGCCGATTACGACGACCTGCTTGCGCTACGTCGAACTGGTGCAACCGAAGCGCGTCCTGACCCTGCACGGCTTCGCGGCGGAATTCGCCCGCGACCTGCGCGACCGCGGCGTCGAAGCGTGGGCGCTGAGCGAGCAAAACCAGCTGGAACTCACCCTGCTCAGTCACGCCGCCGCGGAATCGTCATTCCGAACGCGAGTCGAGGAGACCCCGTCAGGCGAACGAGCCGTCCGAATTCCAGGCGTTCGCCGAACTTGGCGAACAGATCGCCGCCACTCCGGCCAAACTGGCAAAAAGTCCGCCTTCTCTCCGACTACCTGCGCGCGCTCGACCCGGAGCAACTCCGCATCGCGGCCATTTTCCTTACCGGAAAGCCATTCGCGCAAACCGATCAGCGGACATTGCAAACCGGATGGGCGATCCTCTATCGCGCGCTCCTCGGCGCGAGCGGACGCGGCAACGCCGAGCTGCGTCGGATCGCGAGCAGCCACGGCGACGCGGGCAAGGCCACCTTCGAAGCGCTCGAAGGTCGAACCAGGCCCGAGCCCTTTTCGTTAGGCGAGGCGCGGACTCTTTTCGAGGACCTGCACAAGACGCGCGGACCCGCGGGCAAGACCGAGCTGCTCCAGGCGCGGCTGAAAAAACTTTCGCCCCTCGAGGCGCAGTACGTGGTCAAGATCCTGACCGGCGACCTGCGCATCGGCCTGCGCGAAGGCCTGGTCGAAGAAGCGATCGCGCGCGCTTTCGATGCACCGCTCGATGACTTGAAGGAAGCCCATATGTTGTTGGGCGACATCGGCCAGACCGCGCTGCTCGCCTCCCGGCACGAACTCGAGCGCGCGGAGTTGACGCTCTTCCGTCCGATCAAGGTCATGCTGGCGAGTCCCGAGCCGACGGCGGAGGCCATCTGGGCCCGCTTTGCCGGCGGCCACGCCTAACGAATCCGTGGTTTACGTGGAAGACAAGTTTGACGGCATCCGCGCGCAACTGCATCGCGGTGCGGCACGGGTAGAACTTTTCTCGCGCGATCTTGCGCCGGATCACCGGGCAGTTCGATGAGATTGCCGAGCGAGCCCGCGAGCTTGACGGACGAAGTGATTCTCGATGGAGAGATCATGGCCTTCGAGCAGGGAAGGAAGCTGACGTTTTTCGATCTGCAAAAGCGCCTCGGGCGAAAGAGCGAGGGCGCCGATTTGTTCGCCGCGCCGTCGGCCGATGTGCCGGTCGTCTATATCGCGTTTGATCTGCTCTGGCTGAACGGGCGCTCGCTCCTGCGGGCGCCGTTGCGCGAGCGGCGCGAACTGCTCCGTGGCCTAACGATGCCATCGCAGTTCCAACTCGCGGAGGTTTCGCCGGCCAGATCGGCCGAGGAAATTGAATCGGCTTTTCAGATGGCGCGCCGGCGTTTGAACGAAGGGCTCATGATCAAGGACCCGGAAAGCCGGTACACTCCGGGCCGGCGCGGCCTCTCGTGGTTCAAGCTGAAGAAGGAGCTGGCCACGCTCGATGTCGTGGTGGTGGCGGCGGAGCTGGGACATGGAAAGCGCAACCATGTCCTGAGCGATTACACCTTCGCGGTGCGCGATGAAGCGACCGGCGAACTCTTGCCGATCGGAAAGGCCTACAGCGGCCTAACGGATGTTGAGATCGCGGAGCTGACCGAACATTTTCGCCGGAACACAATCCGCGATCGCGGCCGCTATCTCGAAGTGAAGCCGGACACCGTGCTTGGAGATCGCGTTCGATTCGATTCAGCCAAGCAAGCGGCACGCGAGCGGTTTCGCGCTGCGATTCCCGCGGATCAAAGCCATCCGGCGCGACAAGACGCCGGAGGCGATCGACACCCTGGCCTACGCGCGCGAGCTGGGCAAAGGGACCTCGTTAGGCGGGGCTACCAAGTAAGACTCTCCTGGCTGGCCGGCGATTGGTCCTTGTTCGCGTAGATGGTGAGACCGGTTGATTTCCGGTTATCCGAAGCGAAACGCCTTCGCTCAGTTTGCCGGTTCGTTAGTTGTCGTTAGGGGAGGGCGACGGCGAAACGTTAGGCGCGGGGATAATCGTGACCGTCTCGATCTCGGGTCCGCCGAAAACGTTCCCATTGTCCATAGCCCGCGAGGAGAGCGAAGACGACCAGGATCACCAGCATCAGCTTCAAGCCGCTGGCTGGTGCGCGCGTCGCGCCAGGCGCACGCGCGGGTGGTCCGGGCAAATCCATCGAGCGAATATCGGCGGGCGCGCCGGCGGGTCGCAAACCGAGCCGCAGGTCTCTATTCCAGCTTCAGCGCGGCGATCGCGTCCATCACTCGCTGACTGAGACGGGGATAAACTTCGCGACCATTGCCCTCGATGTCGGCCGCCGTGAAACGAAGCGGCTCGCCGACCACGATCGTGATCGGACAAAAGCGCAACCTTCCGCCGCCGCGGGGCAAAGCCCGGTGCGCACCGAAAATTCGCATCGGCACGACCGGCGCGAGGGTTTTCGCGATGACGAACCCGATGCCGTTCTGGGGCGGCTGCAGATTGCCGTCGAGCGTGCGCGAGCCCTCGGGAAAAACGAGTGTGCCCTGGTTCGCGCGCAGGATGCGGATGAGCGCCTTGAGCGCGCTGCGATCGCCGCCTTCCTGGTCGACCGGAATAACATTCAGTTTCGGCAGCAACCAGCCGAGCACCGGGACCTCGAGGAGCGACTTGCGCGCAAGGAAATAGATCGCGCGCCGGCAGCCGATGCCGGCAAAGGGCGGATCGAGATAGCTCTCGTGATTCATCGCCAGGATGACCGGTCCTTCCTGGATGACGCGCTCGGGATGAATGACGCGAAAACGGAAAAAGACCCGCGCGACCAGTCGGGTAAGATGATAGATCGTGAAATACCAGGGATTCACGGAGCGATCGTTAGTCCCTTGAGTTTCAAGCGGCCGATGATTTCCCCGACGACGCCATCGATCGTCAGGTTGGAGCTGTCGATGACGTGCGCGTCCTCGGCGATGATGAGCGGAGAGGCGCGGCGCGAGGAATCCGCTTCATCGCGCGCGGTGATGCGATCGCGTTGTCCCTGCGCCTCGCGACGGCGCAGACGAATGTCCGGCGAGGCGTCGATGTAAAACTTGAAGGGCGTCTCGGGAAAAACGACCGAGCCGATGTCGCGGCCTTCCATCACGAGATCGTTCGTCCGCGGCCATAACGACGGAGATGATCGACGAGAATCTCGCGCACGCGTGGGACGCTGCTGACGAGCGAGACATTTTCGTTCACGCGATCCTCACGCAGGAACGGTTCGGGATCGACGCCGTCGATCAAGATGAAGGAATCGACGATTGCGTAACTCGCAGGAGATGGGAGCGTGCTCGGCGAGTTGCCCGATCGCCGGCAGCGTCGGTGGGCGGAATACCGCGTTCGAGCACCAGCCAGGTCATTGCGCGATACATCGCGCCAGAGTTGACGTAGACGAAGCCGAGCCGGCGCGCCAGTTCCCGGGCGACGCTGCTCTTGCCCGAGGCGGCCGGACCGTCGATCGCGATGATCTTGTGCCCGGTCGTCGAGTGCATCGCAAGACCGGCAGCGGCCGGCTAATCTTCCTCCAGGCGAGAGTGCGACGGCAAACTGATGACCGGCGTGGTGGTGCGAAAGCTTTTCGGATTGGCAAGCTCGTTTAACGTTTTTTCGAAGCCCGGGTAGGAGGTCGCGACGCAATCGACATCCTGAATAACGGTCTCGCCTTCCGCGAACATGCCCGCAACCGCAAACGCCATCGCGATGCGATGATCGCCGAAACTGGAAAGGCGCGCGCCATGGAGCGGGGCGCGACCATGGATCTCGAGGCCGTCTCGTCAGTTCGACGACCTGGGCGCCCATCGAGCGCAGGTTGTGGGCGATGGCGGCGATCCGGTCGGTTTCCTTGACGCGCAATTCCTGGGCATGTCGGATAATGGTGGTGCCGTTGGCGAGCGCGCCGGCGACAGCGAGAATCGGCAATTCATCGATCAACTGCGGGACTTCCTTGCCCTGAATGACGGTGGCTTTGAGGCGTGCGCCGGTGATCTCGAGAATGCCGCGCGGTTCGACCTGATCGACGTCCTCGATCGCTTCGCGCACCTGCGCCCCCATTCGCACGAGCACGCCGAGCAGGCCGGTGCGGGTCTCGTTCAAGCCAAC
The DNA here is from genome assembly GCA_963821615.1 of uncultured Verrucomicrobiae bacterium. Classification (GTDB taxonomy): domain Bacteria; phylum Verrucomicrobiota; class Verrucomicrobiia; order Chthoniobacterales; family UBA10450; genus Palsa-1392. Next base: position 235,002 of record CAWGEN010000011.1, on the reverse strand, counting down.
GTCCCTCACGAGAAGTGACCGCCCGGGTTGAGCGGCCGCGGCCACCAGCCAGAAGGCGGCGGACGAAATGTCGCCCGGGATGCTGAAGTCGCGCGACTCCGGCACCTGATCGCCGAAAACACTCACCCCGTCCTCGTCCTTGTGAGTGCGGACGAGAAAATAATTGAGCATCAGCTCGGTGTGATTGCGCGTCGGGATCGGCTCCTGGACGGTGGTCTTTCCTTTCGCGAAAAGTCCCGCAAAAAGGAGCGCGCTCTTCAACTGCGCACTTGCCACCGGGAGCGAATATTTGATTCCGTGCAGCGTGCGCGCCTTCGATCCGCAACGGCGCCGTTTCGTTTTCGCCTTCGGCTTCAATCTTCGCACCCATCAGACGGAGCGGTTCGATGATGCGACCCATCGGGCGTTTCGAGAGGGAGCCGTCGCCGACGAGCCGGCTCGTGAAGGGCTGGCCCGCCAGCATCCCGGCGAGCAGCCGCATCGTCGTGCCGGAGTTGCCGCAATTAATTTCGGCTTTCGGCGCGGTTAGCTTTCGCCGTTTGCCGTGCACGATCAGCACCTCGGGTTCGGGTTGTTCAATCTTGATCCCAAGCGCGCGCATCGCGACGACGGTATTCATGCAATCGGCGCTGCGGGAAAAGCCGCGCAGAACGCAGGGTCCGTTGGCGAGCGAGGCGATCATGACGGCGCGATGCGAAATGCTCTTGTCGCCCGAGACGGTGATCTCCGCTTCGATCCGCGGTGCGCGTTTTATCCGAAGGTCATCCATGGTCTAGGAAAAAGAGCGCCGATCTGCCGCCTCGGCTCGCAACGTGGAGAAGAATCCCAAGTTGCGCCGAAATGTCCAGCACTGTGGCGCGAACGATCGCCGCTTCGTCCGTGCAGGCGGCCTCGAACCGAAACGCTCGACTCGTCAGGGGACGAGAAAGATTTTGTTCGTGTAAGGGTCGCGCACTTCGGTGCCGGGCGGGAAGCCGCGCACGTCGACATAGCCTTGGTCGGGCGCGTAGGGACTCGTGACAAAGCCGGGCTTGTTCGGCACGGGGATGCCATAAGGAATGTCGCCCTTGGTTGGCTTGACCGATGCGGCTGGCGCAGGCGTCATCCGGCGGCGGAGTGCCAGCATATTCAGGCGTCGGCGTCGGCTGCACGCCCTGCTCAAACGGTTGCTGAACCGGCGGGTATTGATTCTCGGGAGCGGGCTGATACTTGGCCGCGTGCTGACGTGGCGGCGGCGGCTCCGGCTCCGAACAGGCAGAAATGAAAAGAGCCGTAAGGAGCGCGAGCAAGATCGATTGTTTCATAAAGCGTTGACTCGGACGATGTCTCCCGTTTTGTAATTCATTCGGTCGCCAGTGACAAAGAATATTTGCAGCGATTCTCGGCGCCAACCCGTTTTCCGACAATAAATGCAAATGCGCGGACGCTCCTTTTCGAATCAAAAAAGAATGGAGCGCAATGGAGACATCATTCTGGTGATCGACGACGACCGGGCAAGCCGACGAATGCTTGCGCGAGCGCTGAACGAAGCCGGATATACGTGTCGGGAATCCTCCGGCGGAGTGGAGGCGCTGGAAATGGTGCAGTCGGAAGTTCCTTCCCTGCTCCTGCTCGATTTTCACATGCCGCGCCTCAATGGAGCCGAAGTGCTCTCGCGGCTCCGAGCGAATGAGAATCCGGCCATTGCGCAGCTACCGGCCATCATGCTTACTGGCGACGGCGACGAGGCGAGTGAATTACGTTGCCTGGAGGCAGGCGCGAACGATTTCGTAACCAAGCCGATCAATCTACCGGTGTTGCGGGCGCGGATCGATACGCAGCTGCGGCTCGAATCGTTGCGCCGGCAGTTGCAGCAGCAAAACGACAAGTTGGAAGCGTGGCGCGAAGACTTGGAGCGCGACCTGGCGGCAGCCCGGCTGACGCAGCAATCGCTTATCCCGCAAAAGCCGCCGCATTTACCGGGCTGGGAAGTGGCGGCGACCTATCGGCCAGTCATTCAGGTGGGCGGCGACATCTATGGCTGGCTCCGGATGTCGGATCGGCGTACTCTCTTCTGGATGGCGGATGCAACCGGTCATGGCGCGGCCGCGGCCTTGCTCACGACGTTGGCGAAGCTGCTTTTTCATCACGGCAACGCGGAGCACGCGCAGCCGGCGGAAATTATGGACGCGGTGAACAACGACCTCCGCAGCATTTTTGGGGCGCGCTCGTTTATGACGGCGATGTGTGTGGCGCTCGATCCCGTGAGCGGGCAGGCGGACGTGGTCGGCGCTGGACATCCGCCGCTCCTCGTGGCGCGTCGCGGAGCGGCGGCCGAATTGGTGCAATCGATGGCACCGCCGTTAGGCTTGCTCGAGCATTCGCAGTTTGCGGAGACGGCCATCGAACTGCGGCCGGGCGACGGGTTTCTCCTCTATACCGACGGACTCTATGGCGCGTCAAAAAAGAGAGCGAACGCTGGACGCCGGCGCGCTTGCAGGCGTTGATCGAGGGAAGTGAGGCCAGCGCGCAGGCTTTGCTCAGCAAGGTAATTGAACGCGCCGACCCCGGGGGAGGCGAGCCTTTGCCGGACGATCTTGCGGCCGTTGCGGTGCTGCGCGTGTTTGCGGAAGGCGCGTAATTTTTTTTCACTCGGCGAAAAATTAGTATTGCTCTCGCACTGCCCAACGATTAATCAGCCTCTATGCCCAAAACCACAGCCAAAAAAACACCCTCGAAACGCAAGCCAAATGCAGCTTTTATGAAGCCCGTTCAACCGGACGATAAACTCGCTGCGATCGTTGGCTCGAAACCGATCCCACGCTCTGAGCTGACCAAGAAGCTCTGGGATTACATCAAGAAGAACGGCCTGCAGGACAAAAAGAAAAGGACGCAGATCAACGCGGACAACGCGATGCGGCCGGTCTTCAACGGCAAGAGCCAGGTGAGCATGTTCGAGATGACGAAGCTCGTCTCGGGTCACCTGAAATCGACCTGATCGCCTAACGACTTCGTCAGCCTAACGGCTGGAATCCGAGGCAACTTTTTGTCGCCCGCGGGCAGGCTTCCTGTCCGCGGGCGCTTGCCTGTACCGGAGCTGCACGGCGCTGGAAGGCACACTGCGCTCTTGCGCCCGGGAGACGCTCTTCGACGACTGGTCTGGTGTGAAAAACTTCCGTCGTCGTCTTTCTCGCAGCGGCGTTCTGCGCTGTCGCTCTCAACTCCGCCCGGGCGGAAGCGAACTGGCTGACCGATTTCGCACCAGGCCCAGGAGCCGAAGCCAAGGCCGGCCATAAGTTGCTCCTCCTCGATTTCACCGGCTCAGACTGGTGCGGCTGGTGCCATGCGCCTGCAGGCGGAGGTTTTTTCGAAGCCGGAATTTGAAGAGTATGCGAAAAAAAATCTCGTCTTGATGACGGTTGACTTTCCGCGGGCCAAAGCGCTCAGCGCGAAGTGAGAAAGCAAAACGCAACTCTTGCGCAAAAATTCGAGATCGAAGGATTCCCGACGATTGTGATTTTGAACGGCGACGGCAAACAGGTCGGCCTGCTCGGTTACGTGCCGGGCGGCCCGGGTGCGTTCATCCACGAACTGAAGAAGCTGCCGAAGAGTTAGATTGCCTAACGAATTGCCCGATCAGTTGACTTTGGCTCCGTCGAGGGCCTTCTGCAGGGCGTCGGCCAGTTCGCGCCGGGTAAATGGCTTTGGCAACGCCCCGCGGAATCCGTAGGAAAGGAATTCCGAGAGCGCCGCTTCGTCTGAATATCCGCTGCAGATGATGGCGTTGACCTCAGGGTCGATGTTACGCAAGCGCTCGATCGTTTCCACGCCGCCCAGGCCGCCCCGCACCGTTGCATCGAGGATGACTGCGCGGAAATATTCGCCTTTGCGCACGGCGCGTTCGTAGATGCGGACCGCTTCAGAGCCATCCGGCACGGCCGTCACTTCGTAACCCATCGTCGCGAGAAGTTGCGAGGTCAGTTCGCGGATGGCCGATTCATCGTCCATCACCAGGATGCGCTGGTGATTGAAGTGAAACGAGCGGTCGTTAGGCTGGAGCGAATCACTCACCACCTTGCCGCGTGGCGGCGGGGAGATAGAAGGCAAAGGTCGCGCCGGCCGGCGAACTGCTTTCGAGATGAAGAAAGCCGCCGTGTTTCCGGATAATCGAATAGCTGATCGCCAGGCCGAGTCCGGTCGACGTCTGTCTTGGTCGTGAAATAGGGATCGAAAATCTTGTCGACCAGCTCCGGTGGCACGCCGGGGCCATGGTCCGCGATGGCGACCTTGATGTAGCGCCCGGCTTCCAGATGGCAATCCGCTTTGCTCGTCGATCTGTACGTTCTCGGCGCTGACGTTGACGCACCCGCCGTTAGGCATGGCTTCGCGCGCGTTGATGATCAACGCGTTGATGACTTGTTCGACCTGGCCGACATCGATTTCCGCCTTGCCGAGGTGATCCTCGATCTCGATCGCGGCGCGCAAATTCGAGCCATGGAGCGAGAATTCCGCCGCGTGCTGCAGGAGGTCCGCGAAACTGAGGCGACCTTCTTCAAGGGAGCGCCGCCTTTGGAGAAGGTGAGTAATTGACTAGAAAGCCGGGCGGCATGTTGGGCCGCCTGTCCCGCTTTGGCGAGGAAGGAAAGCAGATTGCCGCTGTGGTTGCGAGGGCGCTTCGAGTTGGGCGAGACCGATGTTGCCCGAAATGACGGTGAGAATGTTGTTCAAATCGTGCGCGATCCCGCCGGCGAGCGTGCCTAACGATTCCAGTTTGCTCGTCGTCAAGCGCTCGTCTTCCGCCCGCTTGCGCTCGGTAACATCGCGGAAGAAAACGGAGACTCCGCCGCCGCTCGGGTAGGAGTGCACTTCGAACCAGGTCTTCCCTTTGATGTCGAGCGCCTCGAATTCGATCGCGATCTGGTCGCTCATCACCTTCCGATAATTTTGCTCGAAAACCGAACCCGACAGGTTGGGAAATTTCGCCCAGATGTTTTGTCCGAGGAGCGACGTCGCGCGCCGCGCCGAGCATGATTTCCGCTTCGGCGTTGAGGTAGGTGAAATTCCAATTCGTATCTACGGCGAAGAAACCGTCGCTGGTTTTCTCCAGAATATCGGTCATCCGCCGCGCCGATTCCTGGAGGGCGACTCGGGCATGATTCCGTTCCTCGAGTCCCTGAATGTGGCGTTCCGCAACCGAAAGCCGCACGTTCAAACGGCGGGCGTCGAGCGGTTTGGTGAGATAATCATTCGCGCCGGCGGCGAGCGCTTGTTCGAGATCCTCGGCGATCTGACCGCGCGGTCACGAGCAGAATATAAATTTCGTCGCCATTCGGGCGTGCTCGCAGGTCGCGGCAAAGCTCGACCCCGCTCTTGCCCGGCAACATCCAGTCGAGAATCAGAAACGGGAAAGTTTCTCCCTTGGCGAGCTCCGCTTCCGCCTCCTCCGCGCTGGCGCAGGCGACCACTTCGTGTCCGCGTTGCTCGATCAGACGACGCAGATTGCGTCGACTATCGGGGTGGTCCTCAATCAAAAGAATTCTCATGGCCTTCGGAAAAACTGTCTCCATTCCACAGACCACTTGGGGCGACCGTTACGGCACCCGAAAATGGGAGAATGGCTCGCCTGCAGGCTCCGTTGGAGCAGGATGACTGCCAGTCGATGGGCACGTTTCGGTAAATTTTCGTTGCCGGAGGGCGTTTTTTGCCTTCACCCGAGACGGCCGATCTCTTGCGTTGATTTGCTGGTCTGCTAGATACAGCCCAACCTAAACCTGTGAAATTGCAGCCTATTTCTCGGAGCCGTGTGGCCGGCGCTGCCAGCTCGATTGTCCTCTGCCTCGTCGGGGCTGCTGGCCGCGCAACCGTCCGCCGGCGCTCGCCAGCCACAGGCCCCTCCATTCCGGTTGCGAAGGCTGTCGAGACGCCCGCGATCAGCTATAGCGCCGTGCACGTGGATGGGCCTTTCATCGCGATGACTTTCGACGACGGCCCGAGCGCGAAACTGACGCCGGAATTGCTCGACATCCTCGCCCAGCACCACATCCACGCGACCTTTTTCGTTGTCGGCAAGAATGCGGTGGAACACCCCGAGATCCTGCAGCGGGCCGTGCGCGAGGGCCATGAAATCGGCAACCACAGCTGGTCGCACCCGGCTTTTGGCAAGATGCGGGACGAGAGTGTGCGTGCCGAGCTGCAAAAGACTGACGACGCGATCCGGACGGCGATCGGCGCTCGCCCGGTCCTGATGCGACCGCCCTATGGCTCGATCACCGCGCGACAGAAAACAATGGATCAAATCTGAATTTGGTTATCGCATCATCCTTTGGGACGTGGATCCGCTCGATTGGAAAAGACCGGGCCCGGCTGTCGTGACGAGCCGCATCGTTAGGGAAACGCGCCCCGGCTCGATCATTCTCTCGCACGATATCCACCCGGGGACGATCAAGGCGATGCCGGGCACGTTCGACCAGCTCCAGGCCAAAGGGTTCAAGTTTGTCACCGTTTCCGAGTTGATCGCGATGGGAAAGCCGATGGCGCCGAAGGAACCGGGTACGGAAGGGTCGGCGCCCGTTTCCTCGCCGGGTCTCGCCCCCGCGGCGCCACAACAAGTCCCCGCTGCTTCCCCGGCCCTCGGTCTGGCGAATCCGTAGAGCGACGGCATGGTCGCCGATCTTTATTTGCAGTTTCGCAGCCGGACGGAGGCGGCTCTCTCCGCGCTGCTCAAGCTGACGGCCGATATGCAGCGTGAGCCCGCGCTGCTCGACACTCTGCAGAACTTGCTCAAGGACGTCCGTGAGCCGCTCCTTTTCGTCGTGGTGGGAGAAGTGAAGGCGGGCAAGTCCTCCCTTCTCAATGCGCTCTTTGGTCAGGAGTTTTGCAAAGTCGATGTTCTGCCCGCGACCGATCGGATTTACATTTTTAAGCACGGTCCGCGCGAACAATACGTCGACGTCGCCGCACACGTGACCGAGCGCTATCAGCCGATCGAATTTCTCCAGGACTTCAACATCGTCGATACGCCCGGCACCAACACGATGGTCGCCGAGCATCAGACGATCACGGAGAATTTTATCCCGCGTGCCGATCTCATCCTGTTTGTCTTTTCGGTCGTCAATCCATGGGGTGCGTCCGCCTGGGAGCTGCTCCGATTTGTGAACCAAAAGTGGCTGAAGAACGTCGTCTTTGTCCTCCAGCAGGCCGACCTGCGCGATCCGAGTGAGGTCGAAGTAATCGAGCAGCATCTCCGCGAAACGGCCAACCAAAAACTCGGTTTTGCGCCGCCGATTTTCGCGGTCTCTGCGCGGAAGGCATTCCTCGCTCGCACGTCCGGCGTCGATAAAGAGCGTCTCTGGAAGGAGAGCCGCATTCGCTGCCCTGGAACAGCACATCAACCTGATGGTCGATCGATCGAAACACGGGCTTCCCAAGTTGATGACCACCTGCCAGACAGCGACCGTCATGCTCGCCGACAGCGCCGCGCGAGTGCGCAACATCCTCGAGACCATCGTGCGCGACGAAGAACAACTCAGCCGCCTCGAAGGCATTCTCGAGACGCGGAAAGAGCAGACGCTGCGACAGGTCGGCGGATTCCTGCGCGGCATCGAGCAGGCGTGCCGGCGCTGCGAAACCGAGGGGCAGGAATTGCTCGAGCGCAACCTCTCCTTCTGGCGCACCTGGCGGCTCGTTTTTGGGAAGGCGGAGTGGCAGGAGAAATTTCAAGCCGACCTCGAAACGAAAATGCGGGATCTGATTCAACCGCAAGTCGAGAACGCGCTCCAATTGCTCGAGACCGATCTGCGCAGCCTCTGGCCGCAGTTGCAGGACACGATGGAAAATCAGTTCAAGGGCGACTCGCGTCGTGCAGGTGAGCCAGACGATCCCGGATTTCGCGCGGCAACGGCGCGAGCTGCTTCAGTCGATCGAGCTCACACTTGTCGAGCGGATCGCCGGTCGCGGGATGGAAGCGCAGCTCGAGCGGATGTTTCGCGAGACCGCGAACTGGTTGCGCGTGCCGGCGGGTGTCGCGGCGGCGGGCGGCATCGTGACCCTGATCGCCGCGATGAGCAGTGCCGCGGTCGCCGACGTGACCGGGATCGTGGCGGCGTCGGCCTTTGTCGCGGGGACGTTTGTCGCGTTCGGGCGGCGCCGAAAAATCCTCGTCGAATATCACCGGCAGATGGAAGTCGAAACGCGAGGAATTGGTCGCCGCGATCGAGCAGCAATTACATCACGCGATCGATCTCTTTTATGCCGAGATCGGCTGCGGTTTTCCAGCCGCTGCGCGCCTTTTGCGCGGCGGAGCGCAAACGCTACGATCCGCTCCTCAATCGGGTGCGCGAAATCGAAAAGACCTTCGCGGAATTGTCGGCCGAGCTCGCGCGGAGCCGGTAAAGAGACGCGCGCCACCGAATCTCCTCTGTTGAAGCGGGGTCGCCGACACCAGTTTTCCCCGAATGAACTACCGCCCGGTCAGCGACCCCGGCTACAGACGAAAGCAGAGCGAAGATCGCCTGCGCTACTTCTTGGCCTTCGTTTTGGTCGAGTACTGCTCGGCCAGTCGCTGCTCGGTCTGCCGGCGCGCGATCACGAAATTATTATTGTCGCCGTAGTTTCGCCACGGCCCGGGGGGGACATCGCGCACTTCGACAAATTGCCAATCGGTTAGGGACATCGGCCCGAGCCCAAGATAATCGCGCACCGCCGGCGAGACATCGAGCCCGGCACCGTGGTTCAGGTTCGGCCGCGGCCGTTCGTTCCGGAAAACGTATTGGTAATGATCGGTGCGAAACGGACCGCAATCTTCCCATTGCGCGTAGCAGACCCGGTTGCCGCGACGGATCGCGACCCAGCGATCTTTGCAAACCGAATGACCCTGCTGCACGAAGGCCTGCCGAAACCACGGCACAACGATCGGCGCTTCGGGTTTGAACTGCCCATGCGACACATCGTTGTAGGGCAATGCGCAGTAGAACGGGTTCTGCCGCGGGACGAAATTGACCGGGATATAGTCGTGTCGCCGTGACGGATCGGGGTTGTCGTAACCGCCGTAATTGCGCGCCCAATGCGAGTCCCACGAGCTCTTGTGATTCGGAACCGGGATTGTTCGCGGTCGGCATTTCGCCGATCCAGAAAATGGTTGTGACGATGTCCGTCTTCCACGGATAACGGGAAGAAGAAAAGCGCGAAGTCGTCGGGACGAAAACCTGCGGCTCCACTTTGAGCAGCGCCTGGGCGCGCAACTTCATCGCATACTTCGCGAAATCCGCGCTGCTTTCGTAGGGCGACTGCGCCTGGACGAATGTTAGGCGCCACGGAGCAAGTGGCCACGAAAGCCAGGAGATTTTCTTCGTTTCGCGAGCATTTCCGCCTTTCGTTCTAGCCAGATCGAGCGCGACAGGCAAGCCTGTTTCATCATTGCTTTTTAGCACGATCCATTCCAAAACAGCTCAGCTCCGGCTCAGCAAGGTGTCCCGGCGAAAGAGTTCATCCCTCATTACCGGATAATCCATCGTGTAATGCAAGCCTCGACTTTCCTTCCGGCTAAGCGCCGAGTCGACGATCAACGCCGCGACCGTGGCAAGATTGCGCAGCTCGAGCAGGTCAACCGTGATGCGGAAATTCCAGTAAAATTCCTGGATCTCGCGCTGCAAATTGCGCAGGCGCGCGCTCGCCCGCTGCAGCCGTTTGTCGGTCCGCACGATGCCGACGTAATCCCACATCAGGCGCCGAATCTCGTCCCAGTTGTGATAGATCACGACCAGTTCGTCCACGTCCTGGACATCGCCGGACTTGCCATTCCGGCAGCGAGACTGACCCGGCCGGATGGGCTGGCGGGCGGCTGCGGATGAGTGCCTCCGCCGGCGCGATGAGCCATGACCAGCCCTTCGAGGAGCGAATTGCTCGCCAGTCGATTCGCGCCGTGCAACCCGGTGCAGGCCACCTCGCCGATCGCGTACAGCCCGGGCAAACTGGTCGCGCCGTCCACGTTCGTCTTGATTCCGCCACATTGGTAATGCGCCGCCGGCACGACCGGGATCGGTTCCTTCGCCATGTCGATGCCGTAGCGCAGGCAGGTCTCGTAGATGTGAGGAAAACGCTCCTGCAGGAATTCGCGCGGCTGGTGCGTGATATCGAGATAGACGCATTGCGCGCCGGAGCGTTTCATCTCGGCGTCGATCGCGCGGGCGACGATATCGCGTGGCGCGAGCGATCCCCGTGGATGCACCCGCGCCATGAAATCCTCGCCTTTGCTATTGCGCAAGATTCCGCCTTCGCCGCGCACCGCCTCGGAGATCAGAAACGAGGTCGCCTGCGGATGAAAGAGGCAGGTCGGATGAAACTGGATGAACTCCATGTTCGCGATCACCGCGCCGGCGCGCCACGCCATCGCCACGCCGTCGCCCGTCGCGATGGCGGGGTTGGTCGTGTAGAGATAGACCTTCCCGCAACCGCCGGTCGCGAGGAGCAGTCGATCGGTGCGGATCGTTTCCACCGCGCCGGAAATTTCATCGAGGACGTAAACGCCGAGACAATGGTCCTCGGTCGCGAAGCCAAGTTTCGCCGCGGTGATCAAATCGACCGCCATGTGATTCTCGAGCAGCTCAATGTTAGGCGATTGCTCTGACCGCGCGGAGCAGCGTCGTCTCGATTTCGTAGCCGGTGAGATCGTGCACGTGGAGCACGCGCCGTTTGGAATGGCCGCCTTCCCGACCAAGATCGAGCTCGCGATGACCGGAGACGTCGCGCTCGTCGAAATGCAAGCCGAGTTCCATCAGCTCGCGAATCCGTTCCGGACCTTCCTTCACCACCGTCTCGACCGCGACCGGATCGCAGAGTCCGGCGCCCGCCTCGAGCGTGTCGCGAATGTGCAGCTCGAAGGAATCCTCACCGCTCGTCACGCAGGCCACGCCGCCCTGCGCCCAGGCCGTGTTCGAGTCCACCCCTTGGCGTTTCGTGATGATCGCGACGCGGCCGTGTTTCGCCGCCTTGATCGCAAAGGTCAGGCCGGCAATCCCGCTGCCGATGACGACGAAATCGAACTCCCTCATCCGAGCAGAATGTTATCGATCAGGCGGGTTTTGCCGAAAAAGACGGCGACCGCGAGGAGCGAGCGCGGCGCGATCGTTAGGCGCGGTTGCAGATCGTCGGCGCCCACGATCTCGGCGTAATCAATCCGGGCGAGCGGAGCCGACTCGATTTTCTTGCCGCACCGCCGCGAGTAATTTGCGGCGGATTTTTCCTTCGACTGCGCCGCCTCAAGCAGAGCGCCGCCGGATGATCGGCGCCTGCGCTCGTTCCTCCGCGTTGAGATATTGATTGCGCGAGCTGAGCGCGAGACCATCCGGCTTCGCGGACCGTCGGACCGGCGACGATCTCGACCGGGAAATCGAGATCGCGCACCATGCGACGAATGATCGCGAGCTGCTGAAAATCCTTTTCGCCAAAGACCGCGGCGGTTCGGTGCGAGGAGATGAAACAACTTCGCGACCACGGTACAGACGCCGCGAAAGTGACCCGGCCGCGACGCGCCGCAGAGCCTCTCGGAGAGCGCGGTTTCTTCGACGAAGGTCGAGTGATCTCGGCAAAATACATTTCGTTAGGTAAGGGACGAAAGATCAAATCCACACCCTCCGCGCGGCAGATCTCTTCGTCGGCCGATTCCGGCCGGGGATAGCGCGAAAAATCCGAGCCGGGTTCGAACTGCAACGGATTAACAAAAATGCTGACCGCCACCTCGCCGTCCGGCGCCGGCGTTTTTCCGCGCCAGTCGAATGAGCGAAACATGTCCTGCATGCAAAGCTCCCATCGTCGGAACCAGGACGCGTCGTCTTTTTTGGCCCCACGAATGCGAACGCAGACCCTGGATGGTCGAAATAATCTTCATGTGGCGTCTTCTCAGGTTTCTGCGCTCTTGAGTGATTTGCTCTGACGTCTCGGTTAGAGAGATGTCATACACTTGCGCTGGTTTCGGCGGATTGGGAATGCTCCAGCCAAATCGCCTGGCGGGCAAAACGAAAGCGGCGATGGCCGTAATCGCGCCAGCCGGCGTCGCGCGCGAGATGGTCCAGTTCCTGGTAGGAAAAAGAGCGGGCGACCGAGACGCGCGCGTCGTTGCGAGTCATCGCCTCGCGAAAAACGGTGGCGGTGAGCAAATCGACCCCGAGTTTCGCAAACCAGCCACGGCACAGATCGGCCACCAATACTTTCCCACGGGAAAGAGCGCGGCAACGACGCAGCAATGCCACCGCTTCGTCTGCCGCTGAAGTGATGCAGCGCGAGCGAGAAGAGCACGATGTCGTAGGAATGTTCATTGCCGAAATGGTGAATGTCCGCGCAATGGTAGCGGATCTCGGGAAAGCCGGCGCTCAGTTGTCGCGCGATCTCGATCGTCGACGCCTGAAAATCCACCGCGTCGATTTCCACCTCTGCGCCGTGCCTTGCGGGCGAACTCAACGACGAGTCGGGGAATATCGCCGGAGCCGGTGGCCAGATCGAGAATGCGCAGCTTGTCGCCCGGCCGAATCCAGCGTCGGAGGAAATAGCGAATCAGTCGATAGCTGCCGAAGTAACGATTGAGTGTCCGCAGATTTGCGCAGGTCGGACAAGCAGCTCAGGCGAGACCGGCTGCGGTCGATCCATCCACTCCGGATCGGCCGGATCGAACCGCCGCTTCAACGTGAGAGGGGCCTTTGTGCCCCGATGAGTTGCGACGTTTCCCCTGATCGGGACGCAAAGACCGCTCCCAGACTCAGAATTCATGAAAGAAATCGCTGCCACGATTCCGGCAGCGACGCCGTCTCGACTTCGCTCGCGATCCGTCCTTCGAACTCGGCCCGGAAAGAGGTGCTCGTCCCGTAAACCATGATCAAATCCTCCGAACCCTCGACCCGGATGGCGTGGGCCACGCCCGGTGGAATGACCACCGCGGCATTGTTAGGCCCGCGGTGTTCGTCGCCGTCGATGAAGAACCGCATCGTCCGCGACGGCAAACCGGCGCGCGCCTCGCGCAGGATCATCTCGGCCCGGCCCTGCACGAAAAACATCACGTCCCATTGCTCGTCCTCGTAGCGGCGGAGCGAAAAATTCTCCGGCTCATCGAGAAAAGACGCTGGAACCATTCGTTAGGCGAGACTTCCTCCGGCACGCTTGGCGGATGGATATGAAAACCTTTCGCGGTCTGGGCGAACATCCGGGCGGCCGACCATTGTTGGGGCCAAAGCCCGATTCTTGCCAGCGGTCCCTTCATCGCGACGCGCAAATTCGCCGAACAATCCGCGATGGCGCTGCGGATGAATAGTGCGGGCGAAAATTTCCACGCCCGGGATCCAGGCCGTGCAATTTCCGGGTCGGTCCGATTTGCGCCCGTGAGCTGGCCGGCTTCGACGCCGACCTCCGCGATGCGCTGCGCCGAGGGAGCGCTCGCCATAATCGCGCTCGGCCAGAGCTTCGCGGCGACGCTTCCGGGGCCAGAGCGTGCCAGCTGTCGGATGTGTTTCTTATTCATTCGAAATCGGATTATTTGCCTAACGAGAAATCAGCGCGTTCCCGTGAAAGATTCGGATTGTAGTAGGGATCGCGTTCCAAATATTCCGGCCAGCGCTCCCGCATCACCTCGGTCTCGAGCGCTTCCACGCTCCGCCGCCGCGAGGCCGATTCGTGGTGATACAGCTTGGCGAAGGGCGTGTAAACGATCAGATAACCAGCCCGCCGCATTTTCAAGCAGAGATCGACGTCGTTGAAGGTAACCGGCAAGCTGTTCTTCGTCGAAGCCGCCGACCTCCTCGAAAACCTCGCGCCGGGTCAGCAGACAGGCGCCGGTGACTGCGCTGTAATTGCGCGTCACCTGCAGCTGCCGGCAGACGCCGGGCGCATCGGCCGGAAAGCTGGCGGAAAGCATGATCGGCGATTCCGCCGACGCCGAGCACGACGCCGGCGTGTTGCACGGTATCGTCAGGGTAAAGGAGGCGCGCGCCGACCGCGCCGACCTCCGGCCGCTGCACGTGCTCGGCCATGACGGTGAGCCATTCGCTCTCGATCACCTCGATGTCGTTGTTCAAAAAAAGAAGCCAGGGAGCGTCGCGTTTGCTCGACCGCGAAATTATTGATCGCGGAGAAATTGAAGGGTCCGTGGAATTGCAAGAGCCGATGCTCGAAACTGCGAAAATATTCCCGTGCTTCCTCGGATTGGCTGTCGTTGTCGACGACGATGATTTCGTAGTTCGGGTAGCTTGTTTTCGCGGTCATGCTGGCAATGCAGCGGGAGAGAAGATCGATCCGATCGCGCGTCGCGATGATGATCGAGATCCGTCGGGTTTCGCGCAGCTCGCGTTTCACCCAGTAGGCATGCGTCTGCCAATCGACCGTGACATGGCCGCGTTCGCCGCGCCGCAAGAGATGATTTTCAACCGCGCGGCGTCCCGCTTCGAGAGCTTGCGGGTTTGCGCCGGATGTTATCCGAGGTGGAGGTCTCGCTGCGGCGCCAATGATAGAGGATGCGCGGCAGATGATGAATGCGGGTCGTCAGTTCGCTAACGCGAAGAAAGAGATCGTAATCCTGCGCGCCATCAAACTCGGACGAAAGCGCCCAGCTCTTTCCACGATCTCGCGCCGGACGGTGGTGAAATGGCACAGATAGTTGTAGGAAAGAAAAAAATCCGGTGACCAATCGGGTTTGAATATGCGGCGCGCCAGTCCTTCCTCGGTCATCTTATCCTCGTCGGAGTAGATCGAGATCTGCTCGGGTTGCTCTTGCAGGTATTTGGCCACCTCGAAGAGCGCGTCTGGTTCGAGGACGTCGTCGTGATCGAGCAAGCTGATCCATTCGCCCCGGGCCCGCTCCAGACCGGAATTGGAGGCGGCTGAAATGCCGCCGTCTTTTCCCGTCTTAACGACAACAATTCGCGGATCACGTCGCTGCGATCGTGGAGCAGGAACTCGACGAGTCTCGGCAAGGGTCGAACCATCGTCGATCAGAATCAGTTCCCAGTTTTCGTAGGCCTGGTGCAGAACCGATTCGACGGCCTTATCCAACCAAAGGGCCGGGGTGTTGAAGACCGGCGTGATGATGCTGATCAATGGGCGATAGGCAAAAGCGCGCGCTTCGTCGCGGGCCAGCGCGAGGTCCTGTCTCCGAGGGGCGCCGTTTTTCCAGCCACTCCTGGTATTCGTTAGGCGAAAGGACCGGATCCTTCGGCGTGATCGGACCGCCAAATTGTTTGCGTATCTCGCGGATCAATTTTTGCGGCAACCGATAGGGCGCGAGGAGCACCTGTCCGACCTTGCGTTCGGGTGATTTGCGCAGCGCCTGTTTTTCCGCCTTGAGCTGCTTCAGATCCCGTTTCGCCTGTTTGAGCTTGAGCACTTTTTCCTCGAGCCGGGCGATGTGGCGATCGGCCGCCTCCAGCTCCGACATGCGCGTTCGCAAGCGTGCGGTGCAGTCCGCGCAATTGAGCATTGATCCGGGCGAAACCGGTCTCGACCGCCGGCAAAAGGACGTCGATCGAGTCGGCTTCCTTTCGGCTTAGCCGGACGGCGCCGGTCTCGATCTCGACAATATCGCAATCGTAATTTGGGAAAAAGCCGAGACTGGCGAGATGGATCGACGAGGCGCGGCCGCCGCTTTGCCACGTCCGCCCCCGCTCCGGGGATGAGGACGAGATCGTCGACCAGCGTGGTGAGCCGCTCGAGGATCGGAACATCTTCGCCGATTCGATTTCTGCGCGGATAGAACCAGATCGCAAGGTCGAACCGCGGCGTGCTGCCATTTTGCCGAAGCGCGTCGAGCTCGGCAATCCCAGCGCAAACCGTGCTCTTCGATGTCATGTTCGCCTGCGATGCTCGACAAACTGGCCCACCTCGTTGCCGACCAGGAGCAACCTGCGCTGGCGCGAATTTTCGGGCGACGAGGCGCGCGAAATCAGAGCGGACCGTTTGGAAGAGACGCCGTCTGCACGAGAGCACATTATAATGATTGCAGCCGCTCGCAGGCAAAATTACGGTGCAGCCGCACTCGTTCCCGGTCCTCGCCGGCCGCCTTGCATGGTCGATTTTTGCGTTTACCTCTTCTATCGCGCGGCGCTGGCGTTGATCACCGCGCTGCCGTTGCGCTTCGTTTTTTACCTTGGGAAAGGCCTTGGTTTCTGTCGCCTGGCTCCTGCTGCCGAACTTATCGTCGACTCGCCCGCCGGAATGTGGAGATCGCGTTCGGTCCGGGAAAAGTCCGTCGCCGGAAAAGAGACGGATCGTCCGCCGTCATTTTCAGCGGCTCGGCGCCAATCTCCTCAGCGGGATGAAGACTCAACGCCATGCCGCTGGAGGAAGTCGCGGCGCTCGTCGCGACGGAGGGCACTGACGAGGTGCACCGCGAGCTGCGCGCGGGCCGGCCGGTTGTCGTCGCTGCTCAGTCACCTCGGCAACTGGGAGTTGTTCGCCCAAATCGTGCCGCACTATTTTGGTTACATCCGCCTGGGCACCGTTTATCAAAAGCTCGGCAACCGCCATCTCGATCGATTCGTTAGGCAACAGCGAGCCCGCTTTGGCGTCGAGCTCTTCGACCGGAGCGAAGGCTTTCAGGAAGCGATCCGGCTCCTGCGCGGCGGCGGGATGATCGGGATCCTGAGCGACCAGCACGCGGGCGATCATGGCCTGTGGACGCCGTTCTTCGGGCGGCTGGCCTCGACTTCGCCGCTGCCGGCGCTGCTCTGCAAACGCACCGGCGCGGCCTTGATCGCCGCCTCCCTCTACACCGATGGCCCGGGGAAATGGCGGATGATCTTTCAGCCCGGCCTTGCGATTTGCCTAACGACAGCGTGCCGTCGCTGACCGCGAAGGCGAACGAGGTGATCGCCGACGAAATCCGGCGCGCGCCGGAGGATTGGTTCTGGGTGCACAATCGCTGGAAAACGCCGCGCTCCGAACTGGCTCCTCGAGCAAATACAAACGCGGACTCTTCCTCCCGGAAACGGTTGGGCCGAAGGATCTGAAGCCGTTCCGCATTCTCATCCGCGGCAGCAATTGGCTCGGGCGATAGCGTCATCAGCATCCCGGCAGTGCGGGCGATCAAGCGTGGCCGGCCCGACGCGCACGTCACCGTGCTGGCGCCGGAAAAGATCGCGGCGGTCTGGCGGCTCGTGCCGGAAGTCGATGAGGTGATTTCGTTAGGCGAAAAATCCCTCTGGGAGGCGGTCCGGTTTGCTCCGGAACGCAGCCGGAATTTGATGTGGGGATTGTCTTTCCCAATTCGTTCCGCGTGGCGCTTGAGCTCTGGCTGGCGGGTCGTGCCGCGCCGGGTGGGTTATGCCGGGCATCGCCGCCGCTGGCTCCTGAACCAGGTTGTGCGCAAGCCCGAAGCGGAAAGGGCCGCCGCCGCATCAGGTGGAACATTATCTCGATCTCGCGCGATCGTTAGGCGTGGAGGCCGGGGTCGACGAGATTGCGCTCGCCGCCCCGCCGCCGACCGGGCCCGCCGAACGAAGAATGGGACTCTGTCCCGGCGCGGAATACGGTCCGGCGAAACGCTGGTTGCCGGAGCGCTTCGCCGCCACGGCCGCCGCGATTGGCGGTCGATTGGGTTCTTTTCGGCACGGCCAAGGACGAGGAGGTGGGCGCGCAGATCGCCGCGGCAGCTGGGCGACGAACTGCATCAATCTCATTGGCAAGACGACTCTCGAGCAACTGATCGACGAACTTCGGAAGTGTCGGCTGCTGTTGACCAACGACACCGGCACGATGCATCTCGCGACCCTGCTTGGGGTTCCGGTCGTGGCGGTTTTTGGTTCGACAGAGCCGAGCCTGACGGGTCCGCTAGGGAAAGAAAATCGGGTCGTTAGGCACCAGGTCGAATGCAGCCCGTGTTTTCTGCGCGAATGTCCGCTCGACTTCCGCTGCATGAAAGCGGTCAGCGTCGAGGAAGTGGTGGCGGTCGCCGCCTTGTCATTCTGAGCCGCCAGACGTGAAGGACCTCGCATGATTCGCGCCTTTCTCGCCTAACGATATGGCACTCAGGACTGACAACGCGCGAATCTTCGCTTGCCGCCGACGCTCAACACCTTCATCACTTCGGCTTCTTTGCGCTCGAAGTGGTCGTCGATCGATTTCACGAAACGATCGGTTAGTTTCTGAATCTCCGCCTCGGTGTCGCGCAGTTGGTCTTCGGTCGCTTCGCCGGCTTTTTCCATCTTCTTGGCTTCGTCCATCGCCGTCCGGCGATTGGCCCGGACGCGGACGCGCGCTTCCTCCGCCATCTGCTTGAGCGACTTGACGAGATCCTTGCGCCGCTCTTCCGAGAGCTCGGGAATCGGCAACCGGATAATCTTTCCATCGACCAGCGGCATGATGCCGATTTTCGATTCTTTCAACGCTTTCTCGATGTCGCGCACGGTCGAGGCGTCGAACGGTTGCACGACGAGCAAGCGCGGTTCCGGCGTGGTGATCAGCGCCAGCTGCTTCAATTTCATGGCCGAGCCGTAGGCCTCGACATCGACGTTCTCGACCAGAGCCGGCGACGCTTTTCCGGTGCGAACGCTGGCGAATTCGTGGATCATGTAGTCCACACTTTTTTCCATCGCCATTTCGGCTTCGAGGAGGATTTCGTCGGCGCTCATAAGGTGGTGAAAGAAAGCTGCGGACGCTCGAATCGCAATCGCTAATCGGTGACGAGCGTGCCGATTTTTTTCCCGAGCACGGCATCGCGAACATTGGTCGGTTTGTTCATGTCGAAAACCATGATCGGGATTTTGTTGTCCATGCAGAGGCTGAAAGCGGTCGAGTCCATCACCTGCAGCCTTTTCGTCAGGGCTTCGGTGTAGCTGATCTGTTCGTAGCGCTTGCGCGTCGGGATGCAGCTTCGGGTCGCGGTCGTAAATGCCGTCGACCTTCGTCGCTTTCAGGATGACGTCGGCGCCGATTTCGCTGGCCCGCAACGCGGCTGTCGTGTCGGTGGAAAAATAAGGGTTGCCGGTGCCGGCGACGAAAATGACGACGCGCCCCTGCTCGAGGTGCCGGATGGCGCGGCGGAGGATGAACGGCTCGGCGACGTTTTGCATTTCGATCGCGGTCTGCACCCGGGTCGATGACGCCGCTTTGCTCGAGCTGGCTTTGCAGCGCGAGGCCGTTGATGACGGTGGCGAGCATTCCCATGTAATCCGCGGTCGTGCGATCCATCCCGCGATGACTGGCGGCGAGTCCGCGCCAGATGTTGCCGCCGCCGACGACGATCGAGATCTGCACCCCGAGGTCGTAGACCTCCTTCACCTGGCGCGCGATTTCCTTCACGATCTGCGGCGAGATCGTGTCGCGGCCGCCGGTTTCGCGGAGCGCTTCACCGCTTAATTTGAGAACGATGCGTTTGTAGGCGGGCGTGGCACTTTCCATCTCGGCGCGGGATGATCGATCAGAAATGCGGACTTGGGGAGGAAAAACCGCGCAAGAAATTCGGCGGCGCTCATCCGGCGCTTTCCTTCCAGTTGCACTTCGTCGAGGCGCAGGGCGCCGCGGCCGGTGGCGACGAGCGACTTCCCCGTCGTTAGGCGTGGAAATCGATTCCCGGGTCGCCCGATGCTTTGCGCGACTGACTGAGGCGCGAAAGATTTTGAGGTTGCGCGAGCTTTCCCGCAGCGTCGGTGAGCTGGGTGAAGGCGCCGGGCCATGGATCGAAGGCGCGAATTTTTCGCTCGATCACTTCGGCCGGTTCCGACCAGTCGATTTTTCCGTCTTCACGAGTCAGCTTTGGCGAGTAGGTGGCGCCGGCGGAATCCTGCGGCGTGCGCGGTGCGCTGTTCGCTGGCGAGTTGATCGAGCGCGCCAAGCAAGGCTTCCGGTGCGAGCTTGCGCGAGACGATCGTGGAGCGATCCGCCGGTTTCGTCAGGCAGGATCGCGAGCTTCGTTTGCAGAAGGATGTCGCCGGTGTCGAGACCTTCGTCCATGTAGATGACGGTGATGCCTGTCTCGGCGTCGCCGGCCGCGATCGCCGCCTGGATGGGCGCCGCGCCGCGATACTGCGGAAGGAGCGAGGCGTGCAGATTCAAACAGGCGATCCGCGGAATCTCGAGCACGCTCTTCGGCAGGATTTGGCCATAGGCCATGACGACGATCACGTCCGGCGCGAGCGCGCGAATCTGCGCGACTGCTTCGTCGTCTCGAATCGCGCCGGCTGAAAAATCGGCACGCGAGGTCGCCGCCAGCTCCGCTTTGATCGGCGGCGCTTGGATCGTTGGTCGCGTCCGACCGGTTTGTCGGGCTGCGTGACCACGCCGACCACTTCGTGTTTTGGCGTACGCAAGAGCGCGCGCAAGGTCGGCAGGCCGATTTCGCCCGTGCCGATGAAGACGATCCGCATGCCGCGTTACGGCATTAGACCGTGGGGCGCGAGAGCCCGACGGGCGCGACGCGGGGCGGCGGCCCGCGCCATCATTTTATCGCCGGCGGTTACTTCGCGCTGGCCGACCGACGACGCGCAACCGGTGCAGAGATAATCGTAAAGCTCGCGATCCGGCAGAACGAGGAGGAGGCGTTCGCGCACCGGCATCGCCGCCTTGCACTTCTCGCAGTAGAGACTGGAGGCGGTGAAATTTTCAAACTGCGGCTGACTCATGTTCCCCATTCGAGACCGTCTCGAGAATGTGAAACAAGACTTTAGCCGGCGGCTCGGTCGCGTCCACCAACTGCACGCGATCCTCGATAATGTTCGAGCACCGGCTTCGATTCGGCCTCGTAAGTCGCGAGGCGGCGCTTGATCACTTCCTCGTTCGCGTCATCGAGGCGATTGTCTTTCAACGCGCGCTTTTTCAGCCGCGTGAAAAGCGCGTCGCGATTCGGGCAGGAAAGATGAAAGACCTTTTTCACATCGATCAACTTATCCATGATCTCGGCCTGGCCGACATTGCGCGGAATGCCATCGAGCACGAGCACATCGATGTCGGGCTTGAACTGGTGCGCATCGACCGCGGCATCGATCCGGGCCTTCCAAAGTTCCACCGTGATGTCATCCGGCACGAGTTCGCCTCGGCTGGAGTATTCGAGAAACGCGCGACCGACTCGGGTGCGCGTATCGATCGAGCGAAAGACGTCGCCGCAAGCGCAATGAAAGAAGCGCGGGATCGAGCCGAGCGAGCGACCTTGGGTGCCCTTGCCGCTGCCGGGTGCGCCAAAGAGAAGATAAGTGGTGTATTTCATCGCGGATGAATGCGCGTTATACCCGAAAGTGTCTTGCGACACAACGCGGAATGCGGCAGTCACCCGGTGGCGCGGGACGAGCGTCGCCTAACGACGAGTCGAACCGCGAGTGAAAATCAGCTCGCCGAGGCTACACGCCGGGACGACGTTGACCCGGCGACCGGCGCGATCGAATCGCACCTGGCCGTCGACCAGCGCGAAAATCGTGTAGTCGCGACCGAGGCCGACGTTCTTGCCGGGCAAAAACTTCGTGCCGCGCTGGCGGATGATGATGTTGCCGGCGACCACGGTTTCACTGCCAAATTTTTTCACGCCGAGCCGTTTGCTGACGCTGTCGCGGCCGTTCTTGACGCTGCCTTGTCCCTTTTTATGAGCCATTGGAAAAGTTGAAAGTTGAGAAACTGACTGCGGCTACTCGGTCGCTTCTTTCTCGGAAGCTCTTTTTCGATTTCGAGCCGAGCTTGATCGCCGGTGATTTTGACCCGCGTCAATTTGCGGCGATGGCCGACGGTGCGGTGATAACCTTTGCGGCGACGGTATTTGAAGGCGATGACTTTCTTGTCCTTGCGTTGTTCGACCACTTCGCCAGTGACACTGGCACCCGAAACCGAGGGGCTGCCGTGGGTTATTTTGTCGCCGTCCGCGTGCATGAGCACGTCGCCAAAAGTCATCTTCTGGCCGGCATCGCCCTCGAGCAGATCCACATCGATCGTGTCACCTTCGGCGACGCGATATTGTCTGCCGCCTGTTTTGATAATTGCGTAAGCCATGGCCTTGGGAAAAGTCGGAGACAGTCACACGGACCCGTCTCTTTGACAAGCGGAAATCCGGCGCCGACCTCTCCTCATTCCGTGCCCGCCACCAGCAGCGTGATCTCGCCCTTGGCCGGGTGCGCATCATAGTGGGCCAGCAATTCGGCGGCGGTTCCGCGCCTGAATTCCTCGAATTTTTTCGTCAGCTCGCGCGCGACACAAACCATCCGGTCCGGGCATAAGGTCCGAGCAGGCGGTCAGCGTCTTGGTGATTCGATATGGAGATTCGAAGAATACAGTGGTTTCCGGTCGCTCCGCCGCCGCGCGCAATTCGCGTTCGCGTTGACCGCTCTTCACTGGCAGGAACCCGCGATAGCAAAATTGCTCCATTTGAAATCCCGAGCCGACGAGCGCCGTCGTGATCGCCGAAACGCCCGGCACGATTGTGAAGGGCAAGTCCCGCTCGATGCATCTACGAATCAGGCGCGCTCCTGGGTCGGACAGGCCGGGCATGCCCGCGTCCGTGATCAGCGCTATCGTCTCGCCAGTCGCGAGGCGCTCGACTAGTTCGGCCGTCCGCCTGGCCTCGTTATGCTCGTGATAACTGAGCAGCGGTTTCCGGATTTCGAAATGACGAAGCAAATTTCCGGAATGCCGCGTGTCCTCGGCCGCGATCAGGTCGGCTTGCTTGAGGACCTCGAACGCCCGGAGGGTAATGTCGTTCAGATTTCCGATCGGCGTGCCGACGACATAGAGCATCGCCGATTATGCTGCCGGGAAGCGGTGTCACGCCAATGGGCCGTTCTCGTTTCCAAGGAATGTGGGATCGGAGTATCGATCCGCCGAATTCGGTGAAACCAGGCCGTCAAGCAAAAAAAACCATTCAGCAGGCCGACGCGCCATGAGCGAGTAACTCCAACGAATTTGATCCGAAGTGAGTCCGTTTCAGTGTGGCGCGGGCGATTCGCGCAGCCGGAGCGGCTTCGCTCTGCGCGCCGAAGGCGAGCTGTGACACGGGTTGTCCGAATCTCTCAGTTGAGTTCGTCGTTAGGTGTGGCGATCCTGGCCGGAGGTCTGCACGCCCTGCCTTCGTGTCCAAATCAGAGCCCGACAGAAATCGCCGCCAGCCACGGCCCCAGACTCGCGATGCGCCGAGGCAGCTCAGGAGGCGTCGTTAGGCCGGAAAGTAAATCTGGGGAATTCGTCGTCGCCATCGCCTGCACCATCGTGGCGGCCTGCTCCCAGGCTGGTCACCCCGCGCATCCGGAAGAGCACTACCGGGAGCAGAATCGCGACATTCGCAGCGATAATCACCAGCAACCAGAGCGCGACGATCATCGCGCCGCGGTAGAGCGGTCTCTGCACCGGGGCCGGTCCGTACCGCTTCGCGCCAGATCCTTGCTTTCCTGCAGAGCCTCGAGTGCCGCCGTCCCGCCAAGCACGGCCGGCCTGTTGCCAGAAGAGAAAATTGATGAAAAGCCGTGCCGAACATCCAGGCCTGAAAAAGAGCAGCGACGAGCATGACAAGACCCGCTCACCGAGGTCGCGCCGGCCGCCAGCGAAAGCGCCACGAGGAGTGGGATCGACCGTCCAGAGAAAATAGCTGCCATAAACGATCAGCCCGAGAACAAACATGCGGGTCCAAAGCGGCTTGGCGCGGCTGAGAAGATCGCCCAGTGTCGGATCGCGACCGGCATAAAGATCGGCGGCGAGCAACTGCGATCGGCCGGCGAGGGAAAACGGCCAGCGATCACGGCGCACAAGCATGCACAAACGCGACCGCACGGCGCAGGATGACGGGAGCCATCGAGTCCCGCTGTCTTTCGGCATCTCGAGAAACGGCGCCGCGCAGCTGGAGCAAAAAATGAAGGGACCGAAACGAGCACGCAAGCGCGAGGAAGCGTCCGAATCCCGCGCGGTAAATCTGCCAGCCGCTCGTGAAGATTTCGCCGAAGCTCAGATCGCCGACGACGGATCCGTGCCGGTTCGGCGCCGGTCCGCCTCATCCGCGAAAATTTCCGGCAGCTCGCCCGCCCGAATCCAGCGCTCGCTCCCCGGTTCGCGGATTTCGTTTTCGCGAATCAGTCGGCCTTCCCGCTTCCACGCGCGCAATTCCTCGAGGTCAACCGGGCCGTATTCCTTGCCCTGCACGCGCACGATCCAGGCATCGGTTTGATTTTTTTCGACAGGATTCACAGGATGACGAGGATTGGCGAAGCGCTCTTGCACGTTCCGCTTCCCGTCCGGACAATCCAGTAAATCCTGTTCCCATTTTATGAAACTCCTGCTGATCGACGGTCACTACTACGTCTACCGCTCCTATTTCGCGATCCTGCACCTTTCGAATTCCCGCGGCGAACCGACCAACGCGATCTACGGATTCACCAAATCGCTCCGGCTCATGTTGAAACATTTGCAGCCCGATCTCGGCGCGGTCGTCTGGGACCGGGGGCTGCCGCAACGCCGGACGGAATTGCAGCCGGGCTACAAGGAGACGCGCAAGGAAATGCCGCCGCCGATGGTGCCGCAGCTCGACGATATCCAGGAGCTCACGCCCTGGCTTGGCTTTCAAAACATCTCGCTGCCCGACACGGAAGCGGACGATTTGATGGGCTGTTACGCGATCAAGGCGCGCGAACGCGGCATCGAAGTGGTGCTCGCGACGAACGACAAGGACCTTTATCAGCTCGTCAATTCGACCGTGAAAATCTACACGACGGCCAAGGCCGATCTCGCCTCGCCCAAGGACGCGTTTGCATTGTTAGGCGAAGAAGAGGTGACGGCAAAATGGGATGTCCCGCCGGCGCATGATCGGCGACGTCCTCGCGCATCTCCGGGCGATGCGGTCGATAACATCCGCGGGGTCGGCATCGGTCGAAAAGCGGCGGCCAAATTGCTGCGCGAATTCGGAAGTCTCGACGCGCTCTTGAACGGCCTTGATCAGAATCAAGACGCCGAAAACGCGCGAGAAGCTGGAGGCAGGCGCGCGAGCGCATCCTGCAAAATCGCAAGATGGTCGAGCTGGATTGCCATCTGCCGCTGCCGGTGCCGATCGACGACCTGCGCATCACGCCGGATTACCCCCGGCTGATCGAATCGATGGAGAAATACGAGTTCAAGTCGCTCCTCCAGGATGTGCGCGACGAAGCGGCCCGGGCGGGACGCGCAGAGCCAGGGCGAGTTGCTGCTATAGACCAGGCTCGCGTTCTGCGAGGCGCCGGAAGAACCGTCAATCGAAGGACTGAGCCGGCTCTACGCCCGCTTTCGGTTACCGCCAGACTGGCAGTTTTCTGAAAAATCTTTTGAACGCTCCATGACCACCACTGTCTATATCCACTGGTTAAGGCGATTCGGGCGGTGGCACGTTCTCGCATTCGAAGGTTTCTCCGCGTGCCCTGCCCGGATCTTTTTTTGTACCGGCGGCCTTGTTGCCCGGCATTCTTCCCCGCATGGTAGCATCTGGTCGGGCGAGCTGCGTGCTTGGCCGTCGCCGGCTCTACGGTCATGAATTTCTCCGACGAAGATCATCAATCTGATCGATCTCGCCCTGCGCGAAGACATCGGCAGCTGGCGATGTCACGAGCGAGTATTTCGTGGGTGAAAACGACCAGGCTTCCGCCGCGTGCGATCGCCAAGGAGCGGGCGATCGTTGCCGGGACGGAGGTGGCGGCGGAGGTTTTTCGGCGGGTCGATCCGGCCTTGCGCGTCGAGATTGCGCAGAAGGATGGCGCAATCGTGGCCGGCGGGACGGCCGTCCTGGAAGTCCGCGGCCGGGCGCGCTCGATCCTCACCGCCGAACGGGTCGCGCTCAATTTCCTCCAGCGACCTCAGCGGGATCGCGACCTTGACTCATCAATTCGTCGAAGCCGCCGGCGCCCATGGCGCGAAGATTCTCGACACGCGCAAGACGACGCCGGGCTTGCGGAAGTTTGAGAAAGCGGCGGTCGTTGCGGGCGGCGGGACGAATCATCGCTTCGGGCTCTTCGACATGGTGCTGGTGAAAGACAACCACCTCCTCGCGCGCAACGGGCTCGCCGCGGCTGAGCGCGGCGATCGAGCGGGTGCGCAAGGAGCGGCCCGGCCTGCGCGATCGAAGTGGAAGCCGATAACCTCGATCAAGTCCGCGCGCTTCTGGAGGTCGAAGGCGTGGAAGTGATCCTGCTCGACAACATGCGCGGCACCCAGATGCGCGAAGCGGTCGCGATCGGCAAAGGGAAAGTGAAATTCGAGGCGAGCGGCGGAGTCAACCTGCGCAACGTGAGGCAAATCGCCGCCACCGGGGTCGATTTCGTCTCGATCGGCGCTCTGACCCACTCCGCGCCCGCGATCGATTTTTCGCTGGAGTTGACGCATGTCGCCGCCTGACCGGCTGATCGCGGCCGAACTAAGCGCATCGTTAGGGGAAAGCGTCATCGGACGGCGCATTATCGTGCTGGAATCGACCGGTTCGACGAATGATTTTCTTCGGCAAATGCTCACGCCGGAGCTGCCGGAGGGCTTCGTCGTTTTCGCCGAGCACCAAACCGCCGGCCGCGGCCAGCGCGGGAATCGCTGGGAATCGGCGTCGCATCTGGGGCTTTGGTTTTCGGTTCTGCTTCGGCCGCAGATTCCGCTCAGCTGAATCGGCTCGCCTAACGAACTGGGCGGCGCAGGCGGTCGCGGCTACGATCCGCGGCGAGACCGGGCTCGAGCCGACGATCAAACCGCCTAACGACGTCTACATCGGCGGACGCAAAGTCGCCGGTGTGCTGGTCGAAACGAAGGCCGGCCGCCGGGCCAGTCGTTCGCCGCGATTGTCGGGATCGGAGTGAACCTCAATCAGGCGCCGGACGATTTTCCCGCCGAGCTGCGCGAGCGCGCCGGCTCGCTCGCCATGGCGCTCGGGCGGAAGATCGAACCGCGCCGAGTTCGCGGTTGCGCTGCTGCGCGAACTGGAGCGAACGCGGGAGTTTGCGCTCGCGGCGACGGTGCCAATTGCAGCCGGGCGAGCATGATTCCGCAGCCAGACTGTCATCCTGAGCCGCAGCTGTCGGCGAAGGACCTCCCAGTTGCAGTCCGCGTTTATCGTTAGGCGAAAGCGTCGTTTGCAACTGCGAGGTCCTTCTCCGCGCTTCGCCGGATCAGGATGACAAGCAGTGCTCGCTCAGTTTCAGCGTGCCGCAACCATCCGAAAGATCACCCGCCGCGCCGATCTCCGCCAGCCATTGCCGGTAAATCTGCGGCGAAATTTCCGACGGTTTGATCTCGCTCCGGCCGCCCCAGAAAACGTTCGTGTAGGAGACCGGAATTCCGCATTCGGCGAGATGTCGATCGATCGCCGCCTTGTGCTCGAGGAGCAGCGCCTTGTCCGTGCCGTGCGCGACCGCCATGATGTTAACGTTGCGAAATTCCGGCCCGGCTTCGCGCCAGTAACAATGAGTCAGGATCTCGTGCCGCCCGACTTCGCCGCCCGCTTCCATTTCCCGGCCCGGCGGCACCGCCCAATGAAAGAGCGCGTTGAAACGCGTCACGCGCACTCCGCCGGCGGATGGCTTCACGTGCTCGAGAAAGGTGGAGAACCGTCCAATGATTTTGCGCTTCGTCAGGTCCTCCGCGACCGCGAAAAATTCCTCCAGCGAAACGCCCGCTTCCTTGGCGCGTGCGACCCACGGCGACTCATGAATTTCCTCCGGCGCGAATTCCCGCTTCAGCGCCGTCAGCACAGTCCACTCTTTTTCCGTCAACGTCGCGGGCTGGACGACGATCATCGTCGCTGGTTCGTCCGCCTTGCTTCCCGGCTCGATATTCTTCCGCCTGACGTGACCCACGCCTAACGTGAAGATGCCCTTCGCCGGCATGAGCCGGAAATGTTCCGCGCCGACGATCCCGGTGAGAATCTCGCCATGACGTTGCAGGGAAAAGCCGTGCGGCACTTTCAGCGTTGTCCAGAGCTTGTATTCCGAGCCCGGCGTGACCGCATCGGTCGAACGCAGGACGACGTGTCCGGAGAACGGATCGCGTTGCGACATCCAGTCAAAGGCCGCGTCGATTTTTTCCGGCGGCACTTTCCAGGCGACGAGCGCGCCATCCGCCAGATTGGTCGCGAGCAGCGTCTGCCGGACGCGCCGGACCGTTCCCGCGCGCAACATCGCGATGATGCGCTCGAGCACGGTCTCGACCGGCAATCCGGCGCGCTCCGCAATTTCGGAAAACGGTTCGCGCACAAAACCGGCGATCTTGTCCTCGGAAATGGCGAGGATGCGCGCGTTGATCGGGATCGTTATGCTCGACCGGCAGATGGTGTCGTTAGGCAAAGTATTCATGCGGAGGTGCAGGCAGAAGACGGCGAGAGAAATGGCAGGTCGTGCCGAGGAGCACAAACAAATGCCAGACGAAATGGGTGTAGCGGCTGCGCTTGCTGACAAAGAAGAAAACGCCGCCCGTATAGGCGATGCCACCGGCCACCAGCCAGGCCAGGCTCGGTAGCGGCACGTGCAAAATCAGTGGGCCGGAACGCAATCAGAATCAGCCAGCCCATTCCCAGGTAGAGCGTCATCGAAAGCTTCTTCCGCCGCTCGGTGCCGTGGACGCTTTTCAAAATGACGCCGAAAATCGCGAGCGTCCAAACAAGCGCGAGAATCGTCCAACCCCATGCGCCGCGGAGCGGTCCGAGCGTGAAAGGCGTGTAAGTGCCGGCGATGAGCAGGAAAATCGCGGAATGATCGATTACCTGGAAGACCGATTTCACCGTTCCGCGCGGCCAGGCGTGGTAAAGCGTCGAGCCGAGATAGACGAGCAACATGGCGGCGATGAAAACGGTCGGTGCCGATAAAAAAGAACCGGTCACCGCCGCGCCAGGCGGCGAACATGAGAATCGGGCGCGCCGATCAAAGCCGCGAGCAGGCCGAACGCCGTGGCTGACACTGTTGGCGAGTTCTTCGCCGAGAGATTGATCCCACTTTGGATCGTGCCGCGGTGATTCGATGGTGTTCATGTCTTGCGCAAATCGTGCGGAGCTAACTGTTACGTCCGCGCTGCGATCTCGAAAGGAGAAAAGAATTGCGGAGCGCGCGTGCGCCCGCGTGCTGAATAGATTATTGCGATGCCGAGAGCGATTTTTTTCGATGCCGCCGGAACGCTGATTCGCCTAACGAAAAGTGTCGGGACGCACTACGCCCTGGTTGCGGCAAGGCAGGGGCTCACGCTCGATCCCGAGCAACTGGACCGGGCCTTCGCGATCGTCTGGAAGGAAATGCCGCTCCGTCCCGCGACCGGCGAGCCGCGCGAAGACGACGACAAAGGCTGGTGGCGCGACCTGGTCGAGCGCCTGCTCGATCGCGTCTCGCCGCGGATCGACCCGCTCGATCGCGACACCTTTTTCGAGGCCGCCTACGGACATTTCGCCGAGGCCGGCGTCTGGGAGCTGTATCCGGAAGTGCGCGAGGTGATCGAGGCACTCACGCCGCATTTCGAGCTCGCGGTCGTTTCAAATTTCGACGGCCGTCTCCGTATGATTCTCGAGCACCTGGCGATCTCGAAATATTTCCGACACGTTTTTCTCTCCAGCGAGTTGGGCGCGGACAAACCCGATCCGTTGATTTACGAACGTGCGCTCGAAATCAGCGGTTTTGCCCCGGGTGAGGTGCTGCACGCGGGTGACGATCCGGAGCGGGATTGGGCGGCGGCGAGTGCCGCCGGTCTCGAGGTCTTCCGCCTCGATCGGCCGCAGAACTCGTTGCGCGATCTCATGCGGCTGTTGTTGTAGGGCAAGCGCATCGCTTGCCGTGGTGTCGCCCCGGGGCAGGCGAGGCGCCCGCCCTACAATTCGTTTCGCCTGGTTGCGCGAGCGGGTGAATCGTCGTAAAAACTGAAGCTCGCGCCGATCCGAGGGGATAGAAGATTTAACGGGGTTGGTAGCTCAATGGTAGAGCAGCGCCCTTTTAAGGCGTTGGTTCTGGGTTCGAGTCCCAGCCCAACCCACTTTGTTTTCTTGGCTCTAATAGCTCATTCTTATAGGAGAAAATGAGCATCTTCGACCCCGAGGGGGATTTTGCATCAAAGCGCATGAAGGCGCAAGAAATAGCAATCATTTGAAAACAAACGTCAACGAAAACTGGGCTGCCGAGGATGTCCCGAGCGGCTTGTGCCCGAAAGTATGCGACTGCCCGCCTTTTCGCCGTAAACGTGCACAGTGAGCGCTCACGTTGCACCGCCAAATCTGCGGCTTTGAGCTTGCCGAGAATGAGCGAGCGCGCGTTCAGTGAAGCATGAATCCCCGGCACTGAACAGACACCCGGGGAGGGGGGGCATTTGGAGCGATAACGACGCCGAGGCCAGTTAGCCGTACCAGCTCAAAGAAAGGGACCGGATCCGGATTTGGCCGCCCTGGACTTCGTTGGTCACGGACTAAGCATGACGATCATTGAAGTCCGGCCATCGAAGAAATTTCGCGCCGCATGGGTCGCGTTTGAGGCTCCCGGCGTTGAGCCAGCGTTTGCATCGCCGGATGCGAAGCGCAAGGCAATCGACTATGCCTGCCACCGCTTCGGAGGCGGAGTGGGCGAAGTGCATGTATTTGGCGAAGACTTAGCAACCATCGAAAGCAGGATCGTCATTGACGGGCGCGGCCAGTATCCTCAAGCCGTTGGTGATTAACCAATCCGCTCCGCCGATCGATGGTTCAGTCTTTGCTTGCCGCTTGCATTGAGAATCAGATAAACCTTGGTAGATGAGCGCGGTAATGTGGTCGGCGTCGTGTCCGCCAAACTCAGTGCCAAGGCGGCCCTCTCCACAACAGGTGCGCTGCCTGAAAATGTGAACTATGCGGTCAAGAGCAGCTTCCTGCTTGGCTTCTTGGAGTCTGTGCCTGAAATAACCGCCAAACTCAAGGAGCCTAACGCAAAGGATAACGAAGCGATTCGATTCTTACTGCTCGACCCGGACACCAAGTTCCGCGCTGGCGAGAGTGACAGAATTAGCATCGCCACCTACCAGAAGGACATTGCCATTTGGCAGCAGCGTCGCCGTGTGCCCCGAACGTCCAATAACGAGCGTGCCCGCCAGTTTCCAAGTCGCGTCTACCGGATCGAAGAGTTCCGCATTTCGATTCGTGGCTGTTGGGTTGCCACCGGCAACGAGCACTTCGCCTCCGGGAAGGAGCGTTGCTGTGTGACGCTCTCGCGGAGCTTCTTTGAGCCGGGCGATGCCAGCCCAAGTTTCCGTCACTGGATCGAAGAGTTCGGTTCCATCACGACCAATTCCACCCGCTACAAGCACCAAGCCATTGCGTAGCAACGTTGCTGTGTGATACGCGCGCTTTTGATTTAGATCATCTGTGATGGTCCATGTGCCAGTCGTGGGATCATAGAGCTCCGATCGCGGGCTGAAATAGAAATGGGGGAAACCATCCGCCGGCCACCAACACCTTTCCATCCTCCAGCAGGGTTGTAGTGTGATTTTGAATCTCCAGCAATTTCACTGATCGGCGATCACGGCACAACCGTGAGCGTAAGATCGTTGCCGTCGCCTCCTTGATAGTCTGCCTGGAAGTTGTTGCCGTTGGTGACGATGACTTGGCCGTCGGCGAGGTTGCTGAAGGTGCCACTAATCGGTGTGGCCGCGGTGTTATCGATCACCGTAAAGACTGTTCCAGGTGAAAGTGAACCGCCGGTATGAGGGTTAAAGGAAAAGAGCGCGCTGCCGTCAATCGTGACGCCTTTGGCGGCAACTTTATCCGCAACCGCATGACGACTGTTCAAGTCAACCTTGTAGGTCGCATCGGAGTTAAAGATTATCGCGCCTTGAATGTTAAGGGTGCGCGGCTTAAGCGAACCTTTTCCGGGTGACAGAACTGCTCCTGCGCCAGCCCCTGTTCCGACAGTAACCGGACCGGCGATTGTGCCCCTGCCTGCGAGGGTGCCGGCGTGAATCTGCACGGCGCCACTACCGGTGCCCGAATCCGACCTGTTATTAACCACCAGCGCGCCTTCCTCCACCGCAGTGCCCCCGGTGTAGGTGTTTGCGTTCGCGAGAACCAGCTTGCCGGTCCCAATCTTTGTGAGCGAGCCACCAGTGCCGCCGCAAAAACCTCCGGCGTCCTGAATTAGGCCGGAAAATACCGTGCTCAGATTATTGCTTCCAGCCGCCAGGTTGTGGGAGCCTAGGAAGATATTGCCCGTTCCTTCGATCGAGCCGATCGTCATCCCTGGATCGGAGTGGCAGGAGATATCGAGCTGGCCGTTGCCGCTGAGGTCCACTCGCGCTGTGCCGCCATCGGCACTGAGGTAGAACTCTACGCTACCACCCTCACCCTCGCCGGGCTCTGCAATTAGAGTGGCGTTAGCTGCCGTTGAACTGTCCGAGAAAATCGTGGCTCCTCCAAATCCGCCTGTTACTGGACTACCTGCGTTGGTAAAGATCGCATCTCCGCCGCTAGATGTGTTTGTGAAATCTGTGATGCCACGGCTGTTGAAGTCGCCTTCGGTGCCGTTGGTCGTGAAGGTCCCGTGGTCTGCGGTGGTAGAGTCCCGAAATTGCACGTAGCCCGCGTCCGCACCAGCAACCTGACCGACATTTGTTATGAAGCTGGCGTTCCCCGCAGTCGCCGTGCCCGAAAGAATGATTTTGCCCGGAACAAAGCCCCCGCTGACTGCGCCGCCCTCTGTGATGAACGTGCCGTTGCCCGCCGTGGCAGAGCCGCTAAAAAAGACACCTCCGCCGACTCCATCGACTTCCGTGTCAGCAACACAGACGAATCGCTGCACGACGCCCGAATTGTTCACGATTCCCGTTCCAGTAATGCTGAGGGACGAACGCGGGTTCGCACTGATGGTAAATGCAGATGCACCTGGACTGAAAACGACACCATTAACCTGCGTCCCGAGGGAGAGCGAGATGTCGGTCTGGTTCGAAGCCGCAAAAGTAGCCGTGTCATCTGGCCCGTTTGGGACCGTATTCGGCATCCAGTTGGCAGCCGTGTTCCAGTCACCGTTGGTGGGATTGAGGCTCCAGGTTGCGCTGCCAGCATAGCCGTTGGGCAGGGCGAGGAGGAACGCGAGGTGGATCAGGCCGATCTGAGCAGCGAACAGGAGAGGACGGGAGGTTTTCATGCGACGGATTCTGCTCAGGCGTTGAGACAAAAGTAAAGGCAAATTGCTGCGGGCGAGGTTTGGCACCGGCGCCCTCGGAGAGGGCCTCCGGTGTGTTTGTAGGAGCTATGGCGCAATCGTGAGCGTGCAGTCATTGTGTCTGGCCGACCAGGACGACAGCAGTGACAAAATCCATCTTCGTCAACTTTCTCGAAGACCAGCCTTGTGGACGTCCGAAGGTTCTGAAAAGGGCGCCCGCCCCCTACACCCCCCACCGGTCAACCCTCCCCGCTTCGAATCCCAAGAGTTTTGCTCAGGTTACCGGTCGGCTATCACAAAACCCCTTCCCGTTTCGGCCCCTTCGTCGAGAGGGAACCAGTCGTTCCGTTCGACTCAACACGAAACAAATGATTAGCGAGAAATTGGAGACGGCTTTTCGCCCCTAACGGCTTTGCTTTGGGTCGAGGTGCCGAATCGTAATTACGAACTTTCTCATCACATGCGCTATTCCGAAGATCGAGTCTTGCTGGTTCGGGAACTGGATTCCCGGCGAATTTTGTTGCCAAACGAAACACAAATTGGTGAGATTGATCATGTTCCTCTCGCTTACGAAAGCTTACTGCCGCGTTCCCTCCATCAAGACGCTTCATGAGCGTTTTCCGAACCTGCGCAGGCTATGGGTATTGCGTGTGGCTGGACTAGGCGTTTGGTGGGGCTTCGCCGTAGCTGTTGACGCCTTTGGCGGAGCCGATCTGGCTGGCTTTGCGTTTTCTCCGGACTTCCCGGCGGTTAACGCTCTGCAATCGAGCTACGGCGAAGGAGGCCGTGGTGCGTTTATTGCGAAGCTTTCGGATGTAGCGAGTCCGACGCCGACGCCAATCCCGACGCCGCCATCCGGGACACCCACACCGCCCCCTCCTCCACCGGTCATTATCAGCCCGCTGACCGCGACATGCACTGTCGATGTCCCTTTCAGCTACCAGTTTGAGGCCACTCATGCGACCTCGCTGGTGGTAAGCGATTTGCCCGAAGGTTTGACTTTTGATCCCGCGCTGCGCGCCATTCTCGGCGCCCCAACGGTGGAAGGAACATTCCAAATCGGGCTGATGGCTTCAAACGAAGCCGGCACCACGAACACCGAACTCGTTTTGAGGGTCGTGGGATTACTGCCTGGGCCGCCGGTCAGTGTCGCATGTGCGACAGGCAGAATCGGAAGCCCCTTCCACTTCCAAGGTAGCACGAGCGGATACTCTACGACCGGACTGTATGCCTATGATCTACCGGAAGGACTGAGTGCCGATTCGAGGACCGGAGAGATCACTGGCACAGTGACAACTGCCGGAAGTTTTTTGGTGACGCTATTGGCGGCGGATTGGGACTGGCTGTCCGAAGCCACGCTGCAATTAACCTTTACCTCTGATCCGGCCCGGCCAGTAATCGTGAGTCCCGATACCGTTTTCCTTTTTCCCGGTCTGAACTTTAGTTACAAGATCGAGGCGCCGACCTCAGATTCGTCCGATCCAGTCACCTATTCCGTCGTCGGTCCGCTGCCACCAGGGCTCGCTTTGGATACAGTTACCGGCATCATTTCAGGCACCCCGCAAGCTAGCTTCGAGTTGCAACCCACGCCCCTACTCCCAGGTATGCACGTCGGGACAGTGCAACTCTTTGCGTGCAATTCGAGCGGATGCGCTGCCCAAGGCCTTTCGTTCCTCTTGCCCACGGGAGCGGCCAATATCTCCACTCGCCTCAGTGTCGGCACTGGAGATGACGTGCTGATCGGCGGATTTATTACCGAAGGAAACGCGCCGATGAAACTGGTGCTGCGTGGCATAGGACCAGCGCTCCCGCTCGGGGGGGTGCTGGCTGACCCCTTCCTTGAACTGCACAGCGGTGCCTCCACGATCGCGAGTAACGATAACTGGAAGGATGACCTGACTGGCGGCAGCCAGCAGGTAGCGATTGAAAACACGGGACTGGCCCCGACAGATGATCTCGAGTCTGCGATCCTGGGTGTCCTAGACGCTGGAGCCTATACCGCGATCCTGCAGGGAACCAACGGTGGGACGGGAGTCGGGCTGGTCGAGGTTTACAACCTAGGGGCAGCTAGCGCGCACATTTCGAGCGAGGCGCATCTGGCCAACATCTCGACCCGGGGCAATGTGCAAACCGGCGATAACGTGATGATCGGGGGCTTTATCAATCAGGGATCGACACCGATAAGGGTCGTGGTCCGGGCGATCGGGCCGTCACTGGCGGCAAGTGGTGTGAACGGGGCGCTTGCAAATCCGGTCCTCGAGGTGCACAAGCCAGACGGGAGTGTGGTTACCAATGACGACTGGATGACTGACCAGGAAGCGGACATTGCAGCGACCGGCCTTGCTCCGACGGATCAACTAGAGTCGGCGATCTTGTTCACGCTCCCGGTCGGCGAAGGCGCCTACACGGCGATCGTGCGCGGGACCAACAACGCGACTGGAGTTGGACTCGTCGAAGCGTATTTCGGCGACCCGTGCTTGGGAACGTCGTGCCCGTGATCGGCCCGTAATGTTTTGGCGGGTCCGCGCCTTTTACCACCCCCGGGAGCAACAAGGACAATTTCGACTTGAGCTACTTTTTCGACAAGCAGCCTCGCCGGTAATCTAAGCCCATAGAAAGGCCCACACCCCCTAGACCGGTCACTCCTACCCCGGGCGGGCATCCTTGGACGCGGCGGCCGGCTCTACCTGTCTGCAGTTCATTGGCGTCTCGTCGGCGGAGCGGGGTCTGCACTCGAATGCTCGCACGAAATTATATGCGATGCTGGCCAACGGTGGCGAACTCAATGGCCGCCGATTCTTCTCCCACAACACACCTGCGCAGATGACCACGACGCTGGGCGCGAGAATCGATCGCGTCTTTGAGATTCCCACAGCCTTCTCCGCCGGTTTCATGAAAGATCCGCCGGAAACGAGGCGGCGAATCTTGGGCTCCTCTCCGCCGTTTTTCGGACACGCTGGTGAGGGCGGAAGTCATGCGTTTCGCTCATCCGTAAAACAACTGCCTTCGCCTAGCTCATGAACCAGATGGGAACGACAAATTTCGCCTAACGAAAAATCGCTCCGGTTGGTTGACGCGATCTATCTCTCTTGTATTTTCTCACCTCCGGAGAGCGCAGACATGTAATCCTGCGCCCTCCTTCGGCGAAATGCTGCCTGTTATGGGCAGCGCAAGGTCTGGAACGTGATCGAGTCGGATAGCTTGGTCCGGCCGTTCTTAATGAGTGACACCGTCGCGGTCTCAACCATCTCGTCGGGATACAAGGTGGTGACCGTCGGGTTAGCGTCCGGCACAGTGTCCAAGACACCGTCACCATTGAAGTCCCAGGCGTAGAGCACGCCGGACCGGTTCGGAGACAAAACGGCAGTCAACGTGACGTTGACGCCATTTCCACCCTGACACTGCTGACTCACGACACTGGCGGTGAGCGTTGGCGCCGCCGGCTCGGTGAAGGCGCTTGGCGCCGCCACTGCGATCAGAACGAGACTGAGGGCTGCTGCCCCGATCCACTTGATTTGTTTGTTTTTCATTACTGCATTTCCTCCGGTTGTTGTTTTCTTTTGTGGCGCGATTTATTCGCGCTTGGTTTTTTATTCCACCTTTTGCAACGCAAAGGAAAACCTTGAAAGGTAACGCAGTTGTAACTTTTGAGATATAGTCGTTAGGCGCAGCGAGCTGCTGATGCTGAGGCCTCTGGGACAACCGAGGTTCTCGCCGAAGCTCCCGACTTCATCGTGCTAACCTGTTGGCCTTGGATGCTAATTGCCTGATAAATTTTACGCGGCTTTTTCGCGATATTGTGCCGCCGGTCTCTGGAGCCGAGCCGACCCACGCACGTATTGACGCAGCGTTACTCTTGCCGAGGAGCAGCCGCTAAAAAGCCGTTCGCAGATGAAATATTGGGAGAGTGCCGCAAACAACCTGAGTAAAACGGGCTGGCTTTTGGGGCTGTCCAACTCAGATTCAGCCAGATGGGCCAATCCTTTATTGTGTTAACGGAAAGCCCGGAACCTTGGACAGCATTTCGATCAGCCTGAGCGATGACTAGTCTGTCGGTGGCCCCCTTTCCAGCGGTGACATCCGAATTTACCAAGGGAATTAAGGATTGGTTAAGCGGTTCGAACCGCATCGTTCGATTGGTTAGGCTTAATCCTGTTTCCAGATCAAGCAGCATTGCTTCGTTCGCCCAAAGGACGCATCGCTGCAAAATTTGGGCAGTATCTCGCAAGATGTGGTTGGCCGCCGGCCGGCGTCAGACGTAGCAGGCTCTCATGAAAACTCCCATTCCAGTAACAAGCAGAATGCAAACAATCGCACGCTCGCTCGGACCCGGCCCTTTGCAGGACGGTCTTTGCCAGATGGCGGCAATGCTCGGACGACGCCTGGCGTTGCCCCTGTTATTTGTCTTTTGTGCAACGCTGATGGTCCAACCGTGTGCGGCTAATCCTTTTCAATGGACCGTCACGCGCAGCCTCCACACTGATTGGTACCTCCACATGGCGACATTGCTGGCCGACGGCAAAGTGCTGGGGGGAGGCGGTGATGACGCGATCGGTCGCCCTCTCTCGAACGCCCTCACCTTCAGCGATGTCTCCGTGGCCGCCGGCATCTTCGAAGACAACCTCAGCTGGGGCGCGGCCTGGGGAGATTACGATCGTGACGGATATATCGACATCATGACGGTTGGACATCTGGGCGGCATCTGTCAACTCTGGCACAACAATGGCGATGGCACTTTCACCGATGTCACGACCGCCGCCGGTATGCTCACGGCCGATGGCGATGCTCATGGTCCTTGCTGGGCGGATTTGGACAACGACGGCGATCTCGATCTTTACGTAGCCAAGGGGACGACCAAAGAGAGAACGCTTGATTATAGCGATTTATGGCGCAACAACGGCGACGGGACATTCACCAATATCGCTGTTTCTTCGGATGTGACCGGAATCGGTAGCCGTAGTCGTGGGGCTTCTGCGGTCGATTACGATAACGATGGCGATCTCGATCTCTTTGTCGCCAGTAACTTTAAGGACGGTTTGGGCGACCCGAATCTGTTATACCGAAACGATGGCGACTTTCAGTTTACTGACGTCGCAACGGAAGCTGGAATCGCAAGAGAGGGGATTAGCAATTGGGCGGCCTTCTGGGCCGATTACGACCTCAACGGACTGATCGACTTCTTTATCGCGACACCTGACTCGCGCGACGGTGGTGCTCCAACGAGCGCTCTCTATCGAAATCGCGGGGATGGCACCTTCGAAGATGTGAGCAGCGCTGCCGGAATAGACACGGGTTATTCCAATAGCGCAGCCTGGGGAGATTACAATAACGACGGCTATCCTGATCTGTATGTCGCGAAGGATTCCGCTGACATTCTCTACCGCAATAACGGAGACGGAACCTTTACCGACGTGACTGAGGAGAGCGGAACCATCAATACCGATAGCGCGATCGCAGTTGACTGGGGTGACTACGATAATGATGGCTACCTGGACTTGTATGTCGTAAATGCATCCGCGCCTAACCGGCTCTTTCGAAATAACGGGGACGCTACTTTTACCGATGTCGCGGCGTCGGTTGGGGTGACAGCGAAGGAAGGCGGGGACGGCAGCGACGGGACCTTTATCGACTACAACAACGACGGATTTCTGGATCTGTTTGTTTGTAACGGCACGACTGTTCCTGGCCCTTATCTTCTCTTCAAGAATAATGGCAACCTGAACCACTGGCTGAAAATTGAACTCACCGGACGAGAGAGCAATCGAGACGGGGTTGGCGCCAGGATCACTCTCACTGCGGGAAGATATACCTTCTATCGACAATATTTTGGGCAACATTTCCTGGCCCAGAATCATATCCCGGTGCATTTTGGATTGCGCGGAATGACCACCGTCAGGTCGATCGTGATTGACTGGCCAAACGGGGTCCGACAGGAATTGGACAACATCCCGGCTGATCAGACGATCGCCGTGATCGAGCCGTAAGCCCCTAGCCAAGCTCTTCTGTCTTCCTGAAGCAGCCATCATCACGCAGTTGCGTGTGATCCCGGGTCCCCCGACCCGAGAGAACTGGTGCGCGAACTGGTGGAACCGGCTTTTCGCTAACGACTTGGATCGGGAAAGGCCGCTTTACCCAGGGTAGGCCCGCCCGCGAACCTCCAGACCTCCGTCTGCAACAATCGGCTCGGCGCTTCCGAGCCTTTTGCCCCGCATATCGGCGCGCCCATCCTCGCCGCTGCGCACAGATTCTGCTTTCTGGAGAATATGGATTTTCCCGTCCGTTTGTCACCCCGCTTATGACTTTGTCTCTCGCTCGCCGCTTTCTGGCTCTGCCGCTCGTCTGCCTTGGCGCGGTAATCTTCTCTTCAGAGACGCGGGGTTACGTGCTCGAAAACAAGTCCTGGCCGGACGGAACGGTCGTCACCGTGCAAATGGAGTTGGGAGCGCCGTCGCAGACGCTTCAGGACGGGAGCCGGACATGGAATGAAGCGGCTTCGCCAGCCATCGACGCCTGGAACGCGGAAATGCACGATATCCAATTGGCCGCAGTAATGGATTCGACCAAGACGGTCTCTTCGGGTGACGGCGTCAATTCCGCCTCGTTTTCTGCTACGGTCTTCGGTGACTCTTTCGGCTCGGGAGTCTTGGCGGTGACCTACTACCGGACACAGGGAACCACCTTTCAGGAAGCCGATATTCTCGTCAACAGCGCGGAGATTTTCGATTCCTACCGCGGCAACTTGCAATTCAATTCCAAAGGGAAATGCATCTGTGACATCCAGCGTGTCTTTCTCCATGAGCTGGGGCACGCCTTAGGATTGAATCATCCGGATGGCGCGGGCCAGCACGTCGCTGCAATCATGAATTCGGTGGTCAGCAATTCAAGTCAGCTGACTGCGGACGACGACGCGGGTATCCAATTTCTTTACGGAGCTCCGACGCCGTCGCCCACGCCGGGGACCCCCGGTCGCCTGGTCAATATCTCCACCCGCATGCAGGTCGGGACGGGCAACGAAGTCTTGATTGGCGGCTTCATTATCCAGGGAAACATATTCAAGACAGTAGTCCTGCGTGCGATGGGACCCTCACTCAGCAACGCCGGTCTGACGGGCGCACTCCAGGACCCCCGGATGGAGCTCTACGATTCGACCGGAGCGTTGCTGGACAGCAACGACAACTGGCAACAGAGCCTCGACGCGGGTGAGATCATCAATAGCGGGCTCGCGCCGTCCGATCCCCGGGAAGCCGCGATCTTCGCCCGCCTCGCGCCGGGGAATTATACCGCCATCATTTCGGGCGTGAACAACACCACCGGGATTGGCCTCGTGGAAAGTTACACGCTCGATACGAATGCTTCGCATGCCGCCAATATCTCTACCCGCGGCCGTGTCGGGGTGGGCAACGAAGTGTTGATCGGCGGCTTTATTGTCGGCGGACAGGACGCAAAGCGAATCATGGTGCGCGCGATCGGGCCGTCGTTAGGCGGGAACGGGTTCTCAGTGCTGGCTGATCCGGTAGCGGAATTGCACGGAAGCGATGGTCAGCTCATCGCGCTGAATGACGATTGGGCGACTGGGTCCCAGCAGGGCGAAATCACAGCAACGGGGCTTCAGCCTGGCGATTCACGGGAATCCGCGCTCATCGCCACCATCCCAGCCGGGAATTACACCGCCATTGTGCAGGGGACTAATGGAGGCGCGGGTATCGGACTGGTGGAGATTTACGATCTGGACGAGTGAGCGGAACCCCAAATTGAAAATGAACATTCCTGCCTTAGACTCGTCTGACGTTTCCCGTTCCCAATTCTCCAAAATGAAAAAATCACTCGGATTCCTCGTTTTCCCAGTCCTCTTCTCGCTCGGCTTCGTCGCCAACGCGACCACTGTTATTCCGCCCAATTTCGACGAGCTCGTTAGTCGAGCGCAGATCATTTTCGAAGGTGAAGTGACTGGCCTCCAGTCGCAATGGATCGGGGAAGGCGCCGAGCATCGCATCGTCACCTTCGTGACTTTTAAGGTCGACGACGCGCTCAAGGGCGATCCGGGCGCCAGCTACTCTATTCGCATGCTCGGCGGCACGGTTGATGGCCGGACGATGCAGGTAACCGATGCGCCCAAGTTCAAGGTGGGTGACCACGACATCCTTTTCGTCGAAAACAACGGGAGCCAGTTCATTCCGCTTGTCGGCATTCAGCATGGACGTTTCCGGGTGCAGAAGGACCAGGCCGGGCGCGACAGCCTTATCACTGGTGACGGCCAACCGCTCGCAGACGTCAATCAGCTTGGTGGCGACGAGGCGACCGCGGCTTTGAGCAAGGCCGCTCTCTCTGTCAATGATTTCAAGTCCGCCATCCGCTCTCATGTTCGGCAGCAGGCGCAGGCGAACGCGAAGATCCAGTAATCGCTGTTTCCGCTTTGTCGCGGCCTGTGGTCTGGGTATTTCATCGTTAGGCGCGGCTCGCGCCTACGTGTTGGAAGATTCTTATTGGCAGATCCCGGTGGTCCCGATGCGAGTCCAGATGGGCCCGGCCGATTTTCCGCTCGCCGATGGGAGCACCGATTGGAATTCGGTCGTCGAAAATGCGCTCGCGCTCTGGAACGAGCAAATGGATCGCATGCAGTTTAGCTGGACCGTGGCCGGGACCGGTACCCCCGCGAGTGAAGGCGATGGTGTGAATTCGATCCAATTCAGCTCCACGGTCTACGGTGACAAATTTGGCCCGTCTGTCCTCGCCATTACCTTGATCGACAACACAGGGAACAAGACGAACGAGACAGACGTTCTTTTCAATACGGCGAATCCATTCAACTCCTTCCGCGGCACGGCCTATTCGAACTATGTGACCTCCGGTTTTGATCTGCACCGCATCGCGCTCCATGAGCTCGGGCACGTCCTCGGGCTTGATCATCCCGACGAAGACGGGCAAACGGTCGATGCGATCATGAACGCGCATATCAGCGATCTTTACACTCTCCAGCCCGACGACGTTGCGGGCGCCGTTTCGCTCTATGGTGCGCCACCGAATGCACCGCCGCCCACCGGCAACTCACAGATCTTGCAGATCTCTACTCGCGGCACCGTGGGCACGGGAGACAACGTCATGATCGGGGGTTTCATCATCGACGGGAGCATGACGAAGAAGGTGATCATCCGCGCGATTGGGCCGTCGTTGGGCACGAGCGGGATCTCCGGAGCGCTCAGCAATCCGACGCTCGAACTCCACGACAGCACCGGCGCCTTGCTTCAGTCGAATGACGATTGGCGGACCAACCAGGAGCAGGAAATCATCGCCTCCCGTCTGGCCCCGACCAATAATCTCGAATCCGCCATCGTGGCTGATCTCGCTCCCGGCAGTTACACTGCAATCGTTTCCGGCGTCGGCGGCGGCACCGGAATCGCACTGGTCGAAATCTACGATCTCGAGCCCTCCAGCGGAAAGCTCGCCAATATTTCGACTCGCGCTCGTGTCGATATTGGCGACGACGTCATGATCGGCGGCTTCATCATCAATGGTCCGCAGAGCCAGAAAAATGTCATCCGCGCGCTGGGCCCTTCCCTGACGACGCAGGGAGTCGCCGGGGCGCTCGCCAATCCACTCCTCGACGTCTACAACAGCAACGGCGACTTGTTGATTGAGAACGACGATTACTATTCCGGCCGCATCTACGCTGTTATTGGCGGCTATGGGCTTCTCCCTGGGAGCCTTTACGAGCCGGCGATTTACTTCGAGGCCGCTCCGGGTAGCTTCACGGCCATCGTTCGCGGAGTTGGTGGGACGGCCGGCGTCGGCTTGATCGAAATCTACGGTGTCGATTAGGCCTCGTCGGGATTCCTCAGGTGCGAGGGGCGGCAATCGCGATCCCCGCGCTTAAGAGTTTCGCACGCAGTTCCCGTGCAAAAGCGACCGATTCCGGATTGTCTCCGTGAATGCAGATTGTATCGGCCTTGACCGCGACATCGCTGCCGTCGATCGCGCGCACCCGATTCTCGTGCAGCATCCGCAGAACGCGTTCGGCCGCGACACCAGGATCGTGCAGCAATGCCTCCGGTCGTGTGCGGTGTACAAGTGTCCCGTCCGGCAGATAATTTCGATCGGCAAAAACTTCATGGCTGACCCGTAGCCCAACGCTTGCCGACGCCCGTGCGAGCGCACTGTCGTTAGGGGCAAAAACCGTGAGCGACGGATCAATCGCAGAAATGGCGCGCGCGATCGCATCGGCCAGCAGCGCGTCGCGCACCGCCATGTTGTAGAGCGCCCCGTGCGGCTTCACATGATTGGGCCGCACACCAAGCGAACGAGCGAGTCCTTGAAAAGCGCCCACCTGGTAAGCCACCAACGCGATAGACCTCGTCAGGCGTGACCGGTAACTCCAAGCGGCCAAAGTTTTCCCGGTCCGCCAGGCTCGGATGAGCACCCACCGCGACTCCTGCGTCGCGGGCAGCGATGATGGATGCACTCATCATGGCGGGATCGCCGGCATGGAATCCACAGGCGATACTGGCCGAACTGACCAGCTCGAGCAGTTCTTGCTCGCCAGGCGCGCCTTCGCCCAAATCGGCATTCAGATCGATCGATAGTTTCACGAGGTGCGGAGGGTGAGACCGACCCGAAAAAGTTGGAGATCGTTTTCGCGCTTGACGAAGAGCGCGGTTGCCTCGGCTGGTGCGACTTCCTCAAAGCGGACGGTGTCGTTAGGCTGGAGTTGCACCGCCGCCGCGAGATCGACCGTGATCACATGCGCAATCTTCGGGTAACCGCCGATCGTTTGGCAATCCCCGAGCAGGAGAATCGGCTGCCCATCGTTTGCCACCTGCACCGTCCCCGGGGCGACCGCTTCGGAGAGCATCTCCCGCTTGCTTTTTCGCGAGAGCTCCGCGCCCTCCAGACGCACCCCCATCCGGTCCGCCTGCGCGCTGACCGTGAAAGCTGTTTCCAGAAATGCCTTGCGCGCCTCTTGCTCAAACCCTTCCCATTCCGCGCCGCGCACGACGCGCAGAATCGGAGCGCGCATTGCGGTCTGTGCCCATTCCGCTGGCGCACCCCACGGCGCGACCCGCGCGGTGTCGGGAGCAAAAGCAGGTGGCTTGCCTAACGAAAGCTCATCGCCATCCTGCAGCGCCCGGCCCTTGTAACCTCCGAAGCCGCAGCGCAAGTCCGTCGAGCGACTGCCCAGAACCGCGGGAACCTCGATCCCGCCGCCGATCGCGAGCCAGGCCCGGCAGCCGCATTGCGACGGCGCCGATTTTCAGTTCTTCCCCTGGCCTAACGATTGCGGGTCGTCCTGCGGGGATCTTCGTCTCCGCGATTTCGACCGTAAATTCCCCGCCGCACCAGGCTACTCTGCGTCCGTCGGCGAAACGGAATCGCACCGCGCCGAGAGTGACTTCGAGCAGCGCGGCCTCCGCCGGGTTGGCGACGAGCAGGTTGGCGATCTGCGCGGCGCAAAGATCGAGCGCGCCACCGCGCGAAACTCCGAGCGCACGATGCCGCGGGCGTCCCAGGTCTTGCACGCTCGTTAGGGGGCCGGCGCGAAGGACGGCTATTTGTCCCATGCTTCGAATTCCTCACGCCCGATCGAAACAAAGCGCACCCGATCTCCCGCGCGCAGAGAGCGCGGCCGGTTCTCGCGTCACGTCGAAAAGCCGGAGTGGCGTCCGTCCGATAATGTTCCAGCCCCCGGGCGAACGGAGCGGATAAATGCCGGTCTGCGGGCCGCCGATTGCGACCGATCCGGCTGGGACGGCCGCGCGCGGTGACTTTCGCCGTGGTGTCGCGAGCTTCGAGGGCAGGCCGCCCAGAAACGGAAACCCAGGCGTAAAACCGACGCAGCGCACGCCGTATCGAGCGGCGGCATGACGCGCGACGACGTCGT
Organism: uncultured Verrucomicrobiae bacterium; assembly: GCA_963821615.1. Classification (GTDB taxonomy): domain Bacteria; phylum Verrucomicrobiota; class Verrucomicrobiia; order Chthoniobacterales; family UBA10450; genus Palsa-1392. Next base: position 190,122 of record CAWGEN010000011.1, on the reverse strand, counting down.
TAGGCGAAAGCCCGCAATGTTGCGCCACCGTTGCGAGATCGGGCGCGAATTCCGCGTCGTAACAGACCGGTACCTCGAGCAGGCGCGGTTTCACCGTCGCACCGGAGAGCGCGTCGTTTTCTTCGCAAGGCGACGCGGACCGCCTCGCTGCAGGCCTCGAGTTTCTCCGGCGATTCAAGAAACACCGCGACACTGGCGAAGGCCGGTGCGATATCGCTGACGCCGGGGATATTCGCCGCTTCGAGTTTGCGCATCGTGGCGAGCACCGCGCCTAACGAATCATCGACGCGGACGATCAACGCCGAATCGCCGAGCGGTACGATCTCCATGGCCACCTCCGAGTCTGCTTCGGAGCACGGTTTTTGCAAAGCTTTGGAGGGACGTGCCCTCCGCAGGTCCTCATATTGGTCTCGGCGCGGACGTAAGCGCCTCGGGGTTTGCCAACGGGCAAAGCTCCTCCCTCCGAGAGAGGAATCAGAAGCTGAAGGTAAGGCCGGTCACGAGATGGTGCGTGAGCGGCGTCACTTCGATCGACCCGCCGGGGATGTCGAGCGAGCCGAGATTCGCATAGGTGAATTTGTATTCGAACATCAGGCCCCAGTGCCGGTTGAGCACGACATTCATGCCAGCCAGCGCCTGCACCCCAGGACCGTGCACCTGATATTCCTCGTGAAATGTGCCGCCGACATTCGACTCGACGTGGGGGACCGCGAGGCCGAGCCCGACGCCCGCGTAGGGTTGCAGGTGGCCGAGGAAATCTTCGCCGCGCTGCCCGGGGAACCAGCGGTAAACAATGTCGCCCAGAACGTAATTAAGGCCGTGCGAAAGGCTGAACGACTCAATCGTATCATCGATCAGTTCGTTGTCGTTCACACCGACGCCATTGCGCCGCCCCGTGACCGACACCGTGTCTCCAACGTCGGTATACATTTTCATGTGAAAAAATTCCGCCCCGAAACCCCAATGCGAATCCTCGGAGGGAAACCAGAGCGCCCGCAGGCCGTAGTAAGGCGGGGTCGAGAAATCGCGCCCTTCGAAGGAAGCGTTGTGAAAAGTGAGATCGGTCCCGCCGCTTTGCCTGCAACCGCAGATCGTTATCCTGCGTCAGTGCGACGCCGGTGAAAATCGAGAGCTCCACTTCGGCCTTTGCCACCGGGTTGAAGCCGACCAGGAAAAGGAGCAGGAGAATGAGGGCGAAGCGGGACGAAAATCGCGAAAAATTTCGAGCGAAGCCTTGTCGAATCATAACGAAATAATTGGACGCTGCGCGAGCAAAGACCTTGGGACGACGTCTGTCAATTTTTCCAAAAGAGCCAGGGCGGCAGCTTGGTCAAGCCACCGCCGAACCGTATTTCTGGTCTGCAAACCCTCGCTCACTGCTATTTCGCCAATTCGTAGAGGTATTCGACGTAGGACATCACCGCGTCGTCGAATCCCGCGATCTTCGGAGTCGCCGACTCGATCACGTAATACTCATCCGGCGCGTGCGCGCCGCTGCCGTGGCCGAGACCGAAATGGCCGGCGCCCAAGACTGAGCGGCGGATTGGTGAAAACATAACCCGGCCACGAACCGCCGAGTCGCGGGAACAACACCGGATCGATCCCGTGATCTTTGTAAACGGCTTCCTCGGCCTTGATGATCGGGCGAATCGGCCGGAGTCGTCGTCGGATCGTAGCCGCCGGTCATGTTCACGTCGATGTCGCCGTAACCGTGCTTCGCGAGATGCGCTTTCAAGGCCGCGAGCGCGCCTTCCGCGGTCTGGTTCGGCACGAGACGCAGATCGAGTTTCGCGATCGCCTGGTGCGGCAGGATCGTCTTGCCGCCCGGACCGGTGTAGCCGCCGATGATTCCTTCAATGTTGACCGTCGGCGTATCGGACATGCGCTGGAGCGCCTCCGTCCAACTGATGTCCTTCACCCATTTCTTCACGCCCATGATTTTCTTCGCGTCGTCTTCGTTCAGGCGCTTGGCCGCCGTCTGCGATCATCGCCTTTTCCTCGCGCCGAGAGCGGGCTGCACGTTCTTCGTCAGGCCTTCGATCGCCGGATCGCTCGCGTCCGCGTTGACGAGCGTGTTCAGCGCCTGCACGAGATGCCAGACCGGGCTGTCGACCCGCGCCTTGTTCGAGGAATGAATGTCCTTGAGCGGACCGCGGCCCCACTTCTCGCCGTTGGAAGTAAGCTCGACTTCGATCACGCCCTTCGCGCCTAACGAGATCGTGACCATGCCGCTCGAGATCCTGGCTGGCGAACGGCATGAAGATTCCGCTGCATTTCGAGAGCGCCTTTTCGACCTCCGGCTTGTGCACGATCTGGCCGAAATGCGGCGAGCCGATTTCCTCTTCGCCCTCCGCGACGAAGACGAAGTTGACCGGCAGCTTGCGCCCGGCGGCTTTCATCGCGTGCAGCGCTTCGAGGAAGGTCGCCTCCGGACCTTTCTGATTCACCGCGCCGCGGCCGATCATGATTTTGCCCGAGCCCGGCTTGTCGACGATCGCGGCTTCGGTCGGCGGCGACGACCATTCCTTGGGATCGAATTGCTTCACGTCGTACATGAAATAGAGGCCGATCGTCTTCGGCGCGCCGGCGTCGAGCGTCGCGAAGACGCCCGGCTTGCCATCGGTCTCGACGCGTTCCGCGCGCTGAAAACCGGCATCCTTCAGCAGCTTGATCATGTAATCGGCGCCTTCCGGATAACCGCGATCCTCCGCCGCGATCGAGACCTGGCTTGATCCAATCCTGCAACCGCTTCACCGCTTCATCGTGCTGCTTCGTGACCTGCGCTTTGACGTCGGCGAGATCAGTTTCCGCGACCACGCGAGTGACGGCGCGGCGACGCTGCCAGAGCGAAATCGGCAATTCGGTGAAGAAGCAGATAAGTCGTCTGATTCATCAAACTTCATGGCGACATATGCCATCGCTTGCAGACGTAACGGCCGGAGGCAACTCCGCTCGAGCGTCGCCGAATACCTGCGTCTTCGCAGAAGTTGAATCCAAAGGCGCGGCAACCGCATCCGACTAGTTGAATCCAACCTGCGCGCGCCGACTGCGCATCTCAGTTGGAAGCAGATGGGACGCTCTGGCAAGACATTCGCTATGGCTGGCGCCAACTGCTGAAGCATCCCGGCTTTACCGTCGCTCGCCATTCTCTCCATGGCGCTCGGGATTGGCGCAAATACCGCCATCTTCAGCCTGGTCGATACGGTCCTGCTTCGGCCGCTGCCGGTGCGCGAGCCATCGCAACTGATCGCGGTCGACGGGCAGCTGCGCAACGGGACCGATTTCACTCTCCAGTCGTATCTGAACTACAAGGACTATCGCGACCGCAACACCGTCTTCTCCGGTTTGCTCGCCTATCGCTTTGTCGTCGCCAGCCTGAGTCACAACGGCGTGAACGAGCGCGCCTGGGGCTTACGATGTTTCGGGCAATTACTTCGACGTCCTCGGGGTGAAACCGGCGCTCGGGCGCGGCTTTCTTCCGGAAGAAGATCAGACGCCAGGCTCGCACCCGGTTGTGATCATCAGTCATGCCTGCTGGCAGAAGCGTTTCGCCGGCGATCCCTCCATCATCGGGCAAAACGATCCTGCTCAACACTCATCGCTTCACCATCGTCGGAGTCGCGCCGGCGGGTTTTGTCGGGACCGAGGTTGCCTTCGCGCCGGAATTCTGGGTGCCGCTGATGATGGCAAAACAAATCGAGCCCGGCAGCACCTGGCTCGAGACGCGCATGGACGACAATCTCTTTGTCATCGGACGCCTCAAGCCCGGCGTCACCGTCGAGCAGGCGAAGGCGCAACTGGACGGTATCACCGGGCAGATGGCCAAAGAGTATCCAAAGGAAAACGCCGGGCGAAGCGTGCTCCTGATGCCACCGGGACTGTTCATTCCGGATATCCGGAATTCGATCTTCGCTTTCTCCGGTCTGCTCGCGGTGGTCGGCGCGCTCGTCCTGTTACTGGCTTGCGTCAATCTGGCCAACCTCCTGCTGGCCCGCGCCACGGAACGGCGCAAGGAAATCGGCATCCGTCTCGCCGTCGGCGCCAGTCGCGCCCGGCTCGTCAGGCAACTGCTCACCGAAAGCGTCATGCTTTCGCTTGCCGGCGGCGCCGTCGGGCTGCTCCTCGCGACCTGGACCAATCACCTCGTCGAGTTCGATCAAGTTGCCGACCGACATCGCGCTTCTTTTCGATCTTCGCATCGACTGGCGCGTCCTCGTCTTTACCCTCGCCCTTTCGATTCTGACCGGGATGGTCTTCAGCCTCATTCCCGCGTTGCAATCGTCCAAACCCGAGCTCGTGCCCGCATTGAAAGACGAAAGTTCAATGGCGGGCTTTCGCCGTTCGCGCCTGCGCAATGCGCTGGTCATCGCGCAGGTCGCGCTTTCGCTTGTCCTGTTGATCAGTGCGGGATTGATCGTGCGCAGTCTGCAGGCCGCGCAACGCATGCGGCCGGGATTCAATCCGCAGAACGCGGTCGCGCTTTCCTTTGACGTCGGCCTGCAGGGTTACGACGACGCGAAAGGTCGCGCCTTTTATGAGCGGATGATGGAGCGCGCGAAAGCGATTCCCGGTGTGCGCTCGGTCGCGGCCACCGATGTGCTTCCGCTCAGCACTGGACTACAGCTCGAACACGATCTACATCGAAGGCCAGTCGGTCCGGAGTAGGAGCGACCTGCCGCTCGCGATTCCCTATTCGGTCAGTCCGAAATTTTTCGAAACGATGGGGATGAGTCTGCGCGGACGCGATTTTCTGCCTAACGAAAACAAGAAGGAATCGCGGGTCGCGATCGTCAACGAAACCTTTGCCCGCCGCTTCCTGCCGGGTCAGGATCCGATTGGCAAACGTTACAACCACAGCGGGCCGAACGATCCTTTCTGGGAAATCATCGGGGTTGTGCCCGATGGCAAATACAACACGCTGGGCGAAGAGCCGAAAGCGGTGGTCTACCGGCCATTGCGCTATTTCGATTCGCAATTCACTCTCGTCGCACGCACGGAGGGCGATCCGCAGACCGTGCTTGCTGCTTTGCGCCGCGTTGTGCAGGAGCTCGATCCGACCCTGCCAATCTACGACGCCAAGACACTGACCGAACACATGAACATCCCTCTGTTCCCAGCCAAAATGGCGGCGGGGGTCCTGGCCAGCTTTGGCCTGCTCGCGCTCCTCCTCGCGGCCGTCGGCATTTATGGCGTGATGTCCTACGTGGTCGCCGGGCGGACCCGTGAGATCGGATTGCGCATGGCGCTGGGCGCGCAATCCGCCGATGTGCGACGTTTGATCTTGCGGCAGGGAATGCTGCTCGCTGCGATCGGGGCGATCATCGGACTCGCCATCGGCTTGGGCGGGACGCGGTTGTTGAAAACTTTGCTCTATGGTGTGAGCGCGGCCGACCCGATAACGTTTGTGGCGGTCACGCTCCTGCTCGGATCAGTCACGTTCCTGGCCTGTTGGCTGCCGGCGCATCGCGCGACCCGGGTCGACCCGATGATTGCGCTGCGAGCCGAATAGATTGGTCACTTTTTCGGAACTGCCATCTTCGCGAGAGGGTGGATTCGTCTGCAAAGAAGCCCTTCTTCCTGCCATTGTAGGCGAATCTTCTTGCCACCGAGCCCGCCAACTCGCTAAATCCGCCCGCGTGCTGTTTAACTCGCTCACCTTCGTCGTCTTCTTCGTCGTGGTCGTGAGCGCGTATTGGATGATTCGCTCCTGGCCGGCACGGAAAAACCTGCTCGTGGTTGCGAGTTACATTTTCTACGGCGCGTGGAATCCGCCTTTCGCCGCACTCCTCTTCGGCACGACCGCGATGGATTTCTACCTCGGCCGGATCATGGGCAAACAAGCTCAGCCGGAGGCCCGCAAGGTTTGGCTGGTCATCAGCGTCGCGGTCAACCTGAGCATGCTCGGGCTTTTTCAAGTACGGGAATTTTCTGCTCGAGAATTTCCAATGGGTCCTGGCGCGCGCCGGGATCGCCTACCAACCGCCGCATCTTGATCTCTTTCTCCCGATCGGGATCTCGTTTTACACTTTTCATTCGCTCTCCTACACCCTCGATATCTATCGCGGCGTGCTGAAACCGACGCGCTCGCTGCGCGACTTCGTCCTCGCGGTCTCCTTTTTCCCGCAGCTCGTCGCCGGTCCGATCGTGCGCGCGGGCGATTTTCTTCCGCAACTCGTCGAACCGCCCAAGCCACAGCAAGGTCGATTTCTTCTGGGGCCTTCTCCTGATGACGTTGGGACTTTTTGAAAAAGTCGTGCTCGCCGATACGCTCCTCGCCGGCTCGGCCGACACCATCTTCGGCTATGGCGGTCCGCTCGTCGCGCTCGATTCGTGGGCGGGCGTGATGGCCTTTGCCGGCCAGATTTTTTTCGATTTCGCCGGCTACTCCATCTGCGCGATCGGAGCGGCGTTGTGTCTTGGGTTTCACCTCAAGGATAATTTCCGGTTTCCCTATGCCGCGATCGGCTTCTCGGATTTCTGGCGGCGCTGGCACATCTCGCTCTCCACCTTCCTGCGCGATTACCTTTACATTCCGATCGGCGGCAATCGCGCCGGCGCCGCGCGCGCCATGATCAATCTCATGATCGTGATGTTCATTGGCGGCCTTTGGCACGGCGCGGCCTGGACCTTTGTCGTCTGGGGATTGCTCCACGGTTCCTATCTCGCGCTCGAGCGCCTGACGAAAGTCGTCGTTGGCGAGGCGAACTGGACGGAGCATCTGCCGGTCAAGCTGCTTCTCGGCCTGGGCACTTACGTCGCCGTCTGTGTCGCGTGGGTTTTCTTTCGCGCGTCCGATTTCACGATCGCCGCGCGCATGCTGAGCGGAATGTTCGGCGGCCATCCGCACGGTGACGCGCTTCTCACGCACGCGCGAACTCTGGCAGATCGGAATCGTGACTCTCGGCATGTTCATCGTTCATTGGTCGCTGCGCGACACGAGCATCGAAGTCCGCCGTCGACCGGATGCCGGTCTGGGCCGTGACCGGGCATCTGGACCTTCATGGCCGGCGCCATCCTGCTCACCCAAGGGAATAGCAATGCATTCATCTACTTCCAATTTTGAGCGGGTAATTCCGACGCAAGCCGTGGCGCGGGATCACGGTCAGCGTCGTGATGATGGTCGACCGTCGCGACGGCGGCCTGGGAGATTTATTGCCGCTCGCTCGGTTACGCGCCCAGCGCTCAACGATACCGGCGATCTCTGGGCCGAAGCGCGCCGCCGCGTCGAGCCCGAGTCGCTCGTCATCGTGGGCGATTCCCGCGCCCTTTTCGACTCCGACCTCGACGAACTCGAAAAGGTTTGGGCAAGCGCCCGGTGCAACTCGCGCAGCCCGGCAGCACGGCGTTTCCAGTCCTGTCCGATCTGATCAACGATCACGCGCTTCCACGGCACCATCATCTGCAGCGTCGTCCCGCGACTGTTTTTCGCTCCGCCGGGTTCGCCGCCGATGAATCGTGTCGGAAAAATCGGTGCGCCGATCCCACACCCAGACGCTGGCCCAACGCGCGAGTCACGATCTCGGGATTTATCTCGAGAAATGGTTCGCCTGCATGAAGCAGGACGACCTGACGCTCGGCGCGCTTCTTCGAACAGTTGCCGATTCCGAATCGGCCCAACGCTCCAGGCTGCCGCCGCTGTTGCCGCCCTACTTTGCCTCGCTCGATCGCGAGCGCCGCGCCCGCATGGTCGAGCAATGCGCGCGACCGGGAAAATTACAGGAGCGGGTGAAGCACGGTTGGATCCCGCTCTTGACGCCGCCGCCGCCCCCGAGCTTTATCCCGAAGGATGTCTTCGCGGAAAAGATGCACGCGGCCTTCGAAGCCCGCTTCGCTGACACCAAAGCACTGGTCGAGAAACTGCGCGCGCGCGGAGGCAAGATCGTCTTCGTGCGCTTCCCGATGAGCGGAGACCTTAAAACGCTGGAAGACCGGACGACGCCGCGCGCCGGGACCTGGGATCGCCTTCTCAAAGAAACCGCCGCGCCCGGACATTTACTACGAGGATTTCGCGGAGCTGAGACTCACTGTCCCGAATGGTCACATCTTTCCGCTGGCGATTCCGTCGAGTTCACCAAACGCCTCGTCCCGCACCTCCGCACCGCGATCGGATTGTAACGCGACACGAGCATCTGAATCCGCCGTCGCCCGGATGCCGGTCTGGGTCGTAACGGGTATCTGGACGTTTATGGCCGGCGCCATTCTTCTTACTCAAGGAAGCAGCAATGCCTTCATCTATTTCCAATTTTGAACGGGTCATCCCGGACCGACCGTGGCGCGGAATCACGACGACCGTGGTGCTGGTTCTGGTCGTCGCGACCGCCGCGTGGGAATTTTATTGCCGCTCGCTCGGCTACGCGCCCTCGATCGACGACTCAGGCGATCTCTGGACCGAGGTACGCCGGCGCGTCGAGCCGGAATCGTTTGTCATCGTGGGCGATTCACGCGCGATTTTCGACTCCGACCTGGACGAATTCGAAAAGGGCCTCGGCCAGCGCCCGGTGCAACTCGCCATCCCGGCACCACGGCTTACCCCGTCCTCGCCGACCTGATCAATGATGAACGCTTCCACGGGACGATCCTTTGCAGCGTCGTGCCCGCTCTCTTTTTTGCGCCGCCTCAGGCGCCGCCGATGAAGGATGCGGAAAAGGCGGTCCGCCGGAGCCACACCCAAACACTGGCCCAGCGCGCGAGTCATGATCTGGGCGTTTACCTGGACAAGGTCTTCGCCTTCCTCAACCAGGACGACCTGACGCTTGGCGTGCTTCTCGGCCAGCTGCCGATCCCAAATCGTCCCAACGCCCAGGTGCCTCCAAAGTTTCCGCCCTATTTTGCCTCACTCGATCGCGAGCGCCGCGCCCGCATGGTCGAGCAATGTGAACGCCCCGGAAAATTGCAGGACCGGGTCAAGCACGGATGGATTCCGCTTTTCACACCGCCGCCGCCGCCGAGTTATGTGCCCAAAGAGGTTTTCGGAAAACAAATGCACGACGCTTTCGAAGGCCGTTTCGCCGATACCAAGGCGCTGGTGGAGAAATTTCGCGCGCGAGGCGGGAAGATCGTTTTCGTGCGTTTCCCGATGAACGGCGACCTCAAGACCTTGGAAGATCGGGATACGCCGCGCGCCCGCATCTGGGATCGTCTTCTCAAGGAAACCGCCGCTCCCGGAATTTACTTCGAGGATTTCCCGGAGCTGGCCAGTTTCACCTGTCCCGAGTGGTCGCATCTCTCCGCCGGCGATTCTGTCGAGTTCACCAAGACGACTTGTCCCGCACCTCCGCGTCGCGCTCGAAAGTGAGAGCGCTGTGAAGCCGGTTGCGTCGTCCCGTTAACGACAGAAGCTCTGCCACATGACGCCGCGTTTCGAGACTCGCCTCGCGGGCGTTCCCGATGCCGCCGTGATCGCAACGCACCGCGCTCGCATGTTCCGCGAAATGGGCCTGGTCCCTGATCACCTTTTCGAATCCTACCGGAACCAGTGCGAAGCGCGCCTCCGCGAGCAGCTTGTCTCGGGCGAATATATCGGCTGGCTCGCGCATCCGGTTGCACGTGCCGGACAAGATCGTGGCTGGCGTCGGCGTCCAACTACGGCGCGTTCTTCCACATCCAGTCGGCGAACCGGGCGGTGAGATCGCCATCGCCGAGGGTCGTCATGCCATCGTTATCAATGTATTTACCGAGCCAGATTGGCGACGACGAGGGCTCGCCACGCTCCTGATGAAACAAATCATTGACTGGGCTCGCGCGCGAGCGTCTCGACCGCCTCGTGCTTCACGCCTCAGACGAGGGTCGCGTGGTTTATGAACGTCTTGGTTTCATCCAGACTAACGAGATGCGTTTCAAAGACCGGCTCGACATTCCGGAAGTCGGGCAAGGTTGTTAGGGAGACTCGGCTTCCTCCGGAGCAAGACCACGCCGTCGGTCGCGCAATAGGTTGATCCTCGGCGCGACAACGGGATCATACTGTCGGCCATGGAGAGCTACCCACGTGAGCCAGACCACCTTTCGAACGGCGTTCGTCCTCATTCTCGTCCTGGCAGTGTCCTTTGCCTTCCTCGCGGTGGCGTGGCCGTTCCTGATTCCTCTGCTCCTCGGTGCGCTGCTCGCGGGATTGTGCGATCCGCTCTACCGCTGGGTCACGCGGCTGCTCGGCGGACGCAGATCGCTCGCGGCTGGGATAACGCTTCTGATTCTTTTTGTTCTGATCGTTGGGCCTCTGAGCGCGTTCGTCGGAGTGGTCGTAAAGCAGGCGTTGGCCGTAAGCAACCAGGCCCTGCCATGGGTGCAGGAGCATTTCGGGGCGGTGAGCGCTTTCAACGCGCACGACTGGCTTGCCCGGCGTTTTCCGGCGCTCGCACATTACGTTCCGGAACAGGACCAGATCGTCGACGGCGCGGCCCAGCTGGCCAAAGCAAGCGGCACATATCTCGTCGGGGGCGCGACCCAGCTCACCGCGAGCACCGCCACTTTTCTGCTCAACCTCTTCGTCATGCTCTACGCCATGTTCTATTTCCTCCGCGACGGCGGCGTCATTCTGCAAAAAATTTTATACTACACACCACTCAGCCACGGAGATGAGGTGCGAGTCTTGGAAAGACTCCGTTCCGTCACGCGCGCGACGATCAAAGGTACCGCTGGTCATCGGGATCATCCAGGGGACGCTGGCGGGGATTGGCCTTTGGTTTGCCGGGCTCGGGTAGCGCGGCCTTTTGGGGAACGATCATGGCCGTGCTCTCGATCGTGCCGGGAATCGGCGCGGCTCTCGTCTGGTTGCCCGCCGTGATTTATCTTTTCGTCATCGGCCAGAAGCTCAGCCGCTACCCTGCTCCTGATTTGGTGCTCAGCCGTCGTCGGGACGATCGACAACATGTTGCGCCCAAAACTCGTCGGGAAGGATGCAAAAATGCCCGATCTTCTCATCCTCATCGGCACGCTCGGCGGGCTCTTTCTCTTTGGCCCAGTCGGATTCATCATCGGACCGCTCGTCTGCGGGCTATTCCTAACCGTCTGGGAAATCTACGGCGCGACTTTCAAAGATGTCCTGCCGCCGGTGGGCGACCTCGTTACCGGCCAAGTCAAGAAGACAGACGCAAATCTGCCGGCCAAGGAAGAAAGCGAAAGCAAAACGCCTTGAAACGAGTCAGGACGTCAGTTGCGATGCGTGTCGGTATACTTCCGAAAAACTGCGCTCCATGATGCCTCATATGTCCAAGATCGATTTTATCGGCATCGGCGCACCGAAATGCGGGACCACCTGGCTTTCCGCCCAGCTTGAAGCCCATCCGCAAATCGGCTTCGCTCCGGACAAGGAGGTCTACTATTTCGCCGACACGATCATGCGGCGGCTGGCGGGCAAGGAGCTGCACTGCTTTGAACGAGGCGAGGCCTGGTATCACGAACAATTTCCCGCGCTCGGCGGGGCGATTTCCTGCCGCGGAGAGTTTTGTCCCTCCTATCTCTACTCGGAGGAAGCGGCGGACCGCATCGCCGCCTACCGGCCGGACATCAAACTGCTGCTCTGCCTGCGCCCGCCGGTGGAGATGATTTACTCCTGGTATTGGTACAACCGGAATGCCGTCATTGCGTCGTTGCCCGACACGTTTGAGGGGATGATGGAAAATCCGTTCCTGCGCGACCTCGGATGCTTCGCGCGCCACCTCCAGCCGCTATCTCGATCGTTTTCCGGCGGAGAACTATTCTGGTTGTTCAATTCGACGCGATCCGGCGCGCGCCCGACGACGTTCGCCAGGGCGTCTACGAATTCCTGGGGGTCGCCGCGGATTTCAAACCGCAGCTCGAAGGAGGGCAAGAACGCGGCCCGCGCTCCGCGTTTTCCGCTCCTGCAATCCAGTGCGCAGCGAGTCTACGAGGGAGTCTCCGCGCTTCCCGGCGTCGGCAAAGTCCTAAAATCACCCGTCGTCGCCAAAACGCTGCAAAGACGTCTATCACCGGTTCAACAGCAAGGCCCGCAAATACGAGCCGCTCGCGCCGGAAGAGCGCCGCAAGTGGGAGGAGTATTACGCCGTCGATCAGGAAGAGCTCTCCCACCAGTTGCAGGGTCTTCAGGTCATCGACTGAGGTTTTCCTCTTCAGCCTGCCCGAATTCAGTGAGGCTCAGTCGAGATTGCAGGCTTCGACCAGGCCCACTCCGGTCGCGTCACCGAGTCCGCAGAGGATCGCGGTGTAGGCTCTAGGCTCGTTGTGGTTTATTCGTTAGTCTGTTAGCCGGACCAGGAATGTCGAGACAATTCGCCTTTCTCTTGGAGGGCAACTACCACTACTTGAACGCTAGAGCGCCAGACTCTCCTGCTTCGCCGAAGAAGCTGCCGTCACCGTGACTCCGCTGAATTTCTTCACCAAGTCATCCAGCTTCGCGACGTAGTAGTCGACATTCTCGTCTCGCGCTTGCGGATCGAAATCGGCCACCAGTTTGGCGGCTTCATAGGCGGCAACCTTTTTCGGGGTCGCCTTCACATAGTAGCTGATCTGGTCGCCCGGGCGATAATTTCGGCCACTCGTTAGGGCGAGTTCATAGACGGCGGCGCGATTGCGCCCGCCGCCGGCGATTTTCTGTCGATATTTCTCCAGCGAATCCTGGAGCGTGTCGGTCTTCATCAGCATCTCGATCGGCCACTCGCGGTCGCGGATCTTTTGCGCGAACTCGTCGCGCAACGATCGGGATCGCTTCCGGTTTTCCCTCCATCAGGAGCTTGATCATTTCCTCGAGGAAAACGCGCTGGAATTTCTCGAGGCCGCGCGACTTCGAGCGCACCGCCCTTGATGACGACTTCGCCTTCGTGGGTGAGGAGCGCGTAGTTCTTCGCCTTGTAGCTGAACATGGCGTCGAATTGCTCGTCGAACTCGACCTCGATGCCGGGTGGCAGTTCTTTCGCGAGGCCGGCGCGCAGATTTTCGATCATTGCGCCGACATGTCGGCTGTCGCCGCCGGCTTGCGCAGGGCGACTGGGGATGGCGGCCTGAAGGCCGCCCTACAGCATCGCGGCGGCATCGGGCGGGACGAAGTAGATGCCGTCGGTATCGACTTCGATGACCTGCGCGCCCTGCGCCTTGCAGCCACTCGATCATCTTCTTGAGCAAATCGCGTCCGATCTGGGTGACGCGGGCGGCGGCTTCGAAGTCGGCGAAATTTCCCTGCGCGAAACCGAGGTAGCCGTAAAAGCTGTTGATCAAAATCTTGAAGGTGTTTTGCAGAGCGTGGAAGTAGCGCCGCTGCGCCGCGTCCTTCGCGTCGCGCATGTCGCACTTTGCCTGCAGGCGAAAGGTGCGCAGATCGGTCAGCAGATGGCGAAAGATCTGGAGCTGATCGTTTACCGGGAAACAATCGAACTGCAGCATGATCGAGGGATAGAGCGAGGCGACATCGCAATGCCAGACGTTGCGCGCCACCCCGGTGAAAAAGATGTCGGTGTAACCGCCCTCAAAGCCGCGCACCATCGGCATCTCGGGAATGCCGTGGCGTTGCCGGAAATATTCGCGCAGGAAGAGCGCGTTGATCCGGGTGGCGTTGCCGCGCACGATCACGTCCTGGTAGTTGTAGGGAAAAATCTGCGCCTGAATGAAGTAACTCGGGCTGAGCAGATCGGCCACCGCGCGCGTCTCGCGCACCGCGCAGAGGGCGCGCTCGCGATAGCGTTCGGGATCTCCTGCCAGGCGCGCTGCAGTTCCTTGCCGGACAATTGCGAGATCTCGGCCGCGTTCGTTAGGCCAAAGTGCTGCGCGACATCGCTCCGCTCGAAACCGGAAAGGGTGCGCATCCCGACGTCGTAGAACTGCGCGAGCAAGAAGGTGTCGACGAAATGCCGGCCGTCGATCGTGAACTTCGGGTAATCGATTGTCTTCTCCGCGATCTGCAGGCGCGACGGACGCGAACGCAGGAAGCCGCCGCTCCGGCCCCAATCGAGCTTCGTTTTCGCCTTGCGGGCGCGAGCGACGAGAAACGGCAGGTCGAACTTGAAGAGGTTGTGGCCTTCGATCACATCCGGGTCGCGTTCCTTGATCAGGCTCGTTAGGCGCTTGATCGCGGCGTGCTCGGATTCCTCGATCGCGCGCGGATCGACTTCGATGCAGTTCTTCCCAGCCGGTGTTGTCGGAAACCGCGATGCTCGTGAGTGATCGTCGGCGGAGGCGTCGAGATCGCCGCCGGCAAACGACAGCACCTCGATCTGCATCCGCTTGAGCTCTTCAAACGGCAGTTGCTTGAAGAGCGTGCGGCCAGTGTGGGTGAGGTAATGCTGCACCGGATCGCTCAGCGCGAAAAAGTTGCGGCCCGCTTTCTTCAGACCGTTGCGGAGCGCGATCAGCTCCTTCCAACTGTCGGTCGTGACCAGCCAGTTGTATCTCAAGTCGCCCGACAGCTTCTCTGCGTTCGTTAGGCCAAGATCGGCCACATCGCCATCGGCCCAGACGAAAGGATGGATCTTCTCGATCTCGCAGCTGGTGGAACCATCCTTTTCCCGTCGGTAAACGCGCACCGTGCCGGTATCGCCCATCTCGATCGCGACGATCCGCGGCGTCGGGTCGGCGCCGAAAAGCAGCTGTGTTTTCCTCGAAAGCCACGGCGAGAGATTCCGCGCTTCGGACCGAACTGGCAAATGATCCGATGCGTCTCCGGGTGCAGCGTTTCCTTCGCCGGGGCGGACCGGCTGCTTTACAAACGATACTGAGTTTTGTCATCATCTTCTTTTTCAGATTTGGCTCAACCCAATTCCATGAAGGCAGCGGATCAAACCTGAGGAGTTGAAGTCTCTGCAGGCGCCGATCAAAGAGAAGTATCGAGCGCAGCCGGATGCGGCGTTGGTGACGCTGCGAGCGGAAGGGCGCATTGGTGAAGGACTCACCTGCAAGCTGGAAACCGGCCGAGCACTCGTCGAAGCGGGCCTGCATCCAGCCACCGGCGGCGATGGGCTGAGCGCATGCTCGGGCGATATGTTGCTCGAGGCGCTGGTGGCCTGCGCCGGTGTGACCTTGCGGGCCGTTGCCACGGCACTCGGCATCAACCTGCGGGACGCAACGGTTAGGGCCGAGGGTGACCTCGACTTTCGCGGCACGCTCGGAGTCTCAAAAGAGGTACCGGTGGGGTTTCAACGAATCCGATTGCAATTCGATTTGGATACCGATGCCAGCGAAGAACAGCTCGCTACCCTCCTCCGTCTGACCGAACGCTATTGCGTCGTTTATCAGACGCTTAGATCAGCCCCCAAAGATCGACATTGTGCACCGTGTAACATCGCCGTAATTCTACTGGGCGGCGGCTGACTTCCTGTTAGGCCGCGCCGCTTATTCTCCCAAAATATGCCTTTATACATGGATATTCACGAGCTCGGACAGGCGACCGCCGAAGACCTCGCCAAAGCACACGCGGCCGATCTTAAGACGCAAGATAAGTACGGGGTCGAGTATCTAAAATACTGGTTCAACGAAAGCTGCGGGAAGACTTTTTGTCTGGTCCACGCACCGGACCCGGAGACGGCTAACAGAGTTCATCGTGAAGCGCACGGCCAGGTGGCGGAAAAACTCATCGAGGTCCAGCCCGAAATCGCAGAATCATTCCTCGGCGGAACCGAAGTGAATCCCTTTGGCGCCGTCCTCTTGCCCGGAGGCAAACCGGATGAGCGAGATCCTGGCATCCGGACCGTCTTGTTTACGGACATTGTCGGCTCCACCTCCGTTGACTCAACAACTCGGGGACGAAGCGGCCATGGACGTCGTCCATCTGCACGACACGATCGTCCGCAAGGCCCTCGCGGATCTGGATGGGCGCGAGGTCAAACACACTGGAGACGGAATCATGGCGTCGTTTGTCTCGGCGGCGGCGGCGATCAAGTGTGCCACACGCATCGAGCGCGACCTTGCCAAGCACAAGCAGGCTCAGTCCGATTGCCCGCTCCAGATTCGAATCGGCATCGCCTCTGGGCGAACCCGTTGAACATCATAACGACATTTTCGGATCGACGGTCCAACTGGCGGCCCGACTCTGTTCCTGCGCGGAGGCGGAACAAATCCTGGTCTCAAACGTGGTAGCCGAGTTGTGTGTCGGTAAGAAGTTCCGTTTTCAGGACGTCGGGGAACTCGGGCTCAAAGGTTTCGATTGCCCGGTCCACGCCCATGCTGTGGTGTGGCCCGACGAGACCAAATTCTAAGGTTCCCTCGCAATCACTCGGGAGAAACAAGAGAATTGCCTTGGCACGGGCCACGACTGCTCTGAAACGCTGCGACTTCACTGCCGGCGACGACCAGGTGGCATGTCGCGCGATGCCTAAAGCATGCCGAAGACTGCTCCGAACATGAGCAGCGCCGTGAGGGCGATCGCGAGTTTGGCGCCTAACGAGATCGGTTGCTGCCGCATGATTCCGCGATCGGAGGCGACAAGGAAAAGTCCCACGAGGAGAAAAGGCGCGATGAGACCACTGACGATGGCCGCCCAGTAGAGCGCCATCATTGGACTGACGTCGGCCAAATCGAGCGCGATCCCGATGAGACAGGAGAGGATGATCACGCTGTAGAAGGGGCGCGCGGCGTGGAAGCGCCGATGTAACCCTTCTCGCCAACGAAACGTCTCTGCCAACGCATAGGCCGAAGAAGTAATCAAAGCCGGAATCGCGACCAGGCCGACGCCGACAATCCCAATCGTGAAAAGCGTCGCTGCGAAGGGCCCGGCCAGCGGCACAAGAGCGGCCGCCGCTTCCCGGGAGGTGTTGATGTTGGTAATGCCACGACGATGAAGGGTGAGAGCCGTGGTCAGGATGATGAAATACATCGCGGCATTGGAAGAAAGAGTGCCGAAAGCGACGTCCAACCGACGCGTCTTGAGACGTTGCGAGCTAGTTTCCAATCCGTCAGAGTTCTTTGCCGGATCGCGCCTTTCTTCCGACTCGAGTGAGGCCTGCCAAAAAAAGAGGTAGGGGCTGATCGTTGCTCCCAGGACGGCCACCAGACCGGCCCAGGCTGCCTGCCCGGTCGGCCACCCGGGCTGAAAGGTCTCGCGCAGGACAGCGCTCCAATCTGGGTGAAGGACGAACGCCGTCAGCGCGTAAGTAAACAAACTAAGCGAAAACCATTTCAAGATATTCGCCATTTGCCGATAGCGAAACATGACCGTCCCAAGCCCGATCGTCCCTCCGAAAAAGACGACGTAGTAGTGCGAGTTGAGCCCGCTCAGCATCTCGGCGGCGTCCGCCATCGCGGAAAGATCGGCGCCGACGGTGATCGTGTTTGCGATCAGCAACGCGATCGAGATCGCCGCGACTAACGGACGCGGGAATTTCTTTCCGAGGGCGTTGGACAGACCATGTCCGGTAACGATGCCGATGCGTGCGCAGACCATCTGGATCGCGGCGACGAGCGGCCAGGTGAGGAGCGCCGTCCAAAGGATCGAAGTGCCCAGTTGCGCGCCGACGACCGAGTAGGTGCCGACGGCCGAGGGATCGTCATCCGCCGCACCGGTGATTAATCCCGGGCCGAGGACTTTGATGCATCGCCGGAACCGACTTCTCGTGGAGCGGGGTCGAGCAGTCGGCCGTTGCGCAGATCGCGCCGCGGTATTCTGCACAGGACTTGATCGGAGGCCCGGAAGGCCCCGCTCTTATTCTTCCGTAAATTCCTCGATACACTTGGTTAGGGCGGCGAGGCTGGCCGGTTTGGCGAGGAAGAAGTGTCCGGCAATCATCTTTCCGTTTGCGGTTGTTTCCTTCTCGGAAACGATCGCGGTGAGGAAGATAACGGGTACGCCTTTAAGAGCCCGGTCGGATCCGAATTGCGCGGCCAGATGGCCGCCATCGAACTCCGGCATCATCACGTCGAGAAAGATGAGGTCGGGCTGGAAACGTCGCGCCGTCTCCAGAGCGCGGTCGGCGTGGTTCTCCGGGCAGACTGAGTATGCGCCGGAGCGTTCGAGATTCACCTTCATCGTGCGGGTGATGCTCGGTTCGTCGTCGATGACGAGGATGCGTTTGGTTTTCATGGATTGTTCCTGCTGCTTGTTTTCGATCTTTAAGTTGTGACGCGCTTTACGCCTCGGACCGGGTGGGAATGTGTGCGGCGCGGCCGCGCGGTGGGAAAGTTCGAGCCAGGCTTCTTGACCCGTTGTTGCGCAGAGTCACGTTTCGCGTTTCGAGAACTTGGGAAATCACTGCGGGAACCGTTTGAAAAATGATCGTAAGATCGAGCCAAACCGACATTTTCCCTGCGTAGGAGATATCCATCTCGACCATCTCGCTGAAGGTCGTTTTGTTCTTGCCGTTTACCTGCCAGTAGCCGGTGAGTCCCGGCGGGCCGTTCACCCGCTCGCGCTGCCAGGGCCGATAGTGCTCGAACTCACCCACCGTGCATGGACGCGCACCGACCAGGCTCATCTCTCCGCGCAAAACGTTGAAAATCTGTGGGAGCTCGTCGAGTGCGGCCGCGCGCAGGAATCTCCCGCATCTGATCAGCCGCGGATCGCCTTGCGCATCTAGTTTTGTCATCGGGGAATCGGTGGCGATGAGGCGCTCGAGATAAGATTCGTGAACGCGCGTATCGACATTCACTTTCATTGTCCGGAACTTGAAGAGCATGAAAAGCCGGCCCCGGTAACCGACGCGTTCCTGCCGATAAAAGACCGGTCCGGCAGATGTGACCTTGATCGCGACCATGATCAAAATCATGAGCGGAAGCCAGATCGGGGAAGACAATAGGATGATGAAAAGATCAAAGGTCCGTTTCCACGTTGGAAGACAAACTGAGGCCCCGGGCGCAGGAGACGGGGGGGCCGAGAGAATTTCTGCGGCATTGCCCACGCGGTTCAGATTCCCCGGATGCCCAAACCGATCGGCGGATTCCCCGCCGCTCTTAACCCGCCCTAGGTCGAATACGAAGTCGCCGGAAGGCTCGAAACCAGGACCGAAAGATGGGTTACTTTCGCGCGCGGCCGCGGCGCCCTTTCTTGTGCGGACGGCAGAGTTGATGGCCGATTCGAGGCTCACCTTCGTCGTGCGGATGCCGTTCGGTTCGTCGCCGGTGACGCGGATACATTTTGTTTTCATAGTTAGGCCACTCTTCTAAGTGGAATCTGGACGGTGACGCGCGCGCCCCCTTCCGGCCGGTTGGCCAGACGGAGTGTGCCGCCATGAAGTTGGATGATCTGCCGGGCCACGGAGAGGCCGAGCCCGGTACCCTGCCCGACAGGTTTAGTGGTAAAGAAGGGCTCGAAAAGCTTGGCCTGATGCGCCGGGGAAATACCGGTGCCTGTATCGTCAATCTCGGCGATGAACTCCGAAGCACGGACACGCGTCCGCAACGTGAGTGTGCCGCCCTCGGGGGTCGCGTGGCTGGCATTCATGAATACATTGACCAGCACCTGCTCCATCTTGTTTTGATCGAGCAGGAGTTGCGGTACGGGCTCGCACCAATCGCGCACGACGCTGAGATGCTTGCGGGTCATTTCGTGCCTTACCAAACCGAGCGCCCGCTCCGCGATGAGGTGGAAGTTGTCTGGTTTAAGTGACAGCGCAGCGGGTCTAGCGAACTCCAACATTTCGCTCACCACCCGGTTGGCCCGTTCCACCGCCTCCTGTAATGACTCGATCATCGTCTGGCTATTAGTGTCAGTCGGCGGCACCACGTCGGAGAGATAATCCACTACCATGGTGATGGTCATGAGCGGGTTCTTTACCTCATGGGCGACGCCGGTCGCGAGCCGGCCAATCGATTCCAATTTGTCCACCTCGATGAAGTGCATACGCGCGGCATCGAGCTCCGCATTGGCTTTCACGAGCGAAGCTGTGCGATGTCTAACGCGCTCTTCGAGTTCGACCTGCAAGCGGTGGAGCGCCGACAGAACCTGAACGACGACGCCGCAAATCAACGCGAGCATCGCAGCATTCCAGAAAGGCAGGAACAGTTGTCCGTCAGAGCGGCCCAGTGCGAGCTCGCCCACGAGCCACGCGGTGGCGCTGAGCAACCCGATGAACCACCCATTGGCAGCGTCTGAATACCAGGTAGCGATACCGACCGGCACGAGGTAGAACAAGGCCAGCGAAAAATCGCCCGTGACGTAGTCGAACCAGCCGATCACCGCTACGAGGGCGATGGCCAGGGTGGTCACGGCCGGGCGGGAGAAACTCGCGAGGCTGGCGTCGCCCCGCGGAGCTGCCGGAGAATAGGCGAATGTGCTCACGTCCTTTGATCGTTAGGCAACTGGCTCGTCCTGTCCTTCGGCCCTGGCATTAGGGATCTTCGCCATGACGGAAAGTTTTCCACGCCACCGCGTTTCGCGTCATTGGTCTCGTGCCCCATCCTAAATAGGCTCCGCGCCTACCCGGAACCAACTTGCATTTCGGCTCCGAGAAATGAATGCGAACCCTCCAGCATGGGCCGGCCACAGCGGGATCGGGAACCGTCGCTCGCCTTCGACGCTTGATTACTACAAGGTTCGCCATGGGTTTTCCGCCACCGATTCGCATTACCGCACCGCTTCTCGCCCTCGCCGTCGGGCTGCTCGCAACTTTTTTTGAATATCGACTCAATCTCGACCTCGACCTGGACCGGCATCTTGCAGAAGTACGCCAGAGTGCGGATTCGAACGGGCGCCGCCTGGCACGGATGAGCGAAGCCTTCCTGCCCAAAACGCAGCCGGATGCGTTGCAGGCGGATTTGGAAGGAATGACGGAGTTGCCCCAGTTCGAGATCGCCGGCGTGGTGGATGAAAACGGACGCATCCTCGTGGACAGTACGGGTACCCTGCACGGCAAACTCGCCACGGCGACCCGCCTGGCCAAGGCGGCGGCGCTTATTACACCAACCGGGGACGCATCGGTCCAGCACGGCGAAGACGCACGGACTGTGCAGAGCGCGCATCCTTTTCGCCTCGGCACGGACGCGACCGGTTGGGTCTTGCTGGAATTCGACCGCACTGCGGCCATCGCTGCCACGAAGGCCGACGCACGCACGCAGCTGGCCTGGATGGCTTCCGCGATGGCGCTCCTCAGCTTCGCGCTCTGGGCAGTGCTGCATTTTGGTTTCGCGGCGCGGCTCGGGCGGCTTGCGGATAGGATGCGTGCCTTAGGCGAGGGGAGGGCGGATGCCGCCGTGCTTCCCTCTGGCAGCGACGAAGTGGGTAAAGTCTCCGCAGCATTCACCGTGATGGCCGCGCGACTGCGCGAGCGCGAGGCGGAACAACTGAGGCTCGAGCGAGAAGTGTTGGAAATCTCGGAGAGCGAACGCCGCCGCATCGGCCAGGACCTGCATGACGGCCTCGGCCAGCAGCTTACCGCCGCCTCGATGACCACCAACGCACTCGTCGGCGCCTTGAAAACGGACGCGCCCGCGCTGGCCGAACGCGGCGAGGACATCGGACGGCAGCTCCGCGAAGCCATCGCCGAGACGCGTTCACTTTCCCACGGTCTCGCACCGGTCGCCCTCGTGGATGACGGGCTGATGGGCGCTCTCCTCCTGCTCGCGGAGGGCACGAGCCGCAGTGGAGCGGTGCGGTGCGTCTTCGAGTGCACGAAGCCGGTGTGCGTGACCGACGCGCAGATGGCCGGGCATCTCTACCGCATCGCTCAGGAGGCGGTGAACAACGCGCTCAAGCACGCCGCGTCCTCCGAAATCCGCATCGGCCTCGAACAACGCGACGGCTGGCTCTTGCTGGAAGTAGACGACGACGGCGAAGGGTTTTCGGAAAGTTCCCTGCCTAACGACGGTATAGGTCTCCGCGTCATGCGCTATCGCGTTCAGCTCATCGGCGGCGACCTCGAAATCGCCTCGGCACCCGCCGGCGGCACGCGCATTTGCTGCCGTGTTAAGCTTGCCCCATGAGCGCCGCAAAAAACAAAACGAAGCGCGCCGCGAAGTCCCGCCTCCTCCTCGTGGACGACCACCGTTCTGTCCTGGGAGGCTATCGGCTGATGATCGATGCCGAGCCGGACCTCGCGGTTTGTGCCCTCGCCACGAGTGCGACCGAGGCCCTCGCCGCCGTGGAGCGAGCACGGCCGGACCTCGTCGTGACCGATCTCACGATGACGGGTCGCGGCGGCATCGACCTCATCAAGGATCTCCTCGCACTGCATCCCGACCTCCGCATTCTCGTCTGTTCGATGCACGACGAAATGCTCTACGCCGAGCGCACTTTGCGGGCCGGTGCCAGGGGCTATGTCATGAAGGATGCCGACGGGCCGACATTCCTCGCCGCCATCCGCCGCGTGCTCGGTGGGCAGGTTTTCATGAGCGAAAAACTCGCCGCCCGCGTGCTCGACGCCTTCGCCGGCGCGCGGCCGCGCGGGAGTGATTCGCCCCTGAAAAAACTGAGCGACCGCGAGTTCGAAGTCTTCCGTCTTTTCGGTGAGGGCAAGACGGCGAAGGAAATCGCCGGGCAGCTCAATCTCAGCCCGAAGACCGTCTCGGTGCATCGCGATCACATCAAGGAGAAGCTCGAATTCGCGACCAGCGCGGAGATGATTCGCCAGGCTGTGCGCTATGTGGAGACGGAGCAACTCGGTGGGGACTAGCGATGGCAGTTGTAGTAGCGGCCGGTGACCGCCGACGAGCGCCGCCTCGATCCATTCATAGGTCGCGCGCCTATTCGCATTGGGGCACGGGACTGATGTTCGCGGCCTTGCAGCGAGCTAGCTTGAGCCATCCGTCACATGAATCCGGCCACTCTGCCCAGGTTCCACAATCCATCACTTCTTCCTTTGTGGACCGTGTCGCCAACTTCCTTGCTCGGGAAATTGGGCACCGCCCTGCGGGAATGCATTCTTGCGATCGAGGTCAGCCTGTTTTGGGCGCTGGTCTTTGTCCTGGCCGGTTTCTTCTGGTTATGCAGCGGGATTTGGGACGAAATCGAAACTCTCATCGCCTCGCCAAGACCGGGTGGATCCACGTCGTCCGCGCACCGTACCACAGTAGGAGGGCAGATTACGGTGAATCTCGTTATTGTCATTGCGGTCATCACGGCCGCCGTGGGGGCGCTCGCCTACGAATGGTGCCATGCGCAAGCGGCAAAAACACATCAGCGCTCTCTCGTGCCGCACCGCCTAGCATCACCGTAGTTTCTCTTGGACAGCGCCATGCTGCCGCGTGGTCCGACGAAACAAAACTTTGAGGATCTTTGTGTTTACTCGACATGGCAACCCGAGGGACGCCGCTCCCAACTACTGGAGCGAGAGCCGGCGTTCCTCCGCGTAAGGCGGAATCTCCGGCAGATCTCCGGCGCGCAGCTTTTCTTGCACGGCACGCCAGAATTCCGGGTGAAACAAATCGCCGTGCCGCGCGAAGAGTGCTTTTCGCGCCGGTCCTGGAAAGTAAAGAAAGTTGGGAAACTCTTCCGGAAAAATATCGTTAGGCCGGACCGAGAACCACGGCTCTGCCGACATCTCTTCGTCGTAGCTTCTCGCCTGCGGCATGTCGCGGAAGTTGCAATCGGTCAGCCAGCAAAGCTCGTCGTAATCGTAAAAGACAACGCGGCCGCGTCGGGTGACTCCGAAATTCTTCGTCAAGAAGATCGCCCGCAAAAATATTCGACGCCGCCAGATCCTTGATCGATTGACGCCCAGTCGCAAGCCGCGGCGATGGCTGCCTCCTCATCCGCTTCGGCAAAGAAAAGATTCAGCGGCCGGACCCGACGCTCGACGTAAGCGTGTGCGATCACGACGTCGCCGCCCTCGATTCGCACGGTGCCGCCGGCCTTGTCGAATCAGGTCGTCGAGGAGCGAGGATTCGAAGCGATCGCGCGCGATGCGCAGATGCTCAAACTCGTGCGCCTCGACCAACCGGCCTGCGCGATCGTGCTCAAAAACCATGCGGTAACGCCGCATCACGTCGCCACGATCGCTGTCTTTCGGAGCATCGAACCGGTCGCGGATCAGTTTGAAGACGACGTCGTAGCTCGGCAGCGTGAAAACGAGCATCACCATTCCGCGCGCACCTTCCGCGGCGACGAAACAATCCTGCGACTGTTGCAGATGGCGTGACGAAGTCGCGATAGAATTCCGTCTTCGCATGCCGGTTGTAACCGATCGCGTTGTAAAGATCGGCCACCCGCTTGCCCGGCATCAGGGCGCGCAGCCATTGCACCAACTCATAAGGCGATCGTGCGCGTCGACCCGGAAGTAGCCGCGGGTATAAGAAAACAAGATCGCGAGATCGCTTTCACCGATCAAAACCGCGTCGAGCATAAGCCCGCTTTTCTCGCGATGACGCAGGCAAAAGGCGAGCGGCGTCTCCGACCCGCCGACTGATCATGCGACCGACCAGGTAAGCGCCGCGGCCGCGATAGAAAGCACCATGGAAGATCTCCAGCGTGGCGGATGCGAGCGGCTCAGTTGCCGCGGAAATGCGCTCGGCCGCGGTGACTGCCGCGCGGTCGAGATTGCACCAGCATTCCCGCGCGAAGGCCGCTCCATCCGCATCGGTCAGCGCGGCCGCGAGCAAGTCCGGCAACGGTGCCCCGTGGTAGCGCCGGCACAGTTCTCCATCATGCTCGCTGGGCGGAACGTCGAAATCGGTGTCGACGAATTCGATCGACTGATCGACGCCTTCGGTCGCAAAAACGCGGCGGGTGAGCGAATTGAAAAAGCTCTCCGCGATCTCCAAGCGGATCGATTGCGCAATGAGCGAAGAATAGACGGCCTTGGTCGCCTGCCAGACAGAGCGCTCAGGCAAACGCGCGTCCATCAGGCTTTCGACTCGACTCGTTAGGCCGGCGAGCACTTGTGAATAAAGGTGCAGACGCTCGACTGCGTCATCATGGCTGCCGCGCCAATCGCGCGCCAGAAAGCGATCGCGCGCGCGCCGCGTGATCTCGTCGAAGCGCGCTTCGTAATCGCGGAACGCGTTCCGCGCTTCCTCCGCGCAAAGAGCCGCCAGCCGGCTATCGGTCAGCGCGGCGGACGCCGCGGGCGAGGGCGTCACTTTCAATGAAACTGCTCTTCTTCGGTCGAGCCGCGCAGAGCCGCGGTCGAGCTTTCCCCGCCCGCGATAACGCGCGCAACGTCGTCGAAATATCCGGTGCCGACCTCGTGCTGATGCTTGGTTGCGGAGTAACCGTCGACTTCGGCCGCGAACTCCGCTTCCTGCAATTCGGAGTAAGCGGCCATCCCGCGATCGCGATAGCCGTGCGCGAGTTTGAACATGCTGTAGTTGAGGGCGTGGAACCCGGCGAGCGTGACGAACTGGAATTTGTAAGCCCATCGCGCCGAGTTCGCGCTGGAATTTTGCGATCGTCGGCCCATCGAGGTTCGCCTTCCAGTTAAATGAGGGCGAACAGTTGTAGGCCAGCAGCTTGCCGGGAAAATCGGCGTGCATGCGCTCGGCAAATTTCTTCGCTTCGGCGATATCGGGCTTGGACGTTTCAAACCAAAGCAGATCGGCGTAGGGCGCGTAGCTGAGCGCGCGCGCGATCGCCTGGTCGATCCCGGCGCGGACCCGAAAGAAGCCTTCGACCGTTCGCTCGCCCGTGAGAAAGGAACGATCGCGTTCGTCGACGTCGCTCGTCAGGAGCGCGGCGCCGCTCGCGTCCGTGCGCGCGATGAGAATCGTCGGCACGTTGCAGACATCGGCGGCCAACCGGGCTGCGGTCAGATTCGCGATCGCGGTCCGCGTCGGGACGAGCACTTTGCCGCCCATGTGGCCGCATTTTTTCTCGCTCGCGAGTTGATCCTCGAGATGCACGCCGGCCGCGCCCGCTTCGATCATCGCTTTGATCAACTCGAAGACATTGAGCGGACCGCCGAAACCCGCTTCGGCGTCGGCCACGATGGGAGCGAACCAGTCGATCTCGTCTTTGCCTTCGCTGTGCGCGATCTGGTCGGCGCGCTGCAAGGCCTGGTTGATTCGCCTAACGACTGCCGGAACGCTGTTCGCCGGGTAAAGGCTCTGATCGGGATACATCTGGCCGGCGAGATTCGCGTCGGCCGCGACCTGCCAGCCGCTGAGATAAATCGCTTTCAATCCGGCCTTGACCTGTTGGACCGCCTGGTTGCCGGTCAGCGCGCCGAGGCGGCCACGAATGGTTCCGTGTCGGAGCAAGCTCCAAAGTTTTTCCGCCCCGCGTCGCGCCAGGGTCTGTTCCGGCACAACACTGCCCTGCAGGCGCTGAACATCGCCTAATGAGTAGGTGCGTGTAATACCTTCCAGCGACGTCATTGCTCCAGTCCGGTGTCGATTTATTCACGGCACGTTCGAACGGGAGCGCACGCGACTCGCGTGCTGGCGATGGCGACCTCGCCATCGCGACTTTTCCTTTGAGGGTCGTCGCCAGGCAAGCCGTTTCGGCGAGTCGCCGAAACCAGCACGCAGTCGCGTGCGCTCCCCGGAATTTCATATCCGGGCAACGTCAGGAATTCCGCGAAATCGTCATCGGTCGTGATTTTGTCGAAGAGATCGCGTGCCATGTCGAACTTATCGCCGGCAAAGCGCTTCACTTTCGCGAGCTCTTCTTCAAGCACGCTACCGGAAAAGTTCTTTCGTCACTTTGCGGCCATCGCTCAACCGGCCATCGCGATGCCGAATCCATTGCCAGACCTGTGCGCGCGAGATTTCCGCCGTCGCGGCGTCTTCCATCAAATTGAACAACGGCACCGCGCCGTGACCGCGCAGCCAGGCTTCCAGATATTGCACACCGACGCTGATGTTCTGGCGCAAACCCGCTTCGGTGATCGGATCGCTCGGACCGAAATCGAGCAGGTCGGCTGCGGTCACCTTCACCTCGTCGCGCTTGCGATCGATCTGATTAGGCTGCGGCATCACCGCGTTAAAAGCATCGAGCGCGAGTTGCACCATGCCGGGATGAGCAACCCACGTGCCATCGTGGCCATCGCGTGCTTCTCGTTCCTTGTCCGCGCGCACTCTGGCGAACGCTTCCTCGTTCGCCGCCGGATCGTTCTTCACCGGAATCTGGGCCGCCATTCCGCCCATCGCGAAGATGTTTCGCCGATGACATGTCTTGATGCAGAGGAGCGAATACGAGCGCATGAAATGCGTCGTCATCGTAATGAGCGCGCGATCGGCGAGCAGGAAGTCGGGCTTGTTCCGGAAACGTTTGATGCAGGAAAAAATGTAATCCCAGCGGCCGCAGTTCAGCCCGGCGGAATGATCGCGCAGCTCGTAAAGAATTTCGTCCATCTCGAAGGCGGCCGGGATCGTTTCGATCAGCACCGTGGCGCGAATCGTTCCCTTGCGGAATGCCCAGCTCCTCCTGCGCAAGTTTGAAGACATCGTTCCAGATGCGCGCCTCGAGATGGCTCTCCATTTTCGGCAGGTAAAAGTAGGGGCCGCTGCCGCGCGCGATCAGTTCCTTCGCGTTGTGGAAGAAGTAGAGGCCGAAATCGAACAAGCCCGCCCGCCACCGGTTCGCCGTCCACCAGCAGGTGCTTCTCAACCAGATGCCAGCCGCGCGGCCTAACGAGAAGAACCGCGATCTTTTCGTTGAGCTGATATTCCTTCCCGTCCGGATTCGTGAAGGTGATCGTGCGCCGGATCGCGTCGCGCAGATTGATCTGGCCTTCGATCATGTTGGCCCAGGTCGGCGAGTTCGCGTCCTCGAAGTCCGCCATGAACATCTTCGCACCGGAGTTCAACGCGTTGATCACCATCTTGCGATCGGTCGGCCCCGTGATCTCGACCCGGCGATCGCGGAGATCAGCCGGGATCGGCGCGCAAGTCCAATCGCCCTCGCGGATCTGCTTCGTCTCCGGCAAAAAATCGAGCGGTTCACCGCGATCGAGCGCCGCCTGTCGTTCTTGACGGCGCGCCAGACACTCCAAACGCCGTGGACCGAAGGTGCGTTGCAGTCTTGCCACGAAAGCGAGCGCATCCGGAGTCAGAATTTCGGCGAACGCGGGAGTGATCTCGCCACGCACCTCGACACCCGAAGGGAGGTTGCAGGGCAATTGTTGGTCCATTGTTAGGAATTCCGCGCTGGAACCTCTACCACGAAATCGCGGGCGCAGACAGTTTCGCACGTTTCAGAATTCCCGGGTAGCGCCCACCTCACGCGTGCCATATCCGGGCGAAAATTGCTGCCGTGCCGCCTGATAGACAGGGCGCACCGGTTGATTGCCCCATCGTCGCGGCAAAGGAGCCACATCGTAGCACGGACGAAGAACGTCTCGCAGCCGCGCGATTGCTCGTTAGGATTTTCGCTCTACGATGGAGGATGAAATTTCTGCCGATTACCCCGCTTCTGCTCGCTCTGGCGGCGGCGCCGTTCACCCGCGCTGACGAAACGCCCGCCCAACTCGCCGACCAGGAGCTGCCTTCGTTGCTCACGATTTACAAAGACCGTGCACAGCCATCCGGAGCTGTCGACCCAGGAGCAGCGGACATCTGCGCTGGTGGCGAAGGAACTAAAGGCGGCGGGATGCGAGGTGATTGATCACATCGGCAAATATCAGGATCCGCAGCAGAAGGGATACGGCGTCGTGGGGGTGATGAAGAATGGCGAGGGGCCGGTCGTGCTCGTGCGCACAGACATGGACGCGCTGCCCGTGCAGGAGGAGACCGGCCTGCCTTACGCGAGCAAGGTGACGACGAAAAACGAGAAAGGCGACGAAGTGCATGTGATGCACGCCTGCGGTCACGACGTGCATATTGCCACGTTCATCGGCGTCGCGCGGGCCCTGGCGAAGTTGAAGGACCAATGGCACGGCACGATCGTCTTTGTCGCGCAGCCGGCGGAGGAACTTGGCACCGGCGCGCGCGCGATGTTGAAGGACGGCCTCTACACGCGCTTGCCGAAACCGGATTTCGCGCTCGGCTTTCACGACAACGCACAGCTGGAGATCGGCCACATCGGCGTCACCCCCGGTTACACCTATGCGAATGTCGATTCGGTCGACGTGACCGTGCACGGCGTCGGCGGCCACGGCGCCTACCCGCACAAGACGAAGGACCCGATCGTGCTCTCCGCCGAGATCATCAACATGTGGCAAACGATCGCGAGCCGGGAAATCAATCCGATCGATCCGGTCGTGGTCACGGTCGGCTCGATCCACGGCGGGACGAAGCACAACATCATTTCGGACGAAGTGAAGATGCAGCTCACCGTGCGCACTTATAAGAAAGAAGTGCGCGACCAGGTTCTGGCCGCGATCGCCCAGATCGCGAAAGGTTGCGCCATCGCCGGCGGCTGGCCGCAGGACAAACTGCCGGACGTCCAGGTGCGCGAGAATGAGTTCACGCCCTCGACCTACAACAACCCGGAGCTGACCAATCGCCTCGTCGCGGTCTGGAAGAATTCGTTAGGCGAGAAGAATGTCGAGATCATCGATCCGACGATGGGCGGCGAAGATTTCTCCGAGTTCAGTCTGTCGGATCATTCGATTCCGGCGGTCGATTTTCACGTCGGCGCGGTCGCCCCGGAAAAGATCGCCGCCTCGAAAAAACCAGGCGCGCCGCCGCTGCCGAGTTTGCATTCGAGCAAGTTCGCCCCGGTGCCGGAGCCAACCATTCGCACCGGCGTGATCGCGATGACCAGCGCGGTGCTCGATCTGATGAAGAAGTGACGAACAGGTATCAGGAGTGACGTCTGAGTGGATTCCCTGCGAGTGAGCAAGAAACGCTCCACGAATCCTCTCTCGGTACTCTTCTGAATTTTCGGTCTAGACCGATCTGGGCGCTCGCTCTCAACTTTCCCATCCACACTCTCTCCTCATATCATCTCCTGAGTGGATTCCCTGCCGGGGAGGGCGTCGAAGATTCCCTCCGCGGTAACCCAATGGTTTTACCACGAGATCCCTCTAATTCGCTTGGATGACGGTGCTTACTTCACCCGCACGTTTTTGCGCAGATAAGTCGGCACGTCGAGGTCCTGGCCTTCGACGATCGTCGGCTCGCTTTTTTCAAAGCGCCCGCGCGTGACCGGCTCGAATTGCATCACTTCCTGGCGCGCCTGGACGAATTTTTCCTTCTTTGCCGGCGGCGGTTTCGCCGGCGCCCCGGTCGGCCGCGCTCTCCGGATCTTTCGTCGATGTCGCTTTTCTTTCTTTCTGCACCGGCGGAGGAGCGATCTCGGCCGTCGGCGGCAACCTCTTCCTTCTCCGCTTTCGCTTGGTCGATTGTCGGCTCCGGCTGTGGCTCCGGGCAGGAAACCTCGATGCCTTCCGGGATCACAAAGTCGCGTACTCCGTCGCAGGGGGAGGCGACACAGGTTCAACGATCGGCGCTTCAACCGTTGGCGTCTTCTCTCGCGCAGGAATCCTGGCGCTGCGCATCGGTGCCGGGCTGCGCGGATCCCTCCGCGGAAAGCGAGCTGATCAGCGTTACGCTCAGACGATTTCCCATTTTCCCATCGACCGACGTGCCGAAAAGAATCTGGGTGTGATCTTCGACGTGCCGGTTGAGTTCCTGCATCACGATCTCGACCTCGGTCAGGGTCATGCCCGGGCCGCCGGAGATTTGCACGAGCACGTGGCGCGCGTCGGTCAGCATCTTGCCGCGGTTCATGAGCGGATTTTTCAAGGCGAGAGCGAGCGCTTCGTGCGCGCGGTTGTCGCTGTCGGATTCGCCGAAGCCGAAAAGGCAGCGGCTGTTTTGGCTGCGCAAGGCGGAGAGCAATTCGTCAAAACCAATCTGGATCAAGCCCGGTCGCCTAACGACGTTGACAATCGCGCGCACGCTCTGGCTGATCGTCGTGTCGGCGACGGCGAACGCCTGGTGAATTCCGGCCTTCGGCAAAACGATGTCGCCCATCCGATCGTTCTCGAAACAAACCACGGCGTCGGAAACGCGCTGCAACTCATGCCAGCGCCTCAGTGGCCTGCGCGGTGCGGCGCTTGCCTTCGAAGGCGAAGGGCAAAGTGGCAAAAGCGAGGACGAGCGCTCCGGTCTCGTGCGCCATTTGCGCCACGGACGGAGCCGCGCCGGAACCGGTTCCGCCGCCCGAGTCCGGCGCAGACAAAAACCATCCGCGCGCCTTGCAGGGCCTCGCGCAGTTCGTCGGCGGATTCGTGCGCCGCGTTGTAGCCCAACTCCGGGTCGCCGCCGGCGCCGAGCCCGCGGGTGGCTTCGCGTCCGATCTGCACCTTCCGGGTCGCGACCGAGCTGGCGAGCGACTGCACGTCGGTGTTGACCGCGATCATTTCGGCGTGCTCCATGCCGTCGAGCACGATGCGGTCGAGCGCGTTCGTGCCGGCGCCTCCCACCCCGATGATTTTGATCGCGAAATCGTCTTCCTGCTTTTCCGGCAGGCTGTAGTTGCGGCTGAGTTGGATCATGGTCTTTGGCTGTTTCGTTAGGCAGAGGCAATTGCTTTGGATAGGCACATCTGCAGATTTGTCATCCCGAGCCGCGCAGACGGCGAGGGACCTCGCAGGCGACGTGCGACCTTCCGCATAGGAGCGACGCTGAATCTGGCTTGCGAGGTCCTTCGTCGCGCTCCGTCGGCTCGGGATGACAACGTGGAAGAGCAGGCGTCGGTTCATCGCATTCCGTTAAAGAGTTTCCCGATAAGCCGGCCGAAGCGGCTCCGCGGCTGGCGATCGCCCTGCACCGCCTGCGCGTACTTGATCAAGCCGATCGCGGCCGAGAACTGCGGATTTTCAAAGGCGCTCGTCAGGCCGGACATCGTCCGCGCATGGGAAGCGCGCGCCGGAATGCCGAAAACGTCCTCGGCCAGGTTGTCGATCCCGTTGAGCTGACTGCAACCGCCGGTGATGAAGATGCCTTCGCCGAGATAATCGAGAAACGGTTCGTCCTCGAGCGCGGCGCTTGAGGAGCTCGAACGTCTCGCGCAGCCGCATAGTGAATGATCGTGTTCAGCGTCTCGCGCTCGACTTCTTTCCCGGCGAAACCGGAATCGTCCTTCAACAAGACCGTTTCGCCCGGCAGACAGTTGCCGAGCACCGTGCTGCCCTCCTCGATCTTGAGCTTCTCCGCGCGCGTCATCGGGATGCGCAAACCCATCGAGATGTCGTTCGTGATGTGATCGCCCCCGACGGCGAGGACGCCGCTTTGCTTCACCGCGCCGTCGATGTAGAGCACGTAATCGGTCGTCCCGCCGCCGATGTCGATAACGAGCGCGCCGAGATTTTTCTGATGCTGGGTGAGAACGACCTGCGCGGCCGCGAAGGCGGTGAAGACGACGTCCTCGACATCGAGCGGCAATTCTTTCACGCAGCGAATCGTGTTTTGAATCCGCGTGCGCACGCCGTGGATGATGTGGAAATCGGCCTCCAGTTTCTGGCCCAGCATTCCGACCGGATTGAGCACGCCGTCCTGCCCGTCGACGTGATAATGCTGGATGATCGAGTGCAGAAACGCGTTCTGCGCCGGGATGCTCACCTCGCGCGCGTTGATCTTTACATCCTCGACATCCTGCTCGTCGATCTCGTCGCGATCATCCGGCAAGGTGACGCAGCCCCGATTGTTGAAGCTCTGAATGTGCGCGCCGGTGATGCCGATGTAGACGCTGCGAATCATGATGTCGCTCTTCTCCTCGGCATCGACGACCGCTTCGTGGACGCACTTCATCGCCGTCTCGAAATCAACAATCTCGCCTTTGCGCACCCCGCGCGAAGGCGCCTGGCCGACTCCCAGAATCTTGATCGTGCCGTCGGGTTTTCCTTCGCCGACGACGACGCAAATTTTCGAAGTTCCGATTTCGAGACCGACCATCAAGTTGCTGCTAGCCATTACCGTTGCCTTCCTGGTTAAAACGCTGAAGTGGGACCGCCCTCCGCACCGGCAGGGGCGGGAGGACTGGAGTGGAATTTTTTACGCCCGGACTGTAGGGAAGCGTCTTTTTTGACGCCGGATGAACGGCCTTTGCTTTGCGGATTTCCGGTTCCGCCGGACCGGCTTCGCTTCCTTCGACGCCAGCTCTCGGTTCGGGCGCGACTGGCGTCCCGGCTCTGCTTCCAGTTCCGAGATGATCGCCGAGACGGTCGCGCGAAAGTCACCGGGATGTTGCGCGCGACGAGCAGATTGACGGTCTCGATTTCGCGATGCGAATCGTCGCTGTAAACGAGAAACTGCTCGAGCCGCTGCATCTGACGTGTCGAGATGGTCGAAGCCAAACATCACCCGGGTGTGATTCTTATCCGTCACGAGCAGGCAATAGCCTTTCGACACATCGACCTCCCGGATCTGGAAGCGCGTCTGCATGAAACTCGTCGTCGTTAGGCGAAGCAGCTCGAGCGCCGCTTTCGCCTCGAATGAATCGACCACCTTGCCCGGCACGAGCGCCTCGCTCGAGCAGCCGGTAATCAAGGGCAGGGCCAGATATTCCGGGAGCAGTTTCTTTTCCTTCATCAGGATCCCGCGCGCATCGATCAGGAAAGCGGCGTCGGAGGCGAAAGGATTGGCGACCGTTTTTTCACTCGTGATCCAGGCGATCGGCTTGCGTTCCGTGACGGTGATGTCGATCTCGTTAGGCATCTTTCGTTCGACCTGCACCTCGTCGACCTGGGAAAGCCGCTGCAACCGGTCGTGAACCTGAGCGAGATTGACGGAAAAGATGTTCAGTCCCTCCTCGCGAGTGCGCCGCCGCTTTCAGGATCTGATCCCGTGGCAGCGTGCCGTCGGTGCGGATTGCGATGGTGCTGAGCCGGTAGTCCGGATTCTCGAAAAAGAAGCGGCTCAACCCCGTCCGGATGCCGTAGTAAAGGCCCGCGCAGACTGCAATCACGAGCGCGATTTTGGAAACGACGAGAAGAATGCGGCGGTTGCGATGATGGGTAGCGCGTCGAGCCCGCACCTTGACGTCGAGAAGATGTTGCTGCCGGCGCTGGCGGGTAGTGGAGACCCGCCGGTTACCGGCGCGTGGCTGGTTTTTGTTCGGCTTCTCTCTCATTTTCTCGGAGGCCTGGCCGCGAGTGAGAGCTCAATGATGCGACTGCAGAGTTGCGGATAAGAAATCCCGGCCACAGCCGCCGCTTCCGGAAGCAGGCTGGTCTCGGTCATGCCCGGAATGGTATTGATCTCAAGAACGAACGGTTCGGATCGCTCCGAGAGCATGACGTCCACGCGCGAATAAACTTTCAGGCCTAACGAACCACAGGCGAGCAAGGCGAGATCCTGAATCCTGCTCGCCAGGTCGCCCGGGATTTCGGCCGGGCAAACATGCTGAGCGCCGCCTCCTCCCTGCGGATTAAGAAACGGATACTTGTCGTTGAAATCGTAAAACCCGCTCTTGGGAATGATCTCGAGAATCGGCAGCGCGAGGTCGCCAAGCACGCCAATCGTCAGCTCGCGGCCGGCAATGAATTCCTTCGATCAAGAGTTCCTTGTCGTATGCCGCGGCCTCAAAAAGGCTCGTGGCAGCCTGGGTCTCTCCTTTACGATGTAGACCCCGACAGTCGATCCCTGGCGCGGAGCTTTAATCACATAGGGCAGCGAAAGCGAGGGTTGCTGTCCGGCGCGGACAGTTTCCCAGGGCGGCGTTGCCACACCGTGGGTGGTGAATTTTTCTTTGGAGGCAATCTTGTCGAAGGCGAGGCGACTCTCGGCGATTCCCTCGCCAGTGTAGGGAACGCCGCGATCTTCGAGAATCTGCTGCACCTGGCCGTCCTCGCCGAAGGTCCCGTGCAAGGCGATAAATGCCAGATCGATGTCGTTAGGCAAGGCGAAGTCGGAATTCTGGACGTCGACTTCCGTCACGATCGCGCCTAACGAGTGCAATGCCTTGCTCACGCCGGCGCCGGTTGCGAGGGAGACGGCGCGCTCGGATCCCGGACCGCCTTTCAAGACGGCGATGTGTTTGCCGGTGAGATCGATCATATTGCGATCCCCGAACGGAAAAACATTGTCATCCTGAGCTGTGCAGGCGGGGAAGCACCTCTCCGTTGCAATCCGCGTGTTGTCTCCCGGCGAAGGCCTCGATTGCAATTAAGGTTCGCCCGCCGCGCTTCGCCGGCTCGGGATGACAGAATAGGAGCGATCGGTCATTCTCATGTCACCTCCCCCACGATTTGCACCTCCGGTCTCGAGCTCAATCCCACGTTCTTTGCGCACGGTCGCCTGGATCTGCCCAATCAATTCCAATACTTCGTCGGCCGTCGCCGCGCCTTCATTCACGATAAAGTTGCCGTGCACTTCCGAAAACGCGCGCATCCCCCACCCGCGAGCCTTTCAAACCGAGCTCGTCCACCAGTTTCCCGGCCGGGCACGCGGTCCGGGTTCTTGAAGATGCAGCCGGCGCTCTTCGCGCTCGGTTGAGTGGTGCGTCGTTTCTCCTGCGATTCCTCCAGCCGCCTGACGATTTCTTCCGCCGACGATTTTTCGCCGCGGAAAACCGCTGAAACGGCAAAGTTTTCATCGAGCGAAGGGACGTGCCGATATTGCACTTCCAATTCCCCGGGCGTCTTTTCGTGCGCGACCCCTTCCCGATCGAGGTAACGCACTCGCACCACTTGATCGAAAGTCTGCACGCCCATGGCGCCGGCATTCATCTTTAGTCCGCCGCCGACCGCGCCCGGAATTCCTTCCATCCATTCGAACCCGCCGATGCCCGCGGTTTTTCCCGGCAAAGGCAACCTGCTTCAGCTTCGCTCCGACGCCGGCGTTCACTTCGAGCCCGGACGTTTCGACGCGGTCGAACTCACCACCGCTCGGATGCACGACGACGCCGCGAATCCCGCCATCGCGCACCAGCAGGTTCGAGCCGCGGCCGATGACGAAGAGCGGCAGATTTTCGCGCCGGCAGAAGCGAATCACCTTCGCCAACGCTTCCTCGGTTCTCGGCTCCACCCAAAACTGTGCGGGCCCGCCGACACGCAAGGTCGTATGTTTCGCGAGCGGTTCCGACAGTCTGACCTCACCTCCGGTTCCCGACGATCGTTTTCAATTTCTCCGCCATCACCAATTCCGCCGCAAGCCTCGCCAACTGTTCGTGTACATTGCCGGCGCCAAGACTCAGGACGAGATCGCCTGCCTAGAGCATCCGTCCGACATCGGCGTGCACTCGATCCAGCCGAGGGTGGAGGGCGGAAACCGCGCGATGACCGTGCTGCGAGATCGCGTCGCAATTGTCTGTCCGGTGATCCCGGGCAACACCGGCTCGCTCGCCGCGTAGACGTCGGTAACGAGAACATGATCGGCATCGTCGAATGCTCCACCAAATTCGAAACGGAGCGCCTTGGTCCGGGAATAACGATGGGGCTGGAACATCGTCAGCACGCGTTTGCGACCGGCGGACCGGGCGGTTGCGAGCGTGGCGCGGATCTCGGTTGGATGATGCGCGTATGTCGCTCGATCGAGCAGGAAGCGCTCGGCCTCAGCATATTTGATCTCAAAGCGGCGGCGCGCGTGGCGGAAAGTCCCTAACGATTTCGCGATCTTCTCGAAAGGAACCCCGAGTTCGGTGGCGAGCGCGATGACCCCGAGCGCGTTGCTCACGTTGTGCTTGCCGGGCACGCTCAGAGTGGCGTCGCCCAGTTTCTCGTCGCCGCGTTGCACGCAGAAGACGGCGGCAAAATCATGCAGCTCAAGGCCGGTTGCGCGATACCGTGCAGTCTCGCCGAAGCCATAGGAAATCGCCCGCTCGTGCGCTTCGCAAATTCTCCTGGCGTGCGGATCGTCGGCGCAAAAGAAAACCGTGTTTGTGGTCCGGGCCAGCAACTTCCGAAAGACTTCTTCGATCGCCGCCAGGTCCTTGTAGAAATCGAGATGCTCTTCTTCGATGTTGACGTGGGTAGGGCGTGTACTCGGGCTGAAACGGATTGCAGCGTGCCATCGCTCTCGTCGCCCTCCACGACGAAGAATTCGCCGCGCGAATCCCAGTGCGCGTTGCTCCCCAAAATGGGAATTTCCGCACCGACATAATGCGACGGGTGCAGGCCGCCGCCGCGCAAGACGTGCGCCGTCATCGCCGCGGTCGTCGTTTTTCCATGCATGCCCGCGATGATGATTCCGCGTTTGCCGAGCATCATCGCAGCGAGGGCTTCAGCGCGGCGAATTGCGGGAATGCTGCGGAGGCGCGCGTCCGCCAGGATCGAGTTGTCCTCCTTAATCGCGGAGGAAAAAATGATTAGCTCAACGCCGTCAGTGTCCTCCGCCCGATGCGGGGTGGAGAAGCGCAGGCCAAGCTGTGCCAGCCGCTCCGTTTCGAGCGTGCGCGCCTTGTCGGATCCGCGCACATCATGTCCGAGTTCGAGAAGAAGCGCGGCGATTCCGCTCATTCCGCTCCCGGCTACGCCGATCAGATGGATCGCGTGCCGCTCCTCGATGAGAAACTTCTGAAGGTCGAGCTCAGGCGGCGACGGCGTCATGCGGTTGACTGTATTTTTCCATCGTTTCCACGACCAATCTGGCCGCGTTTCTTCGGGCGAGCGCCTCGGCCTGTTCCGCCATGGTGCGGAGGGCGGAGGGATCGCTCAGCAAATCGCGAATTTTTTTCGGCGAGCAATTCACCCGAGAGTTCGGATTCCGGCAAAAGAAAAGCGGCGTTCGCCTTGACGAATATCTCGGCGTTGCGTGTCTGGTGATCGTCCGCCGCGTA
Source organism: uncultured Verrucomicrobiae bacterium (assembly GCA_963821615.1). Classification (GTDB taxonomy): domain Bacteria; phylum Verrucomicrobiota; class Verrucomicrobiia; order Chthoniobacterales; family UBA10450; genus Palsa-1392. Next base: position 152,696 of record CAWGEN010000011.1, on the reverse strand, counting down.
GGGGTAGGGGATGAGCAGCGCGGGCAGGGCAAAGGCGGCCAACTCGGCCAGGCTAGCCGCGCCCGCTCGCGCGATGACGAAATCGGCCGCGCTGTAAACCTCCTCCATCTGGTGATGGAAGGCCGCGACATGCGCGGGGATGTTCTCGCGCCGGTAATTATCCTCCAGCAAACGTTCATCGCGACTGCCGGAAAGGTGGATCACCTGGAGTGGGATGTTCCTCAGGGAAGGCATCGCCTTGATCAATGCCTGATTGATCCCGCTCGCACCCTGGCTGCCGCCCATCACGAGGACGGTCGGAATTCCGGGGTGGAGTCCAAGTTTTTCGAGCGCCTCCGCCCTATCGATCCGCCGCAAGGTGGCGCGAATCGGCGTGCCGGTGAATTCCGTCCGCGCCTTCGGGAAAAACGCGGCACTTCCTGGAAGCCGAGGAGAACGGCGCGGACAAAACGCGCGGTCTGGCGGTTCGCCTTCCCGGGAAAGGCATTCGACTCGTGGATGAAGGTCGGGATGCCGCGCATTCGCCCGGCCAGAACCGGCGCGGTGGAAGTGAAACCGCCCATCCCGAGCACGACCTGCGGATTGAATTTCCGAAAAATACCGCGACAAAGCGAAAGGCTGTCGTTGAATCGCCTAACGAAGGCAAGGATGGCAGGCGAGAAAGGCGAGGGCAGCGCGACGGTCGGAAGTTTTTCGATCCGAAACTCTGTCCGGCCCTCGACGGCGAGGCTGTCGATCTCTTTCTCGGAAATGAAAACGAGCACCTCGTGCCCGCGCTCGCGCAGCGCTTCGGCCACGGCGAGACCTGGAAAGAGATGGCCCCCTGTTCCTCCACATGCAATGACCGCGTTCATTAGATTCTTGGGGTCACCCGTACCCGCAGCTCCCTTTCCTTAGTCGGCGCGGGTTCGAGCACGCCCTGTCGGTAGATATTCAAGAGAAGCCCAACCGCAAAAAGTGCCATAACAAGATTTGAGCCGCCGTAACTGACAAAGGGCAAAGGCAGCCCCTTGTTCGGCAAGAGCGAGGTCACGACCCCGATGTTGATGGCGGCCTGAAAAGCGATCAGGGAAACGATCCCGCTGGCCAGGAGCAGTCCGAATCGATCCCGCGCATGGAGCGCGATTGTCATCCCGCAGATGATGATGAGGACGAAAAGAAAAACGACGAGCAGGCTGAAACGCAGGCCCAGTTCTTCGCCGATGATCGGGAAGATGAAGTCGGTGTGCGCATAAGGCAGGTAGGACATTTTTTGTCGACCATTGCCGAGACCGAGGCCCTCGATCCCGCCGCTTCCCCATGCGATCAAGGCCTGCATCTGCTGCAGACCAGCGGTCAGTTTGTGTTGTTCCGGATGAAGGAAAGCCATGATCCGTCCGTTCCGTTCCGCAATATGGGTGGCGAGAAAAAGAATTGCGCCAAGCCCGCCTAACGACAGGGTGCCAAGGAGCACGAGGTTCGTCCCGGCGATGAACATGACGACGAAGGTGGTGGCGCCAATCAGGACCGTCGTTCCGAGATCGACTTCGCTGATGATCAAGGCAATCAGTAAACCGACGATCGCCATCGGAAGAACGAAGCCGCGCCAGAGTTGTCTGCTTTCGGTTTCGTAACGCGAGAACCAGAAGGCGAGGAAAAAGACAGCCGCGATCTTGGCCGACTCGGACGGCTGGCAGGTGACCCCGCGCAGCTCCAGCCAGCGCCACGATCCATTTATCTTATGCCCCAAAGGCGGGAGAAAACAGAGCGCCAGCCCGACCAGCGAGAGGGCGAACCAAATCCACCACGTGCGCTGCCAAAAATGATAGTCGACCAGCGCCGCGAGCAAACAGGCCACCAGACCAATCCCAAGCCAGAGCGCGTGCTTGCGCACGTAGAAATAGACATCGCTCTGGCTCGCCCGGGCAAAAGCACCCGTGCTGAAAAGGATCACGATGCCGATGGCCAGCAATCCCAGGACAGCGAGGAATAAGATGTAGGCGCTCTTCCGTTGCATGATCGCGTTCCTGCTCTCGTCAGTCAGTCTTATGTTTGGTCGTCGTGGTTTGCCGGGAATGCGCAGCTTCTGGCCAATCTGGAGCTTGCGCGGATCGTCGATCTGATTCAGCTCGAGCAAGGCGTCGTAAGAGACGTGCAACTTCCGCGCGATCGTGACCGGGTTGTCGCCCTTCACGACCACGTAGATCTTGCCGGAATCCGTCCCCACAGAAGTCTTCGCCGCCGGCTTGGCAGGCTCCGCGCTTTTCGCCGGCGCCTTCGTTTCGGCCTTGGCCGCGACGGTGAACTTTGTTAGGCTTAGGCACGGCCGGTGCGCCCGTCGTCGCCGGAGTCGCGGCCGCGGCGGCAGGCGTGGCCGCCGCAAGATCGATTCCGCGGCGCCGGTTGTCGTCACCTCGCGCGTCTTGATCGCATTAAAGGCGATGATCCCCGAGACCGCGACGACATGGAGAACGAGGACGATGAGCAGGGCGCGCGACAATTTCATGTTCGGCTCCGACATCTCCTCGTAATCCATTTCGTCGGGCAGCCCGAGCGCCCGCGGGCGGCGGACGGCTGAGGCGCGGAGTTTCTTTCGTTTCAGGATCGATGGCATTTTCATGGTTGTGGGTCGGGCAGGCCGCGCACGAGGGCGCGGAATTGGTCGCCGCGGTCGGCGTAGCTTTTGAACATGTCGAAGGAGGAAGTGCCGGGAGAGAAGAGGACCGTCTCGCCCGATTGGGCGACAGCCTGAGCGCGCTCGACGGCCGCGCCTAACGACGGAGCCAGCTCGCATTCCGTTGCGGTCGCGCCAGTCTTCCGCCACCCGCGACGCAATCTCGCCGATCAGAATCGCCCGGCGCACTTTGCGGGCGACGAGCGGCGCGATCGAATCGAAAGCGAACCCCTTGTCCTTGCCTCCGGCGATGAGCACGATCGGTCTGGTCGCGCTGAGCAGCGCTTTTTCGAGCGCGTCGAGATTGGTCGCCTTCGAATCGTTGATGTATTCGACGCCGCCGATCGCGCGGATCAATTCCAGGCGGTGCAACTGCGCGCGATAAGCGCAGAGCGGCGGCACCATCTCCGCGAAGGAAAGGCCCCGCGCGCGGCCGACGGCGAGCGCGGCCATCATGTTCTCGGCATTGTGCGGGCCGCGCAGATGGGCCTCGGAAAGCTGGAGCACCGGCTTCTGCCGGTAAACAATCCAACCGTCGCCTAACGAAAAGTCGCCATCGTTGGTCCAGGCGCTGAAAGTGGTGATCCGCGGCCGAAGCGGCGGGAGATTTTCGGAAACGTTGACGACCGCGGTATCGGCCGCGGTTTGGTTCTCGAAGATCCGCAGTTTCGCCTCGCGGTATTCGCGGATCGAGCGATAGCGGTCGAGATGGTCCGGGGCGAAGTTGAGCCAGACGCTGATCTCCGGATGAAAATCGCGGATCGTCTCGAGCTGGAATGAACTGACTTCCACGGTCAGGACCGCGAGGTCGTCGCCCTCGCGCGCCGCCTCGACGAGCGGCTTGCCGATGTTGCCGCAGGCGACCGTCCGCTGTCCGCACGCATTCAGCATCTGCGCGATCAATTCCGTCGTCGTCGTCTTGCCGTTCGTGCCGGTGATGCCGATGACCGGCACGCGACAAAACTGCCAGCCGAGTTCCAGTTCGCCGATCACGGGGATATTCTTGCGCGAAAAATTTCGGGCCAGAGCCAGCTCGGGATCAATCCCGGGGCTGTAAACCCCGAGATCGTAAACGGTCGGATCTTCCTCCGCGAGCGGACCGCAGAGGAGGTAGACTCCGCGCTTCCGCAATGGTTCGAGGCCGGCCAGCTCTTCCTCCGGGGCGCTGTCGAGCATCGTCACCTTGGCGCCTTCCTCCGCGAGCAAGAGCGCGGCCGCTTTCCCGCTCCGGCCCGCGCCGAGCACGGCGACTCGCTTGTTCTTGTAGTCAGGCTTCATCGCAGTTTCAAAGTGGCGAGACCGAGGAGCGCGAAGATGATCGAGAGGATCCAGAACCGAACGATGACGGTATTTTCCTTCCAGCCGCTCAACTCGAAGTGGTGATGAATCGGCGACATGGCGAAGAGCCGTTTGCCGGTGAGCTTGAAGCTCAGCACCTGCAGGATGACCGAGACGGCTTCGATCACGAAAACGCCGCCGACGACCGCGAGGAGCAGTTCCTGTTTGCAGCAGATCGCGACGACTCCGATCATGCCGCCGATCGCGAGCGAGCCCGTGTCGCCCATGAAAACCTTGGCCGGATGACAGTTGAACCAGAGAAAGCCGAGCCCGGCGCCGACGAGCGCGGCGCAGACAACGGCGAGTTCGCCCGGAATAGGGATAAAACGGGACCTGCAGATATTGCGCGATGCGAAAATTGCCCGCCGCGTAGGCGAGCAACGCGTAGGCAAAAGCGACCGTGATCGTGCAGCCAGTCGCGAGACCGTCGAGACCATCGGTGAGATTGACCGCGTTCGACGCGCCGACGATGACGAGCGCGAAAAAGAAAAAAGTGAAGACGCCCATGTTGACGATCACCGGAGCCTTGAAAAACGGCAGGTAAAGCGAGCGGGCCTGCACTTCGATCAACGGATTGAAGAGGAAAGAAGCCGGTCACGATCCCGGCGAGGATGATCTGGAAAACCAGCTTCAGCCGCCCGCTGATGCCGTCGGATTTCTTCTTGATGACCTTCAGGTAGTCATCGACGAACCCAAGCACACCGAGATAGACCATGCAGAAAAGGACGAGCCAAACGAACGGGTTATCCGGCCGCGCCCAGACGATCGACGCGATAACGACCGAGCCGATGATGAGCACGCCGCCCATCGTCGGCGTGCCTGCTTTGCCGCCATGCAACTCGGCCAGGTGCCGCACCTCGGCCGCAGTCGGATCGGTTGTCCGACCTTCAGCGAAATCAACTTTCCGGATGACGTAGTTGCCGAAGAGAAGCGAAATCGCGAAGGCGGTGACGGCCGCCAGGACCGCGCGGAACGTGACGTAATAGAAAACATTGAAGCCCTTGAACTGCTCCGTCAGGCGATGCAGGAAAAACATCATGACGCGCAGCCAGTCTCCATCTGGCGTTTCGCGAACTCCTCCAGCACACGCTCGGTCCGCGCCGCAGCGGCTGCCTTTGACGAGGACGAGATCACCCGGGTGCGCCTTCTCGCAGAGCAGCTCGGCCGCTTCCTCGGCCGAGGCGACCATCCTGCTGTTCGTTAGGCCAGCGCGCTGCGCGCGGCGGCAATCTCCGCGGACCCTTGGCCGAGCGGATCAGGCAATTGATGCCTAACGAAGCCGCGCTTTGACCGACCTCCCGGTGACCCCGGGTCGATTCCGTTCCAAGTTCGGCCATCTCTCCGAGCACGGCGATGCGCTGGCCGTCGGTCTCGAGTTCCGCAAGCGTGCGCAGGGCGGCTTTGGTCGAGTCGGGATTGGCGTTGTAGCTGTCGTCGATGAACTGGACGCCGTGGATCTCTCTGATCTGGAGGCGCGCTTTCGCAAGGCGCCGCGGCCAGACCGGCGGCGCATTCCTCGAGCGAGAGCCCAAAAACGCGTCCTGCCGCGACCGCGAGAAGAGCATTCTGCACCATGTGCAGCCCGGGCACGGGGAGCACCGCATGGCAATGATGGGCCCCTTCCAGGACGGTGAATTCCGCGCCCCGGCGGTCTGCACAATCTCGCGCGCCTGCACTTCGCCCCGGTCGATCCCGGCGAAAATCACTCTCGCCGACGTGCGTTGCGCGATGGCATCGGCAAATTCGTCGTCCCGGTTCAGAATGACAGTGCCGCCGGCTGCCACGGCAGCGGCGAGATCGCCTTTTTCGCGCGCGATCGCTTCGCGCGAGCCCATGAATTCGAGGTGCGCGATGCCGATGTTCGTGATGATCGCGACGTCCGGCTGCGCGAGTTGCGCGAGCGGAGCGATTTCGCCGGGATGATTCATCCCGATCTCCCAGACGCCGACTTGATCCTGCGATGTCGCCTCGAGCATCGTGCGCGGCAGGCCGACGTGATTGTTAAGATTGCCTTCCGTTTTCGCGACCCGAAAGCGGTGCGCCAGAGACCGAGGCGGTGAAATCCTTCGTGCTCGTCTTGCCGTTGCTGCCGGTGATGGCGACGACCTTGAGGCCTAACGAGCGGCGATATTGGGCCGCGATTTGCTGATAGGCGACGAGGGTGTCCGCCACCCGCAGGAGCGGGAATTCGGGCGGGGTTTTTCCGGTCCATTTCTTTCTCGACAATCGCACCGGCGGCGCCGCGCAGGAGGCCTCGGTGACGAACTTGTGGCCGTCGAAGTTATCGCCGCGCAGCGCGACGAAAAGATCGCCCGGTTGCACGTCCGGGAGTCGGTACTGAGGTGGGTGACGCGGCGCTCACCACGCCCTTTTGCCTGACGGCTCCGGCGAACTGCGCGATTTGATCGATTGAAAGCGAGTCCATGGTCAGCGCGCGTCCCCGCGCTCCTCTGCCGCGCCGATGATGAAGTCGTGGGCATTTTCAAAATTCCAATGGCCGGTTCTCCAAGGCACGGAGCGCGATCTGCCGGTCGTCGAACGGGATCGTATGATCGGCGAATTCCTGGTAGGCCTCGTGGCCTTTCCCGGCGATGAGAATGATGTCGCGCGGCTGGGCGAGCGCGATGGCGCGCGCAATCGCCTCGGCGCGGTCCGGCACCGCTTCGAAATTGCCGGAACGGAAGCCCTTTTTGACATCCTCGATGATGGCGAGCGGATCCTCTTTCCGCGGATTGTCGGAGGTGATGATGCTGTAGTCGGCGTTTTGATCGGCGGCGCGGCCCATCAGCGGACGCTTCTGTTTGTCGCGATCGCCACCCGCGCCGAAGACGGCGATCAGGCGGTTCGGCGCGAGTTCGCGCAGGGTCTTCAGGACGCTGAGGAGGGCATCGTCGGTGTGCGCGTAATCGACGAAGACCTGAAACTGGCGCTTCGCCGGGACGGCCTCGAGTCGGCCGGGCACTTGCGGGGACTTGGCCAGGCTGAGGACCGCGTCGCGCAGGTTCACGCCTAACGAATTCGCGGCGGCGAGCGCGGCCATCGCGTTCGAGACATTGAAGCGGCCGATCAGCGGAAGGCGGACGAGGAAGATCTTGCCGCGGGCGTCGAGCTGGAAGGAAGTGCCGCTGAAATCACGGCGATAATTCGAAGCGCGAAAATCCGCCCGCGTACTCATCCCGTAGGTGATGACCGGAACGTCGTGGCCGAGACGGCTGACGAGTTGCTCGCCGTAGCGATCGTCGAGGTTGATCACCGCGGTCGCCTGCTTCTTGTTCGGTTGGTTCTTCAGTCCGGTGAAGAGGCGCGCTTTCGACTCGAAGTAATTTTCCATCGTCCGATGAAAATCGAGATGGTCCTGCGTCAGGTTCGTGAAAACGGCGACATCCCACTCCAGGCCACGGGTGCGTTCCTGCGCGAGCGCGTGGGAGGAGACCTCCATGACGGCGGCTTTGCAGCCGGCGTCCGCCATCTGCGCGAGCAATTCCTGGAGATCGAGCGACTCCGGCGTAGTGCGGGTGGCGGGCAGCACGCGCTCGCCGATTTCGTAGCGCACCGTGCCGATCAAGCCGCTGCGCAGCCCCGCCGCGTCGCAAATGTGCTTGAGGAGAAACGTGGTCGTCGTCTTGCCATTCGTGCCGGTGACGCCGGCCATCTTCAAGCGCAGCGCCGGTTTCCGGAAAAAGGTGAATGCGAGATCCGCCAGCGCGACGCGGCTGTCCGCGACGACGAGGGAGGTGGCGCGGGAATGCGACTCCGGGCGTTCCACCACGATCGCCGACGCGCCTCTCTCGATCGCCTGTTCGGTGAACTCGTGGCCGTCAGCATGGGCGCCGCGCACCGCGACGTAGAGACCATTTTCTGCACCCGACGCGAGTCGTAGAAAATGCCGTCCACTTCGCGATCGAGCGGTCCGACGATCTCTCGCACCGGAATCGATTCGGCGAGAATTTTGAGCTGCATGAGGTGTGGACACGCGAGACGCGGGACTTAGCGATCGGCATCAGTTAAGGCGACCCGTCCGGCCGCGGCTTGCTTCCAATTTCCTCATGCGGCTCAAGTCGAGATACCGCGCCGCTTTTTCCGCGACGCGGGAAAAAATCGGTCCGGCGACGGTGCCGCCGTAGTTCAAACGGGTTCTTGGTGTGCGCATTGTCGAGCACGACGAGGCCGACGAAGGCCGGGTTTTCCAAAGGGAAGCAAGCCGCTGAAGGAGACGACGTATTTGTCCTTTTCGTAGCCACCGCCGGGAGCAGCTTTTTGCGCGGTACCGGTTTTGCCGGAGATCGTGAAACCCGGACGGCCGCTTCCGCTGCCGTTCCGCGCTGGCTAACAACGCCGCGCAAAGCCACCGCGATCTGCGACGCAGTTTGCGGCGAAATCACCTGCCTGACGATAGTCGGCTTCAACACGCTGATCGGCTTTCCCTTGTCGTCGATGATTGTCTTCACGATCCGCGGCTGGACAGCTTGCCCCCATTCGCCACCGTCGCCATCGCCATGATCATCTGCAGAGGAGTCACGCCGACTTCCTGACCCATCGGGATGCGGGTGATCGAAATCTTGCTCCAGCTTTTCGGCGAGTGGACCACGCCGCCGATCTCGCCCGGCAGCTCGACGCCGGTGCGATCACCAAAACCGAACGGCGGATGTATTCGTAAAACTTTTGCTCGCCCAGCATCACCGCCATCTTGGCCGCGCCGATGTTGCTCGAATGGACGAGGATGTCCTGCACACTCAGGTCGCCATAGCCCTTGTGGCCGTGGTCGTGCAACGGCCGGCCGCCGACATTCCAGACACCGTTTTCGCAGAAAATCACGATTCGAGCGTGACTTTCTTTCGTTGATCGCGGCCGCCGCGGTCACGATCTTGAAGGTCGAGCCGGGCTCCATCATGTCGATGATGGCGCGGTTCTTCATCTCCTCCGGTTTCGCCTCGGCGCGGAGATTCAGATCAAAGTTGGGCCGGTTCGCCACGCCAGAATCTCGCCGGTTTGCGGCCGCAGCAGGATGATCGTCGCCTTCGCGGGTGACCCGCGCATGGCGGCGTCGAGTTCGTCCTCGACGATGATCTGCATACCCATGTCGATCGTCAGGTGAACCTGGACCCGTTGCGCGGCTCCCGTTCAGACCGCGATAGAGGACGATTTCCGACCTTGCGCGTCGCGCTCGATGTAGCGATAACCGTCCTCCCCCCCGCAAATATTGATCCATCGAAGCCTCGACGCCCTGGATGCCGCGCTGATGAAAATCCGCAAAGCCGATGACGTGGCAGAGCATCGGGCCGTTGGGATAAACGCGACGTTCCGCGCTCGCAACGAATGCCGCGCAGTTTCCCGTCCTGCAAGGATTTCTCCACGATCTCGCTTCCGCTTCCGGAATTCCCGTTTCAGGACGATGTAGGGCCGGCGGCCGTTGAACTTTTCCGCGATCTCGCGGGCGGAATTCGCAGGCTTCGCGGCCAGGAGCGGGATGAGCGTCGCGTCGTTGGTGATCAGCGTGGCGTCGGCCACGACCGTCGCAACCGGGACATTCTGCGCGAGCACTTCGTTGCTCGTGTCGTAGATCGCGCCGCGCTCCGCCGGATGAGGTTTCGGCCGATATTTTCCGCCGCGGCTAGCTGGCTGTAGTAATTGTGCATCACCACTGGAGATGGATCAGCCGATAGGAGAAGACGCTGAAGAGGAGCGCGAAGAAGACGCAGACAGCGCGCAGCGGGTTCGGCCGTTCCCTTCATTGTCGCCTCGCTGATTGACAACCGGCTGCAGATCATCCTCGCCGGCGGGGCGGGCCGGAGAATCAGCCTAGACGATGCTCTTGCTCCGTGATCGGAATCATCTTGAGATCGCCTTCCTTCGCGCCGCTGGAGCGCGGTCCGCGAGGTGAGCGCCGCGATCTGCACCTGGGCGTCTTCGTTTTGGGTACGGGCGGCAGTTCCTGCTCGATCGACCGCCGTTGCACGCCCTGATGATGAAGCTGGACGCTGAGGTAGACGTTGCTCAGGCCGGTCGCGGCCCGGAAGGTGATGATAACGATCCAGCGCGCCAGCGGGGGCGTCGATCGGATTGAAATTCTTGCGCGACGACGATTCATTCAATCCTTTCCGCCACCGCAACTTGGCGCTGCGGGACGCGGGTTGGCGCGTTGCTCGACGGCGTCCGGCTCGATCGGCTTCGCGTTATGACCCGCATGAATCGGGATTGGGCCGCGGCTCGGCCATTCGGGGCGATCGAGCCATTCGCGGCTGCGATCGCGAAAGAATGCTTCACGATCCGATCCTCGAGCGAATGAAAGTAATGACGGCGATCCGGCACCGGTCGAGGCGATTCGTCAGGCAGCCAATCCTTCCCCGAGCGCACCAGTTCATCGTCGACTTCCATCCGCAAGGCCTGGAAGACCTGGTCGCCGGATGCCGGCGTCCGTGCCGGCCGACGATCTTCTCCACCGCCTTGGCCAGGGCGAGGGTTTCGCGAAGGGCGCTTCCTTGCGCAGCTTCACGATCCGACTGGCGATACAGCGGGCCGCTGGCTCTTCGCCGAGTTCGCGGAAGATGTCGTCAATCTTCTTCCGTATAGCTGTTGACCACTTCGGCCGCCGTCAAATCCCGCGCGGATCCATCCGCATGTCGAGCGGGCCGTTCCGGATCAGGCTGAAGCCGCGGTCGCGCGTTTTTCCAGTGCCGTGAAGAAACGCCGAGATCGAGATCGCGCCGCCGATTTTCGCAATTCCAGCTCGTCGAGTACGGCGCCGTCTCGCGAAAGTTGGACCGCCGGAGAATGACGCGGTCGCCAAAATTCGCCAGGCCAGCGGCCGCGAATTCGAGCGCGGCCGGATCCTGGTCGAGCGCGATGACATCGGCGCCGGCCGAAGATCGCCTCGGCATGGCCGCCCCGCCGCAGGTCCCATCGAGGATGAGCGAACCGGGCCGTGGCGCGAGCAACTCGATCGCTTCGTTGCGAGGACCGGACGATGATAGGTGAAGTCCTCCATAGCCTGCGCCTCCTCGTTGCTCATCAGCGGACCGGTCGCGAACCGGATGGGCCGCTCGAATAACAATGCGTTCATTGATCGTTTCCGCTCTTAGAGTCCGACCAAGTGGCCACGTGCTGATAGGTGGGGTGTTCCTCGGCATGCGCCATTTCCAGCGCGGCAGGTTCCAGATTTCGAAGCGGCCGCGACCGCCGACGAGCGCAACCTCGCCCTTCAGATCGAGTTGCCTGCAAAGATCGTCCGGCAGAAGGAGGCGGCCTTGTTTATCGGAAAAGCCGTGCTGGGCGCGGGAATGCAGCTGCCGCAGGTAGATGCGCAGGTCGCGCGGCGAAACGCCCGGACGCTTTCCGCGGCGGCGCTGATGCGCGCGAACTCGTTAGGCGACATGACGAGCAAAAATTGCCCATTCGGTTCGGGAACCATGAGGAACTCCTCGCCTGCGCCGTTGCGCCGCCAGCGCGACGGAATGGTAACGCGATGTTTCTCGTCGAGCTGATGACGAAATTCTCCCGCGTAGAAATTTCAAGATGAAGACGCCAGTTCATGTGCAGGGGAATTTTTCCAAATTAATCCACTTCCACCCACTTTAAACCACTCCACTTTTCCTCGTCAATCAATAAATGCCATTTTACACTTTTTCCCTCGTAAATTTCCGGCCGCATGTCCCGGATTTTTCATTTCCTTGGCTGCCTCGCGCTCGGCGCGATCGGATTGTCGGCCTCGGCGCGATCCACGGCCGACGCATGCGCGTGACCGTGACGATGAATCCCGACAACTCGAAAAACACGTTACCCAAACAGACGGCGCAAAGCGTCGATCGATCGCGACCACAACCGGCGGAACGGCAAACCCCGCGCAGAGTCTACAAACTGGACGCCAGACGCTACAAAGTGGACAGGTTTCGCCGCGGCGCGTTCCGCTTCAAGACTCTCTATCAATATGACGCCGCCGGCGCCTGGCGCAGGAACACAGTCGCAAGGATGGTTCGGTGCGCAACAAGATCGTCTACACTTACGACGCGGAGGGCGTCTCGCGGCTACGCGGTCTAGATGGCGACGGCAAATTGCTCGGACGAACGACCCCGAGAGCTGAAGATGGCGATCACGGCGGTCCGTCGCGGTCACCTCGTTAGGGCGCTTTTCCATCCGTTGTCATCCTGGCCGCGCAGACGGCAAAGGACCCCCAGCTGCAAGCCACGCGCCCTCCGCCGAGAGCGTCCCGATTGCACGTGCGAGGTCCCTCGCCACGCTCCGCCGGCTCGGGATGACAATTCCAGAGCGCCGGCTTCCCGCGGCCCTTCGCTCAGGTTCTTTTCACTCGTTAGCGCCAATTCGCTTCTGCTCACTTGCCAGCCGGAAAAGCGAACTTATAGGTCACGGCATGATCGATTACATCCAGAAGGATGGTCTACTCATGTGGCCTATCCTGGTTTGCAGACATCATCTCGATCGCTGTTTCCGCGGAGCGACTCTTTTATTTTCACCGCGCCACGATTCACGTCGGCGATTCCCTCCGGGACTTTCGGATTCGTGCAACGGCGCAACTACGCCGAGGCGCTGCATGAATGTGCCGGCACACCCGGACCGGTGGCACGCGTCGTTCACGCAGCGATCATCCGGCATAACGCGCCGCGCGCAGAATTGCGGGAGATCGTGCAGGAAGCCGGCCCGCTCGAGGTCCCGAAGCTGGAGCGTTTTCTCGGCGTGCTCGCCACCCTGGCCTACCTGACGCCGCTGATTGGATTGTTAGGCACGGTCGCCGGCATGATGGAAGCGTCGGATCGTCTCCTCCAACAGCGGTTACGCGACAGTCACGAACTATCGACTGGCATTTACAGAGGCCTGCTCACTGCCGCAGCCGGACTCGTTGTCGCCACGCCCACTTTGTCGGCTACAGCTATCTCTCCTCGCGGGTTGACGCTGCCTGATGCACGACATGGAACGCGCCGGATCGAAAGTCGTCCACATGTTCCGACTGACCACGCGCCTTCGGCGAGATCATCAGTTTCCAGCAGCCCCAGAAAAAGCACGGAGCAACGCTTCGAGCGTTGAGCGACACGGCGCCCGTCGTCCTCGCGCCTGACGAGAAATGAAGCTCTCGCGGACCGGCGCAAGTCAGCTTCGGCTCGCTCTACGTCTTTCCCCTGCTCGACGTCGTTTTCCTGCTCATCTTTTTTTTCCTCCTGAGCTCGAACTTCGTTGCAGCCGGTATCGCGGTGACGGATTTCTCCGTTCTTCACGTTTCACCCTCGGCCCCCAACCGAACAACGAGATCATCAGCATCACGGCGACCCGAACCCGGCGATTCCCTGCGGGATCAAAAGGTACCGCTCGATCAGCTCGGCCCGGCGCTCGACGCGACCAAGCGCGAGGGCCGGCTCGATTGTTATCAAGGCCGATCGGTCTCGTTTCCTCTGACCTCGTAATCGCAGTGACCAATGCCGCACTGGAGCGCGGGATTACCTTCCGTCGCTCTCGCCACCACCCCACAGCAATGACCGCGAGAGCTACGCGCAACCCCCAGGCGATCTGCTCTTCCGATGGGAACGTACCGCGCCGCAGAAAGTCGCAATCGCCGGAATTCTGCTCGCCTCCGCCGCGCTGCATGCGCTCTGCTTCTATCTCTTCCAGGTGGTCTACCCGCCGACGATTCCACTCTTGCCGCCGCCGGCGCAGGTAAGTGTGATCGCGCCGACTTCGGACGAAGCGCGGACGTTTCTGAACTGGCTCAACGCGGAAGATCCCGCGCTCGCTTCGCAAACCCAGCGACCGGCCGACGCGCGCGCCTTTCAGCTGCCGAAACGCGCGCACATTCCGTCCTCCGTCGCCGTCCCGCCGAAGCTGAAGGAACTGCCGCCGCCACGGTAGGTCCCGCTCCTTCCCTTCCTCGATGCCGCCGGCGCCTGTCCCGGTTGCCGCTCCAGCAAATCCTCCTGCGTCAGCAGCGACGCCGACCGTGCTGATTTTTTCGGACGGCCTGGGTGAGCTGGCTGTCACGCATCCGGAACTGAAATTCCAAGCCTCCTTGCGCCGCGACGCCCCGGAAAGCGCGCGCTTCCGCGTCGCCGTCGATTCGTTGGGGGTGGTGTGCGCTACAGTTTTTTGGAGCAATCCTACAGCGATGACTGGGACGAGCAAGCTCGGCACTACCTTGCTCTCAGCCGCTTCGCGATGGGGAAAGGTGCTGAATCGGGAGACGCGCTCACCTGGGCGACCGCCACGGTGGAATTTGGAACGGATCTCGAGGATCCAGCCGAACGGGGCGGAGCGCGCGCCGTGATCCGGGTGAGCCTGGCGGCGCTGGTTACGATTTATCTGCTGCTTTTTCTTGCGGCGGTTTTTCCTCTGGATATTTGGCGAGTGGAATCGTCGACGCCGTGAGCGGCGGGCGCTGCGCCACCGGCTGCGGTGTGTGATTTGCGCATTCAGTTCGAAGACCGAACGACGACGCTTCTGCCCCGTTGTCCGCGCTGCGGCAGCCTGAACCAACGTTTTAACCTGGATCGAATTTAATCATGGGAATGTGGATTGGCCGGAACCGCAAAGCACGCGTGACGTATGGTTTCGACGAGATCGCTCTCGTCCCGGGCCGCGTCACAATTAACCCCAACGAAGTGGACATTACCTGGCGCCTGTCGCGCAGGGAGGCCCCGCCGCTCGAGTTCAAAATCCCGATCCTGGCCAGCGCGATGGACGGCGTGGTCGATGTCCAGTTCGCGATCGCGATGGGAAAACTCGGCGGTCTCGCCGTCCTCAATCTGGAAGGCGTCCAAACCCGTTACAGAATCCGCGGGAGGTTCTGCAAAAAATCGTCGACGCCGACAAATCGGACGTCACCGCGCTTTTGCAAAAGATCTATCAGGAACCGGTGCAGGAAGACCTGATCGCGGCCCGGATTCGCGAGATCAAGGATGCGGGCGTGCCGGTGGCGGTGAGCTCGATTCCGCAACGCGCGGAAAGTTTCGGCCGCATCGCGCAAGAAGCGGGTGCGGACATTTTTGTCGTGCAGACACGATCTCGACGGTGCGGCACGTATTCGTCAGAGTGACAAGTCGCTTCGAGCTTGCGAAATTTTGTCGCGACATGCGCGTTCCCGGTCATCGTCGGAAACACCGTCGGCTATGACGCCACCTTCGAAATTATGGAATGCGGGCCGGCTGCGGTCCTGATCGGCGTGGGACCAGGGCCCGCCTGCACCTCGCGCGGCGTCCTTGGCCTCGGAGTCCCTCAGGTCACGGCGACGGTCGATTGTGCCGCGGCGCGTGACGCTTATTTCAAGAAAACGGCGCGCTACGTTTCCATCATCACCGACGGCGGAATGAGCAAAGGCGGCGACGTCTGCAAGGCGCTCGCCTGTGGCGCGGACGCTGTCATGGTTGGAAGCGCGTTTGCTAAGGCGCACGAAGCACCGGGCAGCGGATATCATTGGGGAATGGCCACGCCGCACGCCAATCTGCCGCGCGGCACGCGGATCAAAGTCGGCGCGACCGGTTCACTCAAACAGATTTCATTTGGACCGGCCGAAGTGGATGACGGTAGCCAAATCTCGGTTGGCGCCATTACCACTTGCATGGGCAACGTGGGCGCCAGCTCCCTTCCGGAATTTCAGCAAACCGAAATCATCATCGCGCCGTCGATCAAAACCGAAGGCAAGCTCTTCCAGACCGTCCAAAGTGTCGGGATGGGCACGCGCTGAGGAAGGGCTGACAAGTGATGGATGGGGAAGTGACAAGTAGCAAGTGATGAGTGACAGGTAGTCGCCGCCAGCATGTTGCCCGTCACGCGTTACCCGTCACTTTCTAAATGAACCGCAGAGTCGTCATCACCGGAATGGGTGTCGTCACGCCCTTGGGCAGCGACCTCAGGTGTTCTGGAAAAACCTGCTCGAAGGTCGCAGCGGCATCGTTGATATCTCGCGCTTCGATACCACCGGATACGATTGCCGGATTGCCGGAGAAGTTCGCGATTTCGATCCGAAGGCGATTTCAATAATCCCAAGGAACACAAACGAACCGACCGCTTCTCGCAGCTTGCGATGGGCGCAACGAGCTGATGTGCGATGCGATGCCGCCATCGACCTCGCAAAGTGAACCGCGACCGGTTCGGCGTCCTCGTGAGCAGCGGCATCGGCGGATTGAAAACGCTCGAAGACCAGCACAGTGCGCTGGTCAACAAAGGCCCGGCCGCGTCTCCCCCTTCACGATCCCGATGCTATCAGCAACATGGCGAGCGGCCTCATCTCCATGGAGTACGGACTGCGCGGACCGAACATGGTCATCGTCACCGCCTGTGCCACCTGCACTAACGCCATCGGCGAAGCGTGGCGCATCATCAAGATGGGCGACGCCGACATTTTCTCGCCGGCGGCGCGGAAGCCACCATCGTTCCCATCGGCATCGGCGGCTTCTCCGCGATGAAGGCGCTTAGCACGCGCAACGACGAACCGAAGCGCGCCTCCCGACCCTTCGACCGGGACCGCGACGGCTTCGTGATGGGCGAAGGCGCGGGCGTGATCGTGCTGGAGGAACTCGAGCACGCCAAAGCGCGCGGCGCGAAAATTTACTGCGAACTGGTCGGCTACGGACTTCCGGCGACGCCTACCACATGACCGCGCCGACCCCCGACGGCGAAGGCGCGCTCGCTGCATGAAAATGGCGCTCGCATGCCGCCGGCTCAATCCGAGGTCGACTACATCAACGCCCACGGCACTTCCACCCCGCCGGGCGACATCTGCGAAACGCGGGCGATCAAGACCGTCTTCGGCGACCACGCGAAAAAGTCTCGCCATCAGTTCAACCAAGTCGAGACCGGCCACATGCTGGGCGGCGCGGGCGCGGTCGAGATGGCGATCTGCGCAAAGGCGATTCAGACCGAATCCCGCCCACGATCAACCTCGAAAAGCCCGACCCGGAGTGCGACCTCGATTACGTGCCGAACGTGGCTCGCGAAATGAAGGTGCGCGATGCGGTCAACAATTCCTTCGGTTTCGGCGGCCACAATGCGACGGTGGCGGACCGAATTCAAGGAGTGAGGCGTCGCCCCGCGCTGTAGACGTCGCTCTGTGGGCGACGCAGATCTGCAGGCGTTAGCGGGAGGATTTCGAAACGAGCGAAAAGTCACGCTCAAGCTTCGCAGGGCGAAGCGTCTACAGCCAGAGCGTCGGCGGCGCGAACTCCACGACGTTGCCGGCTGGATCACGAAAATAGAGCGAGCGGCCACCTTCCGGCCAGTCGACTTCGGCTTCGATCGCCACTCCGCGCTCCACCAATCGCGCGCGCCAGGATCGATTTCGGCGTCGGCAACTACAAACGCGATGTGTCCCTCGCCGCTCGCGCCATGCGTCGGCACACCCGCATCCGGAATCCGTGTCCGCGCCGGATCGAAAACGAGCAAAACCGTTTCGCCGCAGCGAAATGAAATTCCACGATTCTCCATGCTGGAAATCTTCTCGAGACCCAAAACGTTGCGATAAAACTTCTCGGCCGCCTTGAGGTCGCTTGTGTAAATGGCTGCCTCGCTGAGTTGACCGAGCTTCATCGGACGAGAATGGCCGCGTCGTCAACGGGCGGCAAGACTCGGTTTGCCGTTTGCCGCTCCGGCCGCAATCTTATCCGGCGACATGCAAGAGATCGGAAAATTGCTGGCGATTCTTGGCGGAGTGATCCTGCTCCTCGGGCTCGCGCTCTGGAGCGGTTTCGGCGCGGGCTGGCTGGGTCGCTTGCCCGGCGACATCCGGATCGAGCGCGGACACTCGGCCTTTTATTTTCCAATCGTGACCTGCATCATCATCAGCATCGTGGTGAGTTTGATTCTGTCCCTTTTCCGTCGTTAGGCACATGGCCGCTGCGACGCAGAGACAGGCGCGACTCGGGAGACACGTCGCGCAACTACGTAACTGCCGGCGTTGTCCCTTGATGCATCCGCCGCCGGTTTCCGGCGGGGCGGTGCTGAGCAAGGTATTGCTCGTCGGCCAGGCGCCGGGCGTGCGGGAACCGGTGGCGGGAAAACCATTCGCCTGGACTGCGGGCAAGACTCTCTTCCGCTGGTTCGAGGAAGCGGTCGGCCTAACGGAAGAGGTCGTGCGCGCGAAGGTCTATTTCGCCGCCGTCTGTCGCTGTTTTCCCGGGAAGGCTCCGGGCGGCAGCGATCGTGTGCCCAATCCGCAGGAGATCGCGAACTGCTCCTCGTGGCTGGATCGCGAGATCAAAATTTTGCAACCGCGTCTCGTCATCCCGGTCGGCAAACTGGCGATCGCGCAATTCATGCCCGTTGCGAAGCTCGATATGATGATCGGCCAGAGCTTTCAAGTCCGTCGGGCGGGCCGGCAGTTCGATCTCATCCCGTTGCCGCATCCATCCGGCGCCTCACCCTGGCATCGAATTTCGCCCGGCCGCGAACTGCTGGCCAGAGCGCTAAAACTGATTGTCAGGCATGCAGCTTTCCAGAGTATCAGAAAGAATTTGGAAACCAGGAAACCAGAAAACAAAAACGGCCAGAGTTAAATTTCTTCTGGCTTTTTGGTTTTCAAATTCATCTTTCCACATGTCCGACCGCATCCGCGTCACCGTTTGGGGCGAGAATGTCCATGAACGCAAAAACCCGATCGTTAGGCAAATTTATCCGGATGGGATGCACAACTGCATCGCGAAGGCGCTGCGTGAAGACGAAGGCCTCGAAGTCGAGACGGCCACACTCCAGGAAACGGAGCATGGCCTGACGGAAAGCGTTCTTACCCAAACCGACGTGTTGACCTGGTGGGGACACATGGCGCATGATGAGGTCAAGGATGAGGTCGTCGAGTGCGTCCACCGCAGCGTGGCTGGAAGGCATGGGCCTCATCGTCCTCCACTCCGGGCACTACTCCAAGATTTTCAAGCGCCTGATGGGCACCCGCTGCGAGCTGAAGTGGCGCGAGGCGGGCGAACGGGAGCGCCTCTGGATTATCGAACCGGACACCCGATTGCGGCAGGTCTTGGCGAGTACTTCGAGATCCCACACGCGAGATGTACGGCGAGCGCTTCGACATCCCTCCTCCCACACATTGGTCTTTCTGAGCTGGTTCCAGGGCGGGGAGGTATTCCGCAGTGGTTGCTGTTGGCATCGTGGCGCCGGCAAGATATTCTATTTCCGTCCGGGCCACGAAACGTTCCCGATCTTCTATCAGCCTGAGGTCCAACGTGTGTTGGCCAACGCCGTCCGTTGGGCCGCGCCGGTAGGTCAGCGCTGGATCGACAGTTGCCCGAACGTCCAGCTCAAGGAAGCCCGCGAAAAGCTGGTCGCGAAAGGCCCGCGTCTGCACCGGGAAGGCGAGGAAGGCTTTCGCTAATCGCGCGACGGTTCGCTGTACCGCCCGGATATTTCGTTAGGGCAATGCCCCATTGATTCAACGCCGTGCAAGCTCGTCGCGGTAAACCGTCCCGCCTTTCATCACGAAGCCGACCCGGCCGAGCAAAGCAATGTCCTGCAAAGGATCGCCCGGGACCGCGATAAGATCCGCGAATTTTCCCGGCTCGACGCTACCCACGCGATCCTGCCAGCCGATGATCTCGGCGTTCAGACTGGTCGCGGCGACAATCGAAGCCGCGGTCGATTCGCCCAGGCTGTGACGCACCACGAATTCCTTCCAGTTTTCTCCGTGTTCGATGACGGCGGCGTCCGTTCCGAAGCCGGCCGGAAGTTTGGCCGCGAGCGCACGCTTGAAGCCGGCGAACATGATGCGCTCGCATCTTTCGACTCCGCTCGCGCTCCGATTCCGGGACGTTGTTCTTCACCCCGTTCTGCTCGATCGAATCGCCCACCCCAAGCGTCGGCACGTAATACGTCTTGCGATTTGACGCTTTGATCAGCGCGATCGCTTCATCGTCGAGATCCGACCCGTGATCGACGGTGCGCACCCCGGCGCGAATCGCGGCCTTGATCCCAGCGGCGCCGTGGGCGTGGGCCGCGACCTGACCGCCCCAGCGGGTCGCCTCATCCACTGCAGCCTTTATTTCTTCGTCGGAATATTGCTGCCGGCCAGGCTCGATTCCTTTCGAGAGAACCGCGCCCGTCGCCATGATCTTGATGAAGTCCGCGCCGTTCTTGAAATTGGTCCGCACCGCTTTCGTAATCTCCTCCGGGCCATCCGCGAGATTTCTGACCACCGGCGCATCGAGATAGATCGAAAATTGTTTCGCGTCGCCGGCGCCGCCGGTGGAGGAAACGTAATTCCCGGCCACGAGCAGACGAGGTCCCGGCACGGCGCCGTCATTGATTGCGTCGCGCAGGTCGACATCCACGTACGGCCAGGTCGGCCCCATATCGCGGCAGGTCGTGAACCCGGCGAGCAACGTCACCCGCGCGTTGCGCGCTCCCCAGAGTGCATCGTGACCAGGCGTCGTTTTGGTCAGGGCATCCTCCCAGTGCACGCCCATCCTGCCTGTCAGATGCGTGTGCAGATCGATCAATCCGGGCAGCAACGTCGCGTCACCCAAATCGATCACCTTCGCGCCCGGCGGTATGCTGAGATTGGCGCCGACCTCAGCAATCTTTTCGCCTTCCACCCGCACCATCGCCGGAGCCACCGGCGGGCCGCCACGTCCATCAAGCAGATGTCCGGCCTTGATGACTGTCACCGGCGCCGCGGCCGATTGTGCGTCCGTGGTCAGCGGCATCCGCGCAATGCAGCAGAGTGCGAGAAGGCACCATCGGAAATTTGAAAAGGGAAACCCCGCTCGTCTCATCGCATGCGAACTCGTTGCAAATCGAAACCATGAAGCTGCGCTGCGCTTTGCGCGTCAAGCGGGAATGAGCAGCACTTTCCCGATGCTTTGGCGGCTTTCGAGATAGGCATGTGCCTTAGCTCCATCGCGCAGGGAGAATTTCTTCGAGATTCGCACCTTCAATTTTCCGGCACGCACCCATTCAAACAACTCCGCGGCACGCGCGATGCGCTCAGCGCGGTTCGTCAGCACGTTCCAGAGATCGCCGCCGGTTAAGGTTTTCGACTCGTCCATCAGCCGGCGCGGATCGACCAAAGCCGGATCTCCGCCGGCCATCCCGTAGAAGACGACCTGCCCGCCTTTGCGCGTCAGCCTTAGACTCATGTCGAGCGTCGCGCCGACGGAATCATAAACAACATCCGCGCCCTGGCGGTCTCTGGTTAGGTTCAAGACCGCGTCTTTCCAGTCTTGGCTATACAGGACTGCGACATCCGCGCCCGCGTCCAGCGCAGCGGCGCGCTTCGCCTCGCTCGAGGTGAGCGCGATGACCTTTCCGCCCAGCAACTTGATGATTTGCACGAGGAGCAGACCGACCCCGCCGGCCGCGGCATGCACGATTGCCTTTTCGTTAGGCATGATTCGGTGGCTGTCACGAGTCAGATAGTGAGCGGTGAGACCTTGGAGCAAGAGCGCCGCCGCGGTTTCAAACGAAATTTCTTCCGGCAATGGAATTAACTTTTCCAGAGAAACCACCGCCAGCTCCGCGTTGGCGTAAGGGCTGTCGGCGAAGGCGACGCGCTGGTTCGCCGTGACCACCGGAAGATCGTTAGGCGCAGGCATTCTCGGCATTCACCATCTCAACCACTCCTGCACCTTCATAGCCAGGCACGTAGGGTGGCGCCCCCTGCCAAATGATAGTTGCCGCGCCGACGGTAGATGTCGGCGAAGTTTAGTCCGATCGCACTGAGCCTAACGAGCGCTGTGCCCGGACCGGGAATGGGCTCCGGCAGGTCGCGATACTCCAGCACCTCAGGTCCACCGAACTTTTCGAAACAGAGTGCCTTTCATGGCGAGTTGGATATTCTGAATTCTTTCGTCTCAATTGCGGCGCTGATCCAACTGCCCCGCCGCCCGGATTGAAGACGTGAACTTCGCCACGCTTCGCGTCGTAGGTGATCGCATCGGGATTCTCGCCGGTGTCGAGCTTCGCGATCGTCTTGAGCGTCTTCAGGTCGACCACGCTCGATTTATTCTCCTTCCCATTCGATGAGAAGCCACGCGCAAATTCCGGCACCGCGACAAGTGCGTGCACGCCCGGCGTGTCGGCGATCTCGCCTGCGATCGCGTTCTTTTCCAAGTCGATCACGACGACCTTTGTCGCATGCGAGAGGTAAAGGCGGCGCGCAGCCGCATCGACCGTTTGAATATCCCAGCCGCCTTCGCCGCCGATCGGGATTTCGCGCACAAGTTGGTAAGGTTTCTCCGCCATCGCAGCTCCGCTCTGAAGCGCCACCGCGCAGCCCAGCGCGAGAATACTTTGCAACTGCATTCCCCAGTCTCAGGCCACTCTCTTGGAAATGCATCTCGCTCCGCTTTGCGGTTTCTCCTCCGGGCCGGCAGATCGCATCGTCGACAATTGCGAAGCCGCGGCCGCCATCGTATAGCAGCCGTTCAATTTTTCGTGAGATGGAAAAACGATTAGTCGAGGAATCGAGAACACCAACCCGCGACGAAATTCCCGAGGCCGACAAGTGGGATCTGTCGCACCTTTTCAGCAGCGCCGATAAATGGAGCGAAGATTTTGCCTGGATCCAGACGACCTATCCGCGCCTAACGAACTGGAAGGGACGCGTCGGTGAATCGGCCGCGACCCTGGCGGAATTGCTCGAATTCGACAAGACGCTCGATCTGAAAATCGAGCGCGTTTATCACTACGCCTCGCTCCAGTTGGCCGAGGACGGCGCCAATCCCGAGTATCTCGCGCGGATGGGGCAGCTCCAGAATTTGCTCACAAAGATCGGCGAAACGGCCTCGTTTCATCACGCCGGAAATCCAGGCGATCGAGGACGAGACATTCGCGCAGTTTCTCGAGTGATCCGGCGCTAACGGAATGGCGGGTGTGCCTGCACAAGATCCGCCGGATGAAGCCGCACGTGCTTTCCGAAAAAGAGGAGCGCCTGCTCGCGCTCGGGCAGCGCGGCGCTCGACGGCTACGACGATGCTTTCTCGCAGCTGACCGATGTCGACATGAAGTTCGGCGTGCTCGTCGACGAAAAAGGCGGAGAGCGGCCGCTCACCCAAAGCTCCTATCAGCTCGTTTCTCGTCAAACGTGACCACGAATTGCGGAAGCGCGCCTTTCACCAGTACTACGCCGAGTTTCAGGATCACCAGTTCACCCTCGCGACCGCGCTTTCTTATTCGGTCAAGGCGGACGTCTTCCGCGCGCGGGCGCGAAATTATCCCTCCGCGCTGGAGGCTTCGCTCTTCAAGGACGACATCCCGCTCGCGGTCTACGACGCGTTGATCGCATCCGTCAGGCAAAATCTCGCGCCGCTTTTCCGCTACTACGAGCTGCGACGGCGCGTCCTCGGGCTCGATGAGCTGCACTCTCTACGACACCTATGTGCCGCTGGTCGCCGAGATCGAGACGGACGTCTCCTTTGACGAAGCCATCAGCGATGTGCTGGCTTCGCTCGCGCCGTTAGGCAGCGAATATGTCGAGACGTTAGGCGACGGGCTTGCGCGGGCGCTGGTGCGATCGCTACGAATCGAAAGGGAAACGGAGCGGCGCCTTTTCCTCCGGCAGCTACGGCGCGCCGCCCTACATCCTGATGAATTACAAGCGCGACGTCTTCTCGGACGTCTACACGCTCGCGCACGAGGCGGGTCATTCGATGCATACCTGGTTCGCGCAACGGACCCAGCTCTATCAGGACGCGGATTACCCGATCTTCCTCGCGGAAGTGGCGTCGACCTTTAACGAAGAGCTGCTCACCCATTATCTCCTCGAACGACACGACCGAGCCGAAGATGCGCGCCTACATCATCAATCGTCAGATCGACGACATTCGCGGCACGCTCTTCCGGCAAACGATGTTTGCGGAGTTTGAGAAAGTCATTCACGCGCTCGAGGAAAGCGGCGCGGCGCTGACCCTCGAGATTTTCAAAAACGAGTATCGCAGGTTGCTCGAGGCCTACTTCGGGCCCGGCGTTGTGCTCGATCCTGAACTCGACCTCGAATGCCTGCGCATCCCGCATTTCTACAATGCGTTCTACGTTTACAAGTATGCGACCGGTGTTTCAGCGGCGATCGCACTGGCCGAGCGAGTCCTGAGCAAGGTGCCGGGCGCGGTCGAAGCGTATCTCGGTTTTCTGAAATCGGGCGGCTCGAAGTTTCCGCTTGAGACGTTGCAGGCGGCGGGTGTCGATATGCGAACGGCGGCGCCGGTGGAAAGCACGCTTCAGCTGTTCGATCGCCGGTTGAGCGAGCTGGAAGCACTGCTGTAGACGTCGCCCTTGGGCGAACCCGTGCCGAGGGCGCGTGCCAGATGCGTTCTGCTACGCCTCGCGCAGCGACAGCGTGCTACAGGTCCGACGGCCGCGGCGATTTGCTTTTCCAAAGAGACAATGAGGCTCGAATGGCAATTGCGCAGCGCCTGCGGCTACGCCGAACTCGGGATGGATCGCGAATCCATGGCCGAACTCAATTCCATCCCCAAAGCGCTGCAGGACAGGCCAGAAGTGCTGCAGCTGCGGCTGCATCATTTGATGCTGCGCAAGTCCTGGTCAGCGTGCGCTTACCCTGAGCCGAAAGTTGTGCCGCATCGCACCCGATTGCGGAGCCGGCTTCCTGCACGCCGGTTATTGTTTGAACCAGCTCGGCCGCACGCAAGAAGCGCGCCGCGTCCTCTTGAAAGGTCCGCCAGCCCTGCGCCGGGAGCCGATCTTCTATTACAATCTCGGCTGTTACGAAGCGCTCCTCGGCCGCCCGCGGGATGCACGGCGGCATCTCGAAACCAGTTTCCAGATGGACGCAAACTTTCGGGAGATCGCGAAAAAAGATCCTGATCTGAAGGCGATGCAGGCGTTGTTGTAGCCGGGCACCGTTGGTCGCGGCTCCGTCCGTTCTTTCGCAATCGACCATCGCTCCGACCTGGGTCCTGGCCGACTGATTTCGTTGCTTCATCGCCGCAGTCGACGCGAGCACCGGTCTGCAACATCGTCGAATGGAGCGTGACGTGGAACTAGTCATCGAAGACATCGCCTTCGGCGGGAAAGGCGTCGGGCGGGCGGAAGGCAAAGCCGTCTTCGTCCCCTTCACGATTGACGGCGAGCGAGTCACGGCGCGCGTCGTTAGGGAGAAAAAATCATTCGCGGAAGCTGATCTCGTAACGGTGCTGGAAGCCTCGCCGCAGCGCACAGCGCCACAGTGTCCCTATTTCGGACGGTGCGGCGGCTGCAGCTACCAGCACATGAGTTACGAGCATCAGCTCCACTGGAAATCGCGCCAGGTCCGCCAGGCCCTGCAGCGCATCGGCAAATTTCGTGAACCGCCGCTGCGCCCGATCGTTCCTTCGCCGCACGATTACGAATATCGCAACCGCATCACGGTCCACGTCGAGAACGGCATCGTCGGATTCTTCCGGCACGATGCGCATCGATTGATCGACGTCGAGCGCTGCCCGATCTCCGCTGCCGGAAGTGAACGACGAACTGGCTGCGCTGCGCGCCCGGCATCCGCGCGACGGTCACTACACCTTGCGCGCCCGGAGCGGCCCGCGTGTCTTTTCCCAGACGAACGACGCCGTCGCAACTCATCTGGCTGACACCATCGCCGGGCTCGATTTCGCCTAACGAATCACTTCTGATCGACGCCTATTGCGGCGCGGGATTTTTCGCGAAACGTCTGCTCCAAAAATTCCCCCGGGTGGTTGGCCTCGATTGGGACGTCCACGCCATCGCCGCCGCGGAGGCGAACGCGACCGAGGCCGAAGTTTACCTCGCCGGCGATCTTGCGCTTCACTTGGGAGAACAACTCCGGCAGGCCGATCCAAAGGGCACCACGGTCATCGTCGATCCGCCCGCGACCGGTCTGGCGCGCAGATGTGCGTGAGATCCTCCGGCGCAATCCGCCCGGGACGCTGCTTTACGTCTCTTGCAATCCACCGACTCTGGCCCGCGACCTGGCCGATCTCAGCCCGACCTTCACGCTCGAGAGCGTGACGCCCTTCGACATGTTCCCGCAGACCGCTGAGATCGAAGTGCTCGCACATTTGTCCAGAGAAGAGGCCTCCGCACCGGTAGCGCTACAGATGAAGGGGGAGGCCGTTTCACTTCGTTAGGCTTTCTTGTTCCATCATCTTCGGCGTGCTACTACGCGGGCACTGAATTGGAGGCGAGAAAAACTAAGCGATGATGAAATCGACGTTGGGTAATTCCCGGAGCAACACGTCATGCAGTGACGTCTGGAAGAATTTCCACGGCTTCCTTTTGCCCGGTCGGCCGATGACGATGTGGGTGATGCCGTATTCGCGGACGAATGTGGCCAAAGCCTGGGCAACGTCTTCGCCTTTCAGCAAGATAACCAAACCGCCCATCTTTTGCGCTGTCTCCAAAGTGTCGGTCACGCGACGCTGATCCTCGGCGGAGATCTTGACGGCCGATTCTTCCGGAGTCCGAACGTAGACTGCGTACCAATTCCCGTTCAGTTGTGCGGCGAGCCGCGCGGTTTTGCGCAACAGTTTTCCCGCATCGGGTCCGCGGCTGCTGATCGCGACCATCACCTGGCCGATGGCGCTGACGCCCGGTTCGCTCGTCGCGGTCTGGCGCTGCTGGCGATCGAGGAAGTTTGCGCTTTCGCTCAGCGTCATTTCGCGCAGGCGATTCAGATTCCTTTTCGAAAAGAAATTCGCCATCGCTGCTTTAACGCGTTCAGGCGGATAAATCTTTCCCGATTCCAACCGGTCCAACAGATCCTCGGCCGGAAGATCGACCGTCACGATCTGGTCCGCCTGCGCGACAACTTCATCGGGCACACGCTCTTTCACGCGCACTCCAGTCGCCTGCTCGACGATGTTGTAGAGCGATTCGAGGTGCTGAATGTTGACTGTGCTGATGACGTTGATGCCGGCAGCGAGCAAATCTTGAATGTCCTCGTAGCGTTTCCGGTTTCTGCTTCCCGGCGCATTGGTATGCGCGAGTTCGTCAACAAGTGCGACCGTGGGTTTGCGCGCGAGAAGCGCGTCAAGGTCCATTTCCCGCAGATTGATGTCGTGATATTTCGCGACCCGCGGCGGCACGACCTCCAGGTCGCCGATCTGGGCGGTCGTGTCCGGCCGTTCGTGGGGCTCGACGTATCCGACGACAACATCGACCCCGCGTTTCTTGAGGCGGTTGCCTTCAATTAACATTTCGTAGGTCTTGCCTACGCCGGGCGAGGAACCGAGATAGACCTTTAGCTTGCCGCGCTGCTGTTCGCGGATGATCGACAGAAAATCTTCCGCAGTCGGTCTGACGTTGGAAGCTTCTATTGCCATAGGGTCACGGCGGCAGGTTCCGTCGAGGGCAAGGTTCAACTTCAAGACATTTACTCCGGCCTCGCCCAAGACGCCAAATTGGCGGCCATCAGTATATTTCTCAACGAGCTGCGCGGACAGCGGCCTCATCCAGAGCCGCGTGCTTTGGCTACTCGTGCCACTTGGAATTCGGCGTTCTTCACACTGATGTGCGGATCAAGCCCACTGCCGGACGAAGTCACCGCATCGCCTGGAACAAGCACGCCAGCGGCAAGGTTGTTTTCTTTGCGATACTGTTCGACCGCGCTCTTGACCGAGTTCATCAACTTCCGTGAAGTCGGCCCAAGATTCGTCCCGCTCGAATTCGCAGCGTCGTATCCGGCGCCGGCGGCCGATGGGCGGGGATGAAAATATTTGTCGGCGCTGAACATTTGTCCGAGCAACTCGGAGCCGACCAGCTCGCGGTTCTTCCCTTCAATCAAGCTGCCATTGGCGGCGTGAGGAAAGAAAAGTTGACCGGCTCCGTAAACAATCAGCGGATAAATGCCGCAAAGAACAATCGCGAAAACAAATGTCGCGATGATTGAGTTCTTAAGTTCGCTGAGAATCGTTTTCATAATTCGAGATTAGACGAGATGAACCGTGGTAATGAGAAGATCGATCAATTTGATTCCGACAAACGGAACAACGATTCCGCCAAGACCGTAAATGAGAAGATTGCGCTGAAGAATCTTGGCCGCGCCAAGCGGGCGGAACTTCACGCCTCTGAGCGCGAGCGGAATGAGTGCGATGATGACGAGCGCGTTAAAAATGACCGCGCTCAGGATCGCGCTGGTCGGCGATTGCAGCTTCATGATGTTGAGCGGCGCGATTTGCGGGAACGTTAGGAGCAGCATCGCAGGAATGATGGCAAAGTATTTTGCGACGTCGTTGGCGATGCTGAAGGTAGTGAGCGCGCCACGTGTGATGAGCAATTGTTTCCCGATCTCGACGACCTCGAGCAGCTTCGTCGGATTCGAATCGAGATCGACCATGTTGCCGGCTTCCTTTGCCGCCTGCGTTCCGGTGTTCATGGCCACGCCGACATCGGCTTGAGCGAGCGCGGGCGCGTCGTTCGTTCCGTCGCCCGTCATGGCCACGAGATGGCCGGCTTCCTGTTCCTTGCGAATAAGCGCGAGCTTGTCTTCGGGTTTCGCTTGCGCGAGGAAATCATCCAGCCCGGCTTCCTTCGCGATCGCGGCCGCGGTCAGTGCATTGTCACCGGTGATCATCACCGTCCGAATGCCAATGGCACGGAAGCGTTCGAACCGCTCCGACAGACCGCCTTTGACGATGTCCTTGAGGTAGATGACACCGAGCGCTTTTTGTTTCATCGCGACGACGAGCGGTGTGCCGCCGTGGCTGGAGATGGATTCCACTTCCTCTTCGATTTCCTTCGGCAGGTGTCCGCCGACCCACTCCCGGATCGCGCCGGCTGCGCCCTTGCGGTAGCTATCTCCGTTGTGATCGACGCCGCTCATCCGCGTGTGCGCGGTGAATGGAACGAACTTCGCGTTCGGCATGTCATGCAACTCCCGTCCGCGAATTCCGTATTTTTGTTTTGCGAGCACGACGATGCTGCGGCCCTCCGGCGTTTCGTCGGCGAGTGAGGAAAGCTGAGCCGCTTCGGCGAGTTCCTGTTCGGTGACTCCCGGCAACTGGAACGAACGCCGTCGCCTGGCGATTACCCAGCGTAATCGTGCCTGTCTTATCAAGCAGCAAGACGTCGACATCTCCCGCGGCTTCCACCGCTCGGCCGCTCATGGCCAGCACATTTTTCTGCACCAGACGATCGATCCCGGCGATGCCGATGGCGCTGAGCAATCCGCCGATCGTGGTCGGAATCAAACAAACCAGGAGCGCGACAAGAACCGTGATCGAGAAATCGACGCCCGAATAAATCCCGTAGGCCTTCAACGACATCAACACGATGAGGAAAATGATCGTGAGCGCAGAGAGCAAGATCGTGAGCGCGATTTCGTTTGGCGTTTTCTGACGCTTGGCGCCTTCGACCAAGCCGATCATGCGATCGAGAAATGTTTCGCCCGGATTCGAGGTGATGCGGATCTTGATTTCGTCGGAGAGAACGCGCGTCCCGCCGGTTACCGCACTGCGATCGCCACCAGCTTCGCGAACGACCGGCGCAGATTCGCCCGTGATGGCCGATTCATCGACCGTCGCCGCGCCTTCAATGATTTCGCCGTCACCCGGGATTAACTCACCGGCTTTGACGATGACCAGATCACCTTTGCGCAATTGCTCGGCCAGGACCTGCTCGGTTGCGCCGGTCGAGGTGAGGCGCATGCCAAAGGTCTGGGTGCGCGCCTTGCGCAGCGAATCGGCCTGCGCTTTGCCGCGACCTTCCGCCATCGCTTCGGCGAAGTTTGCAAACACGACGGTGAACCAGAGCCAAAGCGTGACTTGCAGGAGAAATCCGAACGGTGCGCCTTCCGTGCCCATGAACATGAGCACGGTCGTGATGGCCGCGCCGACTTCGGTGACGAACATGACTGGATTTCCCAGCATGTGCGACCGGATTCAGCTTCTTGAATGCTTC
Organism: uncultured Verrucomicrobiae bacterium; assembly: GCA_963821615.1. Taxonomy (GTDB): domain Bacteria; phylum Verrucomicrobiota; class Verrucomicrobiia; order Chthoniobacterales; family UBA10450; genus Palsa-1392. The sequence continues at coordinate 122,908 of CAWGEN010000011.1, read as the reverse complement.
GCCGATCGCCGGAACAACGATTGCGGGATCGAAAATGGAATGAGTTTTGGCAGCCATGTGATTGGAAGGTTGAGATTAGAAAACTTTCCCGGAATGCATCAGGAAATGTTCGATGATCGGTCCGAGCGAAAGCGCCGGGAAAAAGGTGAACGCGCCGACGAGCAGAATCGTTCCGACGAGCAGCGTCGTGAAAAGCGGTCCTGAGACCGGGAACGTGCCCGCGCTGGTCGCGACGAGTTTTTTCCGGGCCAGCGAACCGGCGAGCGCGAGGATCGGCACGATCATGGCGAAGCGGCCGAAGAGCGTCGCGAGTCCGAGCGTGGTGTTGTACCACGGCGTGTTGGCGCCGAGTGCCGGCGAAGGCACTGCCATTGTTGCCGGTGCACGAACTGTAAGCGTACAGAATTTCGCTGAATCCATGCGGGCCGCTGTTATTCGTGCCGTCGGTCAGCGCGCCCGTCGCGTCGGGCGCGCCCCATTTGTTCAAGGTGGCCCAGGCGGAAAATCCGAGAATGGAAAACGCGAGCACGAGAATGACGAACGACGCCATTTTCACGTCGTAAGGCTCGATTTTCTTTCCGAGAAATTCCGGCGTGCGCCCGACCATCAAGCCGGCGATGAACACGGCGAGCACGACAAAGACGAGCATGCCGTAAAGGCCCGCGCCGACACCGCCGAAAATGATTTCGCCCAGCTCGATGTTGAGCAACGGAACCAAGACCGCCGAGCGGCGTAAACGAATCGTGCATCGAATTGACCGCGCCGCAGGAAGCATCGGTCGTGATCGTGGCGAAGAGCGCGGAGTTGAAAATGCCGAAGCGAACTTCCTTCCCTTCCATGTTGCCCGAGGCCGGATCGACGCCAAGTTGATGCATGATCGGATTGCCGGCGGCTTCATAGTGCCAGGAGATCAAAACGCCGGTCAAAAACACCACGAACATCGCGCTCCACACCGCCCAGCCGTGTCCTTGGTTCTTCACCGTTCGGCCCAGGTAGTAAGTCAGCGCGCTCGGGATGGCGAAGATCGACAAGATCTGAAGAAAGTTAGAAAACGGAGTTGGATTTTCGTAAGGATGCGCGGCGTTCGCGTTCACATAACCGCCGCCATTTGTTCCCAGCATTTTGATCGCGATCTGCGAAGCCATCGGACCCTGCACAATCGTTTGAGTGTCGATCTTCTTGTCTTCCATCACCGGTTTGCCCGCGGCGTCGAGCACCGGATTACCTTTGTCGTCCACCTTTGCGACCTGGATCGTGAACGGCTCGGTCAATTTGACCGTGTCGTAGGGTTTGAAATTTTGGATCATTCCCTGCGAAACAAGGACGACCGCGTAAATCAGACAAATTGGCAGCAGCAGGTAATAAGTTACGCGCGTGAGATCGACCCAGAAATTGCCGATCGTCTTGGAAGTATGTCGCGCAATGCCGCGCACAAGCGCGGCGGCAATGGAGATGCCGACTGCGGCGGAAAGGAAATTGTGGACTGGCGAGGCCGACCATCTGCGAAAAGTACGACATCGTGCTTTCGCCGACGTAACTCTGCCAATTCGTGTTGGTGGTAAAGCTGGCCGCGGTGTTGAACGAGAGATGCTCGGAAAGCGCCGCCATTTTCTGCGGATTGAGCGGCAACACATCCTGCAGTCTGAGAATCCCGTAAGTGAACAGCATCGTGACGAAGCTGAAAATCAGCATCGCGATCGTGTATTGCTTCCAATCGTGCTCCTGCTCGGGATCGACGCGCAGCACTTTGTAAGTGAGACGCTCGATCGGCTTAAAAACAGGATCGAGAAAGGTCTTGCCGCGCGCGTCGAGAACGCGAGTGAGGTAAAGGCCGAGCGGCTTCGTGATGAGAAGAAGCGCGGCGACGTAAAGTGCGAATTGAATCCAGCCGTTAGCGTTCATAGGTAAATCAGAATTTTTCCGGGCGAATGATCGTAAAAATGAGATAGGCGATCAGCGCGAGCGCGATAATGGCGACAATCGAATTGGTCATGGCTTTGATGTTTGAATCAGACCTTCTCGCAAGCCCAGATGAAAATGAGCATGAGGACGAAAAAGCCGACGGTGAGTGAGATAAAAAACAGGTCTTGCATAAGTCGTTAGGTTAGAAGGTCAGGAGAAAATCAATCCCGAGGGTAAACTGGTCGCGCGATGGCGAGAATCACGGACCGCGCTGCAAACATAGGATGAATACGCATGGCGAAACTGCCTAGCTGGCGGCATGCCCAATAGCTAGGAGAAAAACTATCCACTTCCGCTGGAACAAGTTAACGTAAGTCTCATCCAAGAAGAGATGAGGGCTTCCGTGCAAAGTGCAGGCTTTAGAGTTTAGTGAACTGCAAATTGCAAGAGAAGTTGCGCTATTCGCCGAGATTGAACGGCTCCTTACTCGCGCCGAAATTGAATCAGATCGAAGATGCGCCGCATATTTTGCTGCGCCGGCTCGTAACGCGAATCAATCGCGATCGCTCGTCCATAACATCTTCTTTGCCTCATCGTAGTCTCTCGTTCATCTCGAACAAGAACGCCGAGTAGATTGTGCGCCTCGATCATGCGGTCATTCTGCTTAATCACTTCTCGCAAGTGTTCTCGGGCAAGGTCAAAATCGCGATCATTGATTGCGCGCTTTGCGGCGAGTAAATGCAAGGTCGGCTCGCTCTTGTATCTCAATGCCGCGACTCGTCGACTCTTGCGCCGCCGGCATCGCACGCTCGTGACGTTCGATGACTTCCTTCAGCAATGTGCGGAGTTCATCCGGTGTGACTGGTTTTGCCAGAAAATCGATCGCGCCGAGCTTCATTGCTTTCACCGCATTCGGGACGTCGCCATAGGCAGTGATGATCACCGTGGGCGTTTTGATGTTCTTGTCCCGCATCACTTCCAAGAGCTCCAGGCCGCCCATTTCCGGCATCCGTAGATCGAGCACAGCGACATCGAATGTCGATTGCGCAAACTTTTCCACCGCCATCGCGCCGGACTCGGCCTCAGCGACCTCGAAACCCTCGGTTTCGAGAGCCGCTCGATACGTCATGCGAACGTTGCGCTCGTCATCCACGATGAGGATTCGTTTGTTCATCATTTCTTTCCCTCCGGTTTGACAAGTTCGCGTTCCCGCTCTCGGGAATGGGCAGAATAAAATAAAATTCGCTGCCTTTTCCGGGCTGGCTGTTGACGCCGACATGGCCGTCATGCGCAGTCACAATCTCGCGCGTGATGGCAAGGCCAAGGCCCGCGCCGCGTGAATCCGTGCCGGGCACGCGGAAGAACTTCTCGAACATTCGCGGCTGATATTGCAACGGAATGCCCGGGCCGTGATCGGTGACCGAGAACCGGACGCCGCCATCACGATCGCGCTGTGCTGCAATCACAATTTCTTCGCCGGCACGCGAATACCTTGCCGCATTTGAAACGAGATTGGAAAAGGCGTGGAAGATTTGCTGCGGTTCGACTGACACGTCAGGAAGTGCGGATCTCCACGTCAGCTACGCAAACGCACGTCTTTCGCGGCGGCGAGGTCGTTTAAGTCGGCGACTGCTTTTTCGACCAGATCTTTTGGTGACCGTCGCTCGAGACTCATCCGTCTCACACCGGACTCGATTTTGGCAAGGTCGAGCAGATCATTGATCATGCGCAACAGACGCTCGGAATCTTCGCGGGCAGCGAGGAGCAGTTCGACTTGCTTTGGATTGAGCGCGCCGATTTTTTCTTCGAGTAACAGATGCAGTCCCATGCGCACACTGGTCAGCGGCGTTTTCAACTCGTGGCTGACGGTGGAGACGAGGTTCGTCTTTACTTCATCGAGCAGACGGAACCGCGTTACGTCCTGAAGAATGACAGCCGCGCCGAAAACATTGCCTGCCTCATCACGCATTCCAATGACGCGGGGCAGAATAAACGTCTCTTTGTCGTCGATCCGCAGGCACAGCGCCTTGGCCAGGTCCGTGGGCAAATAATCGCTGCCGCCTTTCAATACTCGCTCGGCCGTCGCCGTCACCGGACTGGGCAGATAATCCTTGCCTAGCTTTGCGAACAAGTGATCCGCCGCCGGGTTCTTGAAGTCGATCTTTCCAGCTTCGGAGAGAACCACGATCGCGTCCGGAAAAGCCGAGAACGTAATCTCGGTCATCTGGCGCGCGTGCAGGATCTGATCGCTCGTGACCTGGCGATAGGCGCGAAGTTTGCCCGCCATCTTGTTGAAGGCGTCCGCGAGTTCCCCAAGTTCATCGTGCGAAAGAACCGGCACGACCTGATCAAGATTGCCTTCGCCGAGCTCCTTCGATGACGCCGTCAGCGACCGAATCGGTTGCAAAATGGATCGCTGCAATCGCGCAGCGAAGAACACGGCGATGATAAGTCCGCCCCCCAGCGCGATGATCATGTAGCGAATCGATCTGGCGCTCCGGGCCCGCGCATCGCGATCGGCCTTGACCATCGCATCCTGATTGATACGCAGGACTGTGTTGGCCGTTTCCTTGATCTCGGTAAACGTCGGCAACATCTCGCCGAAGTACATTTGCCGGCGTTGGGCCAGATCGTTGGAATTCCAAAACGTCTGCGCTCGATTCACGTAACTCTGGTGAAGCGACTCGATTTTCTCCGCCAATTCTTTCTCGCCCGGCAGCGTGATGTTGTGGAGCTCAACGTTCAGGTTATCGCGGAAGATCGGGAGGTTCTGTTCGTACAGTCCTCGGCCTCTCTGCTCCTCACCCACCAGTGAAAAAAACAGTGCGGAGTCCATGCGCTCCGCCGCTTCCTTCATGTTCTGCGCCGCGAGAACGCTGCGAAAGTTTTCGCGCAAGATCACGTCGATCGCACCGCCGAGTTTGGCGAATAGAGAAACGGCGTAGATGCCCATGGCGATGAGTAGAATGAAGATGGGAGCGAGGCCCAGAACGATTCGGTTCCTCAGCATCAATCCCCGCTTTAGCTCAGGCTGTGCCATCGGCGCGTGTTGTCGTGTTACGTCGTCAGGGAAAGCGGTTTCTGCAAATCAAACGCATAACTCGCCCCCGGGCGCTATCGCATTTTGCACGAAATGCCGGCTGCCAGTGAGGCAATATGCAATCTAGGCGAGTTTTTTTCGTTTCCGATAGAGTGTCGCCGCATCGATGCCAAGCACGCCGGCCGCTTCTTCCAGTGTTTTGGAGTTCGCTACCACTTTTTTTATGTGCTCCGTTTCGAGTTCTTCCAAAGTTACCTTCCCGCCAATCCGAACCTCCGAATCGGGTTCGATCGTTTCAGCGAGATCACTTGCCTGGATGGTGTGGCTGCTACTCAGAATGACCGCACGCTCGACGACATTGCGTAATTCCCGAATGTTGCCCGGCCAGTTGTATCGCTTCATCACTTCGAGAGCTTCGGCGGAAATGCTCTCGACCTGTTTGTCGCATTGAATGGCAACGGAACGAAGATGCGCCATTGCCAGTCGCTCGATGTCATCCAGTCTGTCGCGCAGCGGCGGCAGAGTGATCGAGATGACGTTGAGTCTGTAATAAAGGTCTTCGCGAAAAGCTCCTGCTTTCACCGTCTTCGCCAAATCGTGATTGCTCGCGGCGATAACTCGCACGTCCGCAAAGCGCGGCTGGGTCTCGCCGACTCTTTCATATTCACGCTCCTGGAGGAGGCGCAGCAGCTTGGCCTGAATCTCGAGCGGCAAATCGCCGATCTCGTCGAGAAAAAGTGTCCCGGCTTCCGCGGCCGTAACTTTGCCCCATGTCTCCGCGATCGCTCCCGTAAATGCTCCCTTGATGTGACCGAATAATTCACTCTGCAATAATTCGCGCGTGAGGCTCGGACAGCTAACGGTGACAAACGCTCCCGCGTTGCGCGAACTGCGCTGATGAATCGCGCGCGCCAGCACGCTCTTGCCCGTGCCGCTTTCGCCTAAGAGCAACACCGTCGCGTCGGTGCCGGCCGCTTTGAACGCGACTTCGAATGCCTTTTCCATCGCGGCTGAATGGGTCGTGAGATCGACCTCCGGCGAGTCCGCATTCAAGCGCGATTCCAATTCCGCAACACGCCGTTCCAGTTTGCGTGTTTTTTGGATGCGACTAAGAACCTGCCGAAGCTGTTCAGGAGTGCATGGTTTTGGAAGATAATCGAAGGCTCCGTGGCGCATCGCTTCCACCGCCGTCTCGATCGTGCCAAACGCCGTCATCATCACCACCGCCAGAGCTGGCGCGATTCGAATCGCTTCCTTGAGAACATCGACCCCGTTCTCCTGGCCCAACCTGAGATCAAGCAGCATCACATCGAAGTGCCGCGCCTTGAGTTCGTCGAGCGCGTCCGCCCCGGTGGCGGCGTTCGTCGCCTCATAGCCCATCGATTCGAGCGCGACACTCAAAGTGCGTCGAATGTTCGATTCGTCGTCAACCACCAGCGCTCGCATCGTTTTCAGATTACTTGAACGAATCAAAAATGCGACTCGCTCTCCTGTCTCTCTTCCCTAACGAGCAGGCTGACAAGCACAATATGCTGGGCGTGACGGAAATGGCGCAGGCCTGGCAGTGGTCGAATCCTGCCTCCCGAAAAAAGAGACCTGCTATTCTACACCTGAGGCCACCCCATCGGATTTGCGACAAGAGATCGATGGCCAGCGCGCAGCGGTATCGCGGGATGCACTGGGACGCATTGAGAACATTCTTCAGGCTTGGCGAACGCGCTCCGAGTTGACAAGTTGGCGCCATGAAGAAGTGGGCCGCTCTCCTTGCCGTGTTGATGCTCTGGCGCTCGACAGCGTATCCCACTACCAAGGGCTTGAGCCAGATCGTGACACCGGACTTGCAAGCGCCCGGAGATCTTTCGCTCAGTTTCCAGGCACAAAGCGAACGAATCGCCAACCCATACGAACTGCAAGCAGAGATGGGCCTGACAAAATGGGCGGAGTTCGCCGTCTTTCAGGGACTCAAGCCCAGCGAACAAATCTTCGGTACCGGAGTTGGGTTTGCTGACCAGGGAACCTTACCTGCTTTCAATCGGATTCATAAACTGGTCGCCGCATAGCCACGTAGACCCGCAACCATTCCTCGAGGGCGGTTATTATACCGAGCATAACAAGTTCATCGTGGGCGCCATTCACGCCGGCTACAAAAATGAAGCGCTCCTCGGCTATGCCTACGATTTCAATAAAACATGGCGCGTGCAGGTTGACTTCCAAAGCGGTTCGGAAAATTCGACGACGTTCGGTTTCACCTGGAACATCACGGACGACTTTCAAATGAACCCCGCCCTCTATATCAATAATGGTCCCGGCCATGACCTTCTTGGTTATGTCGTATTCACCTACACCTTCCATCTATGGAACAAGAGCAAAAACGAGTCAGGCGCCGGCCGGAGGCATTAGCACGGGCGGGAAAGTAAGCGAAAGAAGACGCGAAAGGCGGATAGTTACGGCATCTCGGCTGACCTGCTTGTCGCCGGCGCTTCCTGAATGCGCGGGCGGAGTGATACCCAAGCATCCGACGATCGCCACCACTGCCAGGCCAAGGCAGACTTCGCAGATCACGTTGCGACGGAGTTGCGCCAGCCAATCCGGGGGAACCGCAGGGACCGGCAGCCTGCTCTTAATGATGCTTCGGTTCCGTGCGCCGAAGCCGAGGAGGCAGCGAAGAGAGTCAGTTTGAAAAGAAGAAGAGCACCGTAGCGCGTCGTGAAAAGCGCACCGAGGGAGCCGACGAGCAGCCAACTATTGGAAAGGCCGCTGACGACGAGGACGCTGACACAGGCAAGGCTAAGCGCAGAAAAGCGACGCAACACATCCGCGGTCCGTTCGCTTAACGAAACTGAGACCTTGGCGCGGGTTAGGAAAATCGCGAGCGGAAGCAATCCACCCATCCATCCACCCGCGGCGCAGAGATGAAGCGCATCACCAAGGAGACCGAGCGGTTGAGGGCTGGCGGCCGCCGCATGACCGATCCAGGCGAGGGAGACGAGAAGGACGAGTGCGAGTGGCCAGAGAACGAGCTTCACGGTGTTGCGCAGTCTCTTTTGCGCCAGGCCTAAGGTAGCCAGGACAAATGCGAACACGATCAGTCCCAGGCGCAGCTGCCAAACCCGACCAAAGTCAGTTTGAAAGAGAACCGCCCGCGACGCTTCTCCTGAGAAAGCGTGCCCCAATGGCAACCCGCTCATGCTCGTGACTACGAGCCAAAACCAAAGCAAGGCGGAGAGGAGCGCCGCGACCAGAGCGCAAAGAGCGAGGCGGAGCAATCGCCGGTCGAGTTCCTGCCGGTCATCGTCCACGTGCGGACCATTCGGGCCGAGCGCGACTACTTCGAAGGTAAAGATTCCCGCGAACAGAATGGATGCTCCGATCTGCACGCTGCGCGCGGCGATGAGGAGAGCGGGAAGCATCAGCTGTCCTGGAATATTTTGCGCTTAACGAACATGAAAGCTGAAGTTTCCCTCGGTGACGTGCGTATCGACCGACACCACGCGCCAGACCACCTTGTAGGTTCCCGTTTCGAGTTTCGGCAGCGAAACGATCAAGCAGGCGGAATCGGAGTGGTCGAGATGCACATCACGTTTGTCGACTTCTTCCCCGGACGCGAGCAAAGACCTGGATCTTGCTGAAGGCCGGCTCGATCTTTTCCGTAAACCGGATCTTAACTTCGTTAGGTGAAGCCTGCACGGTGCTGCCCACTCCCGGCTCCGCCTGCTGAAGAAAGGCATGTGCTTCGAGTCGGCCGCGCCGGCCAGCATCATGAACAACAGGAATGCGCTGGCCTGTTTCACGGCTTTCCTCCGAATAATGGCCGGCCCAGGCTGTGCGGAAAAAGATCGTCCAGGAAAAAATGCAGTTGGGCAATCACGCCGACGTTATTGCCAGTGCGCCCGTTGATCGGAATAATCGCCTCCACTCCGAATTGAAAGTGTTGCCCCGCCCAGATCACTCCGGGATTAATCGTCCCGGTCGTTTGTCCGCCTGCGCCACGGTTCAATGGAGTTTCAAGAGCGAACTCGACCAGTGGAATCAACCGATCGAAAGGCGCGCCCCAATGCATGTCCTGCACCTGCGATTGGAGATATGGGATACTGTATTCCAGCGCAAAACCCCATTCCAGGACGTTCGGATTCCGCTCGACCTCGACTTTCCGTACGCCGGTCACTTCGCCGATCGTCGTGCTGCGCGTGCTGGCGTTCGTCGGAAAAGCGATACCCAGCACATCCGGTGAGGGCGAACGGCCTCAAAAATCGCACTCCCTCAGGCAGATCGCCGAAGCCTTTTCCGAATAGAATCCCCGGCGTCCAGGGTGCTGAATGAATCGGCGTCGACCGCTGCCGATCCAGTGCCGCCGACTTCCGCCTCGAGTCCGAGCGAGACGATCGCCTCGTGCGGGTCATTCTTCAGGATCTGATACTTCCCGCCGACCTCAAGATTCCCAAACCCTTATGCGCTACCTCCTTCGGGCGGATTCAGAGTGGTGAAGTCCCCGCCAATTTCAATGCCGAAGTTTGGCGTGATGCGCTTGGCGATCTCTACCGAAATTTCGGTCTCACGCGTTCCGCCGTCATCCGGTGTCTTGGTCGTGCTGATCGTCGGCAGTGAAAGCTCGTCGGCGATAAAGGGATCGTCTGTCGACAGGGTCGCCGGAAAAAAACGCGCCCCGGCAAAGCCATGGCCGTCAGCCCGGCTCGGCAGCCCCGAGTTGAATTGCGGCACAGGCGAGCGAAAAAAGCAGCAAAAGGTGTTTCATAAGTTATTTCTCCAGTGATGGGAAAGCGTCCGCGCTACGGCGCGACGATTCCCGGGTTACGCAAGGGAAAGCTGCGACCCGTACACACGCACGGCGCAGCGGGACCTAACGAGCGTCAGTTATCCCAGGAGGGAGCGCGGAGGAGGCACGGGCGGCGATTGAAACCGCTCCGGAATCGCGGAGTTCATCCGCGGATATTCATAGGAAACCCACGGCGGCAGCCAGGTCAGCGTGCGCAGTGTGCAAATGAGATCCAGTTTCACGATCGTCGGCAGCACCTCGGATTTTTTCTCCGATTTCTTTCCGGCCGCCACCGCCTGACAAAGGTCGCAGGGATGCGCGCCATCGAAAGTTTTCGCTACCGCTTCGCTGAGCGGCGCGTGCCGGGCGTTTGCCACCAGCATCGTCGTCCAGGCCACCGACTGAAGAGCCAGCCAATGGAAGCCTAACGACAGACAAAGCGCAAGAATTGTCGTCGCGCGGCCGATGGAAGAGATCACCGAAAAAGGTTATCTTGTTTCCGAAATGTGGTCAACCCCTCGAATTCGCAGGTCGATCGGGGGGAGGCTTAAAACGTCGCCCGTAATCCGACGATGATGTTTCGGCCGGGGAGTGGGAGGACCTCCTTGAGAAATGAGAGATGGTCGCGGCCTTCTTCATTCGTTAGGTTGACTCCCTGCAGATAAACGTTGTTGACGGTGGGGCCGACGCGAAACTTGTAGCCCACGCTCGCGTTGAGAAAGGTGTAGCCGGCCGTCGGGGTCTCGAATTCCGCGACGCGATTTTGCGCCGCGACCCGCCGGCCTTCGATGTTCGCCGTCCAATGCTCGCCTTCGTAATTGAGCGACGCGCTGTAACGGAGCGGCGTAATGCGAGGGAGGGGCATGCCCGTGTCGAGGTTTTCCGCCTGGACGTAATCGGATTGCAGCCGGAGGTAGAGATCCTTCGGATTCGATACCGGCGTCGTGCCCTCGCCTGTGATGACATTTTTCACTGACTTTGGATCGTTCGCGGTCGTATCAGCGATCTGGGTCACAGTGAGCGGCAGAAGATGGAAATCGACCTGCCCTTCCCCGCCGAAAAACCGGGCATCCGTCGGAGTGTAAATAAAGACGCGCAGACCATCTTCGAAATTGTCCGTCGGCGTGAAATCGATGTAGCCCCGAAAGTTGGTGTAGAAGCCGCTGATGTTGCCGGTGACGACGCCGGTTTTCTTGCGCAAGCTCATGTCGATGCCGCGGCTGGTTTCCACGCCGAGATTGGGATCGCCCACGAGGAACTGGAAGGTCGCGTCGTGCGGGCCGCGGGCGAAAAGCTCCTCACCGGTCGGCGCGCGTTGTGAAACGGTTCCGTCGAAGGTCAGTTCCCAATCCTTGGCGAAGTGATAGATGACGCCGGCGGCTACACTAAGCGGAGTGAAATCCTGGTTCTTCTGATTCGGCGAAGTGAGTGAGGTGAGATCGGGATCACTGGAATCAATATTCACTGTATCGTGCTCGATCCGACCGCCAACTTGCAGCGTCAGAGGTCCGAATTGCGTCTCCTCGAAGAGGAATACAGCGCCTTGCACTGCACGCGTCGGCTGCAAGAAAGCATCCGCGCCGAGGATCGACAGATCCTTGACAAAGAGCTGGCCGCCGATGGAACCGGTAAACGGCCCGATCGGTTTGTGCACGAACTCGATCCGCGAGTCCACGCCGCTGGTCGAGAAGGTTGAGCCAACCTCCCCGTTTTCGAGTTCGGTGTGGACGTAGTCGGTGTAAACGAACTTGAAGTTCAATGTGCTGATGCCCGAGAAGGATCGGCGATCGAACTACGCACATTCGCCTGCTTTTTGTTTACATCGAGAGTAACGCGCGGAGCTGGCTCGTCCGGATTATCCACTTCCGGATCATCCGGAACCCCATAATTCGACCAGAACTCCGAATAGGAGGCACCGATGTAACCTTTCTCCCATACCCAGGAAGCGCCGACGCCGAAGTCTTCCGTCTTGACGAAGGTATTGGGAACAAACCCGAAGGGATTTCCTCCGAACCCGTTGTTGGCGAGCTGTGCCGGCGTGAGCGTGGCTTGAATGCTTGGAACCAATGCGAAGCCGGGAATGTCCCGATCGTCGAGGTGCTGGACGGAGCCGTCGATGTGAAAAACGAGGTGGGGCGTAATAGCGATATCGATCGCGCCGGCGCCGCTCCGCTCCGTGTCTACGCTGTCATAGCGGCCGTCGATTTCTCCACCGATACGGTTCGGTGGCGCTTCGACCGGAATACGATTATCGACCACGTTCACGACCCCGCCAATGGCGCCCGAACCAAACAGAACCGTCGCCGGCCCGCGCACAATTTCCACACTTTGGCTGAGCAAGGTGCTCACGCTCGGGGCGTGATCCGGACTCAAGTTCGAGACGTCGAAGACCTCGGTGCCGTTGTTCAAGACACGGACTCGATTATCGGCGAGGCCCCGAATGACAGGACGACTGGCGCCGGCGGTGAAACCGCTCCCGGCCACGCCCGGCTCGGTGCTCAGCGTGTCGCCCAAAGTCGCCTCGGCTTTTTGCTTTAGCGCGTCTCCGTTCAAGACCGTGACGGTCTGAGCGGTGTCGGTTGAGCTGAGGATCTCACCGCCAGTGACGACGATGGGGGCGGTTTCCGATGTGACGCCCGGCGTTGAAGCGGGCGTGGGCGTAGGACTCGAGGATGGGTTGGCGACCTGAGCGGCCGCGAATTGTGCGCTGCTGCCGAGCGCGAGAATAAGAATTGCAAATTTTTTCAAAGTAGTTTTCTCCGGGTTGCGATTGGAATGGACGGACGAGGCCCGCCACGACAGGCGACGGCCTAACGAACCAAGGCGTGCGCGTGTCGCGCCGCTTGCTCAGCCGGAGACGGAATACGACCGCTCCGTGCGAAACAGGCGGCGGGACGAAGCGCTAGGAGAGCGCGGGCGGCGCGTGCTCGAAGATACGGGCGCCCAGGAAGGGCGCTGCCACCCAAACGGGTGCGAGCGCCGGAATTCTCTCGAAGACAACTGCGGGCTGCGGCGCGCAGAAGAGCGGTGGCGCATCAGCCTGCTCGTACTTGCCGGAGGCGATCAGGGTGACAGCACACTCGTGATTCGGCGAACCGGCGTCGGGGTGGAAACGTGCGTGGAGTTGCGGCGAAGCCGCGAGACCCAACGCGAAGAGAAACGCCGCAAGCAAGCTACTCGCGACAACGGCATTGAGTTTTTCGCAGCGGCTCACGGCGAGAGCCAGATTGTGACCGAACCGAACAGCGCGCAAGAGTTTTCTGCCCTGAGGTCGCGCCAATTTCATCCGGATAAGTTTGTTTCCGGGGCCGGAGGCGGGCCAACTCGCACTCAGGGGGGTTCGCGCCGCATTCCCAGTCTCGACTCGGGCCGCTTTGCAGTGGAGAATCGATCCGCTCTTCAGTAGTGAAAGCCGCTCATGCCGCCCGACCAACAATCCGGTCTTCGTTTCGAGATCGGGCATGTCTTGTTCATCGACATTGTCGGCTACTCCAAGGGGTTGATTAGCGAGCAGAGCGAGTTGCTGCAGAAGCTGAAGGAAATCGTGCGTGGAACGGAGCAGGTTCGCCTCGCCGAAGCGGAAGGCAAACTCCTGCGCTTGCCGACCGGGGATGGCGGCGCACTGGTTTTTCGCAACACTCCGGAAGCCCCGGCCCTGTGCGCTCTGGAAATCAGCCAGGCTCTGAAGAGCCATCCGGAACTGCGCGTCCGGATGGGCATTCACAGTGGACCGGTCAATGAAGTCGAGGATCTGAATGATCGCGCGAACATCGCCGGATCGGGAATCAACATCGCGCAGCGTGTGATGGATTGCGCGGATGCCGGACACATTCTTCTCTCCAAACATGTGGCGGATGATCTCGAGCAATATCCGCAATGGCGTCCGCAGTTGCATGAGCTTGGCGAATGCGAAGTGAAGCACGGCGCCCGCATTCAGGTCGTCAACCTCTACACGGAGGAACTGGGCAATCCGGCGCTGCCGGAGAAATTTCGGCAGGCGAAAGAGGCGCAGAACAGCGCCGGTGACTCCGACATCCGATGCGAAACCGGCTCGAACGATCACGGGCGTGGATCGCCGCGCTTATCATCGCGGCGGCGGCTGTCGCCGTCGCGGGGTCTTTCATTTTCTCCCATCGGCCTGGCTCGAAAGTGCCGCCTTCTTCCGCCGCGCCGGAAAAATCGCATCGCGGTGCTTCCCTTTGAAAACCGGAGCGAAGACAAAGCGAACGCCTACTTTGCCGACGGCATCCAGGACGAGATTCTGACGCGCTTATCGAAGATCGCCGATCTGAAGGTGATCTCGCGCACATCGACGCGAGCATTACAAGAGCGCGCCGGAAAACCTGCCCGAGATCGCCCGGCAACTTGGCGTCGCCCACATCGTGGAAGGAAGCGTCCAGAAGAGCGGCGACGCCGTGCGCGTGAACGTGCAGTTGATCAAAGCAGCCAATGATTCCCATCTTTGGGCCGATACCTTTGATCGCAAACTGACCGACATCTTTTCGGTCGAGAGTGAGGTAGCCAAAGCCATTGCCGACCAGTTGCGAGCAAAGCTGACCGGTCAGGAAGAGCAAGTCATTGCCGCCAAACCGACAGACAATCCTGAAGCTTACGACGCCTATCTGCGCGGCCTGGCTTATACGCTGAGAACCGCGCCCACATCCGCCAACTCCCTTGGCGCACAGAAATATCTCAGAGAAGCGGTGCGCCTGGATCCGAAGTTCGCCCTTGGTTGGGCGCTGCTGTCATACGTCGATGCGCGCTGGCTACCTCACGCGGGAGTCTTGCAACCAACGGTCGCCCTGCGTGAAGAGGCGCGGCAGGCCGCCGAAACCGCACTCACTCTTGAGCCCAATCTCGGCGAGGCCATACTGGCCAAGGATCTTACCACTACGTCTGCCTGAAGGATTACGACACGGCGGAGCGTTACCTTGAGCAAGCCCGTCAGTTCCTGCCGAATAGCAGCCGGATTCCCGAATCGCTGGCCTATGTCGCAGCGGAGGCGAGGCCAGTGGGACCGGAGCGAGGCCTACTTTAACGAAGCGAGCGGCTCGACCCGCGCAACGTTTTCCTGCTCTAGCCAGCACGCGATTTCCTATGTCGTTCTTCGTCGTTTTCCCGAAGCGCGTGCGAAAGCTTGATCAGGTTCTCGATATCACGCCGGACGACGTCGATACCCTGGCGCTACAAGGCGGCTATCGCACAAGCCGAGGGCGACCTGCCGCGCGCGGCGGCGCTCCTCGCTCCGCTCCATCCGAGCGGCCGACGACTCCAACGCGCTTGAAACACAAGCTTACCAGGCGATCCTGGAGCGTCGCCCTGCGCAAATCATTCCTCGCCTGAAGGAAATATTGGCCAAGCCTGACCCGGCGTTGGGTTACTACAATGGTGAACTGCGCTTTTGGTTAGGCTGGGCGCAGGAAGTCGCCGGTGACCATGCCGCCGCCCAGGAGAGTTGGCGACAGGCGCGCAGCGAACTGGAACCCTTTCTCAAAGAACAGCCGGAAAATTCTGTCCTCATCGGAGATCTCGCCCTGACTAATATGGGCCTCGGTGACAAAGCCGCCGCGTTCGCTCTGTCGGAGCGGGCCATGGCAGCGAATCCGATCGAGAAAGACGCGAAGACTGGTCCCGGGCCGATCGAGATCCTCGCCCGGGTGGCGGCGCAGATCGGAGAACCCGACCGTGCCATCGCCGCTTTAGAGAAACTCCTCTCGATACCGTACGACGGGCCACTGGCTGCCAACGTCGCCGCTCACTCCTGCGCTGCTCCGGCTCGATCCAATGTTCGATCCGCTGCGGAATGATCCGCGCTTTCAAAAACTCGCCGCCTCGCCCGAGACGCAACCAAGTGCACCCTGACGAACAATGGGATCCACGCAATTTCTTCGCCGAGGTGAAACGACGGAATGATCGAGGCGTTGCCGACCAACGCAGCGAGAAACGACTTGCCCCCGCGGCGATGCGTCGGTAACTCCCACCCGCACAACTCATGGCTGAACCGTTCATCCTAACTCCCGCGCGTGCATCGCCCGCGCAACGTCGACTGGAAACGCGCTGCCGCGTTGCTCTACGGCGACTGGGGCACAAGCAAGGCCTACGTCATCGGTCTGGCGTTCATCGCCGCGGGCTTTTCCTCGCTGCCGATCATCCTCGCGGTCTGCGCCGTAACGGGGTTGGTCGGGATTAACTACATCGTCATTTGCCGCCATTTCCCTGACGGCGGCGGCGTTTATTCCGCAGCCCGCTCCCAGGGACGTCTTCTCGCGGTCGTGGGTGCGCTGCTCCTGCTGGCGGATCTGACGGTGACGGCCGCGCTCAGCGGCTGGTCGGGATTGAGTTACATCACCTCCGGCGCCGAGCAGGTCGTCTGGATCAAGGTGCTGCGCGATCACATCGGCCTGACCACGGTTGCGATGCTGCTCTTCATCGGGTGGCTGAATTATTTCGGACCGAAACACAGTGGGAGCCTCGCGGTGTTACTGGCCGTGCCGACGGCGATCGTGGTCGTGGCGCTGATCGGGATCAGTGTGCCGCATCTGACGACCGCGTTTCTTCAGCCGCCGCACCAGCACTTTGGGACGCTCTGGGTGCAGTTTGTTGGGGTCATCCTCGCGCTCTCGGGCGCGGAATCGATCGCGAACCTGACGGGAGTGATGAAACTGGACCCCGGGTCGACGATGGATCATCCGAAAGTGTCGCGCACGTCGCTGAAAGCGATCCTGCCGGTGGCGATCGAGGTGGTAGGCGGCACGGCGCTCCTCGGCTGGGCGATGCTTTCGTTGCCCAGCATTCTTCCGCAAACGCTCCACCTCACGACCGGGGCCCAGATGGGAGCCGCAATGGAGGCGCGGAACGAGGACATGCTGCGCTTTATGGGCGAGCAATTCGGCGCTGCGACCGTCTCGCCGTGGTTCGGGGTGCTCTTCGGCTGGATCGTGGGCATCGTCTTTTTCTTCCTCCTCGCGAGCGCGGCGAACACCGCGATCGTCGCCATGATCGGCCTCCTTTTCATGATGGCGCGAGATGGCGAAATGCCGCGGCAGTTCACGAAGCTGAACAAGCACGGGGTGCCGATTTACCCGCTTCTCATTGCGGTTGGCATTCCGTCACTGGTCTTGCTCACGGCGACCGGCTTCACTTCACTGGCCGGGCTCTACGCGATCGGGGTGGTCGGAGCGATCGCGGTCAATGTCGGCTCGTGCGCTTACAACAAGCACGCGGGCTTTACCTGGTACGACCGGGTGCTCTTCGGCGTCACCTTCCTGATTCTCTTCCTCGTCCAACTGACCCTGGCGCACAGCAAACCGGACGCGCTTTTCTTCGTGACCTGCGTCCTGCTCGGCGGTCTGGCTTTGCGCGCCTACACCCTCAAGCGGCAGGGGCTCACCACGCTAACAGTCACCAGGGAGGTCGCCGATATCGTCTCACCGGAGACGATCGCGGCCCTTCAACCGCGGCTCGAAGAAGGAGCCAAGATCATGGTCGCGGCGCGCGGCGTGACGCCGGTTTTGAACTTTGCGCTAGAGGAAGCGGAACTGCGCAAGGCGGTGCTATGCGTTCTGTATGTGAGAGAGATTGCCGTCTATTTCGCCGGCGGGCCTTCGACCATCGGGAGCGCCAAGTGGCAGGACGACCCGACAGCCCGGGCGATCATGTCATCCATGATGAAACAGGGCAAGGAACGCGACATCTGTGTGCTCCCGGTTTACGCCGTGAGTGAGGAGGCCGCGAGCACCATACTTGATCTCGCGGCTACCATGGGAGTCGATTATCTGATCATCGGCACATCGCAACGCAGCACGCTCGCGCATTTGTTAGGCGGGAGCGTCGTAACGAAAGTCGCCGCGCAACTGCCCGAGACGATTCGGTTGCTGATTTACGGTTGAACCGTGCCGATCCTTCCGAAGTGAGCGCGCCAAAAGTCCTCATCGCCGACTCGATCTCCCAGCGGGGAATCGACGAGCTAGGCTCGGGCGGAGCGCTGGAGGTGACCGTCCACACCGGCTTGAGCGAAGTGGAATTGGTAAAAATCATTCCGGAGTTCAGCGCGATCGTCGTGCGCAGCCAGACGAAAGTGACGGCGCCGATATTGCAGGCTGGAGCTCGCCTGCGCGTTGTCGGTCGCGCCGGCGTCGGCGTCGATAACGTCGATGTCGAGGCTGCGACGCGACGCGGCGTGATCGTCATGAATACGCCCGGCGGCAACACCATCTCGACCGCGGAGCACGCCTTCTCCCTCCTCCTCTCCGTCGCGCGCAAGATTCCGCAGGCGCATTCCAACCTTCAATCGGGCAAGTGGGATCGGAAACAGTTCGAAGGGACGGAGCTTTACAACAAAACGTTAGGCATCATCGGCATGGGCCGGATTGGCTCGGAGCTGAGCCGGCGCGCGATCGCCTTCGGGATGCGGGTGCTGGCTTACGATCCATACCTCTCCTCGAGCCGGGCGCGATCGCTTCAGGTGGAGTTGGTCGAGGAACTCGATGAGCTCTTGCCGCTGGCCGATTTTCTTTCCCTGCACACCCCACTCACGCCCGAGACGCATCACCTCCTCGACGCCGTTCGCCTAACGAAAACAAAACGCGGTGTGCGGCTGATCAATTGCGCGCGCGGCGGCCTGATCGACGAGACAGCTCTCGTCGCGGCGTTGTCGAGCGGACAGGTCGGCGGGGCGGCGCTCGATGTTTTCGAGAAGGAGCCGCTGCCGGCCGACTCGCCGTTGCGCGGGATTCCAAACCTGATTCTTACCCCGCATCTCGGCGCCTCGACGTTGGAGGCGCAGGAAAGTGTCGGGATTGAAATCGCGCAGGCGATTCGCGCCGCCCTCCTCGAGGGCACAATCCACAATGCGATCAACATGCCGAACCTCGACGCAAAAACGCTCGCCATTGTCGGCCCGCACCTGCGTTTCGGGGAAAAGCTCGGGCGCTTCCTCTCGCAAGTGTCGCCGAAACGGGTCGAGAGTTTGAACATCAACTACAGCGGCAAAGTCAACGAAGTCGACACCACCACGATCACGCGCTCGATCCTGAAAGGGTTTCTCCATCTCGCTGGCGGTGACGACGTGAACGAAGTCAACGCTCCCGCCTTCGCCGAGACGCTGGGGATCAAGGTGACCGAGTCACGTCTCAGCGCGCCGGGCGATTACACTGATTTGCTCGAACTTTCGGCGCTGGCGGAAGGGAAAAAGATCTCGGTCGCGGGCGCATTTTTTGGCGCGACCCCGCGCATTGTCAGCATTAACAACCGGCCGGTGGAAGCGCGTCCGAGCGGCGTCGTGCTCGTCCTTGAAAACACCGATCGACCCGGCATGGTCGGCCGTATTGGGACGTTGCTCGGTGCGCACGGCGTTAACATTGCGACGATGTCGCTCAGCCGAAATCAGGCCGGCGGTCGCGCGCTCACCGTGCTTAATCTCGACACCGCACCGCCGCCCGAGCTGCTCGCCGAGATCGCGGCGAGCGACGACATTCATGGCGCGCAGGTGGTCCGGCTCTAAGGAGTTCGAACGTCGGCTCGCAAAGGCGGGAAGAAGTTCACCTTATCCTCTTCTCAACGGGCGAGGGAGGCAACCGACAGGCACCGCCAATTCCCAGATCCAGCATCGAATTTCGAAGAATCTTCCGACTAAATTAAATCGTTGCTATCCCGCGCGGCGATCCCTAGCATCAGATTATGGGCTCACTACTCTGGACACTCATCATTGGTCTTGTCGTTGGCGCGATCGCCAAATTTCTCATGCCGGGAAAAGATCCGGGTGGCTTCATCATCACCATTCTGCTTGGTATCGCGGGCGCTTTTGTTGGCACCTGGATCGGACGGCTGATTTGGGGTTCCAACTACCTCGCCGGCTGGATTCTCTCGATTCTCGGCGCGATGTTGCTCCTCTTGATTTACCGGATGATCACCGGCAAGCGGACTTGATCGCCTAACGAATTTTAGGTGCTGCCCTCCGGGCGGCGCGGGAAAGTGGTCGGTTCAACTCCGAGCAACGCGTTTTTCTGCCTTCGCAGAGCGAAGTGTATCTCGCCTAACGAGGTGGGATGGAAGCTGTCCGATCTGTGATTGAATCGGGAATCATCTTCGTCCATCTTGGACAAGAGACGTCAGCGCCTTGTCTCAGGATAGACGAAATCTGACTGGAGGAATTGTCATGCTCACAAGCAAAAAAGTTGTTACTGCGATCAACAAACAGATTGGAAATGAATTTGGGGCATCGATGCAGTACATCGCAATCGCGGCCTACTTCTCGGGAGACGCGCTCCCGCAGCTGGCCCAACAT
Source organism: uncultured Verrucomicrobiae bacterium (assembly GCA_963821615.1). Lineage (GTDB taxonomy): Bacteria > Verrucomicrobiota > Verrucomicrobiia > Chthoniobacterales > UBA10450 > Palsa-1392. Next base: position 102,907 of record CAWGEN010000011.1, on the reverse strand, counting down.
TTTTACCGCCAGGCGGCCGAAGAAAATGATCATGCCATGCGGTTCATCAAATACCTGATCGATGCCGGAGGGCGCGTGGTGATTCCGGCGATCGACGCGCCGCAGCCCACTTTCAAGAACGCCGAGGAAGCGATCAAGCTCTCCCTCGACCAGGAAATCGAAGTGACGCACCAGATCAACGCGCTGGTCGAATTGGCGCGCTCGGAGAACGACTTCATCACAAACAATTTCTTGCAATGGTTCCTGACCGAACAGCTCGAGGAAGTTTCCTCGATGGATACGCTGCTCAAAATCGTGCAGCGCGGCGCCGATAATCTCCTCAGCGTGGAGGAATATCTGGCGCGCGCCGGCGTCAAGGGTGCGGGGCCGTCCTAGCTGCGCGCAGTTGCTCGGGAGGGACATGCTTTTGCATGTCCTCGACGCGCGGTGCGTCTCTCCGCTCTATTCCACCGTCACGCTTTTCGCGAGGTTCCGCGGCTTGTCGACATCGCGACCGAGGGCCACGGCGAGATGATAGGCGAAGAGTTGCAGCGGGATCACGGTCAAGACCGGCATCACCACGTCGTCTGCCTCGGGCACGATAATGAGGTCATCGGCGATTCCCTTTAACTTGGTGGCGCCGCTTTCTGTCGTGACCGCGATGATCGGGCCTTTGCGGGCTCGCACCTGCTCGATGTTATTCAAGTTCTTGGAAAAGACCGCATCATCTGGCGTGATGAAAACAGTGGGCAGATCCGGTTTCACGAGCGCGATAACGCCGTGTTTCAATTCCGCGCTCGGATGGCCTTCGGCGTAAAGATAAGTGATTTCCTTCACCTTGAGCGCCGCTTCCAGCGCGATCGGAAAATTGAGCTGCCGGCCGAAAAACAACATGCCCGTTGCCGCGACATATTTTTGGGCGACCGCTTTGATCTGGTCGCTCGTTCTGAGCAGTTGCTCGATTTTTTCCGGAAGCGCTTGGAGCGCCTCGATGATGCAGGTGCCTTCCGTGGTCGAAAGATGGCGCATCCGGCCTAACAATAAGCCGACCAGGGTCAGGATGACGACCTGCGAGGTGAAGGACTTGGTCGCGGCCACGCCAATCTCCGGCCCGGCATGCATGTAGACGCCGCCATCGCTTTCCCGGGCAATCGTGCTTGCGACGTTATTGCAAATGCCAAGGCTACGGTAGCCCTTGCGCTGGCTCTCGCGCAGTGCGCCTAACGTGTCGGCAGTCTCCCCGCTTTGGCTGATGGCGAAGACGAGGGTGTCGCTCGTCATGGGCGTGTTGCGATGGCGAAATTCGCTCGCGTATTCCACTTCGGTCGGCACATGGGCGAGTTTTTCGAGCAGGTATTCGCCCACCATGCCGGCGTGCAGCGCGGTCCCGCACCCGGTCAAAACCACGCGGCCGACATCGCGCAATTGCGCCGGGGTCATGTTCAAGCCGCCGAGTTTCGCGGTGCATTCTTCGACGCTCAGCCGGCCGCGCATCGCATCGCGCACCGAGCCGGGTTGCTCAAAGATTTCCTTGAGCATGTAGTGTGGATATTCGCCCTTCTTGATGTCCTCGGCGGTGAACTCGACCTTGCTGATCGCGCGGTTGCCGCGCTCGCCAGCCAGCGAACTGATCTCAAATTTGTCGCGCTCGACCGCGACGAGGTCGAAGTCGTTCAGGTAAACCGCATCGCGGGTGTGGGCGACGATCGCGCTGACATCGCTTGCCAGAAAATTTTCATCCTTCCCGACTCCGAGAACGAGTGGGCTGCCACGCCGCGCGCCGACAATGAAATCGGGAATATCTGCGTGAACCAACGCGATGCCGTAGGTGCCGATAACCTGTTGCAGGGCGGTGCGCAGCGCTTCTACGAGCAACGCCTTGTGACGCCGCGGATCGACCACGCCGACCGCGGAGTCGTCGTAAATTTTCCCGACCAGATGGGCCAGCACTTCAGTGTCCGTCTCGGAGGTGAAATGATGCTCACCCTCTTGCAAAAGCGCGTCCTTGATCTGGGCATAATTCTCGATCACGCCATTGTGGACGAGGGCAAGTTTACCACTCTCATCGAAATGCGGGTGCGCGTTTTGATCGGTCGGCTTGCCGTGGGTCGCCCAACGCGTGTGGCTGATGCCGTAGGTCCCAATCACGGGCGAGTCGGCCATCAACTTTGCGAGCCCGGCGATGCGTCCCGCGCACTTGCGCGTCTCGATGTGGTCGCCGTCGACGATCGCGACGCCGGCGGAATCATAGCCGCGGTATTCGAGCCGGCGCAGGCCATCAAGCAAGATGGGCGCGGCTTCCGCTCTCCCGACGTATCCGACAATACCACACATGGCTGGAATTGTAGGGGCGGCTGCTCCCAGCCGCAACAGCGGGCACGCGCGACCGAGATAATCGGCTCCCGAACCTGGTCGGTCGCTCCCTTAATGAAAGCGTGACGCAACTTTGCCCTGATCACCAGCTTGTCACCATATTTACGATAGACGGAACTGCGCCCGCACACCCTCCAGACCCGGGCCGTAGCCCCGACTTTGGATCGCGGCAGGGATGAGTTCGGCGGAATTAGGATCAGACGCTAGAGGGTGCCTTGTACTGGACCGAAGTGGCGAACCCAGCCAGCAACTGGTCAAGGCGCGCTTCAAGGTGGCCAACCGTCTTTCCAACTAAGGTCCATCGAAGACTCAAGAAAGCAGGAGCCGTTTCCCAAATCGGATGGTCAGACCGTCGCAACGCGCAGTTTGCCCATGAATCGGTCTATTTTCTTTGTGCGGCTGCCACTCGACAATCTGTTCGTGGGGATCCCGAGCAGCGTGAGGGATTGGGCACACCGCGGAAGCGCTATTGCAAGTTGTAGGCCTCGATGAGACCAACGCCAGTACCACCATCTGCTCCTCGAACGATCGCGGTGTAGCCGCCTGGAACCAGGGCGCCAAGGACGACGGACTCCTTGTCGTTGGTCGGGGCGAGACCGTCGTCGACGAAGGTTTGTTTATCGGGGCTATCCATCCAGTTATCGTTCGAGTCGACGATGTCGCCATTGCTGTTGTGCAACTCGAGAAGTGGATCGGCCAAAGGGTCGGCGATACCGGCCGCAGCGAGCGAAGGTCCGATCGCACGCAGCGCTACCGTGCCCGTGTTACCACCCACAATGAAGCCGCCGATCATGACGTTGTCGCCGGTCTGGACAAGACCGCGCGTGCTGATGTTAGCCAGCTGAGAATCGACCGTTTGATCGAGGTCGTAGGCCTCGACAAGGGCCACTCCAGTAGTGCTGTTGTTGCCAGTGACGATCGCGGTGTAAAGGCCCGGATCGAGGGTCGCGACGATCGCCGACTCAAGGTCGTTCGAAGGCGCGAGGTTGGTCGCCGTGATCGCCGACTCCTGGGTGTCCTTCCAATTGTCGTTGGTAATGACGGTGCCGTCGGGCTCGTGTAACTCAAGGACTGGGTCGGCCAGGGCACCGCTGACTCCAAACATCCCCAACGTCGGCCCGATTGCGCGGACGATCACTTCCTTCGGCTGCGTGCCGGTGACGATGAATCCTCCGATCAGAACGTTGTTGCCGGTCTGCACATCGAGCCGGGTCGAGATGTTCGAGAGCCTGCTTTGGGGAATCAGGTTGAGCCGAAAGATCGTGCCGAAACTGTTCGCGCCGCCGCCCATGGTCGTGCCATATAAGTTGCCATCGCTTCCCTGGACTAAGGCCGCGCGGGGAAATGCGCCTAGAGCTTCGTTGTTGGAAAAGTTATAGATAGTCGTGAGGACGCCGGCGGGCGTGAGTTGGAAGATGGTGCCAAGGCTGTCGGTGCCACCGAGGGAGGCGGTCCCATACAAATTGCCGTCTGCGGCTTGAATCAGAGAAGCGAACGGCTGCTGGCCATTGGGGCCGGTGAAATTGACCAATACCGTGTAATCACCAGCGGGAGTTATCTTGAAAATCGTGCCGAGGTTAGCGGTGCCGCCGTATTCCGTCGTCCCGTAAAAGTTGCCGTCACTGCCCTGGACGAGCCCGTCGTAGGGGCTCGTGCCCGTGTTACCGGCGCCGCCGACAAAGCTATGCAGAGTCGTCACCACTCCGGCTGGGGTGAACTCGAAAACCGTGCCAGCGTTTGTGTCGCCGCCGCCTTCGTAGCTCGTCCCGTAGAAATTACCATTGCTCGCTTGGATAACAGGGGCTCGCAGATCTGCGGGCTCGCCGTTACTTCCATGCACGGTAACCGACTGCAGCAGGTCGCCGGCGGGTGACATTTCGAAAATCGTGCCGTGGCCGCCAGTGTTTTGGATGTTTGGCGTGCCGCCACCGGTGGTTGTGCCGTAGTAGTTGCCGTCGGAGCCTTGGATCAGTGCCGCCTGGGGGCTGAGGCCGTTGGGGAAGGTGTCGGTCGTGCTGTCGTAAGGAAATTCAAGGAGCGTGGTCAGGACGCCCGCCTTCGTCATTTTAAAGACTGTCCCATTCCTCGTAGGTCCCAGAGGGCCGCCGCCTGCGGTGGTCCCATACAAGTTGCCATCGCTTCCTTCGATGGGCGGCGCATACGGATAGGTTCCGTTATCACTGGTGAAGTTGACCAGGTTGGTAAACGCGCCAGCTGGCGTGATTCGAAAGACGGTGCCAAAGTCGGCATTGTTGTTCGCTCCGGGGCCGCCGGTCGGCGTGGTACCGTAGAAGTTACCGTCGCTGGCCAGGAGCAGACCGTTTGTGGGGTAACTGCCGTCGAGCTTGTTGAAGTCATGCAGAACCGTCACGGTCGGAGTCTGCGCCCAGGTTGGACGAGGGAGAGCAGTGAGGGCAGCCGCGAGGAGTGCAGTGATGAGGAGGATATGGTGGAAGCGTGGTGTATGCATCTGAGTTGAAGCGTGCGGTGACTGGTTTCGTTCTTGATTAGCCTGATGACAGGTTGACCTTGGGTGACGGGTTAGGGTAAGGAAGTCCCCACCTGACGTTTCACCGCTCTGACGATCCGAGCGGTTGATTGTTCCATCCGCGTTGACATCCTCGCGAAAGTTCGTCGCGTCGGTCGGCTGCCCCAGATCGGCCTTAACGAGGTCAAGGTCAGCCTTGTCACCGACCCATCGCCGTCGACATCCCCATCAGGAGACCCATCGTGACCGAGGCAGATGGCCAGGGTGTTCGATTGGTCGTCCTGCACGTTAGTAAGGGTAACGGTGACGTCTTCAGCATTGCAGGTGACGCCCGTGAGGCTTACGATGAACTGGTGAGGATTGGTGCTATCGATCAAGCCGCTGACCACCGTCCCGCAACTGGAGGTCACGCCGCCGACGGATGTCAGGTTATTACTGAAGGTCAGGTGATCGAATCAGCGCCATCGCTGCCCGCATCGATCCTCAATTCCTGGTGTCCCGGTAAGAGGAAGGTCAATCGCGAAGCCACCCTTCACCGAGGCCGCGCTCAGCAAGGTGAGCGGGTTCGGAAGATTGAGATCGAGCGCGAAAGACCGTGCCGAGGCCGTATAAGCCGCCGCCCTGAGTCGTGCCGTAAAGCCGTCGTCGGCGCCTTGAACTAACGTCCCCTTGGGTTGGGCCCCGTCAGAGCCGCTGTAGGTAAAGTTATACACCGTCGTCAGCACACCGGCGGGGGTAAGCTGGAACACCGTGCCAGTCGAGAGGCTGCCACCGCCCAGAGTCGTCCCGTAGAAGTTACCATCCGTGGCCTGGATCATTTGACCGAACGGCTGGGCGCCATTGCTATTGTCAAAACTAACTAGCTCCTCGTATGTGCCCTCTGGGGATATCCGATAAGCGGTGCCGAGGTGACTGGTTCCGCCATACTCGGTGGTGCCGTAGAAGTTACCATCGCTGCCGAGGACAAGGCCGCCGTTCGGCATGTTACCGTCGGGAGTGTCATTGAAGCCGTGGAGCACCGTCACCACGCCCGCGGCGCTAAACTGGTAAACCGCGCCGGACGCCAGCGCCGCCACCCGATTGTAGGACGTGCTATAGAAGGCGCCGTCGGTCCCAAGGACAAGCGGCGCGTTTGGGAAGCAATGCTCGAGCACCTCCATAGACGGGGAACGAACCCAACAGATCGCCCGCGGGCGACATCTTGAAAATCGTGCCCTGGGCCGAGCTGCCGCCATTCTGCCTCCCGCCGCCCGCGGTCGTGCCGTAGAAGTTGCCGTCCGGTCCTTCCACCAGCGCCGCCTCGGGGGCGTTGCCGTTGGGGAAGGTGTCGGTCGTCGGGTCGTAGGTAAAGACAAAGAGCGTGGTCAAGGTTCCATCGAGCGTGAGCTTGAAAACCGTGCCGTATTGAAAGGCTAAACCCCCGCCGCCGGCGGTTGTGCCGTACAAATTGCCGTCGGAACCTTGGATCAGTGCCGCCAGCGGTGGTTCCCTCGTCGGCTGGGAAGCTGAAGCGGTAGATCGTGGTCAGTGTGCCGGTGGGCGTGATCCGAAATACCGTGCCATAGTCGGCTGCGTCGTAACAGGGCGCGTGGTGCCGTAGAAGTTGCCATCGCTGGCCAGGAGCAGCCCTTGCGTGGGGTAATGGCCATTGGTGCCGTCAAAGCTGGCCAGCGTCCGGTCGGAGTTTGCGCGCCGAGCCGCGGAGAGCGACGACAATTGCGAGGAGGAGCGCTGCGGTGGCGAGATGACGAGCGGCCCGGGCCGCGATCTTCGTGAGGATGGTTTGATGGTATGGATTTCTTCATTTTTGGTTTTGCCTTCACTCAGACGATGTGAAAAAAAACCGCTGCGAACGGACATCGAGTTTGAAAAATTTCACTACCGGCTCGGGCGCGATGTGTCAGTCTGGGCCGACGAGAACAAAGGACATGCGCGTGAATTCGGAATCATCTGAGGATGTCACAGCGCTGTTGCTGAACTGGCAGAGCGGGGACGACGAGGATGCATCCGCCAGGTTAATGCCCCTCGTTTACGAAGAACTGCGCCGTGTGGCCCGCGCTTACCTGCAGCGCGAACGCGGCGATCACACCCTGCAGGCGACCGCGCTCGTGCATGAAGCGTATTTGCAACTGGTCGATGACAAGCAGGTGACCTGGAAGGATCGCGCGCATTTTTACGGCATCGCCGCGCGACTCATGCGCCAAATCCTCATCCAACACGCGCGGGCGCATCACGCGGCCAAGCGCGGTGGACACGGGCAACAAAAACTTTCGCTGACCGAAGCGGGAGAACTGGCCGACCGATTCGGCCGTCGAATTGCTGGCGCTCGACGATGCGCTGGAGGATTTGACGAAAATATATCCGCGCAAGAGCAAAGTGGTGGAGCTGAAATTCTTCGGCGGGATGGAGGCGAAGCAAATCTCCGAAGTCCTGCAGGTCTCGGAGAAGACGGTCTTGCGCGATTGGAATTTTGCCCGGCTCTGGCTCTCCCGGGAGTTGCGCAAAGATGCAGCCTGAGCGGGCCGAGCGGATCGCGGAATTGGTCGAGCACGCCTTCGAGCTGAAGGGCGCCGAACGGGCCGGCTTTCTCGCGCGAAGCCTGCGGCGACGATGCGGAACTGCGCGGCGAAGTGGAAGCGCTTCTCCGCGAAGAGGAGCCCGCCGAAAGGTTGATGTCCAAATCCGGCGGTCGAGTTCGGAGCAGAGCTATTGCGCGACGATGTTGCGGACGGCGAACTCACCGCCGGCGAGATGCTCGGTGACTACCGGATCATTTCTCTGCTCGGCGAAGGCGGCATGGGCGAAGTCTACCTCGCGGATGACACCCATTTTGGCCGCCAGGTCGCGATCAAGCTGATCAAGCAAGGTTTCGGGACAAAGGAATTCGTCAGGCACTTTCGGCAGGAGGAACGCATCCTCGCCGCACTTAATCATCCCAACATTGCCCGGCTCTACGGCGGCGCGGTTACGCCCGGAGGTCTTCCCTATTTCGTGATGGAATATGTGGAGGGAATTCCGCTCGAGACCTACGGCGCCGGACATTCGCCAGGTAGGCGCGAACGGCTCGCGCTTTTTCGCAAAGTTTGCGCGGCCGTTTCCTACGCGCACCAAAATCTCGTCGTCCATCGCGATCTCAAGCCGGCCAATATCCGAGTCACTGCAGAAGGTGAACCGAAGCTCTTGGATTTCGGCATCGCGCGCCTGCTCGATCCCGAAACGGCGGAGACAAATGACCAAACTGTCACGTCAACCCGCGCCATGACTCCCCATTATGCGAGCCCGGAACAGCAGCGCGGCGAACGCCTAACGACAACGAGCGACGTCTACAGCCTCGGAGTCGTCCTCTACGAATTCCTGGCCGGGCAAAAGCCGGGCTTCAGGAAAGATGGCGAGGCCAATCTGGAAAAGCTGGATCCCGATCTCGATAACATCGTCGCCAAGGCATTGCGGACCGAACCCGAGCGCCGTTACTCATCGGTCGGTCAGTTCTCCGAAGATATCCGCCGATACCTCGAAGGTCTGCCCGTCATCGCGCGGAAAGACACTTTCGCCTATCGGACCTCGAAATTCGTCGGCCGTCACAAGATCGGATTGGCCGCGACCGCGTCGATCGCGCTTCTCCTCCTCGGCGCGACCGTCATTGCAATCTGGGAAGCGCATCTCGCCAACGCGCAGCGCATCCTGGCAGAGCGTCGCTTCGAACAAGTGCGCCGGTTGGCCGATTCCTTGATGTTCGAGATTCATGATTCGGTAAAGGACCTGGCCGGGTCCACGCCGACCCGCCGCCTGATTGTAAGCCGGGCGCTCGAATACCTCGATAGTCTGGCCCATGACGCGGGCGGGAATGTCGCGCTGCAACGCGAGCTGGCCACCGCTTACGAAAAGATCGGCGACATTCAGGGCAACCCCTATTCCGCCAACATCGGCGATACGGATGGTGCCCTAACGAGTTACGGCAAGGCGGTGCAGATTCGCGAGAGAATCAATCCGTCCTCCCTGACCACGCGATTTGCAGATGGAGTTGGGCCGCAGCTACCGCGCGCTCGGCGACATCATGGAGCAGAAGGGAGAGATCGAGGAGATGCTGCGCGAATACCGGCGTTCCCTGCAAATCTTCAGTCAGCTCGCCGCAACCGACCCGACGAATCCCGCCGTCCAGGACGAACTGGCCCGTGCTTACGAGACGTTGGCCGATGGCCTCGGCCGGACTGCGAACGCCAACGCGGAACTCCTGGCGGATTACAAGAAATCGCTCGCCATCCGCGAAGAATTGCTGCGTCAGGACAGCTCGAGCGCAAAGCGAAAGCGGGCCGTCGCGATCAATCTGATGAAAATTGGCGGCGCTTCAGATCCTCACCAAGCCGAAGCAATCGCCGCCCTCCGGAAAGGTAGTCGCTACGTTCGAATCGCTCGCCGCTGCCGACCCGGATAACGGCCGGGCGCGACGCGAAGTGGGCTGGGGTTACAAGCAACTTGGCGACGCGCTCATGGCCGCGGGCGATTATGCCGGTGCGCTCGCCAGTCTCCAAAAGTCACTTTCGATCAAGGAGAAATTCGCGGCGGCTGATCCGCAAAATGCCCAGGCGAGTTTCGATCTCGCCACCGGTCACGTCGATTTCGCCGAAGCCCTCTCCGCCACCGGCGATGCCGCCCAGGCAGTTGAGCAGGCCAGACAAGGTATTCTCATTCTAACTGCGCTCTCATCGGCTGATCCCACAAACGTCATCTACTCGCGTAACCTCGCGATCGACGAGGAAAAGCTCGGCGACGCATTCGCGCACGCCGGGGCGGACAAAAATTCGCCGAGGACACAACGAATCCGCGCCTGGTCCGACGCGCGCGAATCGTATGAAAAAGCGGGAGCGATTTTCTCCGAGCTGCGCGATCATGGCACTCTGCCTCCCGCCGACGCCGACATGCCTCATAAATTTACCACCCTCACGGCCGACTGTCAGCGAGCGATCGACGAACTGGGAATGGTCTCTAATATTCGTTAGGCATGCGCTCTTAAATGTGCAAATGCCGACGGCGTCCTGACAGGCGGCGAATCATGGCATAGGATGCTCCCGGGTATGCCGCAATCTCCTGCTCTTCCACCTGGCACCACGCAGCGCACGCTCTCCATCATCATGGGAGGTGGTGCCGGAACCCGGTTGTTTCCGCTGACCAAAGACCGGTCGAAACCGGCTGTCCCGTTAGGCGGGAAATATCGGCTGGTCGATATCCCGATCAGCAACTGCCTCAACTCCGGGTTGCGCTCGATTTATGTGCTGACGCAGTTCAACAGCATGTCTCTTCATCGCCATATCCAGGCGAGCTACAAGTTTGATAACTTTTCGCGCAGCTTCGTCGACATCCTTGCCGCGCAGCAAACTCCGGAAGGCGCGCAATGGTATCAAGGCACGGCCGACGCGGTCCGCCAAAATCTGCGCTACTTTCTCGAGCAGCCCTACGATTATTTCCTTATCCTGAGCGGCGACCAACTCTACCGGATGGATTTCCGGACGCTCCTGCACCAGCACATTCGTTCTGGCGCCGAGATAACGCTCGCGACAATTCCGGTGCAGCGTGCAGCGGCGTCAGATTTCGGCATCATGCTCAGTGGACCGGATCGGCGCATCACGCGGTTCGAGGAAAAGCCGAAGGAAACGGCGGTGCTCGACGAGCTGAAAATGGAGCGCAAATTGCTCGAGTCGATCGAGAGCAGTCCGGACGAAGAGCTCTTTCAAGCCTCGATGGGTATTTATGTTTTCAATCGGCAGGTGCTGGTCGATTGCCTGAGCAGTGACCTCGACGACTTCGGGAAGCACGTCATCCCCCAGGCGATCGGCGAGCGCCACGTCAACGCTTACATTTTTAAGGGCTATTGGGAGGACATCGGGACGATTCGCGCTTTCTACGATGCGAATCTCGACCTGACGAACCTGGAGCCGCAATACAGCTTTTTCGAGGCGCAGGCGCCAATCTACACTCACCCGCGCTTCCTGCCTGGGAGCAAAATCAACGGTGCGACCCTTCGCCAGGCGATCATTTCCGACGGCTGCATTATTTCCGATGCGCATATTGAACGGAGTGTGATCGGGGTGCGCAGTATCATCCGGAGCGGTGCGACGATTCGCAACAGCGTGATCATGGGCGGCGATCATTTCGAAGGCGCCACGCCGAACCAGGCGCCCGATCTGCCGCCTATCGGGATTGGACGCAATTGCGTGATCGACCGCGCGATCATCGACAAAAACGCCCGCATTGGCGATGGGGTGGTGATCACGCCGGAAGGTAAGGAAGCCAATCTGGACGCGAATAATTACTTTATCCGCGACGGGATCGTCGTGGTGCCAAAAGACGCCGTGATTCCGGCCGGCTTTTGGATCTAGGGGAGGTGCTGCCAGCTCCGCGGCTAGTAGTTGCCACCCGATCCGGGCGGACCGCCCCCGCCGCCGATGCCGCCTGGTATTTGGGCGCCAGTCTCCCATTTCTCCGGCTTGTTCCACGGGATGCTCGATTCAGCCCGCGAGTCGGGATCGCCGATCAAGGCGGTATGCGGTTGTTCCGTTGCACAAGAGGAAAAAGTGGCCAGAATGGCGGCCGGGAGGGCGATTGTTAGGCAAAGCGCCCGCCACCGACTACGAATTGGTGCTTCCAGCATAAATGACGGTATCTCCAGGCTGCACTTGGACGCCGCGCGCCAAGCTATTGGTGATGATATCGCCTATGGAAGTGGTCGGTTCAACTGAGGAGATGCGGATCTTGCCGATAAGCGTGCCCTGGCGCATGACCAGCATTTCTGAGTTTGGCTCGACGCCCTGACGATCTCCTATGCTGAGCACGACGAAGTTGTAAGCCTGGTTGACTGCCAGAACTGTGCCGTGCACTCCCGGCGTATTCACGCCCGACCCACGTCGCTTTTTCTCTTCCTCCATCGCTGCGACACGGTGCTGGGCCGCTTTGACCTCGTCTGCCAAACGAGTTTTCTCCTGTTCGGCCGCTTCGAGCTGCTCTTTGGTCTGGTCGAGCATCGCTTTCAATTCGTTAGGCGAAACGCCCTCCGGCGCGCCCGGCGCCGCGGCGACCGTTGCGTCCGCCACCCGTTTCTGGAGGTCTGCGATCTGGCCTTCGCTCGCCTGCAGCCTGGCGTCGATTTCTGCCTTCTCGTTTTGCGCCTTGGTCAATTCCGCTTCGGCGCTGGTGGCCTTCGCTTCCGCCGCCGTCGCTTTGCTTTGCGCCGCGGTGAAGTCGGTCTCGCGCGCCTTCAATTTCTTTTCGCTCGCCATCCGGGCGCGGTCCGAGATTTCGCGGGCCGAAATGCTGGTCCCGAGTTCACTTCGCAAGCCCTTTACCTTGCTCGTGTTCAAGAATCCGAAGACGAGCGACAGCGTCATCAGGAGCATGGAAATCCCGATTAATATCTTGGGCATGGGGGCACAGAAGGGAGGAGCTCTTTTTTAGTTGGGTGAGGCGGCGAAGTGCAACATCCAATTTAAGGATTTCTTCCTCGCCCCAAAATCCAGTGCGTTGCCAGCGCTGAATTGCGGCCACGATTCCAAATTGCATCGCTCGTGCTTCCGGCCTATAGCAACTGCCTCATGGGTCAACAACACCGAGTCACCGTCAAGCGGAAGCGTCGAAAAGCGTATCGCGAACGCAAACGTGCGGCGGCCCAGGCTCCGCGCCGGCCCGCGGCGAAATCCCGCTCCAAAAAGACGGCTCCTGTTTCCTCGTCCTAGAAGCGGAGCCGCAATCCGCGGGTTGATTCGAGTGCGCCCGCCATTCTATCGTACCCGGTGCGGCCGCAATATCTTTTGGTCGACGGTCACAGCATCATCTTCGCCTGGCCGGAACTGAAACGACTCCACGAACGGCGTACTTCGCTCGCCCGCGAGGCCTTGATTCGGCAGCTGCGCGACTTTCAGGATTGGAGCGGGACTAAAGTCGTCGTGGTCTTCGATGGCCGCGGCTCGTCCGTTTCCCACGAAGCCGAGCCGGGCGAGATTCAAGTCTTTTATTCTCGCGCCGGACAAACGGCCGACTCGATCATCGAGCGGCTGGCGAGCAAATATGCAGAGCGATTCCGTCTCATCGTTGCGACGGGCGACTACCTCGAGCAGGAAACAGCCGGCGCGAGCGGCGCCGAGACGGTTTCGCCAGAGGGTTTGCGGGATCTTTTGCGCGACGCGCGGCCTCGTTAGGCAGCGCCCAGCAAAGCCGATCGGGTTGGGATACGCACTTCGCGACCGGGCCGTTGCCGAGAGGTCGCGAGCATCCGGGAAAGGACACAGTAGAGCTGTTCGATCGGCAGATGCTTGCTCACGTAGCCATTCGCTCCCGCGCGGAGAGCGGCGTGCATTTTTTCTTCTTCGTAGCCGATGCCAGTGAAAACGACGATCGGCAGGCTGGGCTGAATCTCGCGGATGTAGGTGATGAGCGAGAGGCCGTCCACTTTTGGCATTTTCAAATCTACCACCACTACTTCGCAGTCGTGCATCTCGAGCCAGGTGGCGGTTTGAAAACCTTCCGTCAGCGTGGCGCAGGTATGTCCTTGTTGTTTTAGGTAGTCGGACAGAAACCGGGTAACCGAAGGGTCGTCATCGACGACGAGGAAATCAACGCAATCGCGATTGAGGATTTTCGTGGGTGAGAAACTGGCTTGGTGGGCACTGTCCATAATTTCTAGAATCGTTTTAAGCAGTAACCTTGCCATGTGGGTGGGAAGGGCCTCGACTTTTTCCTGAAATCGCGTTCTCTGTCGCGCCTCCCTCTGGGAGGCGCGAGGCTGCGCGCTGCGGCACGGATCCCCCGATCGACCTCCCGAACCTGCGCTTCGCAGAGCGAAACCCCTCTCGCCTAACGAATCGTTCTGGCCGCACCGCGCGCGCGAAAACTTTTCATTGAAGACCGGTGAGCGACGCAGCAGCGTAATCCCCCAATGTCCCGCGAATACACGCTCCAGCGCGCCCCCGCCGCGGCGACGATCCGTATCGATTACGCGGGGGAGCTAAACGAGCAGCAGTACGCCGCGGTAACCGCGCCGCCGGGCCCGTTGCTCGTGATCGCCGGAGCCGGTTCCGGCAAGACGCGCACCCTCACGTATCGAGTCGCCTACCTGCTCGAGAACGGCGTCGATCCGCGCAACATCCTCCTTCTCACCTTCACGAACAAGGCCGCGCGCCAGATGCTCGATCGCGTCGCGAATCTCCTGCCGACGGACGCGAGCGGACTCTGGGGCGGGACGTTCCATTCCATCGGCAACCGGATGCTGCGCCGCCACGGCAGCGCTCTCGGATATACCAGCGGATTCACGATCATGGATCGCGAAGACCAGAAGGATTTGCTCAACTCAGTGGTCGCGAGCAGCGGAATCGACCCGAAGGAAATCCGATTTCCAAAGGGCGACGTGCTGGCGGACATCTTCAGTTTCGTCGTCAACACGGAGCGACCGATCGAGGAATTGCTCGCGGAGAAGTTTCCCTATTTCCTGCCGCTCTTGGAGCAGATCAAAGATGTGCACGCGCGCTACGAGCGCCGGAAAAAATCGACCAACTCGCTCGACTTCGATGATCTGCTCGAAAAGTCGCTTCGAATGCTCAAGGAACACGAGGAGATCGCGGCGTTTTATCGGCGGCAATTTCAATTCATCCTCGTGGACGAATACCAGGACACGAACAAGATCCAGGCCGACCTCATCGATCTGCTCGCCGCCGAACATCAAAACGTGATGGTGGTGGGCGACGACGCGCAATCGATCTACTCCTGGCGCGGCGCGAATTTCCAAAACATCCTCGCTTTCCCGCGGCGTTATCCAAATGCGCAGGTCTTCAAGATCGAGCTGAACTACCGCAGCGTGCCCGAGATCCTGGAGGTGGCCAACGCCGCCATCTCCGCCAACGTGCAGCAATTTCGCAAACGGCTGAGCGCCACTCGCCCAACGAACTCGGCGAAACCGGCAATGGTTGCCTTGAACGATGGCGGCGAGCAGGCGCAGTTCGTGGCCCAGCGGATTCTCGAGCTGCGCGACGAGGGGATCGAGCTGCAACGAGATCGCCGTCCTCTACCGCGCGCACTATCACGCGGTCGAGCTGCAGCTCGAGCTTTCGCGGCGCGGCATTCCGTATCAGATCACGAGCGGCATTCGTTTTTTCGAGCAGGCGCACATCAAGGATGTCGCGGCCTTCATTCGCTTCGTCGCCAACCCGCGCGACGAAGTGGCCTTCAAACGGATGGTCAGGCTTCTGCCCGGCATCGGTGGCAGGAGCGCGGAAAATCTCTGGCGCGACTGGGAAGAAGCGCTCGACAAGAACGAAGTCATCGTCTCCTGGAGCGAGCGACTCTTGCCGATGTCGATCGGCGCGCGCGCAAAAAGATCGTGGCAACAACTGGCCGACACGCTGGACGAGATCGCGCCTAACGGAGAACCGAAGCAGCCGACGGAGATGATCATGTCGATCGTCGAGGCGATCTACGACGACTATGCGAAAGCGAACTTTGCCAATTACGAGTTGCGCAAGGAAGACCTTAATCAGCTGGCCGGCTTCGCGCGCCAATTCAAGGACGTCCACGAATTCCTCTCCCAGCTCGCCTTGATCAGCAATGTCGACGCGGAGCCGGCGGTCACTCAGGCGGGCGACACGGAGGCGGTTAACCTCTCCTCGGTCCACCAGGCCAAGGGACTTGAGTTCCACTCCGTCTTCGTCATCTGGCTGACCGACGGGATGTTTCCGAGCACGCGCTCGCTCGACACGCGCGAAGCGATTGAAGAGGAGCGACGTTTGTTTTACGTCGCGATCACGCGGGCGCGCGACGAACTTTACCTCACCTATCCGCACATGCGCCTTAACGCCGGCTACGGCGACATGTTTCAGCGTCCCTCGCGCTTCCTCAAGGAAATCCCGAGCCCGTTGGTCGAGGACTGGAATGTGCGGCGCGGCTGATTGTCGTTCCGAGCGAAGTGGAACGGAGTCGAGGAACCCATAGAGATGCCTTAAACGGAGCGATCGATCCTGTGCTAACGGTTTGGCTCGACACCACGGGGTCCTCGATTTCGCTCGGGATGACAAGATGAATCTTTCGCCTAACGAAAAGATCGCCGGCGTCCTCGCCCCGCTCTTCGCTCTCCGCATCGAAGACGATCTCGGGATCGGCGACGTCGCCGGTTTGCGGCAATTCATCGATTGGGCTCGCGGCATCGGCTTCAAGCTCGTGCAACTCCTTCCGATCAACGAGACCGGCGGCGACAACAGTCCCTACAATGCAATCAGTTCGCGCGCGATCGACCCGACCACGCTCCACCTGGCGCCGGGTGCGCCGGAGGATCTGTCGGAGGAAGCTTTCGCCGAAGTGACGGCGGGGATCGATCTCCCGGCGCTGCGTCGCGGGCAGAGTCAAATACGAGATCGTCAAACCGCTGAAGAAAAAACTGCTCGAGCGCGCGTTCGACGCTTTCCGGGCGCGTGCCCAAACCGATCCGCAGATCGAGGCAGCGTTCGCCGCATTTTGCCAGGCGGAAAAATCGTGGCTGGCCGATTACACTCTCTTTCGGGTGCTGATGGAATTGAACGGCGAGTCGCGAAACCTGGGACGCCTGGCGGCCGGAACATTCCGATATCGACGCTGCGCGCCGCTGGCTCGATTCGTTAGGCGAGAAGGAGCGCGCGCCCTTCGAAGAACGCCGCGACTTTCTACAACTACGTGCAATGGATCGCGCATCGGCAATGGCGCGACGTCAAAGCCTACGCCGAGGAGCGTGGCGTCGCGCTCATGGGCGACATTCCATTTGGCATCAGCTACTACAGCGCCGACGTCTTCGCTCATCCCGAGCGTTTCGCGCTCGACTGGTCGGGTGGTGCTCCGCCGGAGCCGTATTTCAAGGACGACGACTTCACCCAAAAGTGGGGCCAGAACTGGGGCATCCCGCTCTATCGCTGGGACGTGATGCGAAGTCAGCAATTTCGATTGGTGGCGGCAACGGGTGCACGGCGTGCGGGAGATTTTTCACCTCTTCCGGATCGATCACGTGCTCGGATTTTACCGCATCTATGCCTTCCCCTGGCGTCCGCGGCGCAACCCCGAATTTCTGCCCTTGAACTGGGAGGAAATGCGCGCACGCACCGGGTGGCAGGGAACCGCACTTTGCGCCGCGCGATGATCGCACCTGGGAAAACTGCGAAGCGAACCAGGCGCGAAGGCGAGGAATATCTGCGCGTGGTCCTCGAGGAAGCGGGCGCAACCCGGGTCGTGGGCGAGGACCTCGGAACGGTGCCCGACTACGTGCGCCCGAGTATGCGCTCGTTAGGCATCGCCGGTTTCAAGATTCCGCAGTGGGAAAATGATCCCGACAATCGCTCCATCCCGGGCAAGCGCATATGAGCGGATATCGGTCGCGACCTTCGCGACCCACGATCACAAGCCACTCCGCGCGCTCTGGGAAGAAGCTTTCGAGAAACATTCGGACACGACCGACCAGGCGCGCCACGATCTCGCGAAAATCGCGGAGTTTGCCGGGCTCGCTCCGCCTAACGAATTGACGAACTATTTGAGTGATTTTTACCCGGCGATTCTCGACGCGCTCTTCCGCAGCGAATCCTGGATCGCCATCGTCATGATCACCGATCTCCTCGGTCGCAAGGACCGGTTCAACGTCCCCGGGACCGAGACGAGGTCGAACTGGACGCGGCGTTTGCACACCACCGTCGAGCAAACTGGGCGGCGGTCACGTGTTACAACGACAGCTTCGCATCGTGCGCGAGCTGCTCAACAAAACGGGAAGAAGTCCGGCCACAGATAAACACAGATTGACGCAGATCGGAGGAACCGGCAGCGGCGCGGTTTCTGAAAATCTGTGTTTCATCTGTGTCCATCTGTGGCTAAAGAAATACATGAATTCACCCATCAAAGTCGCCGTCACCGGCGCCGCCGGTCAGATCGGATATTCGCTCCTCTTTCGCATCGCCTCCGGCGCGATGTTCGGCCCGGACCAGCCGGTGCACCTGTCGCTCATCGAAATTCCGCCCGCCCTCGGCGCGCTCGAAGGCGTCGTCATGGAACTGCACGACTGCGCGTTTCCATTGCTCAAAGGCATCGTGCCGACGGCCGATCTCGACGAAGGATTTCGCGGCGTGAACTGGGCGCTGCTCGTCGGCAGCATTCCGCGCAAAGCCGGCATGGAACGCGGCGATCTGCTCGGCATCAACGGCAAGATTTTCATCGGACAGGGCCAGGCCATCGAAAAAAATGCCGCCTCCGACGTGCGCGTCCTCGTCGTCGGCAATCCGTGCAACACCAATTGCCTGATCGCGATGAACAACGCGAAGTCGATCCCGCGCGACCGCTGGTTTGCCATGACCCGCCTCGACGAAAATCGCGCCAAGGCGCAGCTCGCGCAGAAGGCCGGCGTCGACATCACCGCCGTCACGAACATGACGATCTGGGGCAATCATTCCGCGACGCAGTATCCCGATTTTTACAACGCGAAAATCAACGGGAAGAACGCCGATCAGGTGATCGGCGACGAAAAATGGCTGAAGGAGACGTTCATCCCAGCGGTGCAACAGCGCGGCGCCGCGATCATCAAAGCGCGCGGCCTTTCCTCGGCGGCGTCGGCGGCCAACGCCGTCATCGACACGGTCCGCTCCCTAACGACCGACACCGAAGCCGGATGACTGGCACAGCGTTGCCGTTTGCTCCGACGGCAGCTACGGCGTCGAGAAAGACTTGATCAGCTCCTTCCCGATCCGCTTCAAGGGGCGGCAAATGGCGAGATCGTGCAGGACGTTCCGCTCAACGAATTCAGTCGCTCCAGGATCGACGCCTCGGTCGCCGAGTTGAAGGAAGAGAAAGCGCTGGTCAAAGAACTGATCTAGTAAGGTAGGCTGGCGGGCCGGATCCTCATCTGGACCGTTCGTGATTTTCTTCTTGATGATTGCGTTGGGATGGGTATGTCCTTTGGGGTCGACATGAGCGTAGCCGCCAAGACCCGCGGGGCCGCTAACATCGGCGGGTTGTCAGCATAGCGTGCGCACAAGTTAAAGTAACTTCGAGGCCTCAGATCTAGCGCGTTTTTCTAAGTGCGCCTATGAAGTAACCATTGTGCCAATCACTGTTTTCGCCGCGTAATTCAGGCTGGGTGTTGTCGCGGGAGGTGCGCACTTCGATCATGTAGTCGATGTGGTAATTGCGCTTGCGGATCGCATCCATTGTCCCGCGCCGGGCCTCTTCCCAATTCCAATCGTCAACGACTAGCACAAAGCATGGCTCCAGTGCGGGATCGGCCATCATGACAGCACCGAATTGGTCCTCGTAGGCGTGAGGTCCGTCGAACAGGAAAACGTTAAATAATCCCAGATGGCGGAAATCGAGTTCACGGTAGTCCTTTTCGATAAACGTTACCCGAGATTTGCCCTTAAATCTTGCGAGGTTGGTTAGGAACTTATCGAACGGCCCGTTGAATTCCGACCAATCATCGACGCAGGTTGTCGTAATCTCGTTTCCAAATATGGCGGAGCAGAGAGTGGAACCTTGCCAGGCCCCGATTTCGAGATATCGCGGGTCGGGAATTGCTTCCATTAGATTGTTAATGAACCGGCGGTATTTTTTGCCTGACATACCGCGCATGCCGAGCACTTCTGACGCGACCTTGCCCTCATTCGCAAGTGCTCGATCGAATGCGGTCTGTACCTCCGCGGCAAAACCATTGGTCGGCGACACAGCGATAGAAGTAATATCGAGCGAGTTCGGCATGGTCCCTTGCGAAATCGGCTGGGCTTGCAAAGCGCAAGCGTAGCGTTGAGTCCAGAGGTGGTCAACCGGTGCCAACCGTCGACGACGTACTGCGCATTGCATTATCAATGCTAAAATCGATTCCTGCCCGCACTCTAGCAAACAGCCCGATCTGCATAGGCGCATGAATCGTCTTCAAAATTGATTGGGCCAGCATAGCAAGATTAGAATGGAGTCTGGCGCGGTCATGGAAGGTTTCGATCAGGCAAGTCCATTCCGACCCCGCCACGTCGACCCTTTGATCATGTCAACCGGGTCAGCGTTGCTGGAAGCGACAAAGCGAATCGGTGATGCAACTTGGCAGGCGCTGTCCCGTGGATAAGCGAGAATCACAGTCTGGCATCTTTTCCTTGTTCTCCGGTTACACCTCACGTTGGCGGTTACGCCAGCATCAGATCTCCGCGGCCGCACGCATTGCAAGATCAAGCTGCTGACAATCGACCAGCACGTCGCTTCCGTGTGGATAAGGGAATAGTGGAGTATTCGTGCTTGTAATTTGCGCGTAAGAATGCTGCAACACCCGGTAAATCTCCGTGTAGGTCGGATTGAGATACATGGGAGAGAAACATTCAATAACCCAAGAGCGTGGATTCATTAGCTGGCTATGGACGAATTGAGCACCGTGCAGTCCGCTAATGACTCGAGCGTTCCGAGAAATGGCGATTTGGTTCACGACTGATAGGGAACCCATGTCAACGCGCTCGAAACTGTAGCGATCCAACAGTCGGCAGACCTCTTCCTCATTGATTAGCTTCCGGCCCAGGCGGGTTTGCTTGCCGCGCTCGAGCCATAAACGTGGGCCAATATCCGGTTTACCCCCCTGATCAGCTGCAAGTAGTCTCTCCCGCAGCGATAGCAGCACCTCCGGATAGTCCGCGACATTGCGATAGCTGACGGGAGTGGTGAAGAGTGCGGTTCGAAAACGCGTCGGCCGTCGGACCTCCAAGATTCGCCCCGGCGCTATACCAATCAGGCCAAGCAGTTCCCCCGCGAATGCGGGCAACTCTGCGATGACGTAATTGCACTCATAGCCGATCCTCTCAAGGATGATCACTTTCATCATTTCTTCATGCCAATGACAAAAGTTACGCGAGAAGACGTTGCCCAAAATGCATACTATGCCATCTATCGTGTCTTCGGCATCCGGCAGCTCCGTGAGACTCCGCTTTATTAGCTCTTGGCGGACAAAGCGTGGAGTAAAATCGTCGAATACCGCTTCCAGCGGCATCTGGTGACTGCCAACGATTTGCACGCTCTGGCCCGCCCCTAACGCGCTAGGCATGTAAACGACATCTTGCACCATTGCCGCTTCAATAAGCGGAGTCCCATTACCGAGTTTGACTTTGTCTATACGCCCTCCAGCCTGGCGCACGATGTCAAGAACAGAGACTCCAACGATTTCATTGATCGGGATACGACTCATACTCTTAGCTCTGATACGATCCGCTTAATCAGCCAGTCGTCGAGAAAATCGTCAAAGAGATGGGCATCAATCTCGTAGTCGCTCCAAAACGGTTCTGCTTGTTCTTCTCCGGCGACGTGACCGGCGATGCGGTAATTGAGCACCATGGCATGATCCCCACCCGCTTGCTGGCTGGCTCAGGTTATTATCGCGACAACGGAAGCCGATCCAATTTCCGTCCCGTCACGTCCCCCAGAAGAACGAGTTCGGCCCCCAATCGCGAGATCGAGCAGGCGGTCGTGAGGGATTTCTTTGTGATTTGACAATTTCACCCGTCCTGACCATGGAACGGCGGTGTCAGGTAGTAAAGGGCCAAGCGATGCCTTCGGTAGAACGCGTTTTGTACATTGAAGAGGCGATCCGGGCGGAGCGTTGGGCGACGCGGGAGGTGGGCTGGACCGAGGTGGATACGGTGGCCCCACTGTGGCGGCGACATGGGCGGCAACTTCATCTGGTCGTTGACCAGCATGAGATCCTGAGTGGCTGGACGGAGGTGCGTTGCGTGTGGAATCGGGGATAAAAGGCGATCTTCGCCGGACTTCAGAGCATTGAGCAAGCCCAGCCTTTCGCCCTCAAAGGCATCGACTGCGACGGAGGCGGAGAGTCTTTGAACCACCACCTTTACACCTATCTGAAGGAGCGCGGAATTTATCAGACCCGCTCGCGTCCGTATCGCAAGGACAACCAGGCGCACGTCGAACAGAGGGAACTATACCCACGTCCGGCAGCTCCTCGGCTACGAGCGTTTGGGTTATCCGGAGCTGCTCGTGCCGCTCAACGAATTGTTGAAATTATGGAGCCAGTGGAAGAACCTCTATTGCACGATGATGGAGCAGGTCAGTTCCACCCGGGAGGCCGGCAAACAGAAGCGCCAGCATGTCAAGTTGCCGCAGATCCCGGCGCAGCGGCTCGCCAGTGGTAGTTAAGCGAGCCGTAGCTTTGACCGATCGAAGAGTCTCCGAGCCACCAACCCGTTTCAAATGAAGGCCCGGATCGATCGGCTGTTGGGAGTTGTCTGGCAGAAACGAGCGCAGCTCATGAAAGCCGAGGAAAGGGAGGAGGACCTTGCTTTTTTAGACCTTCCTCCGCTACTCTCCAGAAGGGCTAAAAAAGCAACAAAAACAACCCGAAACCGAAACGCTACGGTGTCTCAATTATGAGGCAATGGAACCCACTCCCACAAAACTTTTCGGTGTCCACCGATTATAGGTCAACAGGAAGGTGATCGTCGTGTGACTTCGTGGATGAATTTCAGGAGAGAAAAATGAAGCCTCACAAACTGAATGAATTTCCGAAGAGCCCGTCACCCATCTATTCTCGCGCCGCTTCTTCACCGACGACAAGATCACGATGGCCTTTCTGACCTCGAAGGAAGACTGCGTTGTGCCGCGGCATCAGCACGACAGCGAACAGTTCAGCTACTGCATCAGCGGCGCGTTGCAATTCAAGATCGGCGGTGAAGAGATGATCTTGCGAGCAGGCGAGTTGGTGGAGATTCCATCGAACGTTCCGCACGGGGCCGTCGTGATTGAAGATTTCACCGGCATTGACGTCTTCAGCCCGATTCGCAGCGACTGGCGCGACGGGACGGACAATTACCTGCGGCAAGCCAACCAGGCGAAGTAAACCAGTGCGCATCATCAGTTCCAGCGAATATTACGATCAACTCTCAGCCGACTATCGCCAAATCTCGCAAACCCGCAGGGCCTATCTGGCCGGCATTGACCGATTGATTGCGGAGAGCCTGCGGCCTGGCCTGTCTTTACTGGATGTGGGCGGAGCGGACGGCGTTCGCTCGCGACGGTTGGCGCACGATGCCGGCATCAGCCGCGTGACGCTGGTGGACAGCAGCCCGGCGATGCTCTCCCGCGTCGAGCCGAAAAACTTCGAGCAAGTCATCGGAGGCGACATCACGTCCGAAGCGACACTGGCGCAGTTGGGCGAAGCGCGGTTCGACGCCGCGCTCATCCTGTGGAACGTGCTCGGCCACATCCCCACGCCCGAAGCCAGATTGCGCGCGCTGGCCAATATTGATCGGGCATTGCGTCCGAATGGACTTCTCTTTCTGGATTGCAACAACCGCGAAAACGCACGTGCCTATGGCTGGTGGGTCGCGCGGCGAAATTGGCTGCTCGGTCTGCTGAGGGAGGGCGGCGAACGATGGAACTTTTCGTTGCCGGCGAAGAACGCGGCAGACGCCGTCTCGTATGTCCACATCTTCTCCCCGCGCGAGGCTTCTTCTGGTGCTACGCACTACTTGCCATGGTGCTCTGGATCACCTCGCGATCTCCTTCAAGGCGGAGTCGACTTGTTTTTGCCGGTTCTGTCGTGTGGGTGCTGGGAAGCCTTTGGTCATCGGAGAGCCTTACTTACTGCACGGCTATTTGGTTCCCGGTCGCGGTGTTGCTACGCATCGATGCCTCCGGAGGATTTCTGGCTGCAACTCGCCGGGGAATCCCTGCTTTCCTGGCGGATGCTATAGCGGGCCTCCTTCTTCCGGGGGCTTTGCTGGTAACTACACTCCTTGTGATCAGCGGTTGGTATGTCATTGGACTCGGGCATTTACCTGATCCTGTTGCGTTCTTTGATGCAGCATTGGCTTTCGCTGGCGGGTTTGGTGCATTACCTCTTGGACCGAGCGCATGGGTTCCTTTCGCTGCGTTCTGGGTTCTTGCGGTCGGTGTGGCGCGCTGTTTGCGGTCGACGCGAGTCCCTGTTTCCGCATTGGCCACCTGTGTGGGGGCCTGGGCTGCGCTCTGGTCTGCGCACAGCTATGTCGTGGGACACAGCCATGTGACATCATGTGCCAACCTTACACCGGTCCTCTGTTGTTCTTTGGGCGTCATGCTCGTTGCGCTTCAAGCGCTCAAGCGAACCGGACTCTGCGCAACGACTGCTGCGCGCGATGGTGGTTCCATTGTTCGCGATCGTGCTGTTTGCGCCGCTCGTCTCTGATGACGGACTTGTGAACTTCTTTCGACGATCGATACCACTGTTCGACCGCGTGGGACATATTGATTCAGTCTTGGTCCCAAAGGAAACGAAAAAGGTGCGGGAACTTTTCGAGCAGGCTGGCGTGAAGCCCGAGGAACCGATCAACACTCTGGGAATTGAGCTGCTGGGGTGGATTCCTTTCGATGATGCCAACGGAAACCCCGTGCTGCGATCCCGAGCATCCCGCTTTTCTCCCGCTCCAACCCGCTTGGATCTTCTACCCGCTGGTTTCGCGTCAGCATCGGATCAGGAAATACTTCGAGCGCTTTGCTGCCCGGTCTCAGGCCAGTGGCTGGCTGCTGATTCCCCAGGATGGCTACTCCAAATTGATGGAAAAGTTCCCCGCCATCAGTCATCGCTCCGTACGAACATTCACAAACGAGTACGGCCGTCTGGTGTGGATGGTGCCACGTCGGAGGCGCAAGTCCCGCGGGCGAGGACGAACAATAGGGAGGCACCCACGTTGCAAGCCAAAACCGCAAATCGGCACAATTTTACCTGTGAAAAACAAAGGGTGGCCAACGGGACTTGAACCCGATTTGAACGCTTCGCGATACTGCGCGATTTTCAGCGCAACACTTCGTGACAACGCATCTTAGAGGGGAAATGGGCATTTTGTCGATTTGTCGGATTCGCGCAGAAATACGCAGTTCGAGTGTCCGAATTTGTCCGAACATTCTTTGGCCTCCGCGTGGACCGCAGCGGAAATGCCGGAAATCCTCCAAGCCGCGTCGCCGGAACTAACCGGCGATCCTCGACACGCTCGCTGCCACTCTGCCGCGTTACGGCGGCATTCCCTTCATTCTCGATGAGGACTTCAACATCGCGCGGGGTCTCATCGAGAAAATCGGCGTTGGTAAGATCGTGCGCTGCGATAAGATGCCGTCCTTAGCGGACGCTCTCGCCTAGGAGACGAATGATGCGACAAACGGCCCTTCACCGCCTGGGCACCGCATCCCATCAGCCGTTCCGACTTCTTCGAGATTCCCCCGAAATCCAAGATCACAGGCCTGCTGCCAACTGAGCCGAGCCAACAAATGGTGCCGTTTGCCGCTTTTGGTTTCGGATTTCTTTTGGTAAAGGCGGCGCGCGGTGAAAATGTGCGACGCCAGCGGATCGTGTTTCCCTTTTCCGCATTTCCTCGACGGCTGCA
Source organism: uncultured Verrucomicrobiae bacterium (assembly GCA_963821615.1). Classification (GTDB taxonomy): domain Bacteria; phylum Verrucomicrobiota; class Verrucomicrobiia; order Chthoniobacterales; family UBA10450; genus Palsa-1392. Next base: position 77,689 of record CAWGEN010000011.1, on the reverse strand, counting down.
TTCACTTCGCGCACGGCGTCGCCGAGTGCCGCGAGGGCATTTTGCAGGCGATATTGGGCGCGCTCCGTCCCCGCCGCGCGGGGAATCTGACCGACTCAGATCGTATTGATTGCCCGGATAGACTCCCTTCTTGGAACGTTGGCAAGACGAGTCGCTTGACATTCGCAGGCCGATTCGAAAGTCTGTTTTCTCGGTAAGGGGTTGGTTTGCGCGGGTGACGTCGTCATCAAAACTTTAAGGAAGTAGCAATCTATGGTCACAAAATCATTCCTTCTGCTCGTCGGCTCCGTGTTCCTAACTGCTTCTTCCCCGCCGGCGCGGGCGCAGACGCTTGAACCATTAGTCAACCAAGTATCTTTTCTTAACCAGGCCTTTCTCCTAACCGACGGCACGGTCATTCGCCGAGCGCATTTCTGATGTCGGTACGACCGAGTGGTGGAAGCTCACTCCGGATATCACTGGGAGTTATCTGAATGGTACCTGGTCGCAGCTTCGCCAGTTTGCCCTACGTTGGACTCGGTCTTTTCCTCGGCGGTGTTGGGTGACGGCCGCCTTGTCATTCAGGGTTATGAATTCTTCAGAAAGGGACTTTTCAGTGAGCAACAAAGGCGCGATCTATGATCCCCCCACTGATACCTGGACTAAATTAGCACCGCCAGAGGGCTGGGATTTATGGGCGAATGTCCTTCGGTGGTATTACCCGACGGCCGATGGCTCATCGGGAACGGAAGCTGGATACGCGTATGGCCGCCCTCGACCCCGTTACTCTTACCTGGACACCAATGAATTATTCCGGGAAAAGCGACTTCCACGCCGAAGAGGGCTGGACGTTGTTGCCTGATGGCACGGTCTTGACGACTGATATCCCTAACGCTCCCAATTCGGAGAAGTATATCCCCTGGTTACAAACCTGGGTGACTGCAGGCAAGCACAATCGTTGACCTCCACGTTCGTGTTGACGATCACCTGTGTGCCCTACGGTCTTCACGATTCCAGGTGTTACTACCCGCCTGGCGAGATCGGCCCCGCTGATCTTGCGCCCCGATGGAACAGTCTTTGCCACGGGATCTTCTGCTTGCCCGATTTGGACCGGGACATACCGCGATCTATACTCCGCCGACGATTCCCACCGATCCCGGGACGTGGACGCCCGGTCCAGATTTTCCGCGGCGGCAATTCCGCTGTGGACACCGGTGCAGTCTTATTACCGAGCGGCAACGTTCTCGTGCTGACATTGTCCGGCGAGAATTACGAGTTCGATGGCACGAAATTCATTCGGGGAGTGACCGCTCCTGGCGTCATGTTGCTACTGCCCGACGGACAGGTGCTCATTAACTACCTGGACAGCAAGATTTATACGTCGGCTAATACCAGTTATTCGCCCGAATGGGCGCCACGGATCGGGATTTTCCCTCCACTGTCACCCGGGGCTCCAGTTACTTGATTTCTGGCCAGCAGTTCAACGGCCTTTCTCAGGCTATGTCGGTAGGTGACGAGTTTGAAAACGCGACCAACTACCCGTTAGTGCGAATCACGAACCAGGCCAGCGGCCATGTCTTCTATGCCCGAACGCATCACCACAGCACGATGGCAGTCGCAACCGGCGATGCGATCGTCTCCACGCACTTCGATGTCCCTGCCGAAATGGAAACCGGAAGCAGCTCGCTGGAGGTGGTGGCGAACGCCATTCCATCAACGCCCGTGACGATCACCGTTGAGTAGCCGGTAACGTTCTTTGCGACCTGCAGGAAGGGTAGGTTACAATGGCGTAACCTTTCAGCGTTCGAACGCATGAACCCGGGCCTTGCTGGATCGCGTCAACGCGGATCTGGCCGGCGGCCTGGGCAATCTGGGCAGCCGCAGGCTGACGATGGCACGCATATTTTTACATGCGGGATATCACTTGGGGAGTCTTGGCGGAAGGACAGGTACGGGGCCGAAGCTTGCGGATTGAATAATCCGGCGCCTATCATACCCTGAAAGTCTCGAGACACGGGCCGCGAAGGACGATGCGCTGGGCAATCATCACCGGAATGTATAATGTGGCCGATTTGGTCACGGAATTCTGCACGTACCATCTCGGCCTTGGCGCCGACAAGATTTTTGTTGCCGACTACGGCTCCGATGACAGCACTCTCGACCGGCTTTGTCCTTTCCTCGACGCGGGCCGGGTCGAGCGAGTTCCCTTGCCCACCCACCACTTCGCCAGTTACAACCCATCGAATGCGATTTTGGAAACGATTCGCAAAGAGGGCGCGGCGGATTGGGTTTCGTTTCTTGATCCCGACGAATTCCTGACGGGCCCGGAAAACCTGAAAGACATGCTAACTCGGGAAGGGGCGCGCGGAGTGGAAGCGATAGCTGTGCCGCGCTTTAACCTAACCGGCGTCGGGCCGATTCCGCCTCAGGCACACTATCTGACGCACCTGACTCTTAAGATTGTCAAAACGGACGTCCGGGTCTCGAGCGCCTCGGCTCCTCTAGCTTCTCCATGGATATTTTCACGACTCCCTCCGAAAGTCATGGTTCGCACACAAAGCAGCCTAACGATTACAGCCGGGGACCATAATGTTCGCGGAGCCACCCGGAATCCTGTTCGAAGTGCGTCCTTCGAAGTTTTGCACCTCCCGATGCGCAGTTATGAATCTTTTCAAGAAAAGATTGAGCGCGGAATAGGCTATTTTGCCAAAAATCCAGAGTTTGATCCGGGCACCGGCTGGCATTGGCGGAGATGGATCGAACTCTTTCAGTCAGGCCGGCTTCGCGAAGAGTATCAGAGCCAGTTCCCGGAGGCGCCGAGTCGCGAAAGTGCTCCTGGCCGAGGGTCGAATCGTGCCGGAAACACGCCTAGCCGAGTGGTGGACTAACGAGCAAAGGCAAAGGCTGTAGCGGCGCTCAATGAGCGCCCGGCCTCCGTTGACTTTACGCCGCCCGCCGCTACAACAAACCGCCTCTACTTGTAGACATAGACCGCATACTCATAAAGGCCGTAGTCCGCGCGAAAGACGTAGTTACGGTTGAGGTTTGCCTGCATTAGGTCCGCCATCTGATCAAAGGAAACGTGAAAAAGGTCGTCGCGCTGCCAATCGACATGAGCCGACATGACGTTAAAGACCACTCCCCGGCGACAGTGAGTAAAGGCGAGGCGGAGCATCCGCAGCATGTAATCGGTCATTTCTGCGACGCTCATCTGGAGACGACAGGGAAAATCCCGCCAAAGACCACGTAGTCTGGCTGGTCCGACCAAATTTCCTCGAGGTCAAAAGGATCACCGCAAATAAAGTCGGCTCCGGGATGTTTCTTCCGCGCTGCCTCAAGCAGCTTTGGCGACAAGTCGACTCCGCGATAACTGATTTCGCTTCGGCCCGAGGCCTTGATCAGATCAAGCAAACGCGCCGTTCCACAACCCACATCGAGAAGAGTGCACTTCTGCGCGCGCGGCGGCGTCGCGGATCACGTCAAGAAAAACCCGGTAACGGGCCTAGAAGCCCTCTGCCGTCGGAAGCCCAGCCCGTGATGAGTGTCGCCGTGATCGGCGTAAAACTTCTCGACTGTTTCCACGAGGGGATGATACAGTCGTTGTGCGGGAGGGCCGGTTATTTGCTCTCGATTGTCATGGTTTTCGGTAGGCTGGAAAGAAAGTGGTGCGCGGCTGGTCGCCGATCAGCGTCGCATAACGAGCAGCATCGAGACAGCTGCCGCAAAAGTAGGCCGTCACCTCACGATTGGCAAAGCCGCGTTTGAAGTGGACGAGGCCAGTGCGCTCCTCCGGCTCCAGTCCGGCGGCGCCGCCGAGATGGATGATGCGACAATCGGCGAAGTGTTCGGTAGCCGTGGCGATCAGGCCGTAGGTGGCATAGGTGTTGTAGGCGGCCGACGATCCGCCTTCGAGATGCGCATAGACGATGTCGCCGCTTGCGAACCCAGAGCATGATCGCGACGATCTCTCCGTCATCCCGGGCGGCCAGGGCGATTACTGTCGGCATCTCGGCCAAGGCGCGGAAATATGCAGGCGTGAAATCGTGGATCCCAGTCGCCTGGTGTCGTGCCACCGTGTGCCGATAAAGTGCGAGCCAGACCTCCAGATTTTCCCGGAAGTCGATCGCCTCAAAGTCGCAATGCTTCCCGGCCTGTCGCATCGACCAGCGATGAGTTCGTGCGAAGTGAACCGGACCTGCGTCCCGGTCGATCAGGTAATGAGTCTTGAAGGGCCGGCAAATCTCGAACACGGCGGCCAAAACGTCGGGGCGACGGACTGGTGATCGGATCGGGCACCAGCGCCACGCTCACCAGCCCCGCCGCGCGTAATCGCTCCCGCCCTGCTTGTATATCCGCCTCCGCCCGAAAACCGTCAGCGGATAACAGCCGAGGGCATCGAACCACTCCGTGCCGGGAATCGATCGTGTGAGCAGGGCCGTCTGCCATTCAGGAACGTCAATCGAGCCGAGACCGAAGGCCTCTGCGTAAGCGACCGTCGCGAAGAGCGGCCGGGTCGAGGTTCCTTCGCATCCTTCCATGCTTCTGCGGTCACCCGCCGAGGAGGTAACGACTTCGCTGATGAGCTCGATCTTGTCGTTAGGCAAATCGCGCCAGCACGGGAGCCCGATCACGCTTGCCGCCAATCTCGGTCGCCTGAAGGTCGCCTCGTGGACATTGCGCAAAGGCCGCATGGCGATGGAGCCCGCCGCCCCACCACTGCCGGGTGCCGATTCCGGTCCGGCCAGTTCGCGACCAGCCGCTCTCGGCGCGGCCTTCACCGAGCGTCGCGACCACGGTCGAACTAATCCAGCGCTCTCCGAATCCTTCCTGGAGCGTGACGTTCGGACTGGCCCGCGAACTCCGCGGCGTAGGCGGACCCACGCGCACAAAATCGGCGCGCGTTTCGGTCCCATTATCCAGCCCGCCAGGCCAACCGCCGCCGCGTATTCGCTCAGCTTTCCATTGCCGGAACGCACCGTGGCTTCGCGTGATCCCCAGAAGCCGAAGTTCGATCGCTTTTGGATCTCCTGGACAAGCTGCGGTCGGTCGCTGACGACGAATCCGCCTTCCCCGACACCGAGCGCCTTGGTGGCGTGCAGACTAACGACCGCAGGAATCGATCCGGCGCGAATCGTGTCGAACATCGCCGCGGCATCGATCACAACGGCGATTCCGGTCTCGGCGCGAAACAGTTCCCACGTGGAAAAATCAATCGGCTGACCGAAAGGGACTAACGGAATCACGACCGACACTGGACCTGGCGCGTCGGCAAAAGTTCGCGTGCTCGACGCTTCCAAAGCCCAGCTTGCGGCGATCGACGTCGACCAGCCACGGCGTTAGCCCAGCCATTTGGATCGCGTGGCCGGTCGCGGCGAAAGTCCAGGACGGCACCATGCAAAGAGAGCCGCGGAGGAAGATCGTAGTCGAGCAGGGCCAGGGTCAGACCGATCGTCGCATTCCCGACCGTCCCGACCGCTCCGCCGCCGGTATGTTGCGCCAGGCGACGCTTCGAACTCCTCCACCAGCGCGCCGCCGTTGGAGTACCAGCGGCTCTGATCGATCCGACGGAGATAGGGGAGCAGCTGCCCGGCAGGGGAGGCGCGGGTCGTGCCACCGGCACCTCCACTTCGACCGCCGATCTCAAACTCCGAAAAAGATTCCGGCCGCTTTTGGTCAAGTTCATGATTCGTTAGGCGACGGAAAGCTTCGCGATATTTCAGGCGTACGTTTTCTCGATCACCTCCGCGGAAGGGAGGGCCCCGGCGGGGTTTTGTCCCAATCGAGCGTCTCGAGGTAGTCGCGCACAAATTGCTTGTCGAAACTCGGCGGGCTCTTGCCGGGCGCGTAACTGTCGGCCGGCCAGAAGCGCGAGGAGTCGGGAGTCATGCACTCGTCGATCAGAAGAAGGTCGTCGCCGGCGAGGCCGAATTCGAATTTCGTGTCCGCGACGATGATCCCGCAGGTCGCGGCGTGCGCTTTGCCGGCGCGGTAAATCTGCAAACTTAGGTCGCGCACTTTTTCCGCCAACGATTCGCCAATCATCTCGCAGCATTGCGTCCAATCGATATTCAGATCGTGGCCGGCTTCGTTCTTGGTCGACGGCGTGAAGATCGGCTCCGGCAATTCCGAGGCCAATTGCAACCCAGGCGGAAGTTTGTGACCGCACACCTCGCCGTCGCCTGGTAATCTTTCCAGCCCGATCCGGCCAGATACCCCCGCACGACACATTCCACCGGCAGCGGCTGGGTCTTGCGCACGATCATCGACCGACCTGCCAGCTGCGCACGAAATGGTTGCAATTCCGCCGGAAATTCCACGAAGTCCGCCGTGATAAAATGATTCTTTATCCCGGAAATTTTTCTAAACCAGAAAGCCGAGATCTGGTTCAGGACCGCGCCCTTGTCCGGGATCGGGTCGGGCAGAATGACGTCGAATGCGGAGAGCCGGTCAGTTGCGACGAAGAGCAGGTTTTCGCCGAGATCGAGGACTTCGCGCACCTTGCCGCTGCGCAGCTTGCGGATGCCGGGTAATTCGAGTGAGACGAGAGTATCGTTAGGCATGGAATGACGGTGCGAGGCCAAGATAAGCGCGAACCTGTGCTTCTCGCCAATCAGAGAGCGATGATTCGAACCGCACGCAAGGAGATTGAGATTGCGTGGTTTCTCGACAGAGTGCGGGATGTTCAGATTTTCCTCCGAGTTCGTATGCACGGGCTCTCTTCTGCTCGCCAGTTTATCGTCCGTCGCGGCGGCGCCATCCCCGGCTCCCGCTCCGCCGTCTCCTTCTCCGACCCCGGTTCTTTATTCGCCGCAGACCCTCGCGGAGTTGAAGCAGTTGCAGCAAGCCGCCCTAACGAGTGATTACGCCTATCGCCAGGTCGCGCATTTGACGAATAACATCGGCCCGCGGCTGAGCGGCTCGGCGCAAGCGCAGAAAGCGGTGGATTATGTCGCGGGCCGAGATGAAGGCGCTCGGTCTCGAAGTGCAGCTCGAGAAGGTGATGGTGCCGCACTGGGTGCGCGGTGAGGAATCTGGTGCGCTCCTCCAGTTTCCCGGCCAGGCGGCGGACACGACGCAAAAAATCGTGCTGACCGCTCTCGGCGGCAGCGTTGCGACGCCAGCGGAAGGTGTTACCGCTGAGGTCGTCGTGGTGCGCGATTTCGATGAACTCCGATCGTTAGGTAAGGAAAAAGTGCAGCGGCAAGATTGTCGTTTTCAATCATGTCTTTGATAAGCAGATGGCCGCCGAGGGCCAGGGCGGAGAGGCTTACGGTCAAGCCGTGGTCTATCGCAGCGACGCGCCGAGTGCGGCCGCCCGGCTCGGCGGCGTCGCGGCGCTCGTTCGTTCGGTCGGCGGCGCGGCCTATCGCCTGCCACACACCGGCCAGACTGATTATGCCGCGGACGCCCCGAAAATTCCCGCCGCCGCAGTGACGGAAGAAGACGCCGACCTGATCGCGGCGCTCGTGCTCACAGGGGCCGGTGCGGATGCGTCTCGTCCTCACACCGAAGCAACTGCCCGATGCCGTGAGCTACAACGTGATCGCCGATTTGCGGGGAACCGAACATCCCGAGCAGGTCGTCATTGTCTCGGGACATCTCGATTCCTGGGATCTCGGCACGGGCGCGATCGACGACGGAGCGGGCGTGGCCGTCGCGATGCAAGTGGCGAATCTTGTCAAACAACTCGGCCTGCATCCGCGTCGCACTATCCGCGTCATTGCCTGGATGAATGAAGAAAATGGCTTGCGCGGCGGTAAGACCTACGCCCGGGACCACGCCGGTGAAGTCGCGAATCATTTCGCCGCAATGGAAACCGATTTGGGTGCCGGACATCCGCTTGGGATCAACTTTGTCGGCAAGCCCGAGCTGAAATTGTTCCTCGGGCCGGTCGCCAGAGTGCTGGAGAATTCCGGCGCGGGCCTGCTTGCGGTCAGAGAACAGGCCGGGGCCGACATCGACCCGTTGGCGCAAGCTCGGTGTCCCGAATTTCAGCCCAATCCAGGACAGTCGTTTCTATTTCAATTATCATCACACCGCGGCCGACACGCTCGACAAGATTGATCCACACGAGTTGGCCGAAAACGCGGCGATCAACGCCGTCCTCGCCTACGGCCTCGCCAACCTCGAGCAACCGCTCCCGCGTTGAAACGAGAACGACGAATTCTCACGGGTTTGTAGGGCAGGCGCTCCGCCTGCCTCGTTTCTACAAAGCCGGGCAGGCGGGAACGCCCGCCCTACAATTCAAAGCCGACGACAAAATCCGCTCACCATGCTTTGGAATTGTGAGTGCCTCGTCACAGTCCAGCTCCCAGGATCGCGCTCTTTGTTCGTCCAAAACATGCCGCACTGAGATCTTCATCATACCTCGATAGCCTTCAAAGGAACAATCAGGTATGGGGGGCGGAAGGGGCATGTGCTCCACTGATTTCAGCTTTCAGTGATTCATCTTTTCAGCTTTTGTGAGTCATGAATGTCGCGGGGCACCACTACCGAACGATCTGGCTCAAGCCGGATGATGGGCGGGTCGTGCAGTTGATTGATCAGAGGGCATTGCCGCATCGGTTTGTGATTGAGGAAGTCGCAGCTGTCGAGCAGATGGCGGTGGCGATAAGGGATATGCACGTGCGCGGGGCGGGGCTGATTGGCGCCGCGGCCGGCTACGGGATGTATCTCGCGACGCTGGCGGAAATGGAGGCGAGCGTCGCCGCGTCGCTCCTGCGAGCCACCCGTCCGACGGCGGTCAATCTTGGCTGGGCGATCGAGCGCCAACTGACGCGGATCGCAACCGGCGCGGACGCGACCGAGAAGATCGCGCTTGCGCGCGAAACCGCGGAAGCGATCGCAAATGAGGATGCGGAACACTGCCGGCAAATTGGCCTGCATGGTTTCGAATTGATCCGCCAAATCGCGAGTCGCAAAGGTGGCGAGCCGGTCAACGTCCTCACGCATTGCAACGCTGGCTGGCTGGCGTTCGTCGATCACGGCTCCGCCACCGCTCCCATTTACGCGGCGCACGATCGTGGGGTCCCGGTGCATGTGTGGGTCGATGAGACGCGCCCGCGCAACCAGGGCTCGAAACTGACCGCCTGGGAGCTGGGCGAGCACGGTGTGCCGCACACCGTCATCGCCGATAACGCCGGCGGGCATCTGATGCAGCGCGGCGCGGTGGATCTCGTCCTCGTAGGAACGGATCGGACCACTTATACCGGCGATGTGGCCAATAAGATCGGCACTTACCTGAAGGCGCTCGCGGCGAAGGATAACGGCGTGCCGTTCTATGTCGCGCTGCCTTCTTCGTCGTTCGATTGGACGATGCGCGATGGTCTGACGGAGATACCGATTGAGGAACGCGGCGCGGAGGAGGTGAAACACGCTGATGGCTGGGCGGATGGCCGGCTGCTCGAAGTGCGCGTCACGCCCGAGGGCAGCCCGGCAGCGAACTACGGGTTCGACGTCACACCGCGGCGGCTGATCAGTGGACTTATCACCGAGCGCGGGATTTGCGAGGCTAACGAACAAAGCATTCTCGCGCTCTTTCCCGAGCACGCGGCATGAAGGAAACGGGCACAGTCAAGTTTCACTACGAATCTTCGGAGGGCGAGCTGGCGCCCTTTCCTTTGTTCGAGGAACTGAATGCGGCCCGGCAGGAATTGCGGCGGCTGGGTTTGCTTGGCGTGGACGAGAGCGGGATCGGGTTTGGCAACGTCAGCCTGCGGGACGGAACGACCGATTCATTCTACATCACGGGCTCCGGAACGGGCGCTCTACATTCGTTAGGCCGACAGGATTACGCCAAGGTGATCGCGTGCGATTTCGAACGCAACTGGCTGCGTTGCGAGGGCCGGGCGATTGCCTCCGCGGAATCGCTTACGCATGCGGCAGTCTATTCGATGGCTCCGGAAGTGCGCGTGGTTGTGCATGGGCATGACCGGCTTTTATGGCAAAGCCTGCGCGAGCGAGGTGCTGCGACTAGCCCCGTTGTGCCTTACGGCACGCCTGAGATGGCGCGGGAGGTTCAGCGGCTTTTTCGAGAAACCGATGTGCGTAGCTGGAAGATTTTCGCCATGGCTGGGCACAGGGATGGGATCGTCGCCTTCGGCCATGATTTCCGCCAGGCGCTAGCCGCCCTAGCGTCGTCGTCGAGCTCTTCTTCTTCGTCATCCATATCGTGAGCGAGGGGCGAGCGAACCAAGCGCTGATCCGCTGAACCAGGAGCGCTCGCGCCTTTTCGGTCGCTCACGTTTATCGGCCAGCTGGTAGTGCGCGCATTGCGAACAGCGCTTGCGGGATTCGATGCTACGCTGATAAAGCTATCCGGATCATGGGCGACTAACCATGGAACGGTTTCTTTCCGAGTTGAAGCGCCGCAACGTGCTGCGCGTTGCCGCGTTTTACGCCGCAGCCGGCTGGCTGTTGGTGCAGATCGCGACGCAGGTCCTTCCGGTGTTCGATGCTCCGAGGTGGACGATGCGCGTCGTGGTCGTCGCGGTCGTGCTCGGCTTTCCGTTTGCGCTCATGTTCGCATGGTTCTACGAGCTGACGCCAGAAGGCCTGAAGCGCGAAGACGAGATCGACCGCTCGCAGTCGATCACTCGCAGCACCGGCCGCAAACTCGATCGTTGGATCATCGGCCTGCTGGCCGCAGCCGTCGTCGCTTTGCTCGCCAACCAGTTTGTTCCCCACAAGGATGCGCTGGGCAAAGCGATTGCCGTGCTCCCGCTGGTCAACGACACCGGCGACCCGAGCAACGAGTATTTTTCCGACGGGCTTTCCGAGGAATTGATCAGCGCGCTGGCCCAGATCAAGGAACTCAAGGTCATTGGGCGCACCTCGTCGTTTCATTTCAAGAACACGAACGAGGAGAGCAAGGTCATCGGCGCAGCTCTCGGCGTGGGCTACCTGCTCGAAGGCAGCGTGCGCAAGTCAGCCGGGCGCGCGCGCATCGCAGTTAATCTGGTGCGGGCCGCGGATGGCGCGAACGCCTGGTCGCAGATTTACGACCGCACCCTGCCGGACATCTTCGCGGTGCAGGCGGAGATCGCGCAATCGGTGGCCGGCGCACTCAAGGTAGCGTTACTGGGCGATGCCGATAAGAACCCGGACGCACCCTCAAACCAGAATGTCGAAGCCTACACCGCCTACCTGCAAGGCCGCTATTATGAGCAACGCTACACAGCCGCCGATTTGCGCAAGGCGATTGGCTTCTACGACGCGGCGATCCGCAGCGACCCCCACTATTCATTGGCCTACGCGGCGTTGTCGAAAAGCTGGTGGGCACTGGGCGATATCACGGGTGAGGATGTCGCCGAGGCCAATCGCAAGGCGCGAGCTGCCGCGGAGCGCGCCGTGGCCGAAGATCCGAACTCCGCAGAAGGGCATGCTGCGCTCGGCCAAATCCTCGTCAGCGTCGATCGGAATGCAAAAGGGGCCGAGGCTGAATATCGACGAGCCGCTGAACTGGCTCCGGCTTCCGCGGAGCCGAAGATCGGCCTCTCCTCGATCATCGGTGATTTCGGCCAGATCGAGGAAGCGGTCGAGCTTTTGCAGCAGGCGGTTCGGCTGGAGCCGCTGACCACCAACGCTCACTTCGATCTCGCGAGGCTGCTGACCTCCCTCGGTCGTTACGATGAAGCCGTGCAATCGGCCCGCAAGGCGATCGAACTCCAGCCAGGCGGCGCCGGCACGTGGGAAATGCTGGCGCTGGTCGAGGCGAAACGCGGGGACGGCGAGGCGGCCCTGAAAGCCGCCGTCCAGGAGACCGATCCGGATTGGCGTGCCTATGCCATGGCCCTGGCCCAGCAAGCTCGAGGTGACGCGGTGGCCGCAGATGCGGCGTTGAACGCATTGATCGCCGGCCACAGTGACGACATGTCTTTTCAAATCGCGGCGGTGTATGCCTTCCGCGGCGATGCCGACAAGACCTTTGAGTGGCTTGATCGCGCCTACGAGAAACACGATCCGGGTGTGATGGCGATTATCGACAATCCGTTTACGCGCGAGCTGCGGTCCGACCCGCGTTTTGCTGCCTTTTGCAAGAAAGTCGGCTTGCCCTCGCCGCCGTGATGGGGGAGCTGGCGGGGGTTGGCTCTCTCAAGACTGGCCGTCGCGTTTGGAATGGTTGCTGCTTCGATTTGGCCGACAGACAAATGTAATATGTGGGCAACGGAAACGACAGTGCGCCTCATTTACTATTTCCACATGAACCTACGTAAATGGCTAATATCAGCGGCCCACCCGTCGACGGCGCGACGCGCCTCGTTCACTTCTCTAATAGTCGGCACGGTGCTCGTTGCGATTAACCATGGGCCTGCCATTGTTGCCGGCCAGCTTACGCGCGAGAGAATTCTCCAGATTCTCCTTACTTTCATTGTGCCTTATGTGGTTTCGACCGTGTCGAGCGTTTCGACCCGATACGAAATGCAGTCAGCGCTGACTTCGCCCACCCGGCATGATGAGACCCTCGCCTACGATGCGACCGCGGTCGGATCGGATGCAATGGCGCTCTGAGAGTTGAAAGAACGGCGAGAAACGCGATCGACAATCCTAGCGATCGCCGCCGAGAAACCGTTGGGCAAGCAGCATGCCGATCGTCATGCATGGGACGAAGACCAGTGCTGCCGCGCGGAGAGCGCCCAGGTTGGCGAGTGAAGGTACGGGGCAAAACCCGCCGAGGCCTAGCCCAAACCGAAAATTTCCGCCGCCGCAGTGAAGTAACACGTTTGACTTGAACGGGCGCCGACGAATCTATTGTGCGATTCGACGCTCGTTGCTCAGCCCGAAGCGCCTGTAGAGGATCGAGATGAGTGCCTCGAGGTTTGACGGGGTAGAGTGGCGAGCAAGCGCCCCAGCGCCAACGCGGCCGCCAAACCGGCGCCACAACAAATGGTGAGTTTTGAACAAAGAATGCAAAGCATCCCTGGGGCGATCACTGAGGATTGTCAGAGGACGACCTTTATGAATATTCACCACAACCCAAGAGGCCGGGTCCGAGCCGCGCACTTCAAAGCCATGAAAAGACAAAGCATCATCTATCTCGTCGCCGGCACGCTCGTGCTCACCGGGCTCGCGCTCGGATACGCGGTGAACCAGCTCTGGCTGCTCCTGGCGGCGTTCGTGGGGCTGAACCTATTCCAGACCGCCTTCAGCGGCTTCTGCCCGCTCGAACGCATTCTGATCAAGCTGGGCATTGGCGGGCCGGGCGAAGAATGCGGCGCCGCGCCAAGGTAGGCGCCGATGAAGTCGTCGCGTTCGCTCCTCACGCTCGTTGCCGTTCTCGCAATAGTCGCGTGCCATGCGAAAAAGGAAAGCGGCCCCGAGTCGCTGGTGCCGGTCGCGGTTCGTACCGTGTTGGTCGAAAACAAGACGCGTCCATCGAGTGAGGAAGTCGTTGGTACAGTCCGGGCGAAACTGCGCGCTGCGATTGAAGCGAAAGTGAGCGGACGCATCGAGGCGCTGCTCGTCGCTCCGGGCCAGATGGTGAAGGCCGGGGATCTGATTGCACAACTCGATCCGCGTGAGATTCAGGCCAAGCTCGATCAGGCGCTCGCTCTCCGCCAGCAGGCGACGCGCGATTTAGCTCGCGGTCGCGAGTTGCTGGAAAAGAAAATCACAACCCAGGCCGATTTCGACGCCGTGCAGGCGCGGGCCAGTGTTGCCGAAGGCGCGGCACGGGAGATGGAGACTATGCTCGGCTATACGAAGATCGTCGCGCCCTTCGACGGAATCGTGACCCGCAAGCTGGCTGATGTCGGCGACCTGGCCACACCCGGCAAACCGATCATCGAAATGGAAGATCCGGCCGCGCTGCGTTTCGAGGCCGATGTACCGGAGGCGCTCATCGGCAACGTCAAAATCGGCGCCAAGCTTCCCCTGCAAGTGGCCGAAGGCGCGGCGCCGATCGATGGCGTCGTCATCGAGGTGGCACCTGTGGCCGACGCCGCCAGCCGCACCTTTCTGGTAAAGCTCGACCTGCCTGCCGCGGGAACCAACCGCAGCGGCCAGTTCGGCCGGGTCTGGGTGCCGACGGGCGAGAGCAAATCGATCCGCGTGCCCCCGTCGGCCGTGGTGGCGCGCGGACAAATGGAGTGCGTCTTCGTTATTGCGGACCAACACGCGCAACTCCGCATCGTCCGCACTGGCAAGCACACCGGCGACGAGGCGGAAATTCTCGCGGGTCTCAGTCCCGGGGAGCGCGTGGTAAGTGAGGGCGCGGAATCATTGCGCGACGGCCAGTCCGTCACCCTGAGACAATGAGCATGGACGCTCCGCGTTCGAGGGGCGTCGCCGGGCGCATCGCGCACGCGTTCATCGACGCGAAGCTCACACCGCTGATCATCATCGTCGCGCTCCTCCTCGGTATCGCGGCGGTCGTTTTGCTGCCGCGCGAGGAGGAGCCCCAGATCAAGGTGCCGATGGTCGATGTGATGGTGAACATGCCCGGCTTCAGCGCGAAGGAAGTCGAGGAACGGGCGACACGTCCAATGGAAAAACTACTCTGGGAAATCCCGGGCGTGGAATACATCTATTCGACCTCGCGCGACAGCGAGAGCCTTGTCATCGTGCGCTTCAAGGTCGGCTCCAATCCCGAGGAGTGCCTCGTGCGCCTAACGGAAAAGCTGCGCTCGAATTTTGACCGCATCCCGCACGGCGTGGGCGCGCCGCTGGTCAAGCCGAAGTCGATCGACGACGTGCCGATTCTCGCGCTCACTTTTCACAGCGCGCGCTACGATCATCTCACGCTTCGCAGGCTGGTCGCGGAAGTGGACGACGCGGTGAAAGCTGTGCCGCTCGTAGCGGAGACGAACATCATCGGCGGGGCGCGGCGCGAAGTGCGCGTGCTGATCGATCCGGTGCGACTCGCCTCGCGCAATCTCAGCGCCGCTGGCCTGGTGCCGATGTTGCAGCAAGCAAATCGACAATATCGCTCCGGCGGCCTAACGACGAACAACCAGGAGTTCGTGATCGAAACCGGGGCGTTCCTGAACAGCGCGGAAGACGTGGGTAATGTGGTCGTCGGCGTCTTCGGCGGACGGCCCGTTTATTTGCGCGAGGTCGCGAAAATCGTCGATGGCGCGGAGGAACCGTCGAACTACACCTTCTTCGGTTACGGCGCGGCGCGCGCTTCAGCGCCGGACGAAGAACCGGCCGTCACCCTCAGCATCGCGAAGCGGCCGGGCGCGAACGCGATCTCGGTCACCCACGAGGTGCTACGCAAGATCGAGACGCTCAAGGGAACGCTTATCCCGCGCGATGTCGAAGTCTCGATTACGCGCAACTACGGCGAAACGGCGGCGGAAAAGTCGAACGAACTCCTGTTTCACATGGGCCTTGCCATCATCGGCGTATCGCTTCTCATCTGCCTGACGCTCGGCTGGCGCGAATCGGCCATCGTCGCGCTCGCCATCCCGGCCACGCTCGCGCTCACTCTGCTCGTTTTTTACCTCCTCGGATTCACGCTCAATCGCATCACGCTCTTCGCACTCATCTTTTCCATCGGCATCTTGGTCGATGACGCAATCGTGGTGGTGGAAAACATCGTCCGCCATTTTCATCTCCCGCAAAACAAGGGCCGGAACTGGGCTACGATCGCGGTGGAAGCGGTCAGCGAGGTCGGCAACCCGACTATTCTCGCGACCTTCGCTGTCATTGCCGCGGTGCTGCCGATGGCGTTTGTAGGAGGACTCATGGGGCCATACATGCGGCCGATCCCAATCGGCGCGAGCGCGGCAATGGGCTGGTCGCTCGCCATCGCCTTCGTCGTTACGCCCTGGGCGTCGATCCGGATCCTGAGCTGGGGAAAAAAGTATGCGCGACTCACCGAGGGTACCGCACCGGCCGGCTGGCACAGCCATTTCGAACACGAGGAGGATTTTTTCACCCGGATCTATCGGCAACTGATGGGACCGATGATCGCGCAACCGCGCTGGCGCTGGATTTTTCTTGGCTCGATCAGCGCGTTGCTGCTCCTCGCGCTGGCGCTGGTCGGGTTCGGCTGGGTGAAAGTGAAAATGCTGCCGTTTGATAACAAGAGCGAGTTCCAGGTCATCCTGAACATGCCCGAGGGCAGCTCGCTCGAACGGACCGCGCAGGCCGCGCGCGAAATCGCCGCTGCCATTCGCACAGAACCGGAAGTGACCGACTACCAAATCTACGCCGGCGTCTCGGCGCCGTATAATTTCAACGGGTTGGTGCGGCATTACTTTCTGCGCGAAGGGGCGAACGTCGCCGACATCCAGGTGAATCTCGTCGCAAAAGGCGGCCGGAGCGCGCAGAGTCACGACATCGCGAAACGCGTGCGCCCGCGCGTTGCGGAGATCGTCGCGCGCTACAATGCGCGCGTCGCGGTCGCAGAAGTGCCGCCCGGCCCGCCGGTATTGCAAACGCTTGTCGCCGAAATCTACGGCCCTAGCGAACAAGACCGGCACGCGCTCGCTCGCAAGGTGCGCGACATTTTCAAGAACACGCCGGGCGTGGTCGATGTGGATTGGTATGTCGAGGCCGATCAACCGAAGGCGCGCTTCGTCATCGACAAGGAAAAAGCGGCTCTGCACGGCATCAGCGCCGAGACAATTTCGCAGACGTTGCGCATTGCCGTCGGCGGCGAGTCGGTCGATCTCCTCCACCTCCCGCGCGAAAAGGAGGACGTGAATATCATGCTCGAGTTGCCTCGTTCCGCACGCACGACGCCTGATGAGTTGCTCGCATTGCGCGTCCGGTCCGGCGACGCGAACGCGCTGCCCGAGCCCGGCGCCGCCGGCCGCGCGCCGCTCATCCCGCTGCGGGAGCTGGTGCACATCGAACAGACCACGACCGAGAAAAGCATCTACCATAAAAACCTCATGCCGGTGACGTATGTGATCGGCGACGTTGCTGGCGTCATCGAAAGCCCGGTTTATGCCATCCTCCGAATGAACAGGGCGCTCGCGAAACTCGACACGCACGAGTTTGGCGGCGATGACAAATCGGTACGAATCTACAATGCCGTCCAGCCCTTTACGGAAGCAAAGCCGGCGCTGAAATGGGATGGCGAATGGCACATCACGATCGAAGTCTTCCGCGACCTCGGGTCCGCCTTCGCCGCCGTGCTCGTGCTCATTTACGTGCTGATGGTCGGGTGGTTTCGCAGCTTCATCACGCCGATCGTGGTGATGGTCGCGATCCCGTTTTCGCTCGTCGGCATTCTCCCCGCGCATGGTCTGCTTGGCGCCTTCTTTTCGGCCACCTCGATGATCGGCTTCATGGCCGGCGCTGGAATCGTGGTGCGCAACTCGATCATCCTCGTCGATTTCATCGAGCAGCGTCTCGCCGAAGGCATGCCGCTCGCCGAAGCAGTCGTCGATGCCGGCGCGGTACGCTTCCGTCCGATGCTTCTCACCGCGCTGGCCGTCGTGGTCGGCGCGAGCGTCATCCTTTGGGACCCGATTTTCAAAGGACTCGCCATTGCGTTGATGGCCGGCGAAATCGCCTCGTTGCTGATCAGCCGCATGGCGGTCCCGGTACTTTACTTCATGGCGAACCGGAAGCGCGCGCCGGGACACCAGCTGGGCTGAGTGCAACGACGGAATTTGGGGGATTAACCGTATCAAGTGACCGATAAGCGCTTTTCATGTCGGATTTCTGGCAAGAACGATGCCTTAACGGGATCATCACACGGCACGAAGACGAGTGCTGCCGCTCGGAGGGCGTCGAGGTTGGCGAGCGAAGGTCCGGGTAAAACCTGCCGAGGCCTCAACCCAAACCGAAAATTGCCGTCCTGATCACTAGCCGCCGGTCGATCGGTGACGAGACGCCCAGAGCGCAAACTCAACGCGGCGCTTCCAATCAGGCTGAGCAGAAAGACCAGCCGCCATGCCTCGTCGGATGTTTCCGATACCAAGAGGCGACCGAAAACACCGGAGATTCCCGGCACTTTCCCCCTCAGCACGGTCGCAACCAAGCTGGCGAGGCCAATCAGGATTCCCCCGATCACCGGATTCAGGAAGGTGTAATGATTCATCAGACAATTGACCAACACTACCCCGCGGCGAGCGGCGGGCCGTTTTTAGGATTGATCTTTCGCCGCGGTCTGTTCAGGATCGTGCATTCAAAGCTTTCTGCTCAAAGCTGCCATGGGTTTCGGCAAGATCGCATTCCAATAGTGTCCGTTATCCATCTCCATCTCATCTTATGGTCAAATTCACCACACGCGTCACACTCCCGATCTGTGCCCTCAGTTTCGTTTCGATCCTGGCTGCTCTCGGCGAAAAACCCTTTGCTGCACCCAAAGGAGCGACAACTCCGGGCCAGGCCGGCTCGGTCAACGTCAAGGTCGTGGCGGTCGGGCTTTCGCAGGCGCAGATCGACGCAGCCGAAAAAGCTTTGCCACAAAATCGGTCGCTCGCTCCGCTGTTGGAGGGCGCGAATTATCGGCTGCTCTACACCGAGTCGGTGGACGGTGCAGCCTCCGCTCCAGCCAGTGTGAATGACCGTTTTCGCTCGGTCTTTTACGATTATACGCGGCAACGGGCGATCGTTGTCGAAGGTTCGTTAGGCCAGCCCGACTCGGCCGTCGCACGCGTGGTCAAGAATTGGCAACCCTACGTCAACGATGACGAATTTCAGGAGGCCGAGACGGTGCTCATGGCCGACCCGGTTTTTGGTCCGGCGCTTCACTCACGCGCGGCCACGACCTATCGACCAATGCCTCCCGTCCAGGGATGGGCCGACGACGGCCCAGTGAGCGAGCGGATCGTCAACGTCGGTTTGCTGCCGCAACCGGGCTCGGGGGATTTTCAACACCAGATTGTGGGGGTGAATCTTGCCCGGAAAAGCGTGGTGCGGTATCCCGGCAACGCTCCAAGCCGGGCGAAAGCGAACCCTGACGCTACCTGTGGCGCGCCCGGGGCGGGCCAGAAGACGACGCGGCGCGGAACGGCAGGTCAATATCAACTGACTGTGACTGACACGGATGGCACGGTGCTTTGGGACATGCTTGTGCTTCGTCCATCCATCTCGTCAGGCACGAATGCTTCCGGCATTGAGTTACAAAACGTGAGTTACAAGGGGCACACTGTGTTTAAGCGTGCGCATGTTCCGATCTTGAACGTGCTCTATGTCAACGGCGAGTGCGGTCCCTACCGCGACTGGCTCTATCAGGAAGGAATGTTCCAGGCCGACGGAACCGATATCGAAGGTGCGCCCGGGTTCCGCGATTGTGGCACGACGCCGGCCACAACGTTCCTCGACACAGAAAATGACACCGGGAACTTTCGGGGCGTGGCACTTTATCGGAACGGCACCGAGGTCGTGCTCGTGACCGAGATGGAAGCCGGCTGGTATCGTTATATTCACGAATGGGGTTTCGATGCCGATGGGACGATCCATCCGCGCTTCGGCTTTGGGGCGGTAGCGAATAGCTGCACCTGCTATCTCCACACGCATCACGCCTACTTCCGGTTCGACTTCGACATCGATGGCCCGGCCAACAACATCATGGAACTGCCTCTCGGAACGAATTCGAACGCCGGGACACGGATCGTGAACGAGGAAAAAATCCTGCGCGACCCCAATTCACCCAAGTATTACGAGATTCGCGGTCGTCAACGCAGCTACCTTCTCTATCCAGGGGCCAACGATGGTATCGCCGATGCCTACGGGCAGGCCGACTTGTGGTTCCTGCATTGGCATGATGGCCCTACTCCGCTCACGGCCGAGATCGACGATGGCCACAACTTTTTCGACCCGACGCAGGCGGACCTGGACCAATTCCTCACCGGCGAGAATTTACGGAAACAGGATTCGGTCGTTTGGTATCACGCCAGTTTTTTTCACATGCCTGACAATCATGCCGACGGCCGGCGGACGAATGGCGCAAAGGGCAACACCCTGAGCGGTCCCGACGTAGTCGGCCCCGATCTGGTTCCCGTCGGCTATTAGACCTTTGCTCTGCGTCTCCCGCTACGGCCTAACGAGAACAAGCTTAGGTGCGGCGAGCGGGAGCGCCAGTGGCTGCAGGTCGAATGGTTTTAATCATGTGAAGGCTAGGCAGTAACGTCGGTTCGCCGTCGGCTGCAGCGATTGGTTAGACGTTCTATTAAACTTACGCTTTGTGCTCATTGGCCAAGCGGGACATGCGGGCAGCGTCGAGCTCTCGCAGTGCTCTGAAATACTCGCCGGATACAAGAAGCAAGAGGATGATGCCAAGCCCCATTCCGACGACAAGAACGATCTGTAAGAAAATAAACCGATGCATCGGCGGAGTAAGGAGACGCCCAAACGAAGAGTTCAAACCGAAGCCGGCTGCAGCTCCGGCGATGAAGGTCAGCGCAATCAGAAACTGCGCGATTAGAATCCAGCGAGGAAGGTCGCGCACACCTCGGATTAATAGAGTCGCACCGATGAGCATGCCAGCGAAAAGGAGCGCGCAGCAGGCTATGATCGGAGTGGACATGCTTTGCGTCTAACGAGTATTCGGCCCCAAAAATCTGCAATTAAAGGCAGATAAAATCTGTATAATCCGGTCGTCTTCCAGGTTGCCGTCCGTTTTAGACAGATTCGTGTCGTCTCCGTCCGAGGCGAGAACCTTGGCGATCGAGCAGGCTATTACCGGCAGGGCAATCAAGAGGGAACTGCTTTGGTTCATGACGGTTTAATGCCAGATCAAATGAGCGATGCCGACAAGATTGATCGATACAATGATCGTTTGTCGAGAGGGATTTTCGTGTTGGCTCCTCCGGGCTTGTGTCCTGCGCGCGTGGCGCACGGGAGGTGAGCCGAAATCAGCCGCGATCGGTTCGGTCAGGCCGCCAGCGGTTTGTTGATCCGGCTGTGGAATACGTTTCGCTGGAAAATCTTGCGCAGGATTACTTGCACCACATTGGCGATCACAGCCAGGAGCAAGGAAATGATGATCAGGCCTCCGAAGGCGGTGATGTTCTCGCCCGTGTGTTCCCCGCTGATCAAGGCCGGTGAGAACCCGATCACCAACACAGCAAAATACGAGGCAAACGATTTGCCCGAGAAAACGCTTCGATTCAATCGGGCATTTCGAACGCCGATGACGAGCATATAGATGAAGAACGCAATTATGCTAAACCCGAGTCCCATGCTTTTGTCATCGCCTTTGCCGAAAATGCCGATCAGGAATGCACCTACAAGGATCGGCACGAGAATGTAGAGATCGTATCGTCTGAGCGGAAACCATCTCTCGTCGGCGCCACGTGCGGAAGCGACTGGCATCACCGGGGGAAGGACGGTTGGCGGATTAGCCGGCGTTACCGGCCGCGCTGGCGCCGCCATTGCTGCGCTGACCGGGGTCGGCGATGGACTGCCGCCGTGCAGTTCCAGTTCCGTGATGAGTTTGTCAATGAGCGCAGACAATCGAGTCTCGGGATGGGGGTGAATTTTGATCCAGTTGCGCGACGCCATTTCATAAAGATAGGCACCCTTCGGTTCGCAGTCGGAGACAAGGACCGGAACGATCGGCTTTTGCAAATTGTCAGCGAGGGCTAGCTCTTTGATGAGCTGACGCGAGGCGTTGGAATGATCGGAAAACAAGATGACGAGAGCCTTTGCCGCGCCCAGTGCATCCACGATTTTCTCGCGCCAATCCTCCCCAGCCTCGATTTCTTCGTCAAACCAGACCTCGATACCGCGCGCGGCGGCAGTGCTTACGAACCGCTCCGCGAGCGGGCGGTCGGCGCGGCAGTAGCTCAGAAAAATATCGCTAGCCATCTGCGCTCGCTCCTCCGTTTTGATGATCCGCTCGTCACTGATCCCCGCATCGTAACCATCCTACACATACATGCCAAGCCGGCGATTGAAGACAAACGATGGCACCGAATGATGCGACGGGCCGAATCCGTCGGTGAACTGAGAATCGATGGTCCAACGGGGTGGCTGGATTGAAACGCTGGCAAACACTACGGAGAGTAGATGTCAGCGCTCGAGAGAATCGTTGACGAGTTCGATAGGCCGCCGGCCGCGAGCACCTGACCATTGGCCAACACCACCATGGCCTGTAAGTAGCGCGCCGCCGTCATGTCTCCCGTAAATGTCCAGGTGCTGGTCGCCGCGTCAAACAACTCGCAGCTTGCCAGATCAAAGTAGTGGGGTCTGGTGTAGCTATATCCGCCGGCCACCATGGCATTTCCGGTCGGCAGCAAGCCGGCGATTGGTCCGCTGCGTGTAGTGTTGAGATTGCCCGCCGCCGTCCACGTGTTCGCAACTGGATCATAAACCTCAGTGACAGCACTGGGCAGATTACCCGCCCCGGCAACAACAACTCTGCCATCCGGAAGAGCTGTGGCCGAGTGTAATGCACGTCCGTATATCATGGCGGCCATTGTTGACCATGTGCCGCTGATAGGATTGTACGCCTCGACGCTATTGCTCAGGCCCTGACTGGTATAACCGCCGGTGACCAGCACACTGCCGCTGGTCAGCATGGTCGCGGTGTGGTAATCGCGTCCAGTCTGCATGCTGTCGGTCAGCGTCCATTGACCGGTGCGGGGGTTGTAGAGTTCCGCGCTGGTCGTCACAGTGCCGCAGTCTCCTTTGTTGCAGCCGCCTTCTACCAGCACGTTGCCATCTTGCAGAAGGGTGGCATTAAAGAAATATCTTAGGGTCGACATCTTCCCCGCGGCTCGCCACACGCCGGTGGCCGGATCATAAATTTCCGCGGTGGCCGTCCCCGTTGAACAGCTGGAGCTGGTGCAGCCGCCAGCCACGAGCACTCTTCCATTCGGCAACAGGGTTGCGGTATAGTACGCCCTGGCCATTTTTATGTTGCCGGTGGGCGACCAGGCGCCAGTCAACGGATCGTAGAGTTCAGCGGTTGCGAGTACTCCGGCCGTGCCGATGCCGCCTCCCACCAATACCTTCCCGTTTTTCAGTTGGACGGCACTAAAGGCGTATCGGGCAGTTGCCATGTTACCGGTCGCCGCCCATGTGCCTGAGGTTTGTGCGTTGCTGGTCGAGCATGAAAAGACCATGATCAGCCCCAAGGGACAGATAGAGAGGGATTTTGCGAGTTGCCGAAGCGAGCGCCATATTCCGATTGTATTCATAGGGCTTTCTCTACGCTGACGCGCAAATTGCGCTGCCCGTTATTTGCGAGACTTTGTTCAAATCTTGCGCGCGACCACCGCCCCGACCTTTCTTGCCGCCTGCAAAGTAGGCCCTGGTCTTGTTTGCGCCGAGTTGATCCCGATCCGAGTCCCTAACAAAACACCATTAGCCATTCTTGGCGTAAGCGATTCTTTGTTATTGTGACAGCAGACGTAACGCTTTCGAACGTCATCCGGTTGAAACCTATGGCATCCCACCCGATCATCATGCGTTTCAGATTTGGTTCGTGGTAAAGGATTTGAGCATCGACTTCTTCGACTAGGTATTGAAGAAATACATACAATCCAAACCTGACCTTTCTTCGGCCGCTCGTTCTATCCCTTGGTGTATCCGACGGTTGACCGAGGAGGAGCCGCGAACCGAACACGTGGAAGCGGGGGGTAAAGCCGTAGGCTACGATAATGCCGGACGAAACGGAGGTTGGCCCTTCGCTCGCAGACCTGTGGGGGCGTCTATTCGCTCGCGATTTTCCCGGGCTGGCAGAGGCAGGAGCTGGTGATTTTGATGTCGGCTTTGGCCCAGAGCTTTTGGAATTTTGCCCGCGTTGCTTTTGCTTCCGCGGCGTCCTTCTTCTGCGCGCGACAGACTTTCCGCGAGGCCGTAAAGCGACCAGCCGTTGTCGGGCAATTTCTTGAGATCTTCGCGGTAGACCTGCTCGGCCTCCGCGTAACGGCCATTCTGCATCAGCGTCGCGCCTAACGAATGGCGGATCGGGATCAACCAGCCGGGTGGTTCATCGTATTTAAGCGCGTCCTCGAGCTTGATCGCTTCGCGCAGCTCGGCGATCCCGGCGTCGAGCTTGTTCTCGCGAATCAGGATCTCGCCTTCAGTCATGTGCCGGGCGAGAGCGAGCAAGTCCTCCGCGGTGTTGTTGCCGAGAAATTCCTCTTTCGGGACGAGCTTCGCTTTTTCGAGGAAGATCGCCTGTTCTTTGCGCGCGTTTTCGGGATCGCCTTTTGCCGCGTAGGCGATGGCGCGGGCGGCATGATGAAAGGCGCGCGTGCCCGTCATGTAGTCGGCGTAATTGTCGGGCTCGGCGAGAATTTCATCCCACATCCCGAAGCGGACCATCACTTCCATCGGCATGGCGACGAAGCCTTCCGCCAGGAGCGCGTTCTCTTTCAGGAAATCGGCCGGCAATTGCGCGACCATGGCGCGGATGTGCTTCATCGCGAGCTCGCGCTGGCCGGTCATCATCGCCGCGTAAGCCAGCATGTGACGGTTGTGCGCGACGTAGACGTTGATGAATCCGACCGGCGGTCCGGCGATTTTGCGATAGCGGCGATCGGCTTCGACCGCTTTGATGTTGGTCTCGACGGCCTCCTGCCAGCGCCCGCAACGAATGTCGATGTGCGACGGCATATGCACGTTATGGGCGAGGCCGGGCTGCAAAGTGCGCAAACGATCCGCGGCGGCGTTCGCCCGCTCCGGATGCGGCGAAGCTTCGACCGCGTGGATGTAGAGATGATTCGCGAACGGATGCTTCGGATTGAGCTTTAAGACCGCGTCGAGCGTGGCGATCACTTCGTCCGTCCCGGGATTCGGCTGACCTTCCGGCGTCCATTGATTCCACGGACGCAAATCCATCATCGCCTCGGCGAAAAGGACGCCGACCTCGGGATCGTTAGGGTAATCTTGCCAAACCTTGCGCATCGCATCCGCGTAAGCCTGGTCGAGCGGCGCGCGATCTTCCGGCTGCGGATTGGCATAACGATGACTGAGCGCCTCGATCAGGTCGCGCTCCACCGGCGACGCATGCTCCGCGTTTTCCTGCGCGAGCTTCAGTTCCTTCCAGGCCAGCTCCGCGGCCGGTGGCGGGACGAGCGGGAGATTGATGTGCGGTCCGCAGGCGAGCGCGATGCCCCAATGCGCCATCGCGCATTTCGGATCGAGCCGGGCCGCTTCCTGAAAGGAACGGATCGCTTCGCCGTGATTGAAGCCGTGATAGAAGGCGAGGCCCTGATTGAAATAACGTTGCGCCCGGGGCGAATTGGTCGTGATCGTTCTCTTGTAGGAGCCGAGACCATCGAAGATCGGCTCCTTCGCGTTCACGATTCCTGCTGCCGGCCAGCGCGACGGCCAGCCCGAGCGCTATCCAAGTTGCGTCCGGTTGATCGTTTTCATAACAAATTCAATCTTTGCAACGAGCGCCAAGGCAAGGATTTTCGAACCATGTTTGATGTCTCCATCACCCGGCGCGAAGCGGTCCGCTTGATAGGCGGCGCGGCGGCGGCGGCGTCTCTGCCCGATCCCGATGCGTGCGGCGGAAAGAAACCGTCACGATGTTGCCGCGTGCCATTCCTTCCACGGGCGAAAAAATTCCCGTGGTCGGCCTCGGTACCTGGCAGGTCTTTGACGTGGGCGACTCGCCTAACGAGCGCGCGCCGCTCAAAGAAGTGCTCCGCCGCTTCGTCCAGCTTGGCGGCAAGGTGATCGATACGCTCGCCGATGTACGGCCGGGCCGAAAGCGTGATCGGCGACCTGACGAGTGAACTGCATCTGCGCGATTCGCTTTTCCTCGCCACCAAAGTCTGGACCACCGGGACAGCAGGCCGGGATCGATTCCATGGAGCGCTCATTCGATCGCGCTGCGGGTGAAGCGTCTCGACCTCATGCAAGTGCACAACCTGGTCGATCTCGACACTCAGCTCGCCACTATGCGTGCCTGGAAGGAAGAGGGACGCATTCGTTATCTCGGCATCACGCATTATGTCGATTCTGCCTTCCCGGAAGTGGAGAAAATACTGCGGCGCGAGAAGCTCGACTTCCTCCAGATCAATTACTCGATCATCGACCGCGCAGCGGACGAGCGGGTCTTGCCGTTGGCGCGCGAGCGGGGCGTCGCCGTGCTGATCAACCGTCCCTTTGCCAGCGGCGATCTCTTCGCGCGAGTTCGCGCCAAGCCGTTGCCGGACTGGGCAGCGGAGTTCGATTGCAAATCGTGGGCGCAATTTCTTCTCAAGTGGATTCTGGGCAACGCTGCCGTGACCTGTGCCATTCCCGCGACCGGCAACGTCGGGCATCTGGAAGACAACATGGCCGCGGGCGTCGGCCGCTTGCCGGATGAGAAGATGCGGCAGCGGATGGTGGACTACGTCGCGAATCTGTAGCGAAACGACGGCGGCCGGTAAATTGTAGGGCAAGCGCGTCGCTTGCCGGGGGTGGATGTCGGCCACGGGAAAGGCAATGACAATTGCGATGGCAGACAATGGTAGGCGGGGTGCCTGCCCTACAACTGCGGGCAGACCACATCCCCGGCAGGCGGAGCGCCTGCCCTACAATACAATTTCGCGAGCGTCGGAGCTACAGTTGGTCGAGGACTTCCTCTGAGCAGGACGAGATCATCCCTGGCATCTCCCGGGCGCCGGAAGAAACTCATTGTGCTGACCTGAGATTGCCGCACGCACTTGCGCCCAAAGGCAGTTCTTCCAATCTTGGCGGCGTGCAAATTCTCCGCCTCGCGATGTGGTCCGGGCCGCGCAATATCTCGACCGCGATGATGCGGTCGTGGGGGAATCGGGCCGATACCGTGGTCGTCGACGAGCCGCTCTACGCCTTCTATCTGCAGGCGACCGGGAAGGAACATCCCGTTGCTGAGGAAGTGATCGCGAGCGGGGAAACCGACTGGCGGAAGGTGATTGAGCCTAACGACTGACGTTCCCCGATCGGGGCACAAAGGCCCCTCCCACATTGGGGTTTTTTATCAGAAGCAGATGACGCATCATCTCTTGCCCGAGATCGATCGTGACTGGCTCGATAACCTAACGAACTGTTTTCTTATTCGCGATCCCGGCGGAGGTGATCGCTTCCTACATCAGGAAGAACGATGACCCGACGCTGGAAGATATTGGTTTCGTGCAACAGGCCGAGATCTTTGATTGGGTGCGCGAGCGGTCGGGGACGTTCCGCCGGTGATCGACGCACGGGATGTCTTGCAGAATCCCGAGCGGATGCTGCGCCTTCTTTGTCGCGCGGTCGGGGTCGAGTTTGATCCCGCGATGCTCTCCTGGCCGCCGGGGCTGCGTGAGACCGACGGAGTTTGGGCGAAGCATTGGTATGGCGAAGTGGCGCGTTCCACTTCCTTTCAACCGTATCAGGCGAAGTCCGCGCCAGTGCCGGAGCGTCTGCGCGAGATTCACGAACGTTGCCGCGAATGTTACGAGCGAGCTTTACCAGCACCGGCTCCACTGAACAAGAGGAATGAGGAAAGCAGGAACTCAGGAATGGGAAGAATGGAGGTGGTTCTCTACATTCTTATCCTGCTTTCCTATTTTCCTGATTAGCTCTTCTTGATTTGTGCTCCAGCAATTCAACGAAAAGAACCGCGACCTGATCGTGAACATCAACGGCCGGCTCATCCATCGGGACGAGGCGGGCGTGAGTCCGTTCGATTCCGCGGTGCAGGGCGGCGACGCGGTCTGGGAAGGGTTGCGACTTTACGACGGTCGCATCTTCAAGTTGCACGAACATCTCGACCGCCTGCGCCGTTCCGCTATCGCGCTCGCCTTTGCGGAAATTCCGCCTAACGAAAAGCTGATCGATGAAATCAAGCGCACCCTTGCCGCCAACCAGATGCGCGACGGCGTGCACATTCGTCTCACGCTGACCCGCGGAGTCAAGATCACCTCCGGGATGGACCCGCGCCTCAACCAGAGCGGGCCGACGCTTATCGTGCTCGCGGAACACAAGGCGCCCGTTTACGCAAAGGGCGGCCTGACGTTGATCACCAGCAGGATGCGCCGGCCGCCGCCGGAAATCCTCGATCCGCAAATTCATCACGCCAATTTGCTCAACTCGATCCTGGCCAAGATCGAAGCGAACAAGGCCGGCGCCGACGACGCCATCATGCTCGACCTGCGCGGCTTCGTCGCAGAGACGAACGCGACACATCTCTTTCTCGTCAGGCAAGGTGAGGTAGCGACGAGCCGCGTCATTGCCTGCCCGGAAGGAATCACGCGCGCCACCGTTCTGGAGATCTGCGCCGCGAAGAAAATCGCGCACCATGAGACCGACCTGACGATCGAAGATTTCTATCGGGCTGATGAAGTTTTCTGCACCGGCACGATGGGCGAACTGGCGGGCGTCACGACGATCGACGGCCGCATCATCGGCAATGGGCAAGTCGGCGAAATGACGCAGCGGCTGAGTGAGCACTACGCTCGCCGCACCGCAACCGAAGGTGTGCCAGTAGTCGATTAGGCTTTTGTCCGTGGTGGGCGCCTGTTATCGTGCCGGCATGGAAATGCCAACGCCCAGCGATGGACATCGCAAGCTCGAAAAGATCGCGGGCCAATGGGAAGGCGAGGAGACAATGCATCCTTCGCCGTGGGATCCGCAGGGTGGAAAGGCGACCGGTCGAATCAAGAGCCGCGTTGCGTTGAACGGTTTCGCTCTGATCAACGATTACGAACAAGAACGCGGCGGCAAGGTCACCTTCACCGGTCACGGCGTTTTCACCTACGATCCCCAAGAAGATCTTTACACCCTGACGTGGTTCGATTGCATGGGCGTGCCGCCGGAAGTCTTCAAAGGAAGATTCGATGGCGATGTCCTGAAACTGGCGCACGGCGGCCCGGGGATGCATGTGCGCCTGACTTACGACCTGAGTGAGGCCGCTTGCCTAACGACTAGCATGGAAATGTCGCAGGACGGCAACGCGTGGAATCGGCTTTTCGACGCCCGGCTGAAGCGCCGTTACCGGAATTTGCGGAGCGGTCCTCCGCCTGACCGATTCATGTCCAGGAACCTCGGCCGCGACCTACTCCGTGCGCAAGGCAGTCACCGGATTGAGCCGGCTGGCCCGGCGGGCGGGAAGGAGGCAGGCGAGGAGCGCGGCCGTGCCGAGGAGCGACGATCGTGCCCGCGAAGAGGAGCGGACTGTGCGCCGAGACCTGATAGAGCTGTGAGGCGATCAATCGGCCCAGAGCGAAGCGCGGCCGCGAGGCCGGCGATGAGGCCGAAGAGGACCGGCTTCATCCCCTGGCCGACGACCAGGCGCAGGACGTCGAGAGTTTGCGCGCCGAGCGCCATGCGGACGCCGATTTCGCCGGTTCGTTGCTCGACGGTGTAGGCGACGGCGCCATAGATTCCGACCGTCGCGAGGAGGAGAGCGACCCCGGCAAAAATGCCGAGCAACCACATCATGAGGCGGGCTTCGCCGAGCGCCATGCGGACGACTTCATCCATCGCCTGCGGCTGGGCGAGCGCGATCGTGGGATCGATCTTGGTCAGGGCCCGCTGCACCAGACGCGTGACCTCAACGGGTTTCATCGGGCTGCGCACCGTGATGCTCATAAACGGAAAATTTTCCTGTGCCCAGGGACGATAGAATTCCATGTCGTTAGGCTGGCCGATCTTGCCCGAGCGAACATCTCCGACCACGCCAACAATTTCCGTCGGGGTGCTGGCGCTCGTGACGAGCAACGTCTTGCCAATCGGACTTTCTTTCCCGAAAACCTTTCGCGCTCCCGCCTGGCTGATCAACATGACGTTAGGCTGACCGGCGAGATCGTGCTCATTGAAGTCGCGGCCGGCGACAATCGGAATGCCCCAGGTATGGAAGTATCCTGGCATCGTATCGTGGGAGGGCGCAGCGGCACGCTCGGGCACCGGCGGCACATTGCCCTCCGGGCGAGCGTAGAGAGTCGCACCGTTGCCGCCGGCGAGCGGGAAATCGCCGCTCACTGCCACGCTTTCGAAACCGGGGACCGCGCGCAACGCCTCCTGCGTCCGCTCCGCGAAGCGCTGGCGCGACGCCTCATCGGGATAGCGCGCCTGCGGGAAGGTCACAAACGCGACCCAGAGATGATCGGACCGAAAACCGAGCGGCTGCTGACTTAGCCTGACGAAACTGGCGATGAGCAGAGCCGCGCCCGCGAGCAGCGCGACCGAGAGCGCGACCTGCGCGCCCACCAGGATTTTGCGGAACCGTTGTTGCCGCAGGCTGCCGCTCGTGCCGCGGCCGCCTTCCTTCAGGCCGTCGACGAGATCGGCGCACGACGCCTGCCAGGCAGGATAGATTCCCATGGCCAGGCCAGTGAGGAGCGAAAGCGCGAGCGTGAACTCGAGCACGGGTAACGAGATGCTGACGCCGGAGGCTTCGAGGGGAAGAAAGTTGGCCGTGATTTTCGGCACGAGCGGAATCAACTGCCAGGCGAGGAACGCGCCTGACAATCCCGCGAGCGCGCTCACGAGCAGGCTTTCGAGAATAAAAAGCCGCAGCACGCTGGCGCGCGAAGCGCCCAGCGCCAGACGGAGCGCGATCTCGCGGCGCCGCCCGCTGAAACGCACGAGGAGAAGGTTGGCGACATTACTGCAGGCGATGAGCAGAACGAAACTCACCGCTCCGAAAAGGGTGGCGAACGCTGGGCGCAACTTTCCGGTCGCATCTTCTGGCAACGTCACGATGATGGTTTTCAGGTCGGCGTCGATCTTGCCGGGATTCTGCGTGCGGTAACTTTGCTCGAGCGCGGGGAGGGCAGCCTGCGCCTGCTCGATTGTCAGGCCAGCCTTCAATCTTCCCACGGTCCGCAAAAAGGCCGTCCCGCGCATCATCCGTTCGTGCGAAAAGCCGGGAATGACGAATGGCTTGGTGGTCCAGACCTCGTTGCCGTTCGGTCCGACCCACGGCACCGGCATGTTGGGCAAGACGCCGACGATGGTGTGCGCGACGCCGTCAAGGGTGATGCTGCGCCCGAGCACATTGGGATCGCCGCCCAGTCTTCGCCGCCAGAAGTTCTCCGAGACGAGCGCGACATCGGCGCCTTCCTCTTCGTTAGGCAAAAAATTCCGGCCGCGAATCGGTTGCACCCCGAGAACGTCGAAGTAATTCGCCGTCACCCGGAACGCGCCGATCTGGACGGGATCGCCCAGACCGGTCAGGGTGACCGCCACGCCGTTGTCGGCCGCGAAGCCGTCGAAGAGCGTCTGGCCTTCGACGATAAAGCTGAAATCGCGGCGCAGAGAGCGGCCACTCCAGGGCCTCGGCGGTCTTTTCCCCAGAATGGAATTGGACGAGCCGGCCCGGGTCTTTGAAGGGAAGGCTGCGCAGGAAGAGATCGTTGACCAAACTAAAGATCGCGGTGTTGAGCCCAATCCCGAGGGTCAACGTGAGGACGGCGAGAAGGGTGAAGCCCGGCGATTTGAACAACTGTCGCAGCGCAAAGCGAAGATCGGTCAACATACCACTCCCAAGGTTGAGATGCGCCAATGAGCGCGACTGGATTCAAACAAGAGACGCCGCCGGAGTCGAGTTTTGTCTGGATCTTCGTTGAAATTGTCGGCCGGCGCGCTGGAAATGTTTTTGCCAAATGCCGGGCGCGAATAAAGGTAATTCCATGAGTGCTGCACCTTCCTATCCGCCATTGTCGCCCACCCTGACTGTGAAAGATGGCGCGGCCGCGATCGAATTCTACAAGCGCGCCTTCAAAGCCGAGGAGCGGTCGCGCCTGGTCGACCCCGAGAGCGGCAAGATCGGACACGCCGAACTGACGATCAACGGTGCCCTTGTCATGCTTTCGGACGAGTATCCGCAGTTCAACAAATCGCCGCAGACTCTCGGTGGGACGGCGGTGAAGCTGGGCCTGATGAGCGCGAATGTCGACGCAGATTTCGATCGCGCGATCCAGGCCGGTGCGGAAGTGCTGCGACCCCTGACCAACGAATTTTACGGTCATCGCTCCGGGACATTGCGCGACCCGTTTGGCCATGAATGGACGATCTCACAGGAGCTGGAAAGGTTGAGCCCGAATGAAATGCAGCGTCGCTGGAACGCGATGGTGGCAGAACCCGGAAATTCCGCCGCTGCCGGAACCAGCGATCTCGTCTGAATCGACAAAGGAACGCGCTTCCGCGTGTCCCTCCGAGCGTGGCCTAACGACTGGCCAGTCGCGCGCGCAGATTGATTTGCGTGCCGCTCAAGGCGACCGAGACGGGGCAGTTCTTCTTCGTCTGCTCGGCCTGTTCCTGGAATTTTGCGTCGTCGATTCCCGGCACGTCAGCTTCCGTCTCGAGGTCGATTGCGGTGATGCGAAACCCGCCGGCGCTTTGCTCGAGCTTCACGTTTGCAGTGGTCGCGATTCGTTTCGGTGGAAAACCCGCTTTCTCCAAGCCTAACGAAAGCGCCATGGAAAAACAGCCGGCCTCAGCGGCCCCGATCAGTTCTTCGGGATTCGTGCCGCTGCCGTTTTCAAAGCGGGACGAAAACGAATAAGCGCCTTCGAAGGCGCCGCTGCCCAGTTTCATGCGACCCTGGCCGCTCTTAAGCGTGCCTTCCCATACTGCCGAACCGGTTCTTGTTGCCATTGGGCAAGGTTCTCCAGTTCCGGAATGAGTGCCACCGAAAGTGCGACGTTTCCGGTTCGCGGCGCGCCAAACCGAGCCTAGCGCAAGTAGAGATTCGGTTCGACCAATTCGAAGCCGGGCGTGTTCTGGACGAAGTGCCGGAGCCAAAATGCGTGGCCGGCGCCGAAGGCGACGAGCACGCGATCACCGGGCCGTGCGATTTGTGTGAGCTTGGCAAAAATCTTCGCGTTGCGTTGATACCAAGCCGCGTTCAACTCCGCCCCCGGTTGTTCCTTCTGGTCGCCAAAAACGAACAGCCCGTAGTAAAATTTCTGGTGATCCGCCAGAACATGAGCGGGGTCGTTCTGATCGGCCAGCATGAGCCGGATCGGCTTCGTTTTCTGCGCAGCGTCCATCTGCTTCACCATCTGCTCGACGTTTTCCTGCAGGCCGGCGAGCGCGGCAGCTTGTCCATGCGTTTTGGCATAGGCCTCGACCTTGTCGAATGGGAAATAATCGATCGTCTCGCTCTGCTCATCGATCCCATAAACGACGTTCTGGTCGAGTTGGTGTGCCAGGCGGTAGGCGATTTGCACGCGTTCGTCCGGGTTGGTGGCCAATTTTTCGGGTGTAAACTCCGCGAACTTTTTTGTCCCGAAATCGGCGCGATCGGAGAGCGCTTCGATCGCGATTTTCGTCGGATTGAATTTCGCGAGACGCGTCGCAACATCGACCAATTCGGCCTGCTTGGTTGGCGTGAGGACGCTGTCGACTTTCATGTTGTGCAAGTCCAGCCCCGGATTCCCAAAGTGATAAGTGCCGAGCACCATCACCTGAATGGGAGGAGGATCCGGAACGGGATTTTGGGCCGACAAGATTTGTGCCGACCAAAGCAAGGAAGCAGGCGCCGAAAAAGAATTTCATGATGTTGGTTGGGCTCACTCAATGAGATGCAGTTTGCCGAGAATTTGGATTCATCTTTCGTCGGAAGACGAGTTGTTGGATCGCGAAGGCGTGACAGCGCCCGCCGCGGACTGATAGCGTTCGCGAAATGGAAGCGGCCGACTGGGCATCACTGAGCGACCAGGATCTTCTCGAGCGCCGCATCTCCAAGCTCGGCTTGCGGCTCGAGGGCACGGCCCTCGCTCCGCTTATCCGGCAGCTTTATGACGAGCTTGGCGCGCACGGACTAATCTTTCGTCCGCCTTGCCACATCGGCGATGAATGGTTTGTGCCGGTCGGCATCCCGGCGATTTTCCTGCCTTTTTTTCTTGTCCACGACCGGCTGCGCGCGCTGGAACGGACGATGATGCTCGAAGTCGAGGGCGGAACGACCGAGTGGTTCATGAAACTCATCCGGCACGAGGCCGCTCATGCCTACAGCTATGTCTACCAGCTTCCGCGCAAGAAAAAATGGCAGCAAACTTTCGGGCACACCTCGCGTCAGGAGACGCCGGATTTCTACCAGCCGCGCCCGTTCAGCCGCAGCTACGTCTTGCATCTCGACGACTGGTACGCCCAGAGCCATCCGGACGAAGATTTCGCGGAGACCTTCGCGGTCTGGCTCACGCCGGGGCTAGACTGGCGCAAGCAATATGCCGGCTGGAAGGCGCTGCAAAAACTCGAGTACGTCGATGAGTTGATGCGCTCGTTTGCCGGAAAACCGCCGCAGCCGCAGCATCTGCCGGACTATCGCGTCGCCGACCACGATTGCCTGAACCTCAAGCTCAAGACCTATTACGCGCGCAAACGGAAGCTTTATGAAGATACGTATCCGGATTTCTACGATGCCGATCTGCGACAGCTCTTCGCTGCGACAGCCGGACCGGGCCGGATCACAGCCGGCGCGTATCTGCGCCGGCGACGGCGGCGGCTGTTGAACTCGGTCTGCCAGTGGACGAACGAGAAAAAATTCCGGGTGAACAAACTCCTCACGCGGCTCATCGACCGTTGCGAGCAGCTCGGGCTCCACGTGCTGAACGACGATCCGCAGCAGGATTTTCGCGTTACCTCTTTCATCACGACGCTGGTCATGAATTATCTCTTCACCGGCAAGTTCAAGCGCACCAAATAACGTGAAACGAAATTTCAAAGTCCTCGCGCTTTTCGACGCCGTCCGTCCCACAACGATCGACCAGGATTTGAGCGCAGAGATGAAGACAGAGGATTGGAAAACCGAGGCAAACCTCCTGACTGCGCTCGGCACGCTTGGCTATACGACCGAGCATCTCGCCATCTTCGACAACCTCGATCTGCTCCGGCAAAAACTGGAAACCTTCGCGCCCGACGTCATTTTCAATCTCGCCGATCAGTTCAAGAACAACCGCGGGTTCGACCAGAACATTGTTTCATTTCTCGAGATGCAGGACGTGCCCTTTACCGGCTGCGGGGCGACCGGTCTCGTCCTTTGCAAGCACAAGGGAATCTCGAAAAAAATCCTGAGTTATCATCGCATCCACGTGCCGAACTTCGTGGTCATCCCGCGCGGCCAGCGCATCGCGCGGCCCCGGCAGCTGAAGTTTCCCCTCCTGGTCAAACCGGTGAAAGAAGAGGCGTCCTACGGTATCGCGCAGGCCTCCTTCGTCGCGACCGACGAGCAGTTCCGGGAGCGCGTCGCCTTTATTCACGAGAAACACGACGGCGACGTGATCGCCGAGGAATACATCGAGGGGCGTGAACTCTACGTAAGCCTGATGGGCAACCTGCGGCTGACCGTTTTTCCGATCCGCGAGCTGATCTTCCGCGAGGTGCCGCCGGACGAGCCAAAGATTGCGACCTATCGCGCGAAGTGGGACGAGGAATATCGCAAACGCTGGGGCTTGCAAAACCAGTTCGCCGAGGATCTTGCTCCAGCGCTCGTGGCGCAGATCGAGCAGATGTGCAAACGCATCTACCGTCTGCTGACGATCGATGGGTATGCGAGGATGGATCTGCGGCTGACGGCGGCCAACGAGGTCTTCTTCATCGAGGCGAACCCAAATCCGATTCTGGCGGAAGACGAGGATTTCGCGCTTTCCGCGGGCAAGGCGGGTCTGCCGTATCCGGAACTGATCGACCGGATCATCCGGCATGGAATGAAGACGGTCCGCGATTGATCCGCGTTTCTTGGAGGCCCGGCTTCGAACCCGCTTCCGATTTACAGGGTCAGCGCAGAAGTCGGAAGTTGGCCGGGAGCGACATCGCACCGGCCGGCGAATCGGGATCGCCAGCGCCATTGAGCGATCCGCCACCGGAGCGGGGCTCGGAATCGTTCACTGCAACTTTCGCTGGCGGCGGCTCGATCTCGGGCTGGCCCTTCCCTTTCAGTTGGTCGTTAAGCTTCGGCAGTTCGTTGGTGAGCAGCCCTTCGAAGTCTTTTACGGCATCGGCCAACTCGCGCCGGAGCGAGGCAATCCGTGCGATCTGATAATCAGCCGGTTTGCCTTCGTAGCTCAGGATCGCGCCGTAGAGCTGGTCGGTATGTTCGCGGAGGCGTTCTTCGCCAGTGATTGCGCCCCCTTCTGTTGTGGCGACGATCTGCTTCCGCACCGCATCTACCTTCCCGTCGAAATCACTGACTGCTTTGCCGGTCGCCTGGTCGGAGGCGAGGGCTTGCTCGCTTTTTGCCAGACTGGCGCGCAGTGCGAGAATGCGATCCATCAGCGCGCTCTCGTCGCCAAACAAAGCCTTCACTTTCTGCGCTGCGTCGTACTGTGCCTTGCGATCTGCTTCACTGAATTTGTTGCGTCGATCGAGTGCCACGGTGAGTTTCGTTTCGTACGGTTTGTCATTCTTCGTCATGCGCACGGTATAAGTGCCGGGTAGAACGCGCGGACCGTTGGTTCCGGCGCCGGCGATCTGCGCCGCGGGCGGCACGCGCGGAGGCTTCTCGTGCATGCTCCACATCACGCGATTGAGGCCGGGACGTTTGCTCGCTGGCAGGCTGTCGATCACTTTGCCTGAGGGGTCGAGGACTTCGATCTTCAATTTGCCGAAGAGGTGACGCGATTTTTGATAGTAGGTGATGGCCGCGGCGTCCGGTGGATTGTCGCCCGTGAAAACGGCTGCGCCGTTAGGCCAGCCGCCGTTGCTTTCGATGCGTTGCTGCTGCACCGGCTTTGCCGCGACGAAGCTGGCTTCTTTCGTCAAGAGGTCGGGCGTGAGCGAACGCAGCGGCGTGATATCGTCAATAATCCAGATGCCACGCCCGTGGGTGCCGAGGACGAGATCATTCGTCCTGGGCTGGATCGCGAGATCAAGCACCGCGACGGCCGGAAAGCGGCTGCCCTTGTATTGCGCCCATGATTCGCCGGCGTCGATCGAGACGAAAAGCCCGAACTCCGTCCCGAGGAAAAGCAGATTCGGCTGTGCCAGGTCTTCCTTGATGACGTGCGCATAGCCCCGGACCCCTTTTACATCTTGGGGAGTGACTAACGGTTTCCAAGTCTGGCCGTAGTCAGTCGTCCTGTAAACGTAGGGCGCGAAATCCCCAAAGGTGTGGCGGTCAAACGCGGCGTAGGCCGTCCCCGGATCGAAATTGCTCGCCTGTACCCAGCGCACCCAGGAATTTTTCGGCAGGCCCGGGACGTTGCCAACGACGTTGTTCCAGGTCTTCGCTCCGTCCCGGGTGAGCTGAAGATTGCCATCGTCGGTCCCGGCCCAGATCAGGTTTTTGTCCTTGGGCGATTCACTGATGGCGAAAATGGTGGTGTGCATCTCGGCCGCGGAATTGTCGATCGTGACGCCGCCCGATTGTTCCTGCTTCTGTTTCTCGGGATCGTTCGTCGTCAGGTCGGGGGAGATGCGCTCCCAGCTCTGGCCATGGTCGCGGGAGCGAAAGAGAAATTGCGCGCCGATATAGATCGTCCCTTTTTCGTTAGGGGAAGCGACCAGCGGGGTGTTCCAGTTGAAGCGGAGTTTTTCCTTGTAGTTTGGCTTCGGCTGAATGATGCGCGTATCGAGAGTGTGACGGTTGACCCGGCCGACATAACCGCCCTGATATTCCGCGTAAATGTAGTCGGGATCAGCCGGGTCGACGAAAGTGTAGAAGCCGTCGCCATTGAAGATGTTTTCCCACTGCGCATTGGTGATCCCGCCGGGATATTCCGACTGGCCGACCCAGCAACTGTTATCCTGCAAGCCGCCGTAAACCTGATACGGGTCGGCGTCGTCCACGCTCACGTGGTAGAACTGCGAGATGGGCAGATTGTTGGCCTTCCACCAGCGGTTGCCGCCGTCGTAGGCATACCAGATTCCGCCATCATCGCCCGAGATCACCGTCTGCGGATTGGTCGGGTCAATCCAGACTGCATGCACATCGCCATGCGCGCCATTGAAACCGCCCACGATGGCGAAACTCTTGCCGCCATCCTCGCTCAGAATGAGGGCGCCGTCGGTTTTGAAAACGCGGTCCGGATTTTTCGGATCAACGGTCAGGTTCGCAAAGTAAAAGGGACGCCAGACCATCCATTGGCTCTTGTCGCGTTGCGCCCAGGTTTGCCCGCCGTCGTCCGAAACAAAAAGCGCGCTGTCGGTTGATTCGACAAAGGCATAAACGCGCTTCGGATTCGAGGGCGCGATCGCGACGGCAAGACGACCGTAGGGCTTTTTCGGGAAACCTTTGTTGGCCTCCGGGGTGATTTCCTTCCAGGTGGCGCCGCCGTCAGTCGTGCGGAAGAGTCCGCTGCCGGAAGGATCGTTAGGCGTCTCGCCCCCGGAGCGATAGGTCCAGCCTTTGCGCCGAAAATCCCAAAGCCCGGCGAAAAGAATGTTCGGGTTGGCCGGATCCATCGCAATCGTCGAGGCGCCGGTGGAAAGATTCGAACCTTTAAGAATCAGGTTCCAGGTCTTGCCGCCGTCGGTTGTCTTGTAGAGACCGCGATCGGGCGAATCGCTCCAGAGCGCACCCGGCACCGCCGCATAAACGGTATCGCCGCTCTTCGGACTAACTATGATTTGTGAGATCCGTTCCGAGTTTGGCAGACCCGACTTGTTCCAGGTCTCGCCCCCGTCGGTCGATTTGTAGATGCCGTCGCCGATCGAAACGCTGTTCCGGACCCACGGCTCCCCCGTGCCGGCCCAGACATTCTTCGCGTTCTTCGGATCGAGCGCGAGTGCGCCGATCGATTGCACCGGTTGTTCGTCGAAGACAGGACGATAATGCGTGCCGCCGTCTTCCGATTTCCAGACGCCGCCACTGGCCGCGCCGACAAAGATCGTCAGCTTGCCCGAGGGCTCGCGGTTGGCGGCAATGGTGTCAACGCGGCCGCTCATCGTAGCCGAGCCGATGTTGCGCGCGTTAAGTCCGGAGATGGTCGCGGAGCTGTAAGGTGTCTGTTGCCCGGCAGCGACGCCGACAAGACCAAGTGACGTGAGAAAGAGAAAATTAGAGAATCGCATGGCGATAAGTAGGATGGATTATTTCGCGGTCTTGGTGGGGAACTCGAAAATTGAGTCGTCAACCGGGACGTTGGCTTCGCCTTTTTCGATGACGATTTTTTGTTTGTCAGTCGACCCTTTGTTTCCAGTCTCGACCGAGAACGGGAAGTAAACTCCGTTGATTTTTTCGTAGTCGCCAAGATCGGTTTCGACTTCGAGCTGCGCGCCCTGCTCGACGCGCTGATCGATGACGCGGATCTCGAGAAAATAATCCGGATCGAGATAGACGTAACTGACGTCGCCGTTCTTCCGCACCACCTTCAGCTTGTGCGCGGCGGTCCCTTCCACGTCTTCGGTCCCCAGATAGGTTACGGTCTTGCCCTGTGCTTTCCAGTTCTCCAGGGGACCGCCGATCTCCGCCTCTTCGACCAGCGACTTCGATTCGTCGGCCGACATTTTCTCCGGATCTTTCCGACCGTAGAGTGGGAATATTTTCCAGCCGCTCGTGCCGTTATAGGCCTGCACAAGGTTCATTCCCTGGAGGACGGCATCGGTCCGCACTTCTCCGGGGCGCCTCTTCGTTTCGGAGTATTTCAATTCGAGCTGGCCCTGGTTGGCGATGAGCCGGCCTTCGAAGCGGATTGATTTGATTGCATCGAGTGCGGCTAGGCCACCTTTGGCCTCAAGATTTTTCGCGACCAGCTCGTCAACCGATGGAGTCGGCCCCGGAGTTTGCGCATCGACGAGCGGCAAAGCGAGCAAGCCGGTGAGAAGGCAGAGAGAGAAGACGTAAGTGCATAGTGAAGTTGTGCCGTTCGAAATGAGCGGCGGCGCAGCCTGATGCAAAGCGCGTGCCATCGCAAGCAATCAGTTGGAATGCATTGGCTAAGTGGAAGTTGCAGACGGTCTGAAATCCCGCCTAACGAATTCGATTTCCCGAAATTGGGATTTTGGTCGCTCGAATCTGGGATGGAAGGCAGGAGGAGCAGCGCACGCCACGGCGGTTCAGGATAAACCGAGGGCCCAGGGCGCGTCGCTCCTCCTACCCCCTTAGCCCATGTAATAGCCGCCGTTCACGTTCAAGACATGGCCAGTGATGTAGCTGGCCATTGGCGAGGCGAGGAAGAGGGCCGCATCGACGATCTCTCGCGCTTCGCCCAGTCGGCCTAACGGAATCTGTTTCTTGAAATTTTCCGTTACTTCGTCCGGCATCCCTTTGCTCATCCCGACGTCGATGAACCCGGGTGCGATCGCGTTGACCGTGACCTGCTGACGGGCGAACTCGCGCGCTGAGACTTTCGTCAGGGCGATGATCGCGGCTTTGCTCGAGGAATAATTCGCCTGCCCGAAAAGACCCATCTGTCCACTGACCGAGGAGAGATTGATGATGCGTCCGCCCGCGCGCAAAACCGCCGCGGCCTTTTGTATGACGTTGAATGTCCCGGCGAGATTCACCCGCACCACGCTCTCAAATTCGTCCAGCGTCAATTTCTTGATCGTTCGATCGCGAATAATCCCGGAGTTGTTCACGAGAACGTCGAGTCCGCCGAATTTTTCTACGACGGCAACCATCATCGCTTCGACTTGATCAGGCTTGGTCACGTCGCACTCGACGACGAGCGGATGCTTCAGCTCGCCCGCGACGTTCTCCGCGTCGACCTTGTTTTTTCCCTCCGGGTCGCTGACGAAATTGACGACACACTGCGCGCCACGATCGCCGAATGCCTTGATCATCGCCGCGCCGAGGCCGCGCGAACTACCGGTCACGAGGACGACTTTGCCAGTGAAATCGAGAGGATCGGTCATCGGCGACGTTAGGCTGGAATCCAATTGCCCGCCAGATGAATGCCGGTAGTTTGCGGCCTCTTTTTCATGTCTTCACCGGTTCGTATTCTCACCGCTGTCCCGATTTGCGATGGCCACGACAGCGCCATCAACACAATCAACCTGGAGTTCATCCGGCACGGCATTGAGGTTGTTTACCTCGGCTTTCATCGTTATGCGGGCGACATCGTGCGCGCCGCTATCCAGGAGGACGTCGCCGCCATCGGGATTTCAAGTTACAACGGGGGACACATCGATTTCTTCGCCGAAGTCGTTAGGCAACTGCGCCGCCAGGGGGCGGGCGACATCGCGGTCTTCGGCGGCGGCGGCGGCACCATCACCTACGACGACGCCCGATTGATGAAACACCAGGGGGTCGACCAGATTTTTTTCGCCGGCACTTCGCTTACCGAGATGGCGGACTACGTGAAGAAACACTACGGCAAACGGCAAAGATCGACGAAAAATGCTCGCCGTGATCTCTCCCTGGCGCGGGAGCTCACGAAGATCGAGGACGCCAAAGGGAAAGTGCGACGTCCGAAATCCGAAGTTGGAAATTCGCGCAAAGCGCGCGTCATCGGTTTCACTGGTCCGGGGGGCGCGGGCAAGACGACCTTGATCGACGAACTGGTCCTGCGCTTTTTGCAAAGAGAACCGAAAGTGCGGATCGCGATCTTGTCGCACGATCCGAGCGTGATCGGCGAAGGCGCGCTCCTTGGTGATCGCGCCACCATGATCAATTCGCAGAACGACCGCGTTTTCATGCGCAGCATGGCGACGCGCGGGCAGGCGGGGGGATTGTCGCCTGCGACCGAGAGTTGTCTCGCCCGCCTAACGAAGGCGGATTTCGACTACGTCATCATCGAGACCGTCGGGACGGGTCAGGAGGCGCTCCCCTTCCGGAGCAAGCTGATTGATCAAACGGTGCTCGTGATGAATCCTGATTACGGAGCGCGTTTGCAGTTGCAGAAGATCGTGATGCTGGACGTGGCCGACATCGTAGTTGTGAACAAGACTGATCTCGACCGGGCAAAGGCCGCGCTCTCTGAGATCGAACACCGGCTTTCGCAGAACAAACGCAGACAGGAGATCGTCGCGACGGTGGCGAAGCGTCATCGCGATCCGGGTGTGGATGAGTTGTATGAGATGATCACGCGGGATTCTGTAGCGGCAGTCTCTGACCGCCGAAAATGAAAGCGGGCAAACGAAGCGAAGCCGGCGCTCGCGGAGCGCCGCTACAGGAGGCAGGAAAAAATGAGCAAGCTGGGAGCAGTCGTTGAATCGGTGGAAAAGCACGAAAAGTTCGTCCTCGAACAGGTGAAGCGGGCGCGGGCCGACGAAAAGTTTGGCCGCGAAATGACGGAACGCTGGAACGGGATCAAAGCGGAAATTCCGATGGCGCGCGCGCCGACTGGTTTGCCATTGCCGCGCCTGGCGTTGCCGGAAATCGATGAGCCGGGTGAGATCGCCCGCTATCTTTTCGGCGACGGTTTGCCTGGGGAATTCCCGTATCTGAACGGCGCCTACCGGGAGATGTATCTCGAACCGCTGGAGGAAATCGAAACTGGCAGCTCCCGCAAATCGCCTAACGGCAGCGACGGCCTCGACGCGAAGTCGAATCGAGCCAAGGCCAAAGCTGTGCCGCAGGAAGAACCGACCCGCCTCTTCTCTGGTCTCATGCTCGCGGAAGACACGAACAAACGTTTTCATTTCCTGAGCGCGCATCAACGTTCGAAACGTCTTAGCACTGCCTTCGACGGCCCGACGCTTTACGGGATCGATTCGGACGCTGCTGGCGTGATGGGCAAGATTGGGGAAGGCGGAGTCGCCGTTGACACGCTCGAGGACATGGTGCGGCTCTACGACGGCTTCGAGGTCGGCGCGGCGAATTTTTCCGCCTCGATGACGATCAGTGGACCTGCGCCAATCATCATGGCGATGTATATCGCGGCGGCCAAACGCCGCTTCGGTCCGAAGGTGGTTCCGAATCTCCGCGGCACGATTCAAGCCGACATTTTCAAGGAAGTCCAGGCGCAGAACGAAACCATTTTCCCGACCGAAGCGTCCCTCCGTTTCCTCTGCGACATGATTGAATGGACCACTGCGCACATGCCGCGCTGGTACCCGGTTTCGATCAGCGGTTATCACATCGGCGAAGCCGGATCGACCCCGGTGCAGCAGGCTGCTTACACGCTCTCGAACGGTTTCGCTTACGCCGAAATGCTCGCGGCCCGCGGTGTGCCGGTTGATCAATTCGGGCCGCGCCTTTCCTTCTTCCTCGATTGCGGTCTTGACGTTGAATACATCGCGCTCTCGCGGGTTTCGCGGAAGATTTGGGCCATCGGAATGCGGGATGTTTTCGGTGCCAGCCCGCGCGGACAGATGTTCAAGCTGCACACCCAGACAAGCGGACGCTCGCTTATCGCCGCCGAATTCAAAAACAACCTAACGAGAACGGCCGCGGAATTGATGCTCGCCTACATGAACGGCACAAACTCCTGTCATTCCAACAGCGCCGACGAGCCTTTTACGACGCCGAGCGAAGAATGGATCCGGCTTGCTGCGCATGGTCAGGCCATTCTGCTCGAGGAATCGGGCATCTTTAAACACACCATGAACATGTTGAGCGGTTCGCCCGGCATGAAAGCGGTCGAGCGCGCGGTGGAAAAAGCGATTCTCGACGAATTCCGCGAAATCGAATCGTTAGGCGGTGTTTTGGCCGCGGTCGAAAATCGCTATCAACGCAGCCAGATCCAAAACGCGGCGCACCGCTACGAACAACAGATTTACGATGGCACGCGACCGATCGTCGGCCTGACGCGCTATCGCGATCCGAACGAAGAGCCGCCCAAAATCGAACTGGCGCGCACCCCGCGGAAAAGACAGGAGTTACAAGTCAATCGGCTGAAGAAATTCAAGCAGAAGAATGCCGGCAAAGCAGGCAAGGCGCTCGATGAGCTGGCCGCGGTCGTGGAAAGCGGAGAGAACACCTTCCCGGCCTTGCTCAAGGCGGTGGAAGTCTGCTCGTTAGGCCAGATTACCGGGCGCCTGCAAGAAATCGTGGGTCACTTCCGTCCGATGGTCTAGCGCGAATAATGTGGGAGGGGCCTGTGTGCCCCGATCGACGGCAGCATGTCAGACCCCCATTCCAAGAACCTGCGTCTTCACCGGCTGAGGGACGCTTCGTCGACTTTCTTTGTGACCAAATCCCTCAGACCGAAAAAACCCGTGCTGAATACGGAGCTGCGCCAGGCGATTGTCGAGGCCTTTGCTTTCGCTGTTGAACACGAGCGCATCTACCTCCGCGCATTTGTGGTCATGCCTGATCACTGGCACGCGCTAATCGGCTTTCGCGAACCTTGGACGCTGCCCAGGTTCATGCACTCGTTTATGAGTCACATAGGGGCGCGACCAGCAATCACCTGACGAGACATGAAACGGCCTGGCAGGATGGATACTACGAGACGCTGATAAGAACAGCGCGGCAGTTCACTTATGTCGCGCTCTACATTGAGGAAAATCCGGTGAAGAAAGCGCTGGTGGAGCGGCCGGCAGATTGGGAGGAAAGCAGCGCTCACAGGAAGGATATCATTACCGATCCATGGCCCTGGGTGTTTGACGCGTAAGTCCTGATTGCCGGCGATCGGGGCACACAGGCCCCTCCCACATTGCTGATGCCAATGTGCGAGCCGAAAATCGCCTAACGATTCGGGGCGCGCGGTTCGCGGTGAGCAAGCTTGAGTGGCTTGGCTTCTTTCAGCACGTGACGCGCGATGACCAGTCGTTGCACCTGCGAAGTGCCTTCGCCGATTTCACACAATTTCGCGTCACGCAGATAGCGCTCGATCGGCAGGTCACGGCTGTAGCCGTAGCCGCCGTGGATTTGCATCGAGCGATCGCAAATTCGGACCGCTGATTCCGACGCCATCAATTTCGCCATGGCCGATTCCTTGGTCGTGTTCTCGCCCTGGTCCTGGAGGTAGGCAGCGTGCATCGTCATGACCTCCGCGGCTTCGAGCTCCATCGCGGAATCGACCAGCATCCATTGCACCGCCTGAAAATCACCGATCGCATGGCCGAATTGTTTCCGTTCGTTGGCGTAGGAGTTGGCGCGCTCGAAAGCCGCCTCGGCGATGCCAACCGCGAGCGCGGCGATCCCGATCCGCCCGCGGTCAAGCACGGTCAACGCCTGTTCGCGGCCGCGCCCGCGTTCGCCGAGCAATTCCCCCTTCGAATTGTCGAATCGCAGCTCGGCCGTGTCGCTCGCGCGCATTCCGTAGGTGTGAATCTTTCGCACCGGCGTGACCTGGTCTTTCATTAAAATGAAAGCGCTGATCTCGTTCTTTCCTTTGTCGGTCTGGCCGGTCGTGGCCA
The DNA here is from genome assembly GCA_963821615.1 of uncultured Verrucomicrobiae bacterium. Lineage (GTDB taxonomy): Bacteria > Verrucomicrobiota > Verrucomicrobiia > Chthoniobacterales > UBA10450 > Palsa-1392. Next base: position 32,764 of record CAWGEN010000011.1, on the reverse strand, counting down.
TGACTACGACGAGGTCGGCGGTGCGTCCGCTGGTAATGAACTTCTTCATCCCGTTGATCTTCCACTGTTCGCCTTCCTGGCTCGCTTTCGTTTCGATACCGCCCGTGTCGCTGCCGGCGTTCGGTTCGGTCAGGGCCCAGGCGCCGATCCATTCGCCGCTCGTCAGTTTTGGGAGATACTTCTTCTTTTGCTCTTCCGTGCCAAAGCGATTGATTTGGCCGACGGCAAGCGCGTTGTGCGCCGCGATGTCCATCGAGAGCGCGGCGTAGGCCTTGCCCAATTCTTTGATCGCGAGCGCCGCTGTGACGTTGCTCATCCCGCCGCCGCCGTATTCCTTCGGCGCGGCCATTCCCATCATGCCGATTTTCCCCGCCTTGGTAAAAATCTCGCGCGGCAATTTCTCGTCGTGGTCCCAATCGTCGGCCTGCGGCATGACTTCGTCGCGGGAGAATTCGGCTACGCGATCGAGGAAGGCGCGTTCTTCGTCGCTTAGAGGATGTTCGAGAATCATAGGAAGCAAATTAGGCGGTGGGCGGACCGGAGCGAAGGAAAAACGCGGCAGCGAGCAGCCCGGGTCGCGCCCTCGCGGATGAGTGCGCCCCCAAAAAGCTTGCCGCGCGTGAAAGGAAAGGCGACGCGGAGGGTATGGAGTGCTTCGAGCGGGCGCGATTCTTGAGCAGGAAGTTTCGCCTAACGAGTCAGCGCTTGAGCGCAACCTCGAATGGTGCGCCGGTCTTGGCCCGGATGTCGTCTACCGTGCCGCCAGGATGCAGCTCGGTGAGGACGAGCCCGCCCTGTTTCACCTCGAAGACGCACAGGTCGGTGATGATGAGGTTAACGACTCCGAGGCCTGTGATGGGCAGCGTGCATTGTTTCAAAATCTTTGGGCTGCCGTCCCTCGCGCAGTGCTCCATCAATGCCACGACCCGCTTCACCCCGGCGACGAGGTCCATCGCGCCACCAGGCCCTTTGACCATCTTGCCAGGGATCATCCAATTCGCGATGTCTCCCCGGTCCGTCACCTCGAAGGCGCCGAGAATGGCAAGGTCAATGTGGCCGCCGCGAATCATCGTGAAAGAGTCGGCGCTCGAGAAGAAAGCCGAGCCGGGCATCGTCGTGATGGTCTGCTTGCCGGCGTTAATCAGGTCGGCATCCACCTCATCCTCGGTCGGGAAAGGGCCGATCCCGAGCAGACCGTTCTCGGACTGCAGAGTGACGTTCATGCCTTCGGGAATATAGTTGGCCACGAGCGTCGGAATTCCGATGCCGAGGTTGACATAGTAACCGTCCCGCAGCTCCTGTGCCGCTCGCTTCGCCATCAGCTCGCGGATGGGGTTTTCCTTCTTTGCGGCTGCACCGCCCCGCACGGTGCGGAACTCGATGCGTTTTTCGTAATTCGCGCCCTGGATGATGCGGTCGACAAAGATGCCCGGCGTGTGGATCTGGTCGGGCTCCAACTCGCCGACCTCGACAAGTTGCTCGACCTCGGCCACGCAGACCTTGCCGCAGGTGGCGATCATCGGGTTGAAGTTTCGGGAGGTTTTTCGAAAAATGAGGTTGCCGGATTTGTCCCCCTTCCACGCCTTGACGAGCGAGACCTCGGCCTTGATGCCGGGTTCGAGCACGTATTCCTTGCCGTCGAAGACTTTCGTCTCCTTGCCCTCGGCCAGTTTCGTGCCGAAGCCGGTGCGGGTGTAAAATCCCGGGATGCCCGCGCCGCCCGCGCGCAACCGCTCAGCGAGTGTGCCCTGCGGGATGAGCTCCAAGTCGAGTTCGCCCGCCAGCACCTGGCGCTCGAACTCCTTGTTCTCGCCGACGTAGGAGGCCATGACTTTCTTCACCTGCCGGGTGGTGAGCAGAACCCCCATGCCGAAGTCATCTACGCCGGCGTTGTTGCCGACGATGGTGAGACCTTTCACGCCGCTGTCGTGCAGTGCGGCGATGAGATTTTCCGGTATGCCGCAAAGCCCGAACCCACCCGCAGCGATCGTCATGTTGTCGTGAAGCAGGCCGGCAAGGGCCGCCGGGGCGTCGGAGTAAACTTTGCTCATGTGGAGGAAAATCTAACCACGGATTCCACGAATGGGCACGGATGAATTCCCCAACGGTGGGCGTTATGCTGTAGACGTCTTCCTCTGGGAGGCGTGGGGTTGGGCTTTGGTTTGCACTGCGAATGAAGCGCTTCCCGCGCTTCGCAGAGCGAAGCGTCTACAGTTGCCGCCATGCGATTCGTCGCCAGATTGCAGGCTCTCTTATGTCCAAGTCACTCGCGCATCGTCTTGCTGAATACGCCTGCTCCCTGAGCTACGAAGATCTCGCACCTGAAGTGGTGCACGAGGTGAAGCGGCGAGTCATCGATTCGTTTGGCTGCGCGCTCGGCGCATGGCACGAAGAACCGTGCGTGATCGCCCGAAAAGTCGCCTCCGATTTTTCGGCGAAAAACGGCGGCACGATTATCGGCACCGCTCACCAGGCGCCGCCCGATTGGGCGGCTTTCGCGACCGGCTGCTGCATCCGCTATTTCGATTACAACGATACTTATCTTTCCAAAGAACCGGCGCACCCGAGCGACAATATCGCCGCTGCGCTCGCCGTCGCCGAGAGCGTCGGTGCCAATGGTCGCGAGCTGATCACCGCGATCGCGCTCGCCTACGAAGTGCAATGCCGCTTTTGCGACGCGGCCAGCATCCGGGCGCGCGGTTGGGATCACCCGACCTACGGGGCTTTCTCGACCGCTTTGGCGGCGGCGAAGCTAATGAAACTCGATCCCGAGAAAACCCGTCACGCCGTCAATATCGCGGGTGTAAATTGCGCGGCTTTCCGGCAGGCGCGGGTCGGCGAGTTGTCGCATTGGAAAGGCGTGGCCTTTGCCAACGCGGCGCGCCATGGGGTTTACGCGGCGCTGCTCGCGCGCGCGGGGATGACCGGCCCGGCCCCGATTTTTGAAGGGCAGATGGGTTTTGAGAAACAACTCGGCGTCTCGTTAGGCAACGTGGGAGCGGCCTTTGTGCCGCGATCTTCGAGTGAACCATCGGGGCACAAAGGCCCCTCCCACATTCTCAAGACCAGCATCAAATATTGGCCGGCCGAATATCACAGCCAGAGCGCGATTGAGGCCGCGATGTTTTTGCGCAAGGAGATTGGCGATCCGTCCAAAATCCAGTCAGTCCGGATCGAGAGCCACGACGCCTCGGTCGACATCATCGGGAGCGAGCCGGAGAAATGGAAACCGGAGACGCGCGAGACGGCCGATCACAGCCTGCCCTACATCACGAGCATCGCCTTGCTCGATGGTGAAGTAACCGACAGGCAATTTCAGCCGGAGCGGTTCATGGATCCGACGATCTGGAAATTCCTCGAGAATGTGACGGTGCAACGCAACGACGAATTGAGCGCGCTTTACGCGAAGGCGGTGGCGAACATCGTGCACGTGACGCTGCAGGACGGCCGGGTTCTGAGCAAGCGAGTCGATTATCCGCTAGGCAACGCTTTCAACCCGGTGAGCGACGAACAGCTGGAGGGGAAATTCAACGCCCTCGTCGTGCCCTTCCTCGGCAAAGAAGGCGCGCAGAAGATTGTGGCCGCCGGTTGGAAGCTGGACGAGGCCCCAAGCCCTAACGAATTAATGAAGCTCGCGAAGATGCCGTAGGGAAAATCCGAAAACCGAATATCGAAATTCGAAACAAATCAGAAGGACAGAAAGGCCGATGACCAAAGGAAACGCGGCTGCGCGACAGCCTTATTTTGAATTTCCTAATTCGAGATTGTTTCGAGCTTCGGATTTCGGATTTCGGAATTCAACGTCCGCCATTCGTTGCAAGACAACATCGTGAATCAGATCAGCCAGGCCACCGCACTCCGAAAACTGATCGCCCATGGCATCGTCGCGATGCCGGGCGTGCCGAATGCCTCGATGGCGCGACAGGTGGAGCGCGCCGGGTTTGACGCGGTTTATATCAGCGGCGCGGGCCTGGCGAATTGCACCGCCGGTTTGCCGGATGTCGGATTGCTCACGCTGAACGAAGTCGCGACCCTCGCCGGGTTCATTGCCCGGGCGGTGAAAATTCCGGCGATCGTGGATGCCGATACCGGGTTCGGTGGCGCAGAAAATGTCGGACGCACGATTTACGAACTGGAGCGTGCCGGACTGGCCGGCTGCCATCTCGAAGACCAGGAATTTCCGAAGCGTTGTGGACATCTGGCGGGGAAACGCCTCGTCGAAACCGAGGAGATGTCGGCGAAAATTCGCGCCGCCGTGGCGGCAAAACGCGATCGCGATTTTCTTGTCATCGCGCGGACCGATTCGCGCGCGCTTGAGGATTTCGACGGTGCCGTGAAACGCGCAAACCTTTACGTCGCCGCAGGCGCGGATGCGATTTTTCCGGAAGCGCTCCAGACGAGGGACGAATTCCGCGATTTTGCGAAGGAAGTGAAGGTGCCGCTGCTCGCGAACATGACGGAATTCGGCAAGAGTCCGTTGCTCAACGTGCGCGAACTCGGCGAGCTGGGTTATCGAATGGTCATTTTCCCGCAGAGCGCCTTTCGCGTTTCGATGAAAACGACGAGCGAATTTTTCCGTTCCCTGCAAGAAGCCGGCTCGGCCGAAGGCTGGCTCGACCGGATGCAGACTCGAAAAGAACTCTACGAAACACTCGACTACGATCCGACCGCGGAAAGTTGGCCCGGATACTCATCGTTCCCAGTCGTAGCGGAGCGGAGGCGAGGATCCCCGCTGCGAAATCTTTCCGGTAGTTCCGCGGGATCGCTCGATTTCCACGGCTGGCCAAATTGTAGGGCGGCCATGTTGGCCGCCTCGGTGCAACGTGATTCGAGCGCCCTGAATGAAAACATTACCTCCGTGGAGGCGGCGAAGATCGCCGTCCTACAAAGACGGATGCTGGCGGCGGAGATTCGCGGCCCATACCATTGGTAGAGCATCACGTCGAAAAAACGTTCAACGTTCGATGAAGACGTCGCATCGCGGCTGTATTCTGTAATTGAACGTTGAACGTTGAACGTTGGACGTTGGACGTTAAGAATAACGACCAGACCTCAGGAGAATTTATGAATACTGAAACCAAACCCGCCTACAGCCCAGGACTTGCCGGCGTGATCGCCGGCGAAACGGAAATCTGCTGGGTCGATCCCGACGCCGGCCTGATGTATCGCGGCTACGACATTCACGAGATGGCGGAGAAAGCGAACTTCGAGGAAGTCGCTTACCTTCTCCTCAACGGCGAGCTGCCGACGGTCGAGCAACGGGAAGAATTTTCCCGCGCTCTCGCCGCCGAGCGTCCGCTTCCGAAGCAAGTCCTGGAGATGCTGCGGCTGATGCCGAAGAAGACGCATCCGATGGATATGTTGCGCACCGGCGTTTCGATGCTCGGCGCCCTTCGATCCCGAGCTGAACGACAACTCGCACGACGCCAACATTCGCAAGGCAATCCGCTTGATCGCCAAGGTATCGACTCTGATTGCGGACGGTTTTCGGATTCAGCACGGCGAAAATCCACTGCCGGAGCGGCCCGACCTGACGCTGGCGGGAAATCTCTTTTACAAGCTGAGCGGCGAAGTGCCGCCCTCGTGGAAGATCCGAATGATGGACACGATCTTCATTCTCTACGCCGACCATGAATACAACGCCTCGACCTTCGCGGCGCGGGTGACGGCGTCAACGCTGGCCGATATGTATGCCGCGGTCACGAGCGCTTGCGGCACGTTGAAGGGCCCGCTGCACGGCGGCGCGAATGAAGAGTCGATGAAAATGCTCGACGAAATCAAGACCGCCGACCGCGCGGAGAAGTGGATGATGGACGCGCTGGCGAAGAAGGCCAAGATCATGGGCTTCGGGCATCGCGTTTACAAGAGTGGCGACTCGCGCGTGCCGATCATGCGCGAGATCGGGCGCGACCTGGGCAAGCGGGTGGGCAAGGAGCAATGGATTCCGATTTGCGAAAAACTCGAAGCGACGATGGAGCGCGAGAAGAAGCTTTGCGCGAACGTTGATCTCTACGCCGCGCCGGTCTTCACCATGCTCGAATTTCCGCCGGAGTTGAACACGCCGATCTTCGCTGCCTCGCGCGTGGCCGGCTGGTGCGCGCATGTCGTCGAGCAACACGATCACAACCGCTTGATCCGGCCGCGCTCCCTTTACACCGGCCCAGCGGCGCGGCCCTACAAAGCAGCGGTCGCGTCGAATGGCGCCTAATTCTGTAGCGGCGGTCTATGACCGCCCAGGTAATCAGCGCAGATCGGCACTCGGAGAGCGCGGCTACGAAAGCTGCGACCGATGAACGAACATCTATCACTCCAGGAGAAATACGCGCCTAACAACGCCTGTTTCGGCTGCGGACCGGCCAACGCCGAAGGCTTGCGCATCCGCAGCTTTCCGCGAAGGGCGACGCGGTCGTGGCGGAATGGAAACCGGAGCCAAAATACGAAGCGTTTCCCGGCGTCCTGAACGGCGGCATCATCGGCGCGCTGCTCGATTGCCACTGCAACTGGACCGCGGCCTGGCATCTGATGAAGCAGGCGGGCGAAGATCGTGTTCCCTGCACGGTGACCGCCGATTATGCAATCAAGCTGCTCCGCCCGACGCCGACGAACGATGCAGTTTTCCTGTCGGCGAAGGTGGTCGATTCCGCCGCCGATCGCGCGACGATAGAGGGAACGTTGAGCGCCGGGGGAAAAGTTTGCGCCACCTGCCGCGGCACATTCGTAGCGGTGAAAGAAGGCCACCCGGCGTTTCATCGCTGGTAATGGAGAGAGTTGCCCAGTTCCTTCCGCGCAGTCGGTCTACGTGCGAATTCAGCTGCCCGAATTTCGTCGATGCAAGACTGATCGAACCGCGCTTAGGTTTCAGTCATGAAAACATCCAACTATCGAGTTGTTCCGTTACCGACCGAAATCGCGGACGCAGCGCGCCGCGCGGCGCAGGCTGGCGCGCCGGATCATGCCATCGTCACCGTCGACTTCGCCGACGCGGCTATCCCTGCCGGCATTGCCTGCGCTGGGCGCAACCGGGCGAACAGGTCATTTTGTTCCCCTACGCCTCGATTCCGCCGGGCCGTCCCTATTCGGAGAGTCGGACCGATCTTTGTCCATGCGCAACCTTGCCCGCGCTACGACGTCGACGGAGCAGTATCCGGCGGACTTTCGCGCGCGGCCGCGGCATTCGCGCCTACGACCGGGAGCAAAACATGATCGCCGCTGAAATTGTCAACGGACGGGAGCCGGAAACGGTCATTGAAAAGCTGTTCGAGAATCCCGAAACTGAATTCATTCAGGTCCGGAGTGCGGACCGCGGCTGTTACACCTTTAGAATCGAGCGCGCATGAAAACACTCGAACTGCTTCCGCCTAACGACACCATGTATCGCGCCCTGGTTAATCGCGATTCGAGCTTCGAAGGAATCTTCTTCGTCGGCGTGCGCACGACCGGCATTTTTTGCCGCCCGACCTGCAGCGCGAAAAAGCCGGCCCGCGAAAACGTCGAGTTCTTTCCTTCACCTAACGAAGCGTTGCTCGGCGGCTATCGTCCCTGCCTGCGCTGCCAGCCGATGGATCCGGCTCGTTCGCGCGCCGGAGTTGATCGAGCGCCTGCGCGCCGAGGTCGAAAAAGCGCCGGACGGCCGCCTCACCGACAAGGAGCTGGCCTCGCTCGCGATCGATCCGTCGACCGCCCGCCGTCAGTTCAAGCGCTATTACGGCATGACTTTCCAGGCCTACCATCGCGCGCGCCGGATGGGTCGGGCGCTGCGCGAGGTGCGGAAAGGTGAACGGGTGGAAGATGTGCGCAACGGCAGTGGCTTCGGATCAGAGAGCGGGTTTCGCGAGGCTTTCACGAGGATTTTTGGCGATCCGCCCACCACGGCGAAGAGGCGCGACTGTCTCTTCGCGGAACGAATCGCAACTCCTTTGGGCACGATGCTGGCGGTGGCCGACGATGAAGGTTTGCGTTTGCTTGAGTTTGGCGATCGCCGTGCCCTCGAACGAGAGTTGCCGATTCTTCGGCAGCGCCTGGGCAAGAGCGTCGTTCCCGGCGAGCATCCGCATCTTGATGCCGCCCGCGAACAATTGGCCGATTATTTCGCCGGCAAGAATCTCGAGTTCGATCTGCCGCTGGCTCCGGTCGGCTCCGAATTTCAGCTCCGCGATTGGGAAGTCCTGCGTTCCATTCCGACTGGCGAAACGCGCTCCTATTCCTGGATGGCGGAACGCATGGGTGATCCCGAGGCACGCCGCGCTGTCGGGCGAGCGAACGGCACGAACATGATTTGCATCATCATTCCCTGTCACCGCGTCATCCGGGCAGACGGCACCCTCTGCGGGTACGGCGGCGGGCTCTGGCGCAAGAAGTGGCTCCTCGAACACGAGCGGAAATTCGTCCGCGCCCGGGAGGACTCGAACCTCCGACCGACGGATTAGAAATCCGTTGCTCTATCCGGCTGAGCTACGGGCGCTGTAGCACGAAAGGTAATCGGAGGTTGTGGCACTGCAATCCCCTTCCGGGCGCCTCATTCGAGGCGCGGCGCAAGAGATCGTGCGGGAATCAGCGGGATTTCGGAAGATGCGAACCCGAAACTGCGGCTCGAACCGGCGTCACTAAACGGACGAGCGATCAATTGTCAGCCACCACAGGCGGAGCAGCAGCTTCTGTCTTAAGTTGGTCGCTCACCTTCTGGATTTGCGCTGCGTGTGCGCTTTAGGGCTGCGTTCAAGCCGCGCAATGTGGCTCTCCTGCCGCTGATTTATTTTGGCTCTGCTCCTTCAACTTTGCGGTGCTCTTTCAGGAACTCATTTAGCAACATCGCGTTCACCGCTTCGTAGCGGACGGTGTAGGTTTTCCCTGCTCATCACGGGCCACCAGATCGGGGTTCACGTGTTCACCATTCTTCTACGGGGAAAGCGAAACGAAGTTTCGCAGAAATTAGGAAATCCCTTGTCGTGACCAACATTCCGGCCCCGAACTGGACAAGGCGATAAGGATAACCCGCCGTGGCATGGTTTCCACGAGGCTCCCATCTTTGGCCGAGAGCACGGTAATACTGCCCGAGGGCGACCAAGGAAAAGTGCCCTAGTTTATAGCTGGGGCCGGTGACCTCGGCAGCTTTGGCTGGATACTAAAGATCAATACCCATCACTATGGCGTCGGGAATCTCTGCGTAGCCAGAACGCTTCCAAAATTCACGGCCGGTCGGATTATCGTCAGCCACCATGATAATAACGCGCTTTATTCCGATCCGGCGCAAGTCCACAAGGGATTCATCCAGTAGACGCTTGGCAAGTCCGCGCCCCTGATAAGCAGGATCAATCGCCAGATGATAGATGTGTCCGCGGCGTCCATCGTGACCGCATAACCGCAACCCCAACGATCGCCGACCCATCAGTCGCCACCCGGCTCAGCCCCGGGTTCCGCGCGAGAAATTGCGCAACGCCTTCTCTGTCGTCGCCCTCGGCGATCTCGAGACCTTCGACTCGCTGCCATAGCTCGATCGCCGCGTCGTAATCCTCGATCTCGAACTCCTTCGTCTCAATTTGGCCGCTCATGTTCGGCCAAAACTGAGCACGTTCCGTCGCCGGTTTGAAGTGGGTGGTGCGCGGCGCGGAGACCAAAGGTCCATCGCAATGGCCGTCACAAACGGATTCTTAACTGACTCGACGAAACGAAATCGGGCCCGAGCAGGTGCACGGCGCTCGCGCTCTCAGCATCTTCATCGCAAAAGTAACAACTGCGTAACCGTTCGTGGTTTGCTGGTGGCGGGCGTCTCAATCATCATCCCGCATGAAATATTCTACTCACCCTCACACAGCCAAAGCAGGCCTGGTTGCTTTGCGCTCTACCTTCTCGTCGCTGCTCGTTGGAGCGGCGATGCTTCTTGGTTTATCGGTCGGAACAGCGGATGCGCAAACACCCACCAAATCGTTCCCAATCCGCAGCGGCAGCGGTGCTTTTGATATCACTCAAGGAGCAGACGAGAACTTTTGGTTCACTCTCTCCAACGGCACCCAGGTGGCGCAGATCACTCCGCGCGGCAAGATCACTACCTTCCGCACGCCGAGCCTGAGCAATCCGGCGTTCATGACCCTTGGGCCCGACGGCAACGTCTGGTTCGGGGAAGGATCGACGGGCAAGATCGCGTTTATCACTCCCGCCGGGCAGATCACCGAGCGTCAGTTCTCCTTCTTTGGCGTGAGCGTGGGCATCACCACCGGTTCCGATGGCAATATCTGGTTTAGCGATCAGACGGACCACGCCATCTGGCGCTATAATCTTTCGAGCGGAGTCTTTACCGAGTTCAAAACTCCGACACCGAATTCGTTCCCCGGCGACATGACCCTGGGAGATGACGGGAATGTCTGGTTCACCGAACAGGCGGTCAGCAAGTTCGGACGGATCACGCCGAGCGGTCAGATTACGGAGTTTACCGGAGTAAATTCCCCGACCTCGATCGCCGCCGGACCGGACGGCAATATCTGGATCGCCAGCGCTTTTACTCCGACGATCGCAAGAGTGACCCCGGCCATTGAAATCACGATTTTCCCAGTGCCGCACACACCATCCATCATTCGGCCGGGCGGGGACGATAATCTTCTCTTCACTTCGTTCACCGGGAACACGATTGCGTCGATCACTACCGATGGCGTCGTGACTGAGTCAACGCCTTTCGCGAATAGCGCGCCACTCGGCATCGTTGCGGGAACGCGGGGTCAGGTATGGTTTCTCGGCAACGGGTCTAACCGTGTTTACCGGACGGTTTCCCCGTAGCAGGAATTGTAGCCTCGAGCGCTGCGCGCAGGTCTAACCCCGCGCGCAGCGATGGCGTTGTAGGATGCGCTGTGTCAGCGCAACAAACGCAAACCTCCGCGAGGACAGCGGATGATACACGGGCAGGTGGTCCTCCGAAGCGTTGGCACGCATAGTCGATTGCCTTGCGCTTTGCATCGGGCTCTGCAAACGCGGGCTCAACGCCCGGAGCCTCAAACGCGACCCACGCACCGTTGAATTTCTTCGATGGTCGGACTTGAATGATCGTCATGCTCTGTCGGTTGCCAACGACGGCCAGAGAGACTCCAAGTCCGAGTCGCCCAGCGCCATCCGAAACCTACTGGACTGACCTCCGCCGACGCCAGGCGAGAAGGCCCAGGGCCCCCAGCGCGAGCCAGCCGAGAGAACCTTGGTCAGGGGCTTTTTCATCGCTCGATCTCTGCCCGGCTGTTATTGATTCACCGGGGTCGGCATAGGCATAGTCGAGCAGCTCAAAGCCCCAATAATCGCCCGCATGCATCCTAATCCGCACCCATCCGTACTGAAGACCGGCGCCGCGGTGGGGGCCTCAATCTCATTCTGCTGCCGAGTAGCAGCCGCAGCACCTCCCGAATGGCACGTCCAGGCGGTCGGGGAGCGGCCGAGCCCTCGTCAGACGAAATACAACCAATCGGCTATTGGAGCGTGACGGACTCAGTCGCGGTTCCCGTTCGGCCGTTGGCATCTGTGACGGTCGCGGAAAGAGTGTGCGCCCCCAAAGCGTAATTCTTGGTCGTCCAAGTCAACGTCGCGGTCGTCCCGCTCACGGTCGTGGTACCGATCTGCGTTCCATCGACCGAACAGGTGAAAGTATTTGAGGCGCCCTGCGTGTTGCTGGCACTGAGACTGATCGAGATCTTTTTCCCGTGGACCAGGGCGCCCGCTTTGGGCTGGGTAAACGAAAGCACGATCGGATCGATACTTTGCACTAAAATGGTGCGCGTCGGAGGGCTGGGATCGTTTACTCCCGAAGCGTCAATCGCCGTCATGGAAACGACATACGTGCCTTCTTCAGAGAAGCTCACCAAACCGGGATTCTGCGCGGAACTGGATTCCGGCATGCCCTCCGGGAAAATCCAAGAGTAGGTCGCGACCCCGTCGTCCGGATCCGTCGCGCTGCCCGCGAAATTGACAGAGTCTCCTGCATTGATCGTGACATCGCCGGACGGGGAATTGATCGATCCCTTTGGCGGCAGGTCGTTAGGCGTGGCCGAGAGGTGAACCATTTTTGCCAGCGATGGAACGCCAGACTGATTGAGCAGAAACAGCATGTAATAGCCCGGCGGCGCGATGAACCCGGTGGGCGGGGCGGTGGCAGTCAACATCCCAGCAGCAGTCGTGAAGGAGAGCTGGATCAGGCGTTGCTCGAAATCGAAGGAATGGGTGGATGAACCGTTCCGCACCAGCACAGCAGAGTTGATTGTTAGGTAGTCCGGCGTCTGAATCGTGAAGTTGCTGCCATAGCCAATTTCGGCCGGGGCACTGGTAATGATCGGCCGGACCGCGGGAATATCATTGCCATTCTGATCGACTGCGAAGAGATACGCCGGCGAATAGAGCTCGATGTGTTGCTCGTAAGTTCCCTTGACTGGGTTGCTTCCGACGACCTCCACCGTGCCGTCAGGCATGAGCAACGCGCAAGAGTGATAGAGTCGCGGATAGGTCGCCACTCCGGCGGAAGTCCAGGTTTCCGTTGCTGGGTCGAACAGGTCCGCCGCCAGGCTTGCCGTCGTGCCATCCTCGTCCTTGGCCGATCCGCCCAGAGCGAGGATCTTGCCGCTGGGCAGAATGACCGCGTTCATGCGGGTCCGCGGTAGGGACATGGGAGCCACTGTACGCCAGGCCGGTGTGGCCACCGACAGATCGATGATCTCCGCAGTCGCGGTCGCGTTGGGCGTGTCGCCGCCCATGATCATGACTTTGGGAGTGTAACCGGTCGCAGGGCTTAGTGGCAGCAGAACCGATGAACCGCCTTTTCGATTTCTTGCGTATTTGGTCGTGGCGACATTAAGAGTCCAGGTGTGCGTGGAGGGAGTGAACATGTGGGAGACGTTGAGTTCTCCCGAGCAAAAGACATTTCCGTTGGGCAATAAGTGCAGCCGCGGGTAGAGGGGAGGGACCCACGAAGCCGTGTAAGGCGTGCTCCAGCCGGTGCCGATCTTGTAAAACTCCACCGTCTTATTGACGGCGGCGCGTCCGCCTCCGTCGTCAGCCGGCCCCGGCGCGCTTCCATCCGTTGATGACAGACCGGAGAAGGCCATGAAAGTGCCGTCCCCAAGGTTAGTCACCGTCGCATACCAGCGACCATCGGCCATACTCTCGACCTCGTTAAACTTTTGCGTCACCGGATCAAAAATGCTTGCCCGATATTCGCCATAGGGAGGAGCAACCGCCGAGCTCCCGCCGACGATGATAGGGCGTCCATCCCCCAAGTCGAGCATGCCGTTGCAGAACAGATCCCAAAGCAGAGCCTGCACCGCGATCGCGCCCGTCTGGGTATTCCAGACTGCGGCGTAGTATTCGCCCAACTGGTGCTCTTTCGGAGTATTTTCCGAGCCCGCCACGACCAGAATCTGACCGTCGTGCATCAAGTTGACATGGATCGGGTTGATCGGCATGAGATAGGGCAGAGTTTCCCACGACCCGTCAGTCACGAAGGATTGAGGACGCGGCGCGTCCTGCGAGGTTCGTACTTCGTTAAAGGCGGGCTGCGGGGCCTCCTTTAACTTCGGTTCATGAGCTCGCAGAGAGGGAACGCAGAAGATTACGGCAAGCGCCGCGCCAACAAAAAGGGGGGTCGCAGAAGAGGCGCGCTGCCACCGGGATTTCGCCGGACGCACCGGAGAAAGATACGATTTCATAGGTGCCATCATGGACAAAAGGTCCATGTAGAGTCAAGCCTAATCGCGAGTCGTTACCCCAACCCCATGACCAAATTCGATTCGATTACTGCACCGTCACGATCAGTGACGGCGTGGTTCAAGCCCCGTCACCAACGCTAACCGCGATTCTCGACGCGCTTGCCGCCACGATTCCGGGATTTGGCAGCATACCGTTCGCGCTCAACGAGGAGTACCATATCGCCCGAGGCATCATTGAGAAAATCGGCGTCTGTAAGATCGTGCGCCGCGATGAGATGCCGCCGTTACCGCCAGACGTAATCTTGTAATCCTGAAAACCCTAGAGCGATTCGATTTTGTGGCGAGGCGCAATTTTGGACTGGAACATCAGCCACCCGGGAGCTGCCCGGTTAGTCTCCATATCCTGACCAACCGAGCCGCGATCCAGATCATCTCGCCTGAATCGCTGGGCTCAAGAGGCTCCGGTTAAGAACGGAGGTCTCAGGATGAAACATTCTGGCCGCATCAATCGCCGGAACTCCCCGGCGTTCCATCCTGTGTCGGACAAAACGTTTTCAAATTTCTACGAAACTTCGTTTCGTTTTCTCCGTAGAACAATGTTGAACACGAGATCTGGATCTGGCGCGGACGTTTTGACCTAGGGGCTTCTTCCCGTCTTTCAGACTTGTAGTCGCAGACAATTCCCAGGCATGAGGTTTCGCAATGCATTGTCCGATTTAGCTGATGCAAAATATTGTCGCCTCTAATCCAAGGGACTTTTTTGCGAAAAAATATGTTCTCCCCTTGCTACTCAGCGCTTCCGTATTTGTCTCTTCGGCTTGGGCACAGACCGCACCCCCGAATATCGTCGTTATCTTAGCAGACGATTTGGGCTACGGGGATGTCGGCTTTAATGGGTGTCCGGATATCCCTACCCCGAATATCGATTCCGTAGCGACCAATGGCGCGCTCTGTACAAATGGATACTCGACACACCCTGTGTGCAGTCCATCGCGAGCTGCTATCATGACCGGACGCTATCAACAGCGGTTTGGACACGAATTGTCACCTACATTTGATACCCTTGTTCCGCAGAATCCGCGGCTCGGCTTGCCCGAGTCGGAGTTAACCTTACCGCAGCTCTTGAAACCGGCGGGCTATGTGTGCGGAGCGATCGGCAAGTGGCATCTGGGTTTCGCGCCCAACCTTTTTCCGACGGAGCGGGGCTTTGACGAGTTCTTCGGCTTCCTCGATGCCGAGCAGACCTACTACAACAGTTGGATCTATGACTACGGGACGCTGGTCGAAGGAGCCTGAATATTTGACTGATGCTTTCACTCGGGAAGGAGTCTCCTTTATCAATCGCCATGCGACGCAGCCCTTCTTTCTCTACCTGGCTTATAACGCTGTCCATAAACCGTATGATCAGCCTCCCGACATCTATATGCAGCGGGTTTCCTACATTACGGATCCGCAACGGCAAATTTACGCAGCCATGGTGGTCGCGCTCGACGACGGGGTCGGGCAAGTTCTGGCAACACTGCAGGCGCAGAATATTCTCGATAACACGTTGATCTTTTTCTTGAGCGACAATGGGGCGGTAGACAAAAGCTTCACGCGAAACTCAAATTTACCCGCTCCGGGGTTACAAGGGGGACATGCTCGAGGGGGGTATTCGGGTCCCTTTCGCTGTCCAGTGGACAGGACGATTGACGGCGAAATGTCGTCTATAATGACCTAATTTCATCTCTGGATATTGTTCCCACGGCAACAGCTGCGGCAGGAGTCGCACTGCCCACGGACCGAATCTACGACGGTCTCAACATCGTGCCTTATTTGGCGGGCGAACAGGTCAGCCCAGTCCGGACATTATTCTGGCGCTGGTTTGGTTTAGGCCCGGATGGCCCGCCAGGATCCGAGAACACCATTTGGGCCGTGCGCAGCGGTCCTCTCAAGCTGGTCGTGGAAAGAGATAAAGACGCGCTACCGCCTGCACTCTACAACCTGCCTGAAGATATCGGCGAGACCCAGGACCTGGCCGCAATCCAGCCAGAAGACGTGAGTACTCTAACGCAGCTCTATGCGCAATGGACCCTTGATACGATTCCTCCTATCTGGCAGAATAATACGGACTTGGGGCTTTTACCGCTGGTCCTGGCGGGCGACTGGAATGGCTTCAACAAGGACGATTCGAACCTCCCCTGGAGGTCTGACGAGCGTTACCGCACCTGACTTGCAGGGAACGCCGGATGCATACAATTGGTTCACAAACACAATCCATGTCGCGACGACAGGCGGGGATACCACGCCAGGAGTGCATTCTTTCGTGCTGATAGGAACTGATAGTTATTCGGAACAATGGGGAGGTGTCGCAATAAATATTGATGACACGACCGACATCCCGTTCTTTTCTGGCAAGCGGTTGGGACCCGACCAATACCATCTTCTTTCGAAGACGGCTTCTATTACTCGATGCGAATTGTCGACGCCGATCTCTAACCTGAGCCGGCACCGTGAAGCTGGCGGTGATGAAAACCTCGGCGCCGCCTGTTTCGGTTAGCCGTACGGGCAAACACCAGCCGAGCCGACGCCTGACGATCCGATCAGTCGTCAGCATCGCTACGAGTCAGCCGAAATCGGTGGAGGAGCGGATCTATCTGCGGTGGTCCACAGATTTGTTTCATCACATCGCACTTGATTGAAGCGGAAGGGCTCGGGAGTGAGTTACTCGGCGACCATTCCTCCGCAACCGGCGGGAACGTTGGCTGCTCTACACGATTATCACCTCGACGGCTGATCTGTCGGCGTATTCGACCTCAGGCGTGATCGACTCGCTGATCCTGGCGACGACCGACGTCTTCAACGCGGTGCCGCAAACACCAACTCCAACACCGACCCCGACTCCTACGCCTGACGGGTTTCCTCAGATTACGCAGCAACCCACGGACTCCCGTGTAAGAGTGGGCCGGCCTGCCAAGTTCCGGGTCGGGGCCAGCGGGGCTCCTCCCTTGAAATACCAATGGAGCAAAAATCGGATAACCATCGACGGTGCCACGAATTCGAAGTACACCACGCCCCCCACCAGTCCGACAGATAATGGGAGTCTCTTCTCCGTGGTGGTAACTAACGGCGTCGGGAGTGTCAAGAGCAACAACGCTGTCCTCACCGTGCACTAGAAGCCAATCTGTGCTGCTGCCGCGCAATATCACGGCCTGCAGCTTGACGCAGATCCACAGCAACGAGGGACGAGCGCGCGAAGGCGCCATGGGAGAGCCAATTCCGCCCGCTACTCTCGATTGGGAGCGGTCCCAAGGAGTCGCTGCCACTCTCCGAGGTCGCCACGAAACCCGAGATTGCTGCGTCGATTGGCGCGTGCAGTCGATTGCAAAATGCGGAAGAGATGCAGTCGGGAGACAGTCGAGAAATTCTACGGTCTGACGATTTTTTGATGCAAAACATTGCAACGCTGCGCAACAATTCTGCGCCATTTTTCCCTCGTGAAATACGATTTTGCAATGCGTGCAAAACAGCACGAATTCGTTAGGCTCAATTAGAAATCCGTTGCTCTATCCGGCTGAGCTACGGGCACCTTCGCACGAAGGTAGTCGTGCTTCAGCCTGGTGCAATCTTCGCTCGGAAGGGCCGGTGCCGAATTGATGGAGGTGGTCAGACCCGCAGGTGGAGCGGCGGGCGTGTCGCCCGCAAGACTGGGTTTACTGCCAGAAATCCGCCGGGTCTTGTTCCGCGGCCGGCACGGCCGCCGCGACATTAGTCGCGGATTCCGTTTTTCAATTCCCAGACTTTTAGCGCCGCCAGGAGCAGGCTCTTGGTTCGTGAGAGCGTGCCGACGGCCGGACGCGCCACTTCACCATCGACCTTCGGACCGCTCCTTGGACGGCGTTTTTGGGTCTTCGCCTGATTCCTGGGGCGGGGACGCGCAGCCGCCTCGCTCTTCGCAAGGTGTCCGCTTGGATGCAACGGTGTCATAATTACCGCCACTAAAGAGCAGCTTCCCTGCCAGCCCTGTTGAGGCACCGTTTTCCCCTCGAAAAGCGCTTGTGCCACCGCACTTCTTCGGCGATTTCATCCCGGCATGACGGCGAGTCGAAAACTGGGTTGTCTAAGCGTCTTCTTGTTCGTGGCGCTCTGCGCGAGCGTGCTGGTCAATTTCTTTCTCGCCGCGACAGCTTTTCAGCGATTTGAGGGTGGTCGAAGCGAAGTGGAATACCGCCCGCGCTTTACCGAGATGATCCTGGAGCGCGGGACTCGGGGGAGCGCAAACAAGATCGCAGTCATCTCGCTCCGCGGTCTGATCAGCAGCGGTATCGCCGGCAATGTCGGCGAATCGATGGTCGACGACTTGCGCTGGGAGTTCGAACAAGCGCGTAATGACGACAACGTGCGAGCAGTCGTCCTCGAGGTGGATTCACCGGGTGGCGAAGTGACCGCCTCCGATATGATTTACAATGCAGTCGTGACCACGCGAGCGCGGAAGCCGGTGGTCGTCTACATGGAATCGCTCGCCGCTTCGGGCGGCTATTACGTCTCCTGCGGCGGAAAATACCTGATGGCGAATGACACCAGCATTACGGGCAGCATCGGCGTGATCATCCAGACGCTGAATTACGAACAGCTCTTCAATAAGATCGGGCTTGCTTCCGTCGTGTTTAAGAGCGGGAAGTTTAAGGACATGCTCAACGGCGCGCGGCCGATTACGCCGGAAGAACACGACTACATCCAGAGCTTTATTATGAAGACCTATGAGAAATTTCTCGGGATCGTCGCGAAGGAACGCAACCTGTCCGCCGACGGGCTGCGTAACGGCATCGCCGACGGACGCATTCTCTCCGGTCGCGATGCGCTCGAGTACAAGTTGATCGATGGCCTCGGTCAGATCGAAGACGCTTTCGCCAAGGCGAAGGAACTCGGTCATGCGTCCGATGCGAAGATCGTGAAGTACGGGCCGCCCTTCAGCCTCGGTCGCGTATTGCGCATGCTGACCAAGAGTGGCGACACGAAGATCGAGCTTACCCTGCCGGGCCAGCTCACGCCGCAACTGCAGAGCGGACGCGCCTACTTTCTGCCCAGCTTCTACGCTCCGTAGCCGCGCGCCCGCGAGATGATCGACAGCCTGATTAACACGCTGCTCGTCATTGCAGGCCTCTACGTCTATTTGTCGCTCCTCCGCCAGGTCGCGGTGCGACATAACGGCGCGGCGGCCTTGGGCGACCGGGAGTTTGGCGTGCCCGAAGCAGTCGCCGCCATCCTGCTCGTCGGCTGGTTTGTGCTCAACATCCTGGCGGCCTCGAAAGTCCAACACGCAACTTTTCAGACGCGCGATCTCCTCATCACTGGCGCGTTTTCCCTCGCCGTTATTTCCATCCTCACGGCGCTGCTTCAATTGCGCGGCTTCAGTGTCTTGTCGTTAGGCGGATTTTCCCGTCTCGGGTTTGGACGAATCGTCAGCACCGCTGCGGTTCTTCTTTTCGCCGCCTATCCGCTGCTTCTCGCGGCCGATGGCGTGTCACGCTGGCTGCTCGGTGAAGGCTCGGGCAAACAGCAGATCATCGAGATGTTTACCGGCTCGGAAACGCTCCAGCAGCGCATCCTCATCATCGTGCTCGCGATCACGATCGCGCCATTGTCCGAGGAGTTCATTTTCCGGTTCTTTTTGTATGGGGTTCTGAAACGTTACCTCGGCCGTGGGCCCGGATTGGTCTTGAATTCGCTCCTTTTTGCGGCCGTGCACCTGCACTTGCCAAGTCTCGGGCCGCTCTTTATTCTCGGCGGATGTTTCACCCTGGCCTATGAATGGAGCGGCTCCATTCTCGTCTCGATGACGATGCACGCTCTCTTCAATTTCCTTTCCCTGAGCGCGCTCGCCTTTCCTAATCTGATCCCGCAATGAAACTGCGCGAGTCCGCCAAAGGACGGATTCGCTGCGGCGAACTGGGCGAGGACCGGTTGATCGCGCAACTCACGGAGCGGCTGAAGTCGGGCGCCGATGTCATT
Organism: uncultured Verrucomicrobiae bacterium; assembly: GCA_963821615.1. Classification (GTDB taxonomy): domain Bacteria; phylum Verrucomicrobiota; class Verrucomicrobiia; order Chthoniobacterales; family UBA10450; genus Palsa-1392. Next base: position 13,106 of record CAWGEN010000011.1, on the reverse strand, counting down.
GCTGGTCCGGGTGACGACTGCGCGGTCGTGACCGCCCCAGACAAAGGCAGGCTTTTCTTGCTGAAAACCGACTGCGTGGTCGAGCGGGTGCATTTTCAGCCTAACGATAAGCCAGGCGCCGTGGGCTGGAAGGCGATGGCGCGTACCTTAAGCGATTTCGCGGCGATGGCGGGCGTGCCGCAGTTCGCTCTCGTGACACTGATCGTGCCGGCCGAGCGCGAGACGCGCTGGGCGAAAGAAATCTATCGCGGGCTGCAGCGGGTCGCCGATCGCTTTGCCGTCGCAATCGTCGGTGGCGAAACCAGCCGGACGGATGGTCCGGCGGTAGTTTCAATCGCCGCCGTCGGGACTGTCGAAAAAGATCGTTGGGTCTCGCGAGCCGGCGGGAAAGTCGGCGACGCGCTTTTCGTCACCGGGAGATTGGGGGGTTCCATCGGCCGGAAGCACCTGAATTTCATCCCACGAATTGAGGAAGCCCGCTGGCTGAGCGCCCACTTTTCCATCCACGCGATGATGGACTTGAGCGACGGCCTCGGCGCCGATCTGCCGCGGCTGGCTGCGGCAAGCCGCGTCGGTTTCGCGATCGAGCCCAAAGCGCTGCCCCGCACGCGGGGCTGCTCGGTTGAAGCGGCGATCAACGACGGGGAAGACTATGAGTTGTTGTTCGCGATCGCGCCTAACGACGCCAGCCCGCTGCAGGCGAAGTGGCGCAGGAAGTTTCCGGGTCTCGCACTCACTCGCATCGGGGTGTTGCTTCCGGCCGCCGGCTTCCAGCTTCCGCGTTCCTTCCATGGTTACGTTCATTTCCAATAGCGCGGACGAAACCATCGCTTTCGCACGCGGCTGGGCGGAGTCGCTTGTGCCTAACGATGTCGTTGCGCTCGTCGGCGATCTCGGGGCGGGGAAGACGCACTTCGTCAAAGGCCTGGTCCAGGGTCTGGCGAGCGCCGATGAAGTGACGAGCCCGACTTTCACCCTCCTCCACGAATATCGAAAAGGCCGGCTGCCCGTGTTTCATTTTGATTTTTTCCGGCTCACGCAGGAGCCGGAAATCGACCAGATCGGGTTCGATGAATATCTTGACGAGGGCGGCGTCGTGGTGGTCGAATGGGCCGATCGATTCCCGCAAGCGTTGCCTGCAGGGACGCGCTGGCTGCGGATCGACGCCGTGAGTGAGTTGGAACGCACCATTACGGAAGAGAAAAAATGAAAGTGCTCGCCCTGGAACTTTCGGCGCCGATCGGCAGCATCGCGTTTTGCGATGACGGCGCGCGGCTCTTTCGGACCTTTCCCGCTGACCGCAAGGACTCCGGGTTATTCTACGAAAATCTCGAAGGGATTTATCGTGAGAGCGGGCCACCCGAAGTCATCGTGGTCGGGCTCGGACCCGGTTCCTACGCGGGGGTCCGGATTGCGATCGCCACTGCGGTCGGGCTGAAGGCCGCGGCGAATGCGCGGCTGGTCGGTCTGCCGTCGATCTGCGCCATCGATCAGAACGAATACCTTTTCGTGGGCGACGCGCGCCGAAGTTCGTTCTTCTTTGCCCATGTCGTGCGCGGCTCTTGTGTGGAAGGACCGAAGCTTGCGTCCGAGAAGGAGATTCGCGCGAAGCTGCAGGCCGGGCGGCCGTTGCCGGGCGTCGCCACCCAAACGCTGCCGCAGTTTGAAGAGCTGACCATCGAGCACCCGTCGGCCTTGCGCCTGGTGGAACTTGCGACCCAGACAGAGTGCCTGATTGAGGAAGAGCTCGAGCCGATTTATTTGCGGGAGCCGTATATTACGACGCCAAGGCAATGAATTCGTTAGGGTCAGAACGCTGTTGGGCGGAGGTGGATTGCGCCGCTTTGCGCCACAACGCCCGCCTCGCACAGGAACGGATCGGACCCGGGACCGCGCTGCTCGCGGTCGTGAAGGCGAATGGCTACGGCCATGGCATGGTCGAGGTCGCGCAGGCTTTGCGCGAGGAGGCCGAGCTCTTTGGCGTGGCGAACTTGCACGAAGCGATGGAGCTGCGTGCGGGTGGTATCCGGCACCCGATTTTGATTCTCGGCCCGTCGCTTCCGGCGGAGCAGGCGGCGATCAACGACCACGGATTCATTCCTACGGTATCGAGTTGCGAGGAAGCGCGCGCCTTCGAACGCAACCCCGCGGGCGTCAACTTCGCGATCGATACCGGGATGGGCCGCATGGGCTGCTGGCAGGACGATGCGCTGGCCGAGCTGGAGAAAATATCGGGCATTCCCGAGCTGAAATTGCACAGCGTTTCGACTCATTTGCCGGTGGCGGATGAAGACGCCGTCTTCACCAAAGAGGAACTGGTTCGCTTCGAGGATGTCGTTAGGCAAATGCGAACGCGCGCCCCCGGCCCCTACCGAGTGCACGTCCTGCTCAGCGCGGGGATTCTTTGCTTTTCAGAACACAAGTTCGATCTCGTCCGGGCTGGCCTCATGCTTTACGGAAGTTCGCCGGTGCCGAGCCAGCAACGCTTCCTGCAACCGGTAATGGCCTTGAAGTCGCGCGTCGCGCTGCTGCGCGACCTGCCGGCGGGTCGGAGCCTGAGTTATGGCCGGACATATACCACTTCGCGGCCGATGCGGGTCGCGACGATCTGCGCCGGTTATGCCGACGGCTACCCGCGTTCGCTTTCCAACCGCGAGGCGACGGTTCTGGTTGGCGGCCGACGCTGTTCAGTCCTCGGGCGGGTGACGATGGACCTAACGATGGTCGATGTAAGTGCCGTGCCGGAGGTCAAGCTTGGTGATGAAGTGGTGCTCATCGGAAAGCAGGGTGGGGAGGAAATTTTCGTCGCGGAAGTGGCGGAGCGCGCCGGGACGGTCGCATGGGAGATCCTTACCGGCATTGGCAGCCGAGTGCGGCGTGTGTATCTGTGAGGAACGGATGTTCCAGATCATCTTCAACCAACTGAGCGCAGCCGAGATGGCGGCGTTGCCGAAAACCCTCCAGCTCGAGTTGCTCGCGGAATTTCAAATTCTGCCGGAGGATCTCGATAATCTCGACAATAGCCGCTTCGGCGTGATCAAGCGCGAGGGAAAGAAACTGCATCGTTATCGCGCGAAGGACTACCGCATCTACTTCGAACGGAGTCCGGAAGGTGTGACGGTCCATCGCGTCCTGCACAAGAACACGCTGCGGGATTTTCTTTTCCGAAGCAAACTGCCGATGGCGGAAGACGACCAGCTCGGGAAAACCAGAGAATTCTGGAAGCTAATCGAACAGGGCGAACGGACACGCAAGGCGTGAGACGGTCTCGTTCGGTTTTTCTTTGATCTAAAACGCTTGACACTTCAGCCTATGCTCCTGAATAACAACGAGAAACTATCAAAGCGAATTGCTTTGTGGGGGCTCGCGGGATAGGCGAGGCGGTGCCTGACGGACCCTTTAACTGTTAACCAAGAAAGGATCCAAATGCAGTCATTCACCCGCATCTTCATTCTCGCGCTCTTCGGCTTGGCGCCGATCACGGCGCTGCAAGCGCAAGGCACGGCGCCCGCAGCCACAACCGAGAAATCAACCACAACCTCGAATCCGAAGCGCACCGACGTTTATCACGTTTTCTTTGGCTACGCGGCGCCCGGCAAGGCCGCCGAACTTCTCGAGTTCCTCAAGACGCCGGACCCAAATGCCTCCGGCCCGTCCCACAGCATCATTCTGCGTCACCAGGACGGAGACGCCTGGGATTATGTGGTGATCGACCACATCGGCAAAAAGGCGACGGTGGAAATTCCGACCACGCCGATGCCTTCCTCGGCCCGCGGCCTGATGCAGAGGCATGACGACACTTTCGTCAGCGGTCCGCCGTGGGCGGAATTTGCCAAACAAATGGGGATCGATGGCGATGGGGCGAAGACAGCTGGTTCGGCCTATGTCGTCTCAATCTATCGTGCGGCTTCTGGTCAGTTCGATGCTCTGGAGAAAATGCTGAGCGAACCACCGAACCTCGCTGTTGACACCTCTTCGGGCAACGTCTTGATGCAACACCTGGAAGGTGGTCCATGGAATTTTTTGGCCGTTGCGCGTTACGATTCGTGGCAGAAATTCGCGACTAACGAAATCAACAGCATCGCCCAGACCAACAAGAAGGAGGGTGGTTGGTTCCAGCTTCGCGAACACGTCTCTTTCCACAACGATACGTTGACGGATCGCGTCGCTCCTTGATTCGGAACGAACCGCGCATTCCGCCAGATTCCATCGCGGCCGGATCGATTATCCGGTCCGGCCGCTCTTGGTGCAACGCCTCCACACAGCTTTGGGCTGCGGCGGGTGCGAATCTTTCTCAATGAAAGATGCCAGCGAGGGGCCGCGCTTTGCAGCGCGAAACGGCTACAAACAGGGCCGGCGGAGCTTACCGGTGAAATGCTGCGAAGTGCAGCATTACTTCATCAACAAAACCGAACGGCTGCGCTTGATTTCGCGCGTGATTTTGCGGTGCATGTGTGCCGGCATTCCGGTGACGCGGCGTGGCAGGATCTTTCCGCTCTCGGTAACGAACTTGCGGAGCAAGTCCGGATTCTTGTAATCAATCGCTTCGGCCGCGATGTCGATGCGGCGGCGCGGCATGGTCCGGTTAGCGCGGCGAAAGGCGGAACGGCGTTTGGCAGTTTTCGGTTGCATGATTACTTGGTCTCCCGGTGAAGCGTATGCCGCTTCATGAAGGGATTATATTTTTTCTTTTCGAGCCGGTTCGGCGTCCGCGGGCTTTTCTTGTTCCGCGTCGTCATGTAACGCGAAACGGGCGCCCCGGCGGCTTTCGCTTCCGTGCATTCGAGGGTGATGATTTCCTGGGCCATGTTCGTTATTCTTTGGTCTCTGCCACGGGCTCTTCTTCATCGCCCTCGCGCGCTTCCTCGTCCGTCAGACCAAAGAGGGAGGTGACCGACTGGCGAACGCGCGAGGCTTTGCTCTGTTTCTCGAGCTGCGACTGGCATTCCACCGTGAATCGGGCAAATGGGATGGCCTCGAGCCGGGCGCGCAGGATCGGTTTGCCCGACATCTCGCACTTCCCGTAAGTGCCGAGATCGATGCGCTTCAGCGCCTCGTCGATCTCGTAAAGCGCGTCTTGTTCCTGTGACAAAAGGCTGAGCGCAAAATCGCGATCGTAAGCGTCGCTTCCGGCATCCGCCTGGTGCATGCCGAAAGCAGAAGCCTCGCTTCCTTCGGCCCGCGCGCGTAACGTATCCTGCGCGACGCCCGCCATCGAATCCACCATCGCGTCGCGGAGCTGCAAAAGCTTCTCCTTCTGCGCCCGGGTGAAGGGATCGAGCCGGCGCTCTTTTGGTTTCACGTGGTTGCCGATGATCGTCAACGTTTGATTGGGTTTGCCACGCGCCTTTGACGCCTTGCCGTTTGCGGACCTGATGGCCGAGGCGCTGGGCCTGCTCGACCTGGCCGCCTTGGAGAACTTCGCCGTCCGAGCCGGTTTGCGCGCCGCGGCTTTGGCCGGCTTTCGGTTCCGAGCGGGTGCCAGCTTTTTCTTCGCGGCCGGGGCCTTCCGCGCGGCCACTTTCTTGGGAGCGGCTTTCTTCGCCGGCTTCCTGGAAGAGGCGGATTTCTTCGCGATCTTTTTTGGAGCTGATTTCTTGGTTGAACGGGCCATAAATGTGATAGGCGGAGTCAGGTTTCTCTCTCGTCCGGAATAAGGGGAGGCTTAACTAAGGGCAATTCGTTTTTCGCGCAAGCGGTTTCGGAGCGATTCCAAAGCGGCTTTCGCCTCTCAAACGGAGCTCCCGGTTCACGAGCTGGCGCTCGAATAATGGCGGAGCGCCCACCGCCAAAAGGCACGGCTGATCAAGGCTGCGATCGTTCCGGCGACGATGAGGTGGAACATGAGCCAGGCCGGCTGACCCATTGATTTGATGAGCAATCGCGCGGGAATGTTCGCCACGATGATGACAGGCACGATCCAGCCGAAGACCCAGCGGAAAACCGGCGGGAAGATTACGTCCGGATAGCGCGCGATGTTGAGAAAGTTGAAGTAGCCGTAGACGAGACCCTGGGCGCGGACAATCCAGAAACTAACCGCGGCGAGCGCGAGCATGATCGAGTAATGAATCGCAATTCCGAAACCGAGGGCGACGATATAGAGCAGGACGGCCAACGGTCCGGGCCTGACGTGTAGTTGCTGGAGCGAAATAATGACCACGACGGCGCCGATGAGCGCGTTCACCACGCTGTCGAGGCTGAATTGCTTCGACGAGACTACGAACTGGCTGTCGAGTGGCAGGACGAGCAGGGAGTCAAGCTTCCCGGTCCGCACCAACTCCGGAATGTTCGCGACGTTCACGAAGAAAAAGGCCTGGAATAATTGCGCGATGATCTGGTGCGTGCCGACGAGCAGCACGACTTCCCATTTCGTCCAATCACCGATCTGATCGACCTGGCCGAAGATGATGCTGAAGAAAAGAATCTGGCCGCAAAACCAGAGGACCTCGACCAGCATCCAGAGGACGAAGTTCGCTTTGAAACTCATCTCGCGAATGAGCGAGTTGCGCAGCATGATCGAGTAGACTTCGAGGTAGCGGCGCATGCTTTTCTTGTAACTAATTTCGGTCCGTGCGGTCTAACAATAGCTGCCGACGTGTGTTCGTCGGCATTTTTTCATGAAACGAATTACCCTTATCGGCGGCGCGGCGTTGCTTGTCGTGCTGGCGTTTTTCGCGTTCCGTGGCGGCGGCGGGAGTGGCGCGGCCGAATATCAAACGGCCACCGTGACGCGGGGCGCAATCACGCAAGCGGTCACCGCCACCGGTACCCTCAACCCAGTCGTCAACGTGCAGGTTGGCAGCCAGATCTCGGGTAACATCCAGAGACTCTTCGTCGATTTCAATTCGCCAGTGAAGGCGGGACAGGTGGTCGCGCAGATCGATCCCGCCGTTTTCCAGGCGAGCGTTACCCAGGCCGAAGGTGACCTGGCCAATGCTCACGCCGCCCTCGAGCTTGCGCGAGTCACGGCCAAACGAACCGAGGAACTGGTCGCGAAGCAGAATTCAGCCCAGGCCGACCTCGACCAGGCCATCGCCGCGCTCCATCAGGCGGAAGCGATGGTCACGATCAAGGAAGGCGCATTGCAAAAGGCAAAAGTCGATCTCGATCATTGCACGATCACTTCACCGATCGACGGCATCGTTATCTCGCGCAGCGTCGATGTTGGGCAAACCGTCGCGGCCAGCTTGAGCGCGCCAGTCATTTTTACGATCGCCAATGACCTCGCGAAAATGCAGATCGACGCCAACGTGGCCGAAGCGGACATCGGGACGGTGGAAGCGGGGCAGAAAGTCGATTTTACGGTGGATGCTTTTCCCAGGCGCACGTTCCACGGCGAGGTCGTGCAGGTGCGCAACGCGCCGATTACGGTGCAGAACGTCGTTACTTATGACACCGTTATCGGCGTCAATAATGCCGACCTGAAATTGAAGCCCGGCATGACCGCGAATGTCTCGATTGTCGGCGCGCAGCGGGACAACGTCTTGAAAATCAGCAACGCCGCGCTGCGCTTTCGCCCGTCGGATGTGCCTCCTCCACCGACTGGTGGACCCGGACGTCGGAGCAAGCCAGATGAACATGCTACCGAGAGGACGGTGTATGTCCTGCGAGGCTCCAAGCCGAGCCCGGTGCAAATCAAGACAGGAATTAGCGACGGGATTTACACCGAAGTGCTCGAAGGTTTGCAGGAAGGCGACCGGGTCGTCACCGCGATGACGGGCAAGGCGGCATCCGCCGCGCAGCAATCGAACAATCCTTTGGCCGGTGGGCAGCGCCGGTTCTAGCCGAAATCGATATGGCCGGGAACGCCGTTGTCGTTAGGCTGGAGGACGTGCACAAGACCTACCGCACCGGTGAGGTGGAGGTGCACGCCGTCCGCGGCGTCTCGCTGGAAATCGCGCGGGGCGAGTTCGTCGCCTTCATGGGTTCGAGCGGCTCGGGGAAATCCACCCTGATGAATCTGCTTGGTTGCCTCGATCGGCCGACGCGCGGCCGCTACCTGCTCGATGGCATCGATGTTTCGGGCCTCGACCGCGATGAGCTGGCCGATATTCGCAATCGGAAGCTCGGTTTCGTTTTCCAGAGTTTCAACCTGCTCGCGCGCACTTCGGCCCTGGAAAATGTCGAGCTGCCCCTGCTCTACGGTGAGCATCGCCTAACGAACGCGCAACTGCGCGAGAAAGCCGGAGAAGTGCTCGCCGCCGTCGGTCTTGCCGGCCGCGAAGATCATCATCCGAGCCAGCTCTCCGGTGGACAACAGCAACGCGTCGCCATTGCCCGCGCTCTGATCAACGATCCGGAGGTCCTCCTCGCCGACGAGCCGACCGGCAATCTCGACAGCCGCACCAGCGTCGAAATCATGGAGATTTTTCAAAAGCTCAACGAGCGCGGGATCACGATCGTCATGGTGACGCACGAGACGGACATCGCGGCTTATGCCGAGGCGCAATATCATCATGCGCGACGGGCAAGTGCAAACCGATCGCCCGGTCGACGCGCCGGCTGACCGCGGAAAGTGAAGCGAAGAGATTGGACGACGGAGCCATGAGAGTCGACTCGACCGTTCAAGATCGCTTTCCGCGCCCTGCGCCGAAACAAGCTGCGCTCCGTCCTCACCGCGCTCGGCATCATCATCGGCGTCGGCGCGGTCATCGCGATGGTCAGCATCGGCAACGGCGCAAAGGCGCAGGTCGAGCCACAAATCGCCAGCCTCGGGGAGAACGTGATCCTGATTTTTTCCGGGAGCGTGACCTCGAGCGGAATTCGCACCGGCTGGGGGAGCGCCGGCACTTTGAAGATCGAAGACGCCGAGGCCATCCGGCGCGAAGTGCCCGGGGTTATCGCGGTCAGCGAGGAAGTAATTTCAACGAGTCAGGTCGCGGCCGGCAATCAAAACTGGTTCACCCGCATTTACGGTGAATCACCGGACTATTTCGAGATCCGGAAATGGCCGCTGAGCGACGGCGCGGTTTTCACGGCGCAGGATGTGCGGAGCGCGAACAAAGTCTGCGTCATCGGGCGGACGACCGCGAGCCAGATCTTCGGTCCGAAAGTCCCATCGGCCAGATGCTCCGGATCAAAGGCGTGCCTTTCCTGATCACCGGCGTGCTCACGCCGAAAGGGCTCAGCCCTCAGGGAACGGATCAGGACGACATCGTCATCATGCCCTACACCAGTGCGATGAAGCGCGTCATCGGGGGGACGACCTTGCGTGGAATCAATGTGCAGGTGGCCTCGCCTGACGATCTCGCGCCGGCGCAACAGCAGATCACCGAACTGCTCCGCCAGCGGCACAATATTCGCGCCGGACGCGACGACGACTTTACGGTGCGCAACCAGCAGGAAATCGCCGAAACCGCCACCGCCACTTCGCGCGTCATGGCCTTGCTCTTCGGCGCGATCGCCAGTGTCTCGCTCGTTGTCGGCGGCATCGGCATCATGAACATCATGCTCGTGAGCGTGACCGAGCGAACGCGCGAGATCGGCATCCGCCTCGCAGTTGGCGCGCATGGGCGCGACATCCTCACCCAGTTCCTGATCGAGGCCGTAACCCTGAGTGTGATCGGCGGAGTGATCGGAATCATACTCGGTCTTGGCGCCTCACGGATGCTGTCCGTCATCGCGCATTGGCCGACCCTCATCTCGATTCCATCGATTATCGCGGCGTTTTTCGTCAGCGCCGCGGTCGGCATCTTTTTCGGATTCTATCCGGCGCGCGAAGCAGCGCGGCTCGACCCGATCGAAGCGCTCCGCTACGAGTAGCGGTAGCCCTGCCGGAGCGCGGTGGGAATTAGTGCCACTTCTCTGGTGGTTCGTTCTCGAGCAAGACTACTGTCACGCTTTCTATTTTTTCCTTGACGGTTCTTGGGCGAAGGAGGAAGGAAAGAAGGAAGAGTTCCCCGACAGTTGCCGTGTTACGAAGGCGCAGATGGACGCCCGATTTACATGATCAGCCCAGCACGAATAGCTGCTTGCGCCTCCACGGATCGCGGCGCGGAAAGGTCCAATGCGATCGCGCCCCGCTCGTTTTCCTTCGCCTCCTCCTCCTTTTTCATCGAGTCCAAATCTTGCCTAACGAACAGAAAGGATCGCTTCCCAACGGCAACATCCGCAACATCGCGCTCCACGCCGTCTTCGCCGCGGCCGACGCCGATGAGCCGGTGCGGAATGCCGCATCTCCTTCGCGCCGCCCGCCTCGAATACGAGAAGCTCGAGAAACCGCTGACCGAAGCAGAACTGGGAGGCTGGCGATGAATCCGCGTGAGATCGATTTGCACATCGACGAACTCGTCTTTGCATGGCCTTGCCCAGGGTGATCGCTGGAATGTCGGCGATGCGTTGGAGAGCGAACTACGGGGGCTGCTCGTCACGCAGGGTTTTCTGCGCTGGCAACAATCCCCGGAAACTGGACGTCGGGTCGATTCGCCTAACGAACTCGGCGGCTGAGACAGGCAAACAAATCGCCGGCGCGGTGTATCGAGGAGGAGAGCGATGACCCTCCGAACCCAGACCTCCGGCCCTTCACCAGAAGTCAATTTCGCGGAACCGATTGTCGGGCGTGAATGAAAAGAACGTCCGTAACCGCGATTCAAGACAAACAAGAAACCAGAGGAGACAATATGCCAAAAGTGAATGCCTGGTACGGGTGGGTGCCCGACCGGCCTGATTATCGGGACAAGCTCTATGCCGCCATCGCCGCGCCGCCGAAAAAGCTACCGAAAAAGGTAGACCTGAGGGCGGGCTGTTCGCGCGGTGGAAAACCAGGGGCAGCTTGGCAGTTGCACGGCCAACGCGCTGGCGGGCAACCTGGAATTCCTCGAAAAGAAAGCCGGCAAAAGAGCCACAAATCTGAGCCGCCTGTTTATCTATTACAACGAACGTGCCATGGAAGGCACGATCAGCGAAGACGCCGGCGCGGCGATCCGTGACGGCGTCAAATCGCTCGTCAAGCTGGGCGTGTGCAGTGAAAGCAAATGGCCGTATAAGATAGCAAAGTTTACCAGCAAGCCATCGCCCGCGTGCTACAAACAAGCCGTCAGTCACGAGGTCACCTCCTATCACCGCGTGATCGGTCTGCGGCAGATGAAACAATGCCTGGCCGAAGGTTTCCCATTCGTTTTCGGCTTCTCGGTTTACGAGAGCTTCGAATCCGACGCGGTCGCGAAGACCGGGAAACTGAACCTGCCGAAGCCCGGCGAAAAACAACTCGGCGGCCACGCCGTTTGCGCCGTGGGCTACGACGATTCGGCCAATCGCCTGCTTGTCCGCAACTCGTGGGGCGCGGACTGGGGCATCAAGGGCTACTTCACGATGCCCTACGACTACGCCTCGAACGACAACCTTGCGGACGATTTCTGGACCATCCGCGCATTTGGAAGCCAGTAAGCCGGCAGGTTAAGTCCAACGACGAAAGTCGATCATGCAACGCGCGACCACATCAGCAAAGGAAACCAGCCCTCCGGCGACTGTGCCGGTCCGATTGTCGCGCTGGCGGAGCGGGCCGCTGCAGCGCAAATGCGCCTGCGGCGGGCCGGCCCCGATCGTGGTGCCGGATGATCTTGCCCTCGCGCGCCCGAGTAGTCGACCGCTCCGACGCGGGGATTGGTGGAAGAATTACTGCGGCGGCAGAGAGCGCACTGGAAGCGCTGCGGAACAATCAAGGAACAGGCTGCGCGATCCGTGGAGGAGAGTGATCGGGTGCAAGCCTGGTTGAAGAGCGATCAGGCGAAGGAACTGGGGCGGCGGTCCCCTGAGCTAAAGGAAATTTCTTACAGCGCCGCGAGCGCCACTAAGACAGTTCCGAAAGAGCGATCTGCCGCGATCGCGGCCGAAGGCAAAGCACTCGATAAAGTACAGGCCCAACTCACAGACTTCCGGAATGTGCGGTACGCTTGATGACCGCCGTCAGAATCGCAATAAGGGCGCTAGACGCGCGGCGACGGCAAACTTCCGCGTTGTGGAGTGGAGTTCGACGAGTAGTTTTCGATTCCTTGGCCGGCGAATTCGGCAGGGGACGTGATGCACCGCTGGCTCAATTGGCAGAGCAAGTGACTCTTAACCAACCCCCTTTGCTGGAAAGTTAGGCCGCGTTACCGAAACGCTACCGTTTTCCGGTACCCAGTTGCAAGGAACCAAAACGCAATCGCAACTCTCGGCGAAGTCGTGCCAAAGGGGTATGATGGTCAAGGTAAGCCGACGTCGGCGATAGCAGTGGGCCGAAAACCAAGGGTTCGGCAATGCCTCTATTTGGACTGAACGCTATGTAGCCCACCCGTCAACGCTCTTCGTCCCCCGGCATCATTGTCCCGCGGGAAGCGATCAGCCTGGCCGCGTTCACGAGGCCTGCTTCGCCGGAAGGCGGTGCGATCAATTGCAAGCTCGTCACGGGAAAGCCCCGTTGCTTGAGAGGGATCGGGATGGCGACGGCGGGATTGCCAGCGTAGTTGACCGCCACGGTATTCTGCACAGCGAGGACTTGCGCTTCAAAGAGCGCCGAGCGTCCAAAGAACGGCTTGTGCGGCGGCAGGGTCTTCAAGGTGGGCAGCGCAATGAAATCGACATTCCGGAAGGTGCGACGGAGCGTGCGCCGCCACTGGGGGAGAACAGGGACGTGCACTCAGCGCACCCTTATACGCCGTGTTGTATTGCAGTTCGCCCAATTGAATGGCGGCCTGAGTGATCAAGCTGACTCTAAGATTGCCCACATATCGACGATTGCTCAGCCAGCCGTCCGCCATCGTAATGGTGCTCCCGTTCGATTGGGCTTTGTCCCATTCGGCTTTGAAGCGCTCGTCGAGCCGGATCAGACGAAATCCTGCCGCAGTCAACGCGGCGTCAAGGGCGCGATCGATTCTCGGGTCGGTTCCGTCCACATAAAGCCGACCGATCCTGATCTCCTTCGCAGAAGGTTTCCTCGCCTTCGCCGCCTTGTAACGCGTCGAAAATCCCGGACTGAGCAATTCCATCCCCTGCACGAGATGCGGCACGTCTTTGGCCATCGGGCCGATCGTATCGAGATGCTTGGGAGAAAACGGGAACACGCCGTCGAGCGGGACAGCGCGAAGGTCGTCTTCAGTCCCAGGATACCGCAGCAGGCCGCCGGAACG
>CAWGEN010000010.1:0-213920 GCA_963821615.1 uncultured Verrucomicrobiae bacterium | reverse complement strand
GCCTCGGCATCGGGCATCCACCCCAAAAATAGAACAATGACCAAAGTGTGATCTCGGTCACGTGAATCAGGATCAACCAGCATGTCACGCTGATCAGCAACCGGACGATGGGCCAGGTTTGTATTGGTGGCGCGGCGTGGGATTTCATCAGCGTCCGCAACAGCAGGGCGAAGCCGGTGGCGTGCACGAGCATCGTGAGGGGGACGAGAATACCAGCGGCGAGAATTGGGAAGTGCATGATTGGGATTCGGTTTTCGGGTCATTTCTCGAGGAAACGGGCGCGCTGCTCCACCGAGCGCAAGTCCGTCACATACGCGATCTACAGCCCGGACGGATCTGCGATTTTGAACTGCTGCCGATACTGCCTCACGACGTCCTCCAGATTGTCGTAGACGGTATCCTCGCCAAACACGTCGTAGATTCGGTAACGTCTCGTGGCTTTGAGGTCTTCCATTACCTCCGCAACGACCAGGCGTATTCCTTTCGCCTTTAACCTCGCGTGAACCGATCGCAGGGTCTCCGCCGCGGAGTAGTCGACGTCGTCGATCGCGGACGCATCGATGCAGAGCCAACGTAAGGGCGGCTCCGCGGTGTTCGCAAGGAGCGAGACCTCATTCGAGAGCTGCTGGCAATTCGCGTAGTACAAGCTGTGCGTGAACCGGTAGATGACCAGGCCGGGCGCGGCCTGAGCGCCCGTGGCCACGGGCTTTGGTTGCCGACCGCCCGACTGCGTCCGGCACGAGCACCGAGTTCTTCGGCCGATACCCGTGCCGGGTGTGCTCAATGAGCGACAACGCGATGGCGAGCAGGATCCCCTGTTCCACGCCCACGACCACGACGGTCAACGTGGTGATCAGTGCCACCCAGAACTCCGATCGCCGTTGGGCGAAAACCTTGCGCATCCCGGCGACATCAACCAGGCCGACTCCGATCAGAAACACGATGGCCGAAAGCGCTGCTTCGGGCATGAACGCCAGCGCGGCGGTAAAGAAGAGCAGGATCAGCAACACGATCGCCACCATCGCCAGGAGCGACAGTTGGCTGCGACCGCCGGCGCTGTCCACGATTTGCGTCTTCGTTGGGCTGCCGTTGACGACGAAGGTGCCGGACAGCCCGGCCCCGATATTGGCCAGAGCCAGGCCGACCATGTCGGTGTTCTCGCCGAAACTCTCCTCGTAGCGCGTGGCAAAGGCGCTGGCGGTTGCCGCGCTCTGGGCCAGGATGACCACGAACATCGCAAACGCCGTCGGAATCAATGTCGTTATGACTTGCCAGTTCCAGTCCACCTTGGGCAAACCCAAGTGTGGCAGACCACTCGGAACGGTTCCGACCACATGCACCAGCTTGTCAAAACCGAACGCCCAACTTGCGACCAGCGCGCCGATCGCCGCGATCAAGGCCCCCGGAATTCTCTTCGAAATCCTCTCGAGGCCGACGATGACCACCAGCACGGCGAGCGCGATCGTCAGCTCGTAGCGATTGGCCTCTCCGAGATGTTGCAGGTTGTGCCAGAGCTTCCCCAGCGTGCCGTGGCCGCCACTCTTCAAGCCCAACATGCCTGCGATCTGCCCCAGCGCGACCTGAATGCCGACCCCGGTCAGGAAGCCGATCAACACAGTGCGCGAGAGGAAGTCGGCCAGGAATCCCAGGCGCATGACGCGCGCCAGAATCAGGAAAACCGCGGCCAGCAACGCCAGCACGCCGGCCAACGCCAGGTATTGCTCCGAGCCGATGGAGGCGATCCCCACGAGACCGGCGGCGAGGATCGCCGCCGTTGCGGAATCCGCGCCCACCACGAGGTGCCGTGAGGAGCCGAACAGGGCGAACAGCGCCGTGGGGATGAGCATGGTGTAGAGACCGGTGATCACCGGCGTGCCGGAGATCTTGGTGTAGCCCATCACCTCGGGGACGGCGATGGCGGCCAAGCGTGATACCAGCGATGATTTCAGACGGGACCCGAGCGGCCGTAATCGGCAACAGCCCCTGCAGGAAGGGAAAGCGGGTGGGCGCGTTGTGATCGTGTGGTGGCTTCATAGTCGTGTCATTCTTGGGGTTGATTGGTTTGCTCACTCCATAACGGCTTTCACGTGTCCTGAGCGCACCGCCTTCTTGAAGATGGCGTGGTCGCGTTCGCATTGATCGGCATAAGCCTCGGCGAACGCCGCGACGGCTGTATCGAAGGCGTCGCTCTTGCCGAGGTATCCGCTAATCTGTGCCGACGCGCCGGAGCGCGCATGCGCCCGCGCCAGCGTCCAGCCGCAAAAATCAGCATACTCGACCATCTTGCCCAAACCAAACTGCTCAACCGGAGCCCCGATCTTCACGTCCCGGAGTTGGCGGACGTAGAAATGCCGTCCGTGCCTGGTCTTCAGCCAGCCAAGGAAGATGTCGCTCGCCGATTGCATCAGGTGGCATCCGTTCACGACCCGCTGCCCATGATTTGGGTAGATGCTCTTACCGGCATACGCCTCCAGCACCGAGGGGCCCGCCTCTTTCATCTGGAGAAACAGGTGATCCTTTTTGCCAGCCGTCATGAGCGCCACGGTACACCAGGTGCCGACGCTGCCGACCCCGACCACCTTGAGCGCGACATCCGCAAGATCAAAACGGTCGAGGAGCGCACGTCGGTCTTCCGGCAGTGATTTCCGGTAGCCGGCAAAAGCCTCCCGGACGAGAACATGGAGCGAGTCTTCACCCTGAGCGCGCGGGTGGTAGATCAGCGGCGGATTGTCCTGGATGGTTGGCGACTGACCGGCGCGGATCGCGAGCTTTGGAAAGTGGTGTTCCGACATGCTGCTCGCGCGGTTAGTGGCAAGCCGTTTCAAATCCCGCCGGCGGGTCTCCGCGTCTTCGATTCCCGAGATCATCTTTTCGATGTCGATGCTGGCATACCAGATTTCCAGAACCGTCATGTGGCTGTATTCCGCCATGCGTTTCCGATACGCCCGCATGCAGGACAGCGCAGCATCCTGGGCGTCGCCTCGACTGAGACCATTCTCACGGGACGCCAGAACGAAGCTTGCGGCGAGGCGCTTGACATCCCATTCCCAAGGCGCGGGGAGAGTCTCATCCAGATCATTGATGTCGAAAACGATCCTTCGTTCGGGCGTGGCATAAGCGCCGAAGTTGTGCAGATGGCAGTCGCCACACGCCTGCACGCGCAGGCCGGTTGCCGGCGTGCCCGCCAGGTCGACCGCCATGTTGAGTGCCGCTCCCCGGTAAAAGGTGAACGGCGTCCGCACCATGCGCCCGCTGCGGATGGGAATCAGTCTGGCAATACGCCCCTGGTTTGACTGCTCCAGCAACCGCAACGGATCCGGGCGGTTGTCGGGCGCTTTCCAGACCGCATGCGAACTGCGCGGGCACTTCTTCCGCAGGCTCTTGCCCAGGGCGCGGAGTTCAGCCAGCGAAGGTCGCGACTGTGCCGGATGTCTGCGGATGGTTTTCACAGCTTTCTCAGCTCGGCGGCGGCCAAGTCCACCTTGTTCAGGATGAGCATGTCCGCAAACCCAACCCGACGGAGCTTGAGGTCCATCAGCGGCGGATATTCGGGAATCGTCTTCGCAGCACTTTCATCAGCCGGAATTTGTCGCGTTCATTTTTTATTGGTATGGGACCTTGGTCCAATGCACCCGATCACCCTCACTCCCGCGCGCGGAGTGGGCGGCACGCACGTCGCGGGGACACTGGGACGTTCTCTCTCTCTCTCTCTCTCTCTCTCTGGGACGTTAGTCCTATAGGCGCTCGCTGGATCGCGGCATCAGCAAACGGCGACGCCGCTCGACACGTTCGGTGGCCTGGTCTAAGAGTCGGGAGGCGAACGGGCGGTTAGCTCAGCGGTAGAGCGGCACGTTTACACCGTGTTCTGAGGAGCACTTTTGCCGGTTCCGGTTTTTACCAATGAAAGCCCGGCAAAAGCGCGTTCTCATAGGTAAAATCGGCCTCGGAAGAACAGTAAACCACGTGATCTCAAGTATGCCTCAAAAAAATGAGCAGTATCAGATTTGAGTGACAATGGCCTAACGAGTAACTTCCGAGCAACGCGCTAGAACCCCGCCCTGCACCTGCAGCCGCATGCTCAACGATGGCGCGCGGCTTGCGCCATTCAACGCGCGCGCGATGTGTCGAGCGTCCGAATTTGTCGGAAGGCTTTCCGGCCTCGCGTGGACCACGATGAAATCACCGCAATCCAGATGACCGAATTAGCTCTACCAAATCAGGTCGGGAAAGCTCAGGAAGCAAGACGCCAACCAGTGCCTGGCGTCTTCGATTTTGCTTCATAGCCCCGCTGAGAAATAGAGCACGCGTTCTTCCTCGACCGATGGGCGGCGCAGAAGCTCCGAAAGTTGATCGGCATTGGCCGACTCGAGCCCGGCAAGGTATTGGCGTTCGTTCATCTGGTGAGAGCGCTTGAAATTTCAGAGTTCAATCGTTGTTCCTTCCTGGGCGAGGAAGCATGAGAATGCATAGTTACGATCCGTAATGGTCTTCTGACAGAACTCCTGAATTCGATCCAGGAACGCATCGTCATGAGAAGGATCGTGATGGAAGATAGCCAGACGCTTTACCTTGGCTTGCGCGGCCCGCTCCAAAGCATCGAGAAACGTGCTATGTCCCCATCCTTTTTTTTGCGCATACTCCTCCTCGGTATATTGCGCCTCGCAGATCAACAAATCCGCATTCTCGGCAAAGCGTTCTATCTCCACGTCCGAAGGATTGGGACTGGGCCCTTGAGGCGACAAACGCCCGAACGTTTCGTGGTCGCTCAGATAGACCAACGATCGCCCCGCGAATGAAATGCGGAAGCCGACCGCCAGACCCGGATGGTTTAGGAAGATAAACGACACGTTAGTCTCTCCCAGGTGGACATCTGATTCCAACTCGCAAAAGTTCAACTTTGCTTTCATCTCACTGAGCAGGACCGGAAAGTAGTCGCTGTCCATTTGTCCTCGAAAAACTTTATGGAGCGGCTTTTCGGCCCCGTGCAGACTGTAGATCGTAAACTCGTTGGCGGGACTGAAAGCCGGGGCAAAGAAAGGGAATCCCTGAATGTGATCCCAATGCGTGTGTCCCACGAAGATGTGGCCTTTGATCGGCTTTTGCTGGAACTCATGGAGCAGCGACAACCCGAGCACGCGAATCCCGGTGCCGGCGTCCAGAATTAGCAACTGTTCGCCGCAGCGCACCTCGGTACAGGCGGTGTTTCCACCATATTTATTGGTCGCTTGTCCCGGCGTCGCAATTGAACCGCGCGTGCCCCAGAACCGAATGGTAAAGGGCGGCTGTGTGTCTCCCAGTAGTTCAGCGACGGTAGCCCAGAACTCCTGCAAGTCGTATGGTTTGCTCAAATAGCGATCTGCTCCCAGCCGCCGAGTCCTTTCAATATCCGACGAATAGGTTTTGGACGAGGTGACCAGAATCCGGACATGGCCCAGGTCAGGGTCGTTACGGATCTTTTGAATGAGGGTGTAGCCGTGCATCTTGGGCATCATCAGGTCTAGCACCACCACGTCGGGGCGGTGTTCTTTGAGCATCCGCAATCCATCGGCTCCGTCGGCAGCGGTCAAAGTCCTGACACCCTCGGCTTGCAGTCGTTTTGAGGCGATGGTCAACACCGATGGATCATCGTCAACCACGAGAACGGTTTTCATGAGTTTTTGAGTACGAGGGTTGCTTCATCGGATCATCTCCTGACTCATTTGCGGTAACGAACCGCCGTTTCCGCACTTTCCAGTGCTACGTCCAGCGTATCCATGAACTCATATGATCTTGATTGGCTTGGTGAGATACCGGAAGAAGCCGGCTTCGAGACCTTTGTCGATGTCGCGCGGGATGGCATTGGCGCTGAGGGCGACGATGGGGATGTGGGCTGTGACCGGATCAAGGCGGATGATTTTCATGGCCTCGATGCCGCTGATGCCGGGCAGATTGATGTCCATCAAGATGACATCCGGCACATAGCCGTGTGCGAGATTCGATGCCGTCCTTGCCATTGGCCGCCGTCAGCAGACGCAGGTCGGGGCGGCGCGCGATGAGTTTCTCGACGAGCTTCAGATTCGCGGGGTTGTCCTCGACGTAGAGCAGCAGGCGGGGTCGTGGCCCGTCAGGACCGGTGATTCGGCGACTGTGGCGGATTCAGCTTTGCCCAATTCAAGATGGGGATCAACGTCGGCGATCAGCTCGATCCAGAACACGCTGCCGGTCCCGACGGTGCTCTCCACGCCGATCAAGCCCTGCATCAGCTCCACGAGTCTCTTGCTGACGACGAGGCCGATGCCGGTGCCCTCCTCGCCACTGGCTTCCTGGCCGAGACGATTGAACGACTGGAACAACTGCGACAGTTTTTCGGCAGAAAGTCCCGCGCCGGTATCGGTGAAGCTGATGCGAATGTGACCGCTGGTGCCTGCGCCGCAGTCCACGACGACGGTTCCGCCCGTCTTGTTGTATTTGATCGCGTTGGAAAGCAGGTTGATCAGCACCTGCTTCAGGCGCGTCCGGTCGGCCTTGATGAAACACGGATTCTTGAACTCCGGGAAAGTCATAACGATGCCGCGCTTCTGCGCCAGCGGCTCGATCATGGACTGGCACTCGAGCATGACTTCGGGCAGCGACACCGCCTCCAGCGAGAGCGCCAGCCGCCCTGACTCGATCACAGCAAGATCAAGGATGTCGTTGATCAACTCGAGCAGATACCAGCCGGCGTGAAGGATCTGCTCGATGCTCGCCTTCTGGGTGGCCGACGGCGGCGGGGAGTCAGATTCCATGACCTGGGCGAAACCGAGGATCGCATTGAGCGGCGAGCGCAGCTCATGGCTCATGCCAGAAAGGAAATCCGACTTCGCGAGGTTGGCCTTTTCCGCCATGGCTTTGGCCTTCTCGAGTTCGACGGTGTTCTCGCGCAGTTGCCGATCCCAGCGTTTGCGTTCCGTCACGTCGCGAGCTGCGGCGAAGACGCCCTGCAGGATGCCATCGCGGTCATAGAAGTTGGTAGC
The DNA here is from genome assembly GCA_963821615.1 of uncultured Verrucomicrobiae bacterium. Taxonomy (GTDB): domain Bacteria; phylum Verrucomicrobiota; class Verrucomicrobiia; order Chthoniobacterales; family UBA10450; genus Palsa-1392. The sequence continues at coordinate 206,928 of CAWGEN010000010.1, read as the reverse complement.
GTTGTAGGACACCACAGTCTCCTTGCCATCCTTGGCGCGCGCGGTGAGTTCATAGTCGGTGACCTTGCTTTCACTGAGCACCCGTTTAATGCCCGCCTCAGCGCGCGCGGGATCGGTGAAGTAGTTTTTGAATGGTGCGCCGATCAACTCTTCGCGCGAGCAACCGGTGAGTGCTTCCATCTGCTTGTTCACGTCGGTGATGACGCCGGACGGATCGGTCGTCATCAGAGCGTCGATGTTCGATTCGATCAGTGAACGCGTGTAAAATTGCTGGTCGCGCAGTTGCTGGTCGAGTTTCTTCTGCGCGTCTTCGACCTGCTTGCGCGCGGTGTTGTCGGTGCCGATCAGCAGGTAACCGATGATGGCGTCCCGCGCGTCACGCAAGGCCGTGACCGACACCACCGCCGGAAAGCGACTGCCATCCTTGCGGATATATGTCAGCTCGTAGATATCTTCGATGCCGCGCGAGGCCTTGAACACGAGGGCCTCGAAGCCGGGCGTGATCGGGGTGCTGAGTTCGACGCTGAGCGCCTTGGCGCGGGCGATGACTTCCTGCGGATCGGAGATGTGGGCCGGGGTGATCTTGTTCATCACGTCGGCGGCCGTGTAGCCCAGCATCCGCTCGGCGCCGACGTTGAAAATCTGGATGACGCCTTTGGCGTCGGTGGCGATGCTCGAGAAGTTGGCGCTGTTGAAAATCGCGCTCTGCAAGGCTCCCGCCTTGAGCAGTGCCTCTTCCGCTTGCTTGCGCGCGGTGTTGTCGGTGCCGATCAAAAGATAGCCGATGATGGCCTCCTGCGCGTCGCGCAGCGCCGTGACGGACACCACCGCCGGGAAGCGGCTCCCGTCCTTGCGGATGTAGGTCAGCTCGTAGATGTCTTCGATCCCGCGCGAGGCCTTGAACACCAATGCCTCAAAGCCTGGCGTGATCGGGGTTCCGAGTTCAACGCTCAGCGACTTGGCGCGTGCGATGACTTCCTGCGGATCGGAAATATCGGCCGGCGTGATCTTGTTCATTACCTCTACGGCCGCGTAGCCGAGCATCCGCTCGGCGCCAACATTGAAGATCTGAATGACGCCCTTCGCATCCGTGGCGATGCACGAGAAGTTGGCGCTGTTGAAAATCGCGTTCTGCAGAGCCCCCGCTGCAAGCAGGGCCTCTTGTCGTCGACCCTCGGTAATGACATCTCCCGTGCGAGCGGCCTGGTCGATGGCAGCGGAATCGCGTTTTTTCTTGGCCATGACTCACCTCCGGCTAGCAGGTACTGAAAAAGGACTTATTGCAGCGGGCCGATGCATGCGATGACCTCCAAGAGTAAGGATGCGCGGATGCGCGGTGGCGGCGACAGCTGACAGGAATCTGCTTTTGACGCTGCGCGCTTCGGGTGCTTCTGCGTTGGGATCACTCTTGACGACTTTATTGCCTGCGCCGCTGGGCAGCAAGCTCCTCTTCCGGCACATCCCTTTTCGCGTCGCTGCCGTCTCGCTTTGTCAGAACGGTTCCGCCGATGGAAGACTTCTACAACGGCGCGTCCCGCGACAGCGGGATGAACTCTTCCTGCCCATCTTCAAGATGAAAATACTAGATCTTTCGCAGGCGCGCGTCGGCATTGCCTGGGGCGTGGTACAAATTGGGGTCAGTGTGCAAATCTTGACAACAACCGGTCCGTCCGAATCGTAAGGTTTTATTCCTTCTGGCGCAGAAACTCCTGTACGGATGCGGGTAATTTGTCGGCATTGTGCAGGAGCTGGCTGACCTGCCAGATCTCCTCGTCGGTCAGCTTTCCAGCCGCTGGCATGGCGCTGAAGCGAATGCCGTTCGTCACCACCCAATGCGTCGCGCCGACCGGGTCGTCGGTCACGCCTTTGCCGGGAGGAAGGAGCTGCGGCGGCCGCGGGTAAAACCGCTTCGACATGCTGGCGGGATCCTGATCCAGCCTGCCGTGGCAACCGGCGCAGCCCTGCTGATAAATGTGCGCGCCAGCGAGAAGATTGGCCTCGTCCGCGGGCACGGGCGACTCTTGCCGCGCGTTCTGGCCGATCGAGGCCGCGATGGCTCTCTGCGCCAGGTGCTCTTCCATCGGTAATGGGTCACCTTTCGTCCCCATATTAATCCCGCCCCGCGTGACGAAGAGATATTGGCCCGCCAGCAGCAATACGATTCCGAGGATCAGACCGAAAAGGAATTTGATCATGCTGGTCTATAGCGTGCCGGTCGCGGAAACGGCAGCATTTATTTTCTCGCTGGGACAATTCCTTAGTCGTGGCGTTTCGCGGCGCGAAAGCGGACCCAATCGCCAATCAAGCGGATAGCTGCGTCTGCTTCGGGAAAGGCGCCGGCCCAGATCGGAAAGACGTGTTGCATCCCCGCGGTGATGGAGAGGGTGGCGTCGATTCCAGCGACGCCGGCATTGCGCACGAGGCGGACGGAGTCGTCGAGCAGGACTTCATCGCCGCCGACAAGACAGAGCAGCGGCGACAGCCCGGTGAGATCGGCGAGGACGGGCGAAGCCAGAGGTTGAGTGGGATCAGCGCCGTCAAGATAGGTGCCGGCCATCTCGAGCAAACCGGCGCGGCTGCACTCGATATCGACCGCCGCGCGGCTGGTCATGCTCTCACCGCTGCAGGTGAGATCGACCCAGGGCGAGATCGCGACGATCCCGCCGCACATCGGCAGATGGCGATCGCGCAGCGCGATGGCGGTGGCCACCGCCAGACCGCCCCCGGCGGAATCACCGGCGAGAAAGATTTGGGAAGCTTCAGCGTCCTGATCGAGCAACCACTGATACGCTCGCACGGCGTCCTCGACCGCGGCCGGGAAAGGATGCTCGGGTGCGAGCCGGTAATTTGGAATCAGGACACGGGCGCCAGCCGCCAGAGCGAGATGGCCGGCGGTCTTTCTGCGGGTGGCGGGAGTACCAACTGTGTATCCGCCGCCAAAAAAGTATAGAATCGTCCGTCCCGAACTTTTACCCTGAACCTCCGCCCAGAGGCCATCAACGTTAGGGGCCGGCGAGAAAGTAACTCCGGTTGGTTCGCTGGTCGGAAACTCGGCGAGCAGATCGGTTTCGCGCGCCTTGGAGACAGGCATCTCGATCTGTTTCGGAAAGCTCCTGAGCAAGGCCCAGAATCGCTTTGCCTCTCTGCTGATCACCGCGGCCTCCGCATTTTATCGGCGATTAGCCTCACGCTTCTCGCCTCAACTATCAGCATTCCAAAGACGTTTCCGAAAATAGTCTCTCCAAGCCTGCGGCAGCGCAGGTAGCTCAGTGGCGCGGCGGAGTAGTTCCTGGTTGTGGGCATCGGTCGAGTAGAGATTCACAATCTCCGTGATCGTGACCCCGCTTTCCTGCTTCTCCGTGAATTCGATCGCATCGCCACTCTCCACTTCTCCCTCGCGCAGCACGGCGAGATAGAACCCAGTGCGTTTGCTCTCCAGAAAACGCTTCACTATGTCGCGACGATCAAATCGAATCCCCAGTTTGAAGCACGGCATTCGCGGCTGCGTCACCACAAATTCGACTGAGCCAATCCGAAGGCGATCGCCCACCTTGACTCTGATTCTCCAAAATACCTTCAGTGGAAAAATTCTCGCCGAAGGCACCCCACGGCAGATCGACGCCGGGTAATTGAGTCCGCCAATAGGAATAGTGTTCGCCCGGATAAAGGTAGACGGCTTTATCGACACCTCCGTGGACTGAAAGATCGGATTGTTGATCGCCAGCCAGGTTCAGCGTGGAAACATGGACGCGACCTTGGACCGGATTCTTCCAAATCGATGTCCGGACGGTCTTACTACCTACGGTGACCTCGCGCGGGAGTCCCACGTTCACGGAAGTCAGTTTCATAAATCCTTCAGGTTTTCTTTACTTCGTCCATTCACGAATGTGTTTGCGAACACGTTCGATGGGAATTCCGTTTCCCGCATCGAGTTCGGTGGCGGCTTTTTTCGAGTGATGCCAGCAAGGCTGCCTCCCCGGGATCATTGGAAGCGTCGGCTTGAGGTTCAGGCTCAGACGAAGCCGAATCAGTTCACCGACTTTGCGAATTTTTTCTTCGAACGGCTGGCGAGCCAGGCTGCGGCGCATGTCGGTTTTCATGGCTTCGGGATATCCAAATCCTTGCAGATCTTTTGTGCAAGGAAATCGATGATCTCCCGATGTCGCGGGATCGCTGACGCTTTCTGGGCGCGGCGATTTACGTAGACGGTATGATTGCCCCCTTCGCGCAGGAACTGGCAGCCATGATGTTCAAGATGTCGGATTAGATCGCGCCGCTTCATGCGGCCGTGATCGCCAAGGGTTCACGTAGGACTTCGGCTCCGTGCAACGATTCTTCCGCCAAGTCGCGATTCGCCTGGAGCACCATCTCGACCGCTTCCTTCAAATTCTCACGCGCCTCATCCAATGTCGCGCCCTTGGTGTTCGCGCCTGGTAGCTCTTCGACGAACGCGGCGTAGCCTTCGGGAAACTTGCGGAACACCGCGGTAAATCTGATTTCCATTTCCCTCTTATAACACACACGGGCAAAGGTCGCGACGGAGCTGACGAGGAACTGTCGCCGCAAGAGGAAGCTGTTCTCGACGAATGACTCCAAAATTTTCTGGCTGATCCGCGAGACGGCGTTCCAACGGAATCAATCCCGGCGCACACGTAGATAGGAGGGAAACCGCGGCAGGCCATTCGCGGTTAATCCGCGGAACCGATAGGTGATAACAGTTCCAACCGGCGGCGGCGATTCCCGCTGCGCGTCGGTGAAGCCGCTGCCAATGGAAAATTCCTTGCCATCGTCCGTCCGCACGCGGAGCGAACCGAGCTTGCCCGCGAACTTTCCCTCTCCCGGTTGATGGGCGATGACCGTCGCTTCCGCGTCATCGTAAGGCTTGACCTTGAGCAACGTCGGCGACCGCCCGGGTTCGTACTCCGACTCCGGCTGGCGTAGCATCAATCCTTCGCCACCCAACCCGACGATGCGATCGCGCTCGGCGAGGAGTTGCGCCGTTCCCTGGCAGCGGCCTTGCACCACTACTTTGGCGAAGCGGTTTCCCTTGGGCAGAGTCGCCTGCAAGAATTGCATCCGCTCTTCGAAGGTGCCCTTAGCCTGTGGGGCATCGAAGACCATAAAGTGAACGCTCTTCCAGCGATCATCAGGCGTCTCGGCAAGCACGGTGCTGGTGGTCTCTTCAAACTGTCCCCGGCCAATCCACAATTCGCCATCCAAGGCAATGTCGCGAGGTAACTCCGCGAGAAAATAATCCGGCGCGTGGATTACTTTGCCCTTGCGACTCCAGAGCTGCCGGCCATCCCAATAGCCTCGGAGGCCGTCGTATTTCTCACTCATCCACCAGCCGGTCGGATCAATGGATGGATTCCAGACATTTGCGAGTAACAGGTGCGGACTTTCCTTCTCCGCCTTCGCAGTCGCAGCGGCGCGATCTTCACCTCTCGCCGCGACGGAGAAGGCTACAATGATGCCGACAGCCAACCCAAGAAACGTTGCGCTCCATCCAGGGGGATTCTTCACGGCAAAAACCCTAGGTAATGCGCGCACAGGCTGTCAAGCGTCCCCTGCTGAGTCTTTCCGAAGGTTCCAGGTGAGATCGACTTCCGCTTTTCGGCACGTCCCCATCGCTATCGGGGCGGTCCCGTTCGCGTAAAATCCCGGCCCAACTCGGCGCCGACTACGGCTTCATTTCCCTGGCACGGGCAGCGTGGCGAAGATCTCCACCATCGCACTGTCATCGGGATTATGCGCCGGTAATGCCTGCCTAAAGCTTTCGCCACTTTTCCGCAGTCCGGAGATTTTGTTCAAATCGAACAGTTTGGCCATTCCGGAGCGCTTTGAGCCGTTCGGAATCGTCCGTTCGTAGGCGCGGAGAACTTCCCGTCCGGCGGTGCTGAGCCCGTAGGTCTGCGGTTCAACCGTGCGCAGCTTTCCATTGTAATTGAACTGCAGGACTAACCTCCGTCGAATGGCGGAAATGATGAGCGGGTCACGCCGAATTCCCAGTTGCCGTTCTGCCGCCAGAATCTTTCGGGTCGCGCTTTTATGAGCGCCAAGTCCCTGCGCAATGGAATCCACATTATCGGATCCGCGCTGAATCTTTACTTTTGCGGAGAGTTGGAGCAGCTGGCCGATCTGACGGATTTTCAGTTCGAACGGCTGTCGGGCCAGCGTGCGGCGCATGTCAGTCTTCATGACTTTGGCAGTTGCAACTTATACCTGCGCAGGATGTCGTCCAAGAGCGTTCTGTCGATCTCGGCTTGTTCGAGTAATTGCTCGATTCGCGCCAGATCCTTGTGTCGCCCGACGCTGGCAGCAATCGCGATGATATGCTCGGGACGGAAGACCTTCGCGGGCACTCCTTCATATTCGATCTCGCGAGCTTTGCGAACCGCCTCTTCCGTGAGTCCGGCCGCGGCAAGGAATTGAACCGGGAAATCTTTGACGAGGAGATGCTCGCGGTCCACGCGCCAGCCACGCTCCTGGAGATGTGAGTAGATCGCAGGGATGCCGGCGGTTATTCCTTTCTCGGCCGCGACGAAGATGATGTCGGCGTCGTAGGTCGTGAACGGTTCGACATAGTAGATCGCGGCCAGCGCGCCGCCGAGCGCGTAATCTTCGATGAGTCCGGCGGCAACAAGTTCATTGGCCGCGCGAAGAACATCTGCCAGGGGAATAGCTGGTGGTTCTTCGCTCATATCCGATATCCAAGTGCGTTCCGGCGTGTCGTCACAATCAACACGCGCCGTAACGTAGCTCGTGCGGCGAGCGAGGCCGGGCTTTCAATCGCATGTGCTCCCGAGATGGGATCACGCCTTCGCGTAGAGCTCCGCCCCCTTCTCGACGAACTCTTTCCTCTTTGGAAAGCCCGGCCTCGCCCCGCGGGTGCGGGGCTGCGTTACGGCCTGCATTGACTCGAATGCCGCCCGGCCTTCTCGCCCTCTCGGGCTTGCCCGTCTATCTCGCCTATCCCCAGCCGGCTCGATTCCTTCAATCCTAGTTCTGGGCATAGACTTCCCCGCCTTTCTCAACGAATTCGGCGGCTTTCTCTTCAAGGCCACGCTCGACGGCGTCCTCTTCGGCGATACCTTGCTCGGCGGCGTATTTGCGGACGTCTTCAGTGATTTTCATGGAACAAAAATGTGGTCCGCACATTGAACAGAAATGCGCGGTCTTCGCGCCCTCTTGCGGAAGAGTTTCATCATGAAACTCTCTCGCCGTTTCCGGGTCGAGCGATAAATTGAACTGATCTTCCCAGCGAAACTCAAATCGCGCTTTGCTCACCGCATTGTCGCGGTATTGGGCGCCGGGGTGGCCTTTGGCCAGGTCGGCGGCGTGGGCGGCCAGTTTGTAGGTGATTACTCCGGCTTTGACGTCGTCTTTGTTCGGTAACCCGAGGTGTTCCTTCGGCGTGACGTAGCAGAGCATGGCGCAGCCGTACCAGCCGATCATGGCGGCGCCGATGCCGCTCGTGATGTGGTCGTAGCCGGGGGCGATGTCAGTCGTTAGGGGCCCTAACGTGTAAAAGGGCGCTTCGTGGCACCACTCGATTTGTTTTTCCATGTTCTCCTTGATCAGATGCATGGGGACGTGGCCGGGGCCTTCGTTCATGACTTGCACGCCTTTAGCCCAGGCGCGGGTCGTTAGGTCGCCCTGCACTTTGAGCTCGGCGAATTGCGCTTCGTCGTTCGCGTCGGCGATGGAGCCGGGGCGGAGTCCGTCGCCAATCGAGAAGCTGACGTCGTAGGCGGCCATGATGTCGCAGATGTCGTCCCAATGTTCGTAAAGGAAGCTTTCCTTGTGATGGGTGAGGCACCATTTCGCCATGATGGAGCCGCCGCGGCTGACGATGCCGGTCATGCGCCGCGCGGTAAGCGGGACGAAGCGGAGGAGGACGCCGGCGTGGATGGTGAAGTAATCGACGCCTTGCTCGGCCTGCTCGATGAGGGTGTCACGGAAGATTTCCCAGGTGAGATCTTCGGCGCGGCCGTTCACTTTCTCGAGCGCCTGGTAAATGGGGACGGTGCCGATGGGCACGGGCGAGTTGCGGATGATCCATTCGCGCGTGGCGTGGATATTTTTGCCGGTGCTAAGGTCCATGACGGTGTCGGCGCCCCACTTGGTGGCCCAACGCATTTTCTCGACTTCTTCCTCGATCGAGGAAGCGACGGCGCTGTTGCCGATGTTGGCGTTGATTTTGACGAGGAAATTGCGGCCGATGATCATCGGCTCGAGCTCGGAATGGTTGATGTTGGCCGGGATGATGGCGCGGCCGCGCGCGACCTCGGAGCGGACGAATTCGGGCGTTATCTCTTTCGGGATCGAGGCACCGAAGCTTTCGCCGGGGTGGGCGTGGTGGAGCGAGTTCCGCTCCGAAGTATGAAGTAAGAAGGATGAATTAAGAAGTTCGGAATCCGCCTTCTTCCTTCTGCCTTCTTCCTTCTGCCTTGCGATCCGGTGATTCTCTCGGATCGCAATAAATTCCATCTCGGGAGTGATGATGCCCTGGCGCGCATACCAAAGTTGGGTCACGGGATGGCCGGCGCTGGCGCGAAGCGGTTTGCGCTTTGCGCCTTGAAAATGGTCGAGGCGATTCTTGCGTTCGGCCTGGCTGGCGAATTCTTCGTGGCCACGCGTGAGGTAGCCGTTGTCCTCAGGTTTGATCTCGCGGCCTTCGTACTCGGCGACGTCGGCTCGCCCGCGGATCCATTTCTCGCGCAAGGCCGGAATGCCCTGGCTTGAGTCGCCGGCAAACTGCGGGTCGCCCCACGGACCGCTCGTGTCGTAAACGCGAACCGGCTCGTTCGGCTCGAGTTTACCGTTGAAATCCTTCGTCGGCGCGAGGCTAATTTCGCGGAACGGGCACGCGCACCTCGGGATGGATTTCGCCCTCGACGTAAACGCGCTGCGAATTTGGCATCACGTAGTCGGAGGATTTAGGTTCGAGTGAGTCTTTGGATGCAATCATAAAGGCATGATCAATTTGGAAGCCAGAAAGCCAGAAAGGAGCAGAAGGCAGGCTTTTGTTTCTGGTTTTCTGGTTTTCAAATTCATTTACTCCTTCAGGCGAAAAAAAAGCCACGCGCGGAAAACGCATGGCTGAAAATCCAAACTCCTCGCTCCCTACGGCGGCATTACCCGCATCAGGTTTAAGGGGTCGTCCGAAACCTTTCGGACCTCTCAGCCATTGGCTCCCCCGCTCTGTCTTTTCAGAATAGAACCCGAGCGTTGGAAGTCAACGCCGGGATCGTCACCGCGTCCTGAGCCGCCTGTCGGCGCGGGCGAGCAGCGTGCTCTCCTCGAGCGCGCTGCCGCAAGCCGAAGCAGAGATTAGCCCGCGGGCTTTTCCTCCTTCACGTTGGTGTGAAAGATCGCGAGCCATTTGCCATTCTCTATTTTCCAGACCGACCCGGCGTTGTAGGTGCCGGAGGCGTCTTTTCCGTTAAAGGTACCCTCGATCGTTACCTTGTAGGACGTTACCATCACGTCCGGCTCGTCCGAGGTGGCGTTGTAGTCGCTGATCTTGAACGATTTCATGTCCCATTTCTGCATGTCGGCCATTTCCTTCGCCATGTTGGCGATGCCGTCCGCGTAAACCCCGATCATGTCGCCGTCCACCACCTGTTTGAAGCCGTCGGCGTTCTTGTCCTTAAAGGCCTGCCAGGCTGCTTTCTCTTTTGCCATTATCTCGTCCTTGTCCGGGGCGGCGATCGAAACGGCGATCGTCGCCAGTAAGGCAATCATTGTGTAGCTGAATAGTTTTTTCATCGGTGCTCCTTTGGTTGGTTGATTCAAACAACCAGCAGGCTGAACAAGCGAAACGAAACGGTCAATGCCATTTGCATGCTCAGCTGCAACTGGAGATGGCGACCGGATGCGATAGGCGCAACGGCATTTTGGCCAGACGAAAGCAGGCCGGGCAGCTAGTTGCTCGCGGGAATGACTACCGGTGTGGATGCCGCCTCGTCGGGCTTGACCAGCGTTTTCGTGTCCTTCAAGGCGAGTTGCCCGTCAAACTCATGCCGATAATCCGCCACCATCATCGGACGCGTCTTGTGATCGACGAGGCCCTTGTAGTTGATGATCCCGGTAGCGATCGACTGCGCGAGCTTGGCCCGCCAGGCACTCTGCGCGATGAGCCGACTCTCGCCGCGCTCGGTCAGGAATCCGCCCTCGACCAGGATCGCGGGGATTTTCGTCAGGCGCAGAACCGCGAAGCGGGCGCGTTTGATCCCGCGGTCATACTCGGAGAAATGCCCAACGACCGAATGATGAACGCACATTGAGAGCGCGAGGCTCGGCGCGTCGACCGGGCTGCCGGCCTCCATGTTCATAAACCGAAGCGCGAGCGCGTCGTCCGCGGTGGACGGCGCGCCGCGCGGTGTGAGTGAGAAAATTTCGAAGCCCTGGGCGGACGGATTCCAATCGGTCGCGTTGAAGTGGATGCTGACGAAGATGGAATCCTTGCTGGCGTTCGCGATCCGGGCCCGGAGTTCCAGCGGCACGAAGATGTCGCTGGTACGGGTCATTTTCACATTGATCCCTTTGGCTTCGAGCAACGGCTTGATGTCGCGGGCAACATCGAGCGCGAAATCCTTCTCGCACCCATAACCGCTGGTCGCGCCCTTGTCGTAGCCACCGTGTCCAGGATCGAGCACGACAGTCTTGAATTGCCCGAGGTTCGTGATCATCTGCGGACGCAATTGCGGTTCGAGTGTCTTTGCGAGATCGACCCGCGAGACGAGGTATTGGCCGTTCTTTTCCATGACTGGGAAGCAGAGCCAGCTGCGCACGCCGTTGATCATCACCTCACGGCTATCGAGCTGGAACTCGACCGAATTCGTGCCGTTGTCGATCCGGAGACGTTTTTCGACCGGCGTGACGCCGGTCGAGAGGCCATAGAACTTGGCAATGTTATCGACCGTGAGGTATTCGCGTCCCCAGATTTTGACAATTTGCCAATCGGAAGCCGCGGGCGCACCACTCGCGAGAGCGAGAAGTGTCAGGAAGGCGAGGAAGACTTTCCTCCAGCTGAGCATGGCGCCGATTATGGAATAGGTCGCGCCCGCCGGCAACGAAAATCATGGCTCTCCGTAAAAACTCAGAGGCAAACACGGCCAACCAAATCGCTTACAGCGTAGATCAGTCGTATGCCAGCGACATCCAAGAAACAGCAGATGGCAGCCGGGGCGGCGCTCGCCGCGAAACGCGGGGAGGCGAAGAAATCGTCCCTCAAAGGCGCGTCCAAGGGAATGGCCAAATCGATGAGCACAAAGGAGCTCGAGGAAATGGCCGGCACGAAGCGCAAGGGATTGCCGACAAGAAAGGCCAAAAAGAGGTAGCTGAGATCTCGGCGAGCGAATCGCACTTCCGCTTTCTCAAGGCACCATCGTAGAGGTGCCGAAACACGACTCTCTGTCAGTAATCCTGTAGCCAGCCGGCGCGACGGAGAAGCTGCTTGAAGTCAGGATCGTCCGCCGCGAGCGGCGGGAGCCAAAGGCCGAGTTGATCGCGTTTCCACCAGAGTCCGTGCGAATTCGGCCTGACGAACGAGTAGCGATACAAAACCGCGCGAATGTATCGCGGAGGCTTTTCCGGGAACGGATTGGCACGGAAGAGCTCGGTCGTTCCGGGATCGTTGTGGAGCAATTTCCAGATCAGGTTGAGCGTCCAGGGATATTGGTTAGGCGAACCCATCGCCGCGAACCACATCTGCCAGTCGAGGCGAAGCTGATAGGGCGCAACCTGTGGCGGGCGTTCGTCGAGCGCGACGGGAAGCCCTTTGTAGGGATATGGTTTCCAATTCGCGCTGTCGTTAGGCTCGCGGTCGTTCGTGCCTTCGAAGACGACGTTGAAACGCTCTTTCCCGACCGCGCCGAAGGCTCCGTAAGTATTGACCAGGTCGAGCGGGTCAAACGATGTATTCATGATCTGATGCGACGAGAAAATATTCAGGACCGGCTGAATGCTGAGGAACGCGACCAGGGCCGCAATCGCCCAGGAGATCCCGCGCATCGGCCGGGAAATGGCCCCCGCTGCCTCTGCGATCTGCGCCTGCTTCGTTAGGCGGCCCGGCAGGACTTTGGCCCAGGCTCGATCATCGAAGCAGGCGAACGCGGGAATGATCGTGAGCCAGTTCAAGAACGAGAGGTTGCCTCCGAGCGCGATCGTGATCTGGAAGGCAACGATCACGATCCCGGCAATGTTTCGCGCGAGGCGCGGCCAGAAAACGAACCACGGCGCGACCAGTTCCGCGAGATGATTAAAGAGCGTCCCCGCGCGCAATGCGCCGCGGGGCAGGAAGTGAAACCAACGGCTCAACCCATTCGGAATCGGCTGCGTTTCGAAGTGATAGTAAAGCGCAGTCAGATCGCGCCAGCTCTGGTCGCCCCGGATCTTGATCATCCCGGCGCCGAACATGATCCGGAAAATCAGAGCGCGAAAAAGCCAGATGACGACAAGCGGCGGCGGGTGCCGCGGGAAAGGCCGGCCATCGAGGAGCGGACAAAGAAAAATCGAGAGGAAGCCGGTTTCGAGGAGCTGCACTTCCCAGCCGTAGCCGTACCAGTCCTGGCCGACGTGGACAAACGACATGTAGAGAATCCAGAGGAGGGTGAGGAGGAGCGCGTTCGCGTAGCCGCATGCCACCACGCAGGAGAGGGCGAAACCAAGCCATGCGGCGACGACGAGCGCGTGGTCGGAATGGTTGAGCCAAAAGAGCGACGGCAAGCGGAGAAATCCGCCTAACGACCCGCCGAGCACGCGGCCGACGTGATCGATGAAGTTGCCGAGCGGGAGGAGTCCGTCCGAGCCGATCAGCGGCAGGATTTGATTGGCAGCGACAAGAAAGGCGATCGCGTAAACGACGCCGAGCAGTCGCAGAATGACGAAACGGGTCACCCAATAGGTGCCGCGGTCGGGCAGAGCGCGCTCCCAGTTTTCCAGTTTCACCCTAACGAGACGGTCGCGGTTGCGGCGCGCGGATTCAACTTCCGGCGGCCATCTTGCCCGGTTTGGCGACGCTCGATTTGGGCGCGCTTTGCTTTTAGGCGAGGGCGACCGCCCCTACGCGGGCGCGCCGCTCAACCCGCCGGGCAGCGGCCGCGTCACGTCGGGCGCAACGACCACCTGCTTGGGCGGTTTTTCCGGCGCGAGTTTCGTGCCGGATGCCGGCGGCGGGCCGGGTGGCGGATTGATCAATCGGCCGTGCTCGATCACTTCGCGAATCTGCACGCCGTCGAGCGTCTCGTATTCGAGCAAGGCCTTCGCGATCACTTCGAGTTTTTCGCGGTTGGCCAGCAGAATTTCCTTCGCGCGGCGCATAGGCGTCATCGACCAACTTGCGCACTTCCTGGTCGATCTGCTCGGCGGTGGCTTCGCTGTAATCGCGGGCGCGCGAGATGTCGCGGCCGAGGAAGACGTAATCTTCGTGCTCGCCGTACTCGACCATCCCCATCTTGTCGCTCATGCCCCATTCACAAACCATCTTGCGCGCGAGCCGCGTCGCCATCTGGATGTCGCCGCGCGCGCCACTGGTCACGTCGCCGAAGACAATTTCCTCCGCGACCCGGCCGCCCATGCTGACGACGAGATCGTCGAGCAATTCGTTGCGGCGCTGCGTATACTTGTCCTCGAGCGGGAGCCACATGGTCGAGCCTAACGACGGGCCGCGCGGGATGATCGTGACCTTGTGCAGCGGCTCGGTAAATTCCAGAAGCTCGAGCAACAAGCGCGTGCCCGGCTTCGTGATAGGCGGTGTTGGTCTTTTCCTTTTCGCTCAGCGCGAGGCTGCGCCGTTCCTTGCCCCAACGCACCTTGTCGCGCGCTTCCTCGAGCTCGGCGAGGGTGATTCCCTTCAGACCGCGGCGCGCGGCGAGCAGCGCGGCTTCGTTGATCACGTTGGCCAGCTCCGCGCCGGAATAGCCGGGCGTGCCGCGCGCGACGACGGCGAGATCGACGCCTTCGGCCAGTTTCACTTTCTTGGAATGGACGCGCAGGATTTCTTCGCGGCCTTTCACGTCGGGAAGATTGACGGTGATCTGGCGATCGAAACGGCCCGGGCGCAAGAGCGCCGGATCGAGCACATCGGGCCGGTTGGTGGCCGCGATGATGATGACGCCTTCCTGCGTGTCGAAGCCATCCATCTCGACGAGCAGCGCATTGAGCGTCTGCTCGCGTTCGTCGTGACCGCCGCCGACGCCGTGTCCGCGATGCCGGCCGACCGCGTCGATTTCGTCGATGAAAATAATGCAGGGCGCGGATTTCTTGCCCTGCTCAAACATGTCGCGCACCCGGCTCGCGCCGACGCCGACAAACATCTCGACAAAATCCGAGCCGCTGATCGAGAAGAACGGCACGTCCGCTTCGCCCGCGATGGCGCGCGCGAGCAGCGTCTTGCCGGTGCCCGGAGGGCCGACGAGGAGCACGCCCTTGGGAATGCGGCCGCCGAGCTTTCTGAAACTTCTTTGGGTCACGCAGGAACTCGACCAGCTCCTGGACTTCGTCCTTCGCTTCCTCGACGCCCGCGACGTCCTTGAAGGTGATCTTGTTCTTGTCCCGCGCCAGCATGCGCGCCTTCGATTTGCCGAAATTGAGCGCGCCTTTGCCGGCCATGCGGATCTGCTGGCGGAAAAGGAAATAAAGAATGAGCAGGAAGAGCGCGATCGGCACGAAGCCGATGACCGCCTGGGCGAGGACGTTCGACTCGGTCTGAATCGCGATCGGCACGTTGGCGGCAGCCAGTTTCTCCTGCAGGTCGGTGGTAAAATTCAGATAGATTGTCGTCCGAAACGGCACCTGCTGCGCCGGGGCATTGCCCACTCCCGGGCGCGAATAAGCCCCGCGGATGGTCTGGGTGGGCCGGCCTTCCTCGACGACCAGCCGGAGCGGGAATTTCGGATCGTTGACGATCTGCTTGTGCTCGAGCAGGTCGAGGAAGCGATTGTAGGGCACGTCCTCCTCGGCGCCGTAGCCGGTGCCGCCACGGAACAGGACCGCCAGCCCGATCAGGGCAAACGCGATCGCGAAGAGGATAACGCCACGCCAGTTAAAGTTCGGGTCGCCGCCTCGTTTGTTGTCTTTTTGGGAATTACGATCTGGCTGAGCCATAGGAGAGTGCTGCGCTGGAAAGGCGCGAGCGCGAAACTATCATGAAGCCTCTGCCATTGCAAAGAGCAGGAGCCGGGCCGCCTCGTTGCACCCGTCGCCGCTCGGACTTACTTTGGCCGCGATAATTTGATGTCGGAACCGGTTCCCAGCTTTGCCGATAAAATCGATCGCGCCGTCCAGCGCGTGACGCCCGTTCGCCTACCGGCTGCGGCGACGCGGCCAGCGCTGGATGCGACGCGCCATGCGCAAACCGCGCAGCGTGTCCGAGGGGCCGAACCTGCTCCCGCTCCTCATCCAGGTGCTGGCGAGCTTCTCCAAGGCGGACGGCGTCCTGCTCGAAGAGGAGATCGACTCCAGCCTCGGCTTCCTGCGTTACGACTATCCGGAGGCGGTCTATTCGGAGCTGCGGATGCTTTTCCGCCAGGCGCTTTACGAGCAACAGGATCTCTCCGCGATGGCGCAAAAGCTCGCGGCTTCGTTGAGCGCGGACCGCAAGATCATGCTCGGCGTGCAGCTCTACGACCTGATCTCCCAGGCCGGCCTCAAGCAGGACCAGGTCGTCGCGTTTTACTCCTTCATGTCGCAGCTCGGGATGGCGGCGCAGGCGATCGACATCGTCTACCAACTAAATGCCTCGGAGGATTCCGACCAGCAGATCTACCAGCGGGGCGCTTCGCCGCTCGAGGCGATCTCCTTCGGCGGCAATGGGGCGGCCGACGTGACGATCAAGAGTCTCTCCGGCAACGATCGGCTCCTCGCCTTTCGTTATCACGACCTGATCCTGCTGAAAAACTACAGCTCGCAGGCGGTCTCGGTCCGCGGCCGGCCGCTCATCCGCGGAGGATTTTGCCGGATCTATCCCGGGCAGCGCATCCTGATAGGCGACTATGTGCTCTCCTTCCAGGATCTCGCGAACTACTTCAACGCCAAGAAGAACGTCTCGCTCCCGCAGATCTTCGTGCGGGTGAACAGGGATTCCGACGAAGTGGAACTCGAACGCTCGCGCTCGCGCGAAAGCTCGCTCGAAGTGACTTTCGGCCTCAAGGTGCAGGTCAAGGCCCTGCGCGACGTGCGGGCGACGCTCAACGGCGTCAAACTCAAGGCCAAGACGCAGGTCGAGGCGTCGCTCGATGACCGCATCGTCTTCCACAACGACACCGAGCTGGATCTTTCCGACCTGCGGCGCCGGGCGCGCGCCTTGGGCGGGCGGTTTCAACTCAAGGCTTCGAAATCCGAATACCTCGTCTCGAATAACCCGAGCCTGCTCGAGGAGGACGACATCCTGCTTTCACCCGGGACGGCCGGCGATGTCCTGCTCAAGATTTCCTGCGACTACGACAAGCGAGTCGGTGTCCTCGAAGTGCTCGAAGCGGACCGCCCGATCATGGTCGGCGACGTCGCGGTGCGCACGACCGCTCCCCTGACGGATGGCGACACCATCCGCATCGATGTCGGTCAATTCCTGCGCTGCGATTTTTCCGAGCGGATCATCGAGGAAGAACGCAACATCATCCGCAGCCTCGAAGTGGTCGATGTCAACCATCGCTTCAGCAACAGCGACGTCGCGCTCGAAGGCATCAGCTTCGCTCTCAATCGCGGCGAACTGGTCTGCGTGATGGGCGCGAGCGGCTCGTGGCAAGAGCACCCTCATGCGGGTGCTCGGCGGGCAATTGCAACCGACCCGCGGCGAGGTCCTGCTCAACGGCCAGCCGCTCTACGACAACCTCGACACGCTCAAGCGTTACGTCAGCTACATCCCGCAGGACGACGCTTTCGACGAGCACCTCACGATCGGGGAAAATCTCCAGTTTGCCGCCGCGATCCGCTCGCCCCACCTCTCGCGGCGCGACCGCACGCGGCGCCTCGAAGGCAAACTGATCGAGCTCGGCCTGAGCGAACGGCGCGACAGCATCGTCGGCAGCCCGGTGAAAAAAACGCTCAGCGGCGGCGAACGAAAACGCCTCAACATCGGCCTCGATATGATCGGCTCCGCCGACGTCTACCTCTTCGACGAGCCGACCTCCGGTTTGTCCTCGAAGGATTCCGAGCACGTCATCGAGATCATCCGCGGGATGGCGCACAACAAAATCATCGTCGTCACCATTCACCAGCCGAGCTCGAAGATTTTCCAGATGTTTCACAAGGCCATCCTGCTCGACAAGGGCGGCCGCCTCGTCTTCTTCGGCACGCCGACCGACATGCTGCGCTATTTCGCGGAGGCGGAGCATCAGCATCAGTTCGGCGCCGACCTCGGCGCCTGTCCGGCCTGCGGCACGACCCGGCCGGAATTCATTTTCGACGTGCTCGAGACGCCGCTGCGCGACCTGAGCGGCGACATCATCTACGAGGAAAATAATCGCGGCCAGCTCATGCCGGCGCGCCGCTACTCGCCCGAATTCTGGCGCGACAAATACGAGGCGTTTCGCCTCATCCAGGACGTCAAGCAGGTGCCGTTGCGGCGCGATCCGGTCGCTGCCGTTGCCGCCCGCGCCGCCGCAAAAGCGTGCGGGAACCGATTCGCTGGCACGACGAGTGGACCCAATTGCGCACCCTGTTGCGGCGCGCCTTTCACGAGCAAGTTGCGCAACCGCGGCCAATCTCGTCATCACGATCGGCGTCGCGCCGCTCCTCGCGCTCCTCATCGCCACCATCCTGCGCTATTCCGACAGCGGGCGTTACGATTTCGCCTCCGCCTATCACATCCCGACCTTTCTTTTTCTCACCCTGATCGTCGCGATGTTCCTTGGCCTAACGAACAGCGCCGACGACATCATCCGCGACCGCGCCGTCCTCCAGCGCGAGCGCAACCTGAATGTCCGGCTGACCTACTACGTTTTCGCCAAAACGATTTCGTTAGGCGTGTTTGCCCTCGTCCAGTGCATCCTCTTCGTTCTCATCGGCAATTACATCCTCGAGATTCGCGGGATGTTCTGGTCCTACCTCGCGATCGTCTTCATGACCGCGATGAGCGGAGTGTCGTTAGGCCTGGTCGTTTCCGCCCTCGTGGCCGACCCGAAGACGGCGGCCAACATCGTTCCCCTCGTCCTCATCCCGCAGATCATCATGGGTGGCGCGATGATCAAATATGAGGACATGAACCGCAACCTCGGTCTCGTTTACACTTTCTCCCGCTGGTTCCACGAGCATCCCGACAGTGATGAAACGAAGCAAAATGGACAGCCGTCTGCAGGTGCCATTTATCTGCGAATTTGTCGCGATGCGCTGGTCCTACGAAGAGCTGGTCGTAGCCCAGGCGAAACTGAATCCCGCTCACGAAACGCCAGGACGACGCGCAAGCGCAGATCGACGCCATCGTCGCCCGCCATGAGTCACATCCCGGCGATCCAAAACGGCTCGACGACCTGAAGGAAACGCTCGCCGTCCTTTCCGGTCTCGAGGCGCACACCCCGCGCGAGCTCAAGCAATACCTGGTCATCATCGATCGCGTGTTGAGCGGAAAAATGTCCTTTCAGCGCGCGGCCTTCAAGAACGCGAACGGCCCGATCACCGCCGAACAACTCTACGTAAACCAGAAGATTTCCGACCTGATCGCAAACGCCGAAATGGAGCAGAATGACTATCGGCGCGGCGGCAAGCCGAACGTGTTTCTTCGGCGCAGAAAAACGCTATTTCGGCGCGACCGTCAGCGTCTTCACCTTCAACACCGGCGGTGCTGATCGGATCGAGCCTCTTCCTGCTCTTGGTTGCTCCACTGGATCTTGCGCCGCCAACTGGAAGTGCGAAGGAATTGAACTCTATGACCAAAAACAAAAGAGACAAACACGCGTCTGATCGTGGCGGCGAGCGAGACACGATGCCGACATGCTTTACGCGACGCGCTTCTTCGCGCCCGATGCCTTTATTTTCCTCGAGCAAAATGGCAAGCGAACGCTCGTCCTGAGCGATCTCGAGATCGATCGCGGACGCAAGCAAGCCGAGGCCGACGAGATTTTGCCCTACAGCGCGTTTGAAAAGGAGGTGCAAGGGAACGAGTGCCAAGGCCCCGGCCTACGAGAAGGTGCTCGCGCATTTTCTCATCGAAAAGAAAAGTCCGCTCCGCGGTGGTGCCGGCAAATTTTCCGCTCGGCTTCGCGCGTGAGCTCGAGTCGAAAAAAATCCGGCTCCAGCCGACGAACGGCCTCTTCTGGCCGGAACGCGAAGCGAAATCGGAGACGGAACTGCGCCTGATGCGCAAGGCGCTCGAAATCACCGAAGCCGGGATGGCGCGCGGGATCGAAGTGCTCAAACGATCGAAGCCGGGCAAGGGACAGAAGCTCGAATGGTCGGGCGCCGTCCTGACCTCGGAGATGTTGCGCGCGGAAATCGACACCGCCGTTTTGCGCGCGGGAGGCTTGCCGGCCAACACCATCGTCGCCGGGGGCGATCAGGCCTGCGATCCGCACGAACGCGGCCACGGACCGTTGAAGGCGAACAGCCTCATCATCATCGATATTTTTCCGCGCTCGGCGACGAGCGGCTACTACGGCGACCTAACGAGAACGGTGCGTGCGCGGTCGCGCCAGCGACGAGCAGCGCCGGCTCTGGGAAACGGTCAATGAAGGCCAGGCGCTCGCGCTGAAAAAAATGAAGCCCGGCGTCGATGGCCTCAAGTTGCACAAGGAAGTGCAACAATTTTTCGCCGATCGCGGTTATCCGACCGAGGTCCGCAACGGGCGACAGACGGGATTTTTTCACGGCACGGGTCACGGGCTCGGCCTGGAAATTCACGAGTTTCCGCGCTTCCAGAAAACGGTTTTCAAGGCCGGCCAGGTCCTGACGGTGGAACCGGGATTATACTATCCCGGCCTCGGTGGGACGCGGACCGAAGACGTCGTCGCGATCACCAGGAGTGGAATTCGCATGCTGTCGCGCTTCGAAAATCGTCTCGAAATCTAATCTCGTCATCCCGAGCGGAGCGGAGTCGATGGAACCCGCGGCGCCATCGCGATGTTTTCGTCGACAGTTTCGCCCCAACACATTCCACTCCCGGAAGACAGATGTCCTCGATCTTCTGTTTTTCACGAGCCGATTTCGCGGCGTTGCCCGCGGGGTCCTGGCACGGGAATCCCTCGACTTCGTTCCCCATCGCTCCACTGCGCTCGGGATAACAAATGAACGAAGGACGCTTCCAGGCGTCTAACCCGAAGACTAATTTTACCTCGTTACATGTACGCACCTTCCGGTTACGGTGGCGGGATGCTTTTCTCGTCCAATTATCTTATTCTCATCGGCATTCCGCTGCTCATCGGCTTGTGGGCGCAATTCCGCGTCAGCGGCGCCTTCAAGAAGTGGGGCGCGGTGCGCGCGAGTTCCAACATCACCGGCGCGGAAGCGGCCCGCGAAATCCTGCAGGCGGCGAACATCCCCGACGTCAACGTGGTCGAGATCAACGACTACCTCGGCGATCACTACGACCCGACGCAGAAGCGGCTTTGCCTTTCCAGCAACGTCTACAACACGCCGTCGGTCGCCGCGCTCGGCATCGCCGCGCACGAAACTGGCCACGCCATTCAGCACGCCAAAGCCTACGCCCCGCTGAAAGCGCGCATGGCGATCGTGCCGGTGACCGGCGATCGCCTCGCGCATTCTGCCGTTCGCCATTCTTGGCGGCCTCTTCTTTCACATCACCGGGCTCATCACGATCGGCATCTACTGCTACCTGGCGCTGCTCGATTTTCCAATTGATCACGCTGCCGGTCGAGTTCGACGCGTCGCGTCGGGCCAAGATCATCCTGCAACAAATGGGCATCATTCAGCCGGGCAACGAAGCCGTCGGCGTGAACAAGGTCCTGAACGCCGCCGCCTGGACCTACGTGGCCGCTTTCGTCGCGACCCTCGGCAACCTGCTCTGGCTCCTTTCGGTGCGTGACCGCCGGTAAGCGATGACGCCAGCTCTCGCCCTGCCCGTCCCCCGCCGCCTAACCGATTTGTTATCGTCGGGGGCCCCGGCGCGTGCTAAACGTAGCCGGGAGGCGATGGATCAACCGCGAACCGACGAAGACCAGCCGCTCGTCGCGCGTGCCCAATCGGGCGACGCCGCGGCCTTCGACGAGCTCGTCGTGAAATATTCGCCGCGGCTTTACGGCCTCGTCTACAACATGACCTCGAATCACGAGGACACGAACGACATGCTCCAGGATGTCTTCGCCAAGGCGTATCGCGCGATCAAGGGCTTCCGCGGCAAATCGTCGTTCTACACCTGGATCCACACCATCGCGGTCAACATGACGCTCAACTTCCTCAAGAAGCGCGGCCGCCGCTACCACCTCAGCCTCGACGACGTCGACGCGAGCATTCAGAACGACAAGGAATTCATCGAGCTGACCTCGACGAGCAGTCCGGTGCGGGAAGCGGACCTTGCCGAGCTCCAGCGAAGATTGAACGAGGCCATGATGAAGCTGTCTGATGAACACAGGGCAGTCGTCACCATGTTTCATATTCAAGGGATGCCACACGCAGAGATCAGCAAAATCCTTGGCGTTTCTGAGGGAACAGTGCGATCGAGGCTCTTCTACGCGAATCGCCAACTGCAAAATTATCTGGACGAATTCCGAAAAAACCCCGTTGGTTAGAACTCGCACGCCGCATGGACAACTTCGACGATAACGAAATCGGAAAATTGCTTCGCTTGAAAAAGTATGAGCAACCGCCTCCGGGTTACTTCGAAAATTTCCTCCATGAATTCCATCGCCGCCAGCGCGACGAACTCCTGCGTCAGCCCGTCTGGAGCGTGCTCTGGCAGCGGCTTTCCGATTCTCTTTTCCGGCTTAACATTCCTTCGCTCACCTCCTATCCGGCAGCCGTCGCGGCCGTCCTGGTTTGCGCGGCGGTCGTTTCGCTGAAGGTCTACCAGGCGCCGCAATCTTCCGAGGTCGCGATGGCGGATTCGCGCACGCTCTTCTCCCAATCAAAGCGTGATCGACCAAATGCCGAACCGAGCAGGTGGCGGATAACTTCACTCTCAGCTCGCCGCTCTCGACCCGCAGTCTCGGGCCCGATCTCTCCCGTCAGATGAATGAAAGCGCCTACACTCACCGAGCCGCGACGCCCCCGCGCTATGTGCTCGACCGGTTGCCCGTGAGTTATGAGCCGTCTTTCAATTTTTAGCGCAGCGCGGCGCTCGTCTCTTCTCCGCGGGCGCACCGCCGGATTCGTCGCTCTCCTCGCTCTCGTTAGCCTGACCGCCCCCGCTCTCCGCGCGCAGGAAGACACGGCCGGCGCGATCAGCCGCGAGGTCAAGTCCATCTTCGAACGCTGCGGCAAGGCGGTCGTCAAGATTCACGCGGTCGATGAACACAGCGAACTTTCCGGCACCGGCTTCTTCGTCGATCCGACCGGCACCATCTACACCTCCTATTCCGTCGGCGGCGAAGCGAATAATTTCACGGTTCAATTCGAGGGTAAAAAATATCACGCCACTCAGTTGATGGCCGATCTGCGCAGCGGCATTGCGCTCCTCAAGGTCGACGCGGCGACGCCGTTCCTGCCGATCGGCAAATCGGCCGAACTCGGCCTGGCCACCCCGGTGGTCGCAATCGGTTATCCGCTCGACTTGCCGGAGTCGCCCAGCTTCGGCATGATCGCGGGATTCGATCGAAAATATCTCGGCCGCTATTTCTCGACCACGCACCTGCGGGTCAATCTCCCCACGCAACGCGGTGAAGCCGGCGCGCCGCTCCTCAATTTCAAGGGTGAAGTCGTCGGCATCCTCGTCAGCAGCGTGGACAGCGGTTCGGCCTGCTACGCGCTGCCGATCGACGCCGCGGAAAAGATTCGGCGCGATTACGTGCGCTTCGGCGATGCGCGTCACGGCTGGATCGGGATCGACGTGCAGGAGGCGGAGAATGCGGTGGAAGGTTCGAGCGCGGAGATGACGCAAATCCGCGAAGACACACCGGCGGCCGGTTCGGGCTTGCAGACCGGCGACATCCTCTTGCAGGTGGGCAATGAGTCCCGGTGCATCAAGCCGGAGGATGTGATCGACGCGTCGTTCTTCATCACCGCCGGTGACTCCGTGCCGATCACGGTCATGCGCGGGAAGTGAAAAACTGACCTTCACGTCCAGGCGGCTTCGACCGAACCGGAGGCCATGGCGCTGGGCCCGAGCAAGAGATCGGCCGTGCCGCTGCCGCTGGACGCGCCGCCCGAAGTAGCGCCGACGCGCTACAGCATCCGGCGAAATTCGGCTTCGTCGACGATCGGAATGCCGAGCTTGCGCGCTTTCTCCAGCTTGCTGCCCGCTTCCTCCCCCGCGAGGACGTAGCTCGTTTTCTTGCTCACGCTGCCGCTCACTTTCCCGCCCTGTCGGATAATCTCCTCGGCAATTTCGTCGCGCGGTTTGCTCAACGTCCCGGTGATGACCCAGGTCGTTCCTTTGATTTTCGAATCGCTGGCCGGCACGACTTTCTCGGTTCGCTCGTTAGGCGCAAGCCCGCGGCCCGCAGTTTCTCGATCATCTCGCGATTGCCCGGTTCGCGGAAAAACTGGGAGATACTCGCCCCGACCACTTCGCCCACATCCGGGATGCGCTGCAGTTCTTCCGGCGTGGCTTCCATCAACGCGTCGAGGTTGGGGAAATGATCGGCCAGGGCGCGCGCCGCGCTCACGCCGACATGCAGAATTCCGAGCCCAAAGAGGAGCCGCCAGAGCGGCTGTTGCTTGCTCCGCTCGATCGCAGCGAGCAGGTTCGCCACACTTTTCTCGCCCATCCGCTCGAGATCGCCCAGCTGCGCGCTCGTTAGGCGATAAATGTCGCTCACCTCGTGCACCAGCTTGCGCTCGACCAGTTGCTCGACCATCGCCTCGCCCAGGCCCTCGATGTCCATCGCGCCGCGCGACGCGAAATGCTCAACCCGCCGCTTCAACTGCGCGGGGCATTGCGCGTTCACGCAGCGCACCGCGACCTGTTCTTCATCCTTCACCACTTTGCTGCCGCAGACCGGGCATTTCGCCGGCATGCGAAATTTCTTCTCCGATCCCGTCGCGCAGATCCGTGCGCACGCTCACCACCGCCGGAATGACTTCGCCCGCTTTTTCGATCACCACCGTGTCGCCGATCCGGATGTCCTTTCGCGTTGACTTCCTCCTCGTTATGCAAGGTCGCGCGCGCCACCCGGCTGCCGGAGACGACGACCGGCTCGAGCGCGGCGACCGGGGTGAGCACGCCGGTGCGGCCGACCTGGATGAGAATATCGAGCAACTTCGTCTCGACGCGCTCCGCTTCGTATTTGAAGGCCATCGCCCAGCGCGGCGACTTGGCCGTCATGCCTAACGATTCGCGTTGCGCGAAGGCGTCGACCTTCACCACCGCGCCGTCCGTTTCGTAAACGAAATCGTGCCGCAATTGTCTCGAGCTCGCGAATCGCGTGCAGGATTTCCTCGAGCGAATTCGGCCGGCCACCACCGCTCGCTGCAGGGCAAGCCGAGCTTCCTGAGCAACGGGAAAAGCTTCGAATGATGCGTCAGCTCGATGCCATCGACCGCGCCCGTTCCATAAAAGATCACGCCTAACGGACGCTGCGCGGTCATCGCCGGATCGAGTTGCTTCAAGGAACCGGCCGCGGAGTTGCGCGGATTGGCGAAGACCGGAAGCCCGGCTTCGCTCCGCTCGGCGTTGAGCCTGGCGAAACCTTCCTTCGTCATGAACACTTCGCCGCGGACCTCGAAGAGCCGCGGAGCGTCGCCCTTCAGTTGCTTTCGGCACGGAGCGAATGGTGCGAATGTTCTGCGTGATGTCGTCGCCGGTCGTTCCGTCGCCGCGGGTTGCCGCATATTGCAGCCGGCCTTCTTCGTAGAGAAGCGAAACGGCCACGCCGTCGACCTTCGGCTCCACCACCACGGGAATCTTTTCGTTAGGCAAAAGCTTCTCGATCCGCCGGTAAAACGCTGCCACCTCTTCCTCCGAATAGGTGTTGTCCAGGCTGAGCATCGGGGCGCGATGCGCGATCTGGGAAAAAGCCTTGAGCGGCTCTCCGCCGACGCGGCGGGTCGGCGAATCCGGCGTGATGAGTTGCGGAAAGCGCTCCTCGAGATCGATCAGTTCGCGATAGAGACGATCGTAATCGCGATCCGAAATCGTCGGCGCGGCTTCCTCGTAATAGCGGCGATTGTGTTCTTCGATCTCCGTCCGCAAGGCCGCGATGCGCCTGGCCGCCGAAGCTTCTGTTTCCGCCATGAGCGATCATACAAACGGCGCGCAAACGGCAATCTCCGTGGTCGCTCGCGGTGCCAGCCGCCGCTTCGGCGGCCGACGGGTAAAAGAGTAGAAAGACGTCGCTGGCGGTTAGAAAAACTCGCAAGAACACGCGCATCGACCCGATGCGACACGAAGCACATTAAACCCGAACCGGAGGAAAGTTATGTTGTGGACAATATTCGTAATCTTGTTGGTGCTTTGGCTGCTTGGCCTGGTCAGCTCTTACACCCTGGGTGGGTTCATTCATATCCTGCTCGTGATCGCCCTCGTCGTGTTGATCATTAACCTCGTCTCCGGTCGGCGAGGAATCTAGGGAACACATGAAACCCGCTGGCATTATCGGCATCATTCTCATCGTCGTGGGCATCATCGCGCTGGCCTACGGCGGATTTCAGTTTCAAAGAGCGCAAGAAGATCGTCGACATCGGGTCCGCTGCAGATCAGTCGCTACTGAAGAACACAAGATGCCACTTCCGCCGGTCCTCGGAGCGGCTTGGCGATCGCCGGCGGAATCGTGCTCGTAATCGTCGGCAGCCGGAAATAGCCGCCGATTCGCGCCGCAATCCTACGCGCGCAGCTCAGATGTGGATGGCGTGGCCGAAAGCCTGGCCCGCTGCTTCGTGGACGGATTCGCTCAGGGTCGGATGCGCGTGGATCGTCGCCTCGATCTCCTCGTAGGTCGCTTCGAGCGTCATCGCCAGGCCGAGCTCGGCGATCATCTCCGTCGCTTCCGGGCCGATGATGTGGGCGCCAAGAATTTCGCCGTGCGGTTCGCCGATGATCAACTTCACGAAGCCATCGGTCTCGCCGATGGCGCGGGCTTTGCCGCTGGCGCTGAAGGGAAATTTTCCGACCCGGAATTTCTTGCCCGATTCCTTCGCGGCGCGTTCCGTGAGGCCGATGCTCGCGACCTGCGGCTGGCAATAGGTGCAGCCGGGAAAGTTCCGAATCTTTCGCGGCTCGAATCTGGTCGAACATTCCCTCGACCGCCTGAATCGCCTCCCAGCTCGCGACGTGCGCGAGCCAGGGCGGCCCGATGATGTCGCCCGCGGCGTAGACGCCTTGCGCGCTCGTTTCGTAGCGATCGTCGGTCTTGATGTAACCGCGCTCGGTCAACTCGAGCTTCAGCTTTCCGCCGGGCAGGAGCGGCACCACTCCGATCGCGACGAGGCAAACTCGGCCTCGATGGTTTCCGACGATTTGCCTTCCACCGCGACCCGGACGCCCTTCTCTGGTCGTCTCAGTCTTCGTGGTCTTCGTGTTGGTCAGGATCTTGATCCCCTGTTTCGTGAGGGCCCGTTCCAGTGTCTGCGAAACCTCCGTATCCTCGACCGGCAGAACGTTAGGCAACATCTCGACCAGCGTCACCTTCGTGCCAAAGGCATTGTAGAAATAGGCAAACTCCACCCCGATCGCGCCCGCGCCGATGATGACCATGCTCTTCGGTTGCGGCTCGAGAATCATCGCCTCGCGACTGCCGATGACAGTCTTGCCGTTGAATGGAAGACCCGGCAGCGGCGCGCGAGACCACGCCGGTCGAGACGAGGATTTTGGCTGCGGTGTGGGTCTCGGTTTTACCATCAGCGAGCTTCACCATCACTTCGCCCGGCTTATTCATCGAGGCTTCGCCGCGGATGTAGTCGACCTTGTTTTTCTTGAAGAGGAACTCGATGCCCGGCCGCGTTCTTATCCGACACCTCGCGGGAGCGCTTGATCACCTTGCTCCAGTCGAAGGAGAGTCCTTCGATCTTGAAGCCGAAATCGGCCGCGCGATGCTCATCAAGTGGTAAAGCTCGGCGTTGCGCAGGAGCGACTTGGTCGGGATGCAGCCCCAGTTGAGGCAGGTGCCGCCGGCCCGCTCCTTCTCAACACAGGCGACACGTTTTCCCAGCTGCGCGGCGCGAATTGCGCCGACATAGCCGGCGGGTCCGCCGCCAATGACAATCAAGTCATAGCTCATAAAATTTCTCGAAGACCCGACAGCCTCACAACTTCGTCACATGGGATGCGGCAACCCAATCAACCGTGCTCGTTAGGCTGACCGGCCGGTTGGGCGAGCAACTGCTGAAAGCGCGGATCACTTCGGAGCGGATCCCAGCCCGGATCGAGTTTCAAGAGCGGCACCGTCGCGCCGTTCGGAGTGGAGAGTGAACGCTTGATCAACTCCAGGGCGCGATCGTTTTCCCCCGCCCAGGCCAGCACCTGGGCCAGTCCGATCGTCACCTGCGGCCCATCGTAAGCGTCGCGAGATTCCGAGAGCAATTCCGCCGCGCGATTCGCCTCGGCGATGCCGGCTTCCTTGTCACCGAGCGCGACGAGCAGTTGGGCAAGCAGCAGACGACGCGACGGGTCATCCGGGCTTTCGCGCAGGAGCTGCTCCACGATCGGCCGAGCTCGCTGGAGGGCATCAACCGCCTTTTCGTTCTCGTGCATGAACAGATAAATCATTCCTTCTGAAAAAGCTTTCGGGACCGGCGCGGTCCCGAAAGTCCGAAATATTTCGCCGGGATGACGCTGAACTAGTTGCAAGGCGTCAGAAAATTTTCGCTGCAAGATCCAGATACTGACGCGACCGAACGAAATCATTCCCTCGGAGTCAAGGCCGGCGGGCGCGTTGGCGAGCATGTCTTCCGCCACACTAAAGTCCCCGCGCGCCGACAGCGCGATCTGCGCCTTGGCCGCACGCAACGTGAACGAATCCGGCGCAACTTGCAGCCCTCGGTCAACGATCTTCTCGGCCTCATCATAGCGTCGCAGCGCGACGTAGTTGTAGGCGAAATTGACGAGAAGATCGGCGTCCTTGGGATTGAGTGAAACCGCCTTCTCGAAGTTCGCCGTCGATTCGCTCCACTTGCCCTGCCGCCGCTGGATGGCCGCCACGGCCATCAGATTATCCGCGTCGTTAGGCAAACCGCGCTGGGCCGCGGCAAACTCCCGCAGCGCCCGCTCGTAATCGCGCTGCGTATAATAATAGTAATAGCCGAGGGCGGCATGCGTCTCCGGCAGATCAGGCTGCAAACGCTGCGCCTCTTCCGCCGCCACCCGCGCTTTTTCCCGGCGCGCGGCGGTCGGATCGCTGCTGTGATAAATCCAGCTCTGCAAGCGAGACAGCGCGGCGAAGGCGAGGGCAAACTTTGGATCCAATTGGACCGCGCGCTGATAGAGCTCCTCGGCTTTTTGCAGATTCGTGTCGTCGATGGAATTCGGCCGCATCTGCAGATCGTGCGCCTGCACGAACGCCAGATAGGCTTCCCCGTTTTCGGTCGGTTTTTGCGACATCCGCGCTTCCTCTGTCGGAGAAAGCCTGGCTTGGAGTGCGCCCGCAATTTCGTGCGCGAGATCGGTTTGGATCGCGAAGACATCGGTCAATTCGCGGTCGTATTCGTTCGCCCAGAGATGCTCGTCGTTCTCCGTGTTGATCAGCTGCACATTGACTCGCACGCGCTTGCCATCACTGCGGACGCTGCCCTCGAGGATGGCGCCCGCGCCCAACGCCTTTCCGATCTCGCGGACGTTGCGCGTGGAGCCGCGATAACCCATGACCGATGTGCGCGAGATGACTTTCAAGTCGCTGATCCTCGAGAGCGTCGTCAGAATGTCATCCTGGATGCCGTCTGCGAAATAAGCGTTGCTCTTGTCGCCGCTGAAATTTTCGAACGGCAACACCGCGATCGATTTGTCCACCTTCTTCGCGGCCACGCGCGGGAGGAGAAAGAATCCGGCCACGATCGCCACGGTCAGGCCGACCGCGCCTAACAAAAAGACGTTGCGCCGGCGATGCGGGCTCGTCGCTCCGCCGTCGGTCGGGAGTGTTGGGCGTCGCCTGGATGCCAGTCGGGGTAATGTCGAAAGCCCAGGCAAGGATGAGCGCGATCGGAAAGCCGACGAGCAAGAGCACAATAACGAGGCGCAGTGACCAGGCGGGCAATTCCCAGGCCGGAAAAACCGCCGACGCGAGTTGAATGATGCCGCCGGCCGCGATCACGTAAGCGACCGCGACACGGTAAACCTTGCGCCGTTTCAGTTCGTCGAAAAAGGTCACGCCCAATCAATCCGTTCGCTGCCCGGGGAATTCAAGCGCAGACGATGGCCGACAAGAGGAGCGCTAGGTCTTTGATTCGTGTTTCGCGAGCACCTTCTGGAATTCCGGATCGTCGCGCAATCGATCCACGGCTGGGATCGAGCTTGAGGAAGGCCACGGTCAGGTCGCCCGGTCGGCTGAGCAATCCATCCAGCAACTCAATCGCTTTCGCATTCTCCCCGGTCACCATGTAGACCTCGGCGAGCGCCTGAGTCATCCCTGGCCCTGAAAAGGCATCGCTCGATTCGGGGAGCAATTCAGTGGCGCGTTTCGCTTCGGCGATGGCCGCCTCCTTTTCCCCAAGGTAAGCCAGCGTGCGCCCCAGCTTCGCGTGGCGCGAAGCGCTCGTTCGGCGCTTCGCGCACGGCCGCCTCGGCCAATTCCTTTGCTTTCAAGAAAGCCGCGCGCGCCTCCGCTGTCTGGCCCATTTTCTCGTGCAGGATGCCCTCGAGCAGGCGGCCGCTCACCGAAAGCATCCGGCAGAGAATTCAGCGCTTCCTGCGGGACCTGGCGGAGCGCCTCAAGGGCTTCGGGATATTTGCGCCGCAACATCAAAACATTGGCCTTCCCGAGCCCAAACTGGGCGACGGTCTCGGGATCCAGATTCTTCGGCAACTCGCCGCGGGCTTTTGCCTGTTCAAATTCGGCCAGACCTTTTTCCGCGACCGTGAGGTCGCCGCGCGCGTTGACCGCCAGCTTGGCTTTGAGCTCCCAGAGGCTGAATGATTTCGGATCGATTGCCAACGCGCGATCGATGACCCGATTCGCCGCCTCGAAATCACGCTGCATCTGGTAATTGAAAAACAGGTTCTGCAGCGGCCAGGTGTGGTTCGGATTGAGGCTGACGGCTTTCTCCAGGTTGGCGGTCGATTCCTGCCATTTCCCCTGGCGGCGTTGAATCGCGCCGATCACGAGATAGACGTCGGCGTCGTTAGGCAAGCGGCGCTGGGCGATGGCCGAATTCGCGCAACGCCCCCTCGTAATCCCGCGCGCCATAATAGAGCGAGTAGCCCTGCGCGAGGTGTGCTTCGGGCGAATCGGGCGCCAACTCCAGGGCCCGGTCGGCATACTGTTTGGCCAGGTCGCGCTCGGCGTCCGTCGGCTCAAGGTTGTGATAAATCCAGCTGTGCAGGATCGAGAGATTGGCGATGGCGAGGACAAACTTGGGGTCGAGCTGGATGGCGCGCT
This sequence comes from uncultured Verrucomicrobiae bacterium, assembly GCA_963821615.1. Classification (GTDB taxonomy): domain Bacteria; phylum Verrucomicrobiota; class Verrucomicrobiia; order Chthoniobacterales; family UBA10450; genus Palsa-1392. The sequence continues at coordinate 176,353 of CAWGEN010000010.1, read as the reverse complement.
CGTAGAGTTGCGCCGCCTGCTTTCAACTTGCCGCGGTCCTCCAGCGACGTCTGCAAGTTGTGGGCTTCGACGAAGGCGAGATAAGCTTCGCCGTTCTCGGTCGGCTTGCGGGTCATCTCCTCCTGTTCGCTCGGGGAAAGCTGCGCCCGCAATTCGTGCGCGATCTTTTGCGCGAGGTCCGTCTGGATGGCGAAGACATCGGTCAGGTCGCGATCGTAATCCTCCGCCCAAAGATGCTGGTCGTTCTCGGCATTGATCAGCTGCACGTTCACCCGCACCCGGTTGCCCTCGCGCCGCACGCTCCCCTCGAGAACGGCGGAGACGCCGAGCTCCTTCCCGATCTGGCGCACGTTTTTCTCCTTCCCGCGATACCCCATCACCGAGGTGCGCGAGATCACCTTCAGGTCGCCGATCTTCGACAGGTTGGTCAGGATATCGTCCTGGATGCCATCCGCGAAAAAGGCGTTGTCCTTGTCCACGCTGAAATTTTCGAACGGCAAGACCGCGATCGATTTGTCCACCTTCGTTCGCGGCCGCGCGCGGCAGGAGGAAAGAATCCGGCCGCGACGGAAACGGCGAGGCCGAGCGCGCGGCAAGAAGAAAGATGTTGCGCCGGCGATGGGGGCCGTCGCTCGGCAGGCGATCGGCAGCGGGGGCGTGGCCTGAATTCCCTGCGGCGTGACGTCGAAGGCCCAGGCAAGGATGAGCGCGATCGGAAAGCCGACCAGCAACAGCACGATGACGAGGCGCAGTGACCAGTCGGGCAATTCCCACGCCGGAAAGACCGCCGAGGCCAGCTGAATGATGCCGCCAGCGACGATGACGTAAGCAACCGCGACGCGGTAAACCTTGCGCCGCTTCAACTCCTCAAAAAAGGTCACGGTCAATCAATCCGTTCGGTCCGGAACGAATGCAAGCGCCCGGGCCGCGTGGCCGAGGAAGTCAGAATTCTGCTTTCTCTGGCCGAAGGCAGTGCAGGAACGGGGAAAACCGCGACTGCAACCTGAATAACCAGCCAGCCCGCCACAGCGGGGCCGGCCGCCCCTTTTCAAAATGCGATCCACGCGAGGTCGCGTGGGCAGCAAACCACAGAAATCTCAAATAACCGCTCGACATCTCCCTTTCACTCATGTTAAGCGGATATCACTCCAAACCAGAATCGAGGTGAATTATGGACCAACCCGGAAGTCAATCGCCCATGGACGCCAATCTCGTCCGCGGCGCAGATGGAAGACTCTACTTGCTGACAAAGAATAACGCTCCGTTAGAATTGCCAGCGGGCCTGCAATGCGCGGTCGACGAGTTCGTGACGGACACTGAAAGAAAACTGTCAGAGCTTGTATCGCAAAACCCGCCCTCCCCCCTTGGTGGGACGCAGCATATTCACGTCCTCTTCCCAGATGTAGTGCCGGAATAGCTGTGCCAAAATCCCCAGACGGTGCTGATTCGGCTTCGACTGAACAGACCCGGAAGGCATGGCGAGTCGGCACACACCGGTGCCAGGCTCCGGAACGAACAGTCGAGCGGGTGATGCGACTGGCGCCGGTAATGGGTATCACGCGTGTCGCCAATGTCACAGGCTTGGACACCGTGGGAATTCCGGTTGTCATGGTATGCCGGCCGAATTCGCGATCACTCGCGGTGTCTCAAGGCAAAGGAGTCGATCTTATGAGTGCCAAAGCTTCCGGCTTGATGGAGGCCGCCGAACTCTATCACGCGGAGACCATTACTTTCCCACTCCGTCTGGCGAGTTACGAAGAACTGCGATACCGCCACCTCGTTGTCGAGCCGCGGAAGCTGCCTCGCGGCGCTAACTCGCCGTTTCATCCGAACCTGCGCCTGCCTTGGGCGGAAGGGCGCGACCTCCTGAGTGGTGAGACGATGTTGGTTCCGTACGAACTCGTCCACACAAATTATACGATTCCGCCGCCCGAAGGTCACGGCTGTTTTTATGCCACTTCTAACGGGCTTGCTTCAGGCAACGATCCACTAAAGGCAAGCCCGAACGCCTTTACCATTAGACAGAGCAAGGCGCTGGATGTTTCCGAATTGTAACTATTTCATGCGACCGGAAACTTCTGGAAGCGCGGGCTTTGCCTGTCGTGAAACACGAGGGCAAACTTAGGATCCAAGCGAACGGCCTCCCTCAGATGTCGCTGCGCTCCAAGATTGCTTGCCGGGGTCGTCCCCGCGTTCAGCGTAAAGGCCAAGCCGCGCAGATACTCATCATAAGCCGCGGGATTGTCAGTCGGCTTGGCTGCGATTCTTAGCTTTTCCTCTCCTGTTAGTTCCACGCTCAATTGATCGGCAATCGTTTTGGCAATATCACTCTCGACGGAAAAAATGTCAGTCAATTTGCGGTCGAAAGTGTCCGCCCAAACGTGGACATCAGAGGTGGCGTTAATCAGCTGGACGTTCACTCGCACGGCGTCGCCGCTCTTCTGCACGCCCCCCTCCACAACATAGGTAACCCCGAGATCACGCGCGATTTGTCGCAGGTTTTCAGCCCGGCTCCGATACGGCTCCGTCGAGGTGCGCGAGATCACCTTGAGAACCCCGATTTTCGACAGACGCGTCAAAATCTCGTCCTGGATACCATCGGCAAAATAGGCATTCGATTTTTCTTCACTCCGGTTTTCGAAGGGAAGCACAGCGATGCTTTTTCCACACGCTCGGTGGCGTGAGTCCTCCGGTGCAGAAAGAATCCGGCGACCGCGGCCAAAAACAAGGCTGTAAGACCAAGCAGTAAAATCTTGACGAGGGCCGATGAGCGGCGGCTCGGCTCACCGTCCACCGCGAATGGCCGATTGGGCGTGGTCCGAATACCGCCGGGCGTCACGTCATAGGCCCTGGCGACGATGAGGGCCACCGTGAATCCCGATCCGCAACTGAATCTCCGTGGTCGCGCAGCGCCTCGCTGATTTGAATTGCACAGTGCACCGGCTGTTCCGGACTGCGGAAGAAAAGCAGAACCATCCCGTCGCCGGTCGGAAGGCGAATGAGCTTCTCACTTGCTTCCGCGTCCCGAAAACATTCTGTCCCCCGAACGATACGGTTGAGTTCTTGCATCAACTCGATCTGCTCGTTCACCAGCAGCTTCGAATATCCGACGACGTCGATGAACAAGAGATGGGCGATCTCGAGGGCGAGATCCGCCTTTTCCCCGGCATCTACACGCTGCTCTGACATTGGGGTCCCTTGACCAAGATCAACCATCTCCATCTCCTTGCTTGGTCGAGTGAAAATCACGCGCTGCAGACGAACGCGGTTCCACGCTCCGATGTTATTTCAAACCGGTCGCGAAGACCGTCTGGAAATGCGGCTTCTCCTTTTCCCGTGAAACCACGCTCACTTCGATCCCGGAAAAGCCCGCTTCCTCGAGCCACTGGTGCAACTGCACTTCGCTGAAGCCGAGCCAGTGATCGGCGTAGAGTTCTCGCGCCTTTTCGAAGCGATGGCTGAGCAGATCGAGCACGACGAGGCGGCCGCCCTTTTTCAAAATGCGGTGGGCGGCGGCGATCGCGCGCTCGGGACGGATCGCGTGATGCAACGCCTGACTCAGAAATCGCGAGATCGACCGAGTTCTTTTCGATCGGTGGATCCTCGATGTCGCCCAGGCGGTATTCGAGATTCTTGAAACCGTGGCGTCTTCGCGAGTTGCGCTCCGAACTCGACCATCTTCGGCGCGTTATCGACCGCGATGACTTTGCGCGCTTTCTTGGCGAGCAACTGCGAGAGCGTTCCCTCGCCCGCGCCGAGATCGGCCACCGTCAGCGGCGGGAGGAGCGCGATCATGGTGTGAGCGAGCGCCTGCCAGGAGCGGCCGGGGCAGTGACTGCGCCCGAAGCGGCCCGCCAGCTGGTCAAAATATTCGCGCGCTTTATCCTGTCGTTTGCGCAGGACCACTTTGAGCGCGGAGCGATCGCGCTCCGTTTCCGGCATTTCGCGGGCGAGCGCCCGGGTCAGCTCACTGACCTTGGCGCGTTGCGGGTCGAGCTTCTGACCGTTCGTTAGGCCATAATAAACATTTTTCCCGGCGCGACGATCTTCCACGACCCCGGCGCGCTTCAACTGCGCGAGATGGCTCGAAATGCGCGATTGCCCCATCCCGAGCATGTCCTGCAACTCCGCGACGGAAAGTTCCTCCTGCTCGAGAAGCAGAATCAGGCGCAGCCGGGTCGGATCGGCGAGCAAACGGAGGAAATTTATGGTTGACGCCATGGAATGAAGATACGATATATCGACGCATCATGATTGGTCAATATGTTGCTCGCTACCGCTCGCAGGTAAAAGGTTTCAGGATTCAGGGTTCAGCGATCTGCTCTCCGCCCCTGCCCTGAATCCTGAACACCTGAACCCTTTTTCATATGCTTCGTCGTTTCATTTTTGCTTCCGAATCCGTCGGTGAAGGTCATCCGGATAAAGTTTGCGACACCATTTCTGACGCCGTGCTCGACGCCTGCCTCCGGCAGGACCCGAAGAGCCGCGTCGCCTGCGAGACCTTTGCCAAGAGCCACACCGTCATCGTCGGCGGCGAGATCACGATTCCGAATCTGCCGGACGGAACAGCCGCTCGAGTCGGTCGTGCCGATCGACGAGATCGTGCGCAACGCCGTGCGCGAGATCGGTTACGTGAACGACGACGACGTTTTTCACGCCGACAAGATCGACATTCAAAACATCATCACGCGCCAGAGCCCGGACATCGCGCAGGGCGTGGACGCGAGCGAAGCCGAGGGCAAAGGGCACGCCGAGCAGGGCGCGGGCGATCAGGGTCTGATGTTCGGCTTCGCCTGCGACGAAACGCCGGAACTGATGCCGGCGCCGATCATGTTTGCGCATCGCCTCGGCCGCGAGCTGACCCGCATTCGCAAGAGCGGCAAGGCGCGCTGGCTGCGACCGGACGCCAAGTCGCAGGTCTCCGTCATCTACGAAGGCGGCAAGCCGGTCGGCATTTCGAACGTCGTCGTCTCGACCCAGCACACGAAGGACGTGAAGCATTCCGAGATTCGCAGCTTCATCATCGAAGAAGTGATCCGGAAAGTCTTGCCTAACGAAATGCTGACGGACGCGACCGAATACCTGATCAACCCGACCGGCAGCTTTGTCATTGGCGGACCGGAGGGCGACACCGGCCTGACGGGGCGCAAGATCATCGTCGACAGCTACGGCGGCTGGGGCCGGCACGGCGGCGGCGCGTTTTCCGGCAAGGACCCGAGCAAAGTCGATCGCAGCGCGGCCTACATGGCGCGCTGGGTGGCCAAGAATGTGGTCGCCTCAGGTCTCGCGAAGCGCTGCGAAGTCCAGTTTGCCTACGCCATCGGCTATCCGGATCCGGTGAGCATGAACATCAACACCTTCGACACGAACACCGTGCCGGAGGAAGCGATCGAGCGCGCCGTCAATCGAGACCTTCTCCTTCAAGCCGGCCGACATCATCGAGCAGCTCGATCTGCTCCGCCCAATCTACTCGAAGACCACCAACTACGGACACTTCGGCAAGGATGATCCGGAAATCACCTGGGAAAGAACCGACAAGGCCGACGGCGCTGAAGAACGCGGCACGCTAGCGTTAAGGTTCAGGTTTCGGGGTTCAGGATATGGCATTTCAATCGTTTGAAGATCTTGAGGTTTGGCAGAGCGGCTGCCGACTGGCTGTGGATGTCTTTCCAGACGTTCGGATCCTGCCGCAATTTTACGCTGCAGGATCAGGTGCAACGGGCCGCGCTGTCGGTGCCGTCGAATGTCGCGGAAGGTTCCGAGACGAAACAGCAACAAGGAGTTCATCCGCTTTCTCAACATCGCGAAAGGGTCATGTGGCGAGTTGCGAACTCAGCTCTACATCGCGCGCAAGCTCGATTTCCTGAACAAACCTGTTTTCGATCGACTCATTGGCGAATCGAAAGAAATTTCCGCGATGCTGCATGGCCTCTCGTCGCGCCGTCTCTCAAACGCACCGGTCGCAGCAAAACGCCTCCGCCGCAGATCTGAACCCTGAACCCGGAAACCTGAACTCTTCTCCAAAACAGTATGAGCACAAAAACAATTACCAAAACTCAGACCAACGACTACAAAGTCGCCGACATCAGCCTGGCCGATTGGGGCCGCAAGGAAATCTCGATCGCCGAGAAGGAAATGCCGGGCCTGATGGCGATTCGTGAAAAATACGCGCCGGGCAAGCCGCTCCAGGGCGTGCGCGTGACCGGCTCGTTGCACATGACGATCCAGACCGCGGTGCTGATCGAGACGCTGGTCGATCTCGGCGCGGATGTTCGTTGGGCGAGCTGCAATATCTTCTCGACGCAGGATCACGCCGCGGCCGCGATCGCGAAGGCGGGCGTGCCCGTCTTCGCGTGGAAGGGTGAAAGCCTCGCGGAATACTGGTGGTGCACCAACCAGGCGATTTCGTTCCCGGGCGGCAAAGGCCCGCAGCTCGTGGTCGATGATGGCGGCGACGTCACACTCCTGATCCACAAGGGCTATCAACTGGAAGAAGGCAGCGACTGGGCCAGATCGCCTTCGCAGAGCAAGGAAGAACAGTGCATCAAGGATCTGCTTCTCGAAGTGCAGCGCGACAATCCGTTTCGCTGGCATGAGCTGGTGAAGGAATGGCGCGGCGTCTCCGAAGAGACGACGACCGGCGTGCATCGCCTCTACAAAATGCAGCAGCAAAATCAGCTGCTCGTCCCCGCGATTAACGTCAACGACTCGGTCACGAAATCGAAATTCGACAATCTTTACGGCTGCCGCCACTCGTTAGTCGACGGCTTGAATCGCGCGCTCGACGTCATGATCGCCGGGCAAAGTCGCGGTCATCTGCGGCTACGGCGACGTCGGCAAAGGCTGCGCGCAATCGCTCCGCGGTCAGGGCGCGCGCGTCGTCATCACCGAGATCGATCCGATCAACGCGCTGCAGGCGGCGATGGAAGGTTTCGAGGTTACGACGATCGAGGAAACGTTAGGCCGGGGCGACATCTACGTCACCACCACCGGCAACGTCGACGTCATCACGCTCGCGCACATGGAGCGGATGAAGGACCAGGCGATCGTCTGCAACATCGGCCATTTCGACAACGAGATTCAGGTCGACCCGCTCAATGACCGCAAAGACATCAAGCGCACCAACATCAAGCCGCAGGTCGACAAATACACCTTCCCGGATGGCCATGAGATTTTCATGCTCGCCGAAGGCCGCCTCGTGAACCTCGGCTGCGCCACCGGCCACCCGAGCTTCGTCATGTCGAACTCGTTCTCCAACCAGGTGCTCGCGCAGCTCGATCTCTGGCGGAACAAAGACACCTACAAAGTCGGCGTCTACGTCCTGAGCAAGCAGCTCGACGAAGAAGTCGCGCGCCTGCACTTGCAAAAGATCGGCGTGAAACTGACGAAGCTGACCGCATAAGCAAGCCGAGTATCTCGGCGTGCCGATCGAAGGACCGTACAAATCCGAGCATTATCGTTATTGAGCTGGCACTGCCTCCGACAAAAGGGGAGCGGCTGTGCCTCCAAAGGCGACGCCAGTGCTATCCCGGCGCGGGCAGGAAGAAAAAGAGCAAGGCGATAATCACATAGACCGAGAGCAATTGGACGCCCTCGAACCAGTTGCTCTCGCCATCGCCGCTGATCTTGCCGACGATCCAGATCGAGAAAATAATCGAAGCGATCTCCGGCAGGGAGAACTCCAGATTCATCGGCGTCCCAAATGCGTAAGAGGCCAGCACGAGCACTGGCGTAACGAAAAGCGCCATCTGCAGACTGGACCCGGTCGCGATCCCGAGACTGAGATCCATTTTATTTTTCCATGCGCTCCAGACCGCCGTCGAGTGTTCGGCCGCGTTCCCGACGAAGGCGATGACGACCACCCCGACAAAGGTTTCGGTCAAACCCAAAGTGTGTCGTGCCGCCTCGATTGATCCGACCAGGAACTCGCTCAGCCAGGCGACGAACGCCGTCGCGACGGCCAGGGCGGTGATCGATTGCCAGAGCGGCCAGGGCGGCTCGTCCGCCTGCCCGGTTGGCGCGTTCCCTTCGAAGAGCTCGCGATGCGTGACGAGGTGAAAGAGAAGCGACAAGAAATAGGTGAGGAAAAGGACCAGAGCGATGGCCACGGAAAGCCGCGCTTCGATCGTCGCCGTCCAGCCCGCCGAGTGTTCCGCCGCGGCCACGTGAAAGACAGTCGGAATAAGGAGTGCGATGCCGGCCAGCCCGAGAGAGGTCGCCGAGACGCGGGCGGCGGTTTGATTAAAGATCTGTTTCGGATGGCGCAACCCACCGACGAGAAGCGATGCACCGAGCACGAGCAAGAGGTTGCCGATGATCGAACCGGCGATGGAAGCTTTGACGACGCCGTTGAGTCCCTTGCTCAACGCGACCAAGCCGATGATAAGCTCCGCGGCATTCCCGAAGGTCGCGTTGAGAAAACCGCCAATGCCGGAACCAGAACGCGTAGCCAGTTGTTCGGTCGCGCGACCCATCCAGCCGGCCAACGGCACGATCGCGATCGCCGCGACGATGAAGAGGAGTGTCTCATTCCGCCACGCCGGCACGTAGCGGAGCGCGATCGCGACCGGCACAGCGAGCAGCAGCAAATCGAGCGGCGTAAGCGACCAACTGGATTTTCGCGCGCGCGCCATGCCTTCATAGGAGCTTGGCCAGCGCCACCGCTCAAGCAACTTCGTTGCCCCTACGCGTCCGGAGGGACGAATTTGCGCTCTCCGCAAAGTCTAAGGCGTAAACCGGTAAATCGCGCCTTCGCCATCATCGCCACCGTGAACGGTCGCGCCGTAAAAGGTTCCTGCGCCGTCACCGACCATGCCGGCATAGGGAAAAGCTCCGTCGGGAGAGCCTTGGAAGCGATGAGGTATAGCTCTCGGTCCATGTCCCGCTCTGGCCGGGAGTCAGTTTGAAAATCGTGCCGCTCCCCAATCCACCTTCGCTCGTCGTCCCGTAAAGATTTCCGGCTGCATCAGAGACAAGATTACTGATGGAGCTGTTTCCATCACTCCCGGCTTGGAAGCTGTAGAGCACCGTTTCGCTCCATTCCCCGGTGCCGCTGGGAGACAATTTGTAAACTGCGCCCAGGCCATTCGCCCCGCCATAATAAGTCGTGCCGTAGAGATTACCGGTCGCATCGAAAAGCAACGCGCCGTAGGGGAAAACCCCGTCGGGGGCAGCCCTGGAATGAATAAATGGTCTTGAAATCCCATTCGCCAGTTCGAGTCGGGGTCAGTTCGAAGACGATACCGCTGCCATTCGCCCCTCCTGTGGTCGCCGCACCGTAAATGTGCCCACCACGGAGAAGTAACTTGCCGGCCGAGCCTGATGATCCGTCGGACCCACCGGTGAAAGTGTGGATGACTCGCAGCGCCCAATCGCCATTCGACTTGGGATGAAGCGCGTAGATTACTCCCAATCCATTTGCTCCACCGGTCGGAGTCATTCCGTAAACGTTGCCTCGATTGTCAACCGTTACCCTCGCACCAGGACCGGAGCCATCTTCTCCTCCGGTAAAGGCATGGATGACACTTTGCGTCCAGGTAGTGCCGGATTTGGTCAGCTTATAAGCCACGCCGCATCCGCCCTCACAACTTCCCGAACCACCGGTCACCGCGGTTCCGTAGAGATTTCCCGCGGCGTCGAGCGTAACTCCTTTGTAAGGCTCACCGCCATCCGCGCCTCCGGTGAAACTGTAGAGAACGGTATGCACCCAGCCACCACCGACCGGCGACAGCTGCCAGACGGTGCCACCGCCAAATTCTCCGCCCAGAACGGACGTCCCATAGAGATTTCCCGCGGCGTCGATCGCCACATCCGTGTCGGTGTACTCACCGTCGTCTTCACCGGCGAAACTATAAATCACTTCGGTCGTGCTCGCTTTCACCCCGCTGCCGCAAAGCGCGATCAACAAGAGAATGGCCGCGCCTCCCATCAGGCGGAAGAACCGCCGCGTTTGCCCGACGATCGAACTCGTTAGGCTGAAATCTGCACCGTTCGTCGTATTCATGACTCGGCTCCTAACAGAAAACAGCCAGGGAAGAACATCAAAAAAACAGCTCCTCGATCGTTCAGTAAAGGTAAGGCTCGGAGAGTTGGAAGGCATTCCGGATCAGCTCCAGGCGCGGAGTTGTTCCCTCCGCGATCACCACCTCGACGACATCGAAACGAAAGAGGATATCGGGATCGCCCAGCAATCGGAGCCAGGCCAGGCCACCGAGCGAAATCCGTCGCTGCTTCTGACGGTTCACCGCATCCAGCGGCCGGCCAAAATCCTCCCTCGTCCGCGTTTTCACCTCCACGAAAACCAGCGTGTCGCGCTCGCGACAGACGAGATCGATCTCGCCGCCCTGGCGTCCGCGGAAATTGCGATAAAGAATCTTGAAGCCGTGACGACGCAGATAGCGCGCGGCCAGTTTCTCGCCGCGCGCTCCGAGGCGCAGATGCCCGGCTTTAGAAGGCAAAAACCGGCTGCGCCACCGGCTCAAATGAGCGGCGGTGAATCGGGCAAGGACCGTGTTCATGGAGTTTCTGGAGGTGCAGCTCGGTTCCGTAACCCTTGTGCTGGCTGAAACAATACTGCGGAAAGCGCGCGCAAAATTCCCGCATCAACGTGTCGCGCGTCACCTTCGCGATCACGCTCGCCGCCGCGATGCTCAAGCTCAGGCAATCGCCATCGATGATCGCGGTTTGCGGGAGCGGAAACGGAAAGACCGGCAGCCCGTCGATCAGGACGTGCTCCGGCGAAATCGTCAGGCCAGCGACCGCGATGCGCATCGCCTGGTGCGAAGCGCGCAGGATATTGATCCGGTCGATCTCGATCGAATCGACGATCCCGACGGCCCAGACGATCTCCGAATGATTCGTCAGGTATGCGTAGATTTCTTCGCGCAGCTCGGGCGCAGAGCTGCTTTGAATCGTTCAATTTCCGGTGCCGGAAACGCTCCGGCAAAATCGCCGCCGCGGCCACCACCGGTCCGGCGAGCGCACCGCGGCCGGCCTCATCGATCCCGGCGATGCGGCCGATGCCTAACGAAGCGCGAAGTTTTTTCTCGTGCCGGAATCCGCAGCGCATTCTGCGGAAGTTTATCCACAGATTTCACCGATTGGAAAGCCCGGCCGTTGCTCCGCATCCGTTACGGTCACAGACATTATTTTGATTAGAAGGAAAGAGACTCGATGCCCTCTCCAAAAAATCTGTGCCAATCCGCGTAATCTGCGGACGAAATCTATTCCCGCACCGCGGTCGCTTCCTTGCCCTTGCGATTGCGCAGGTAATTCAGCTTGGCGCGACGGGCGCGGCCCTGTTTTTCCACTTCCACCTTCGCGATGCGCGGCGAATGCACCGGAAAAACGCGCTCGACGCCTTCGCCATAGGAAATGCGGCGGACGGTGAAGGTCTGGTTGAGGCCGGTCCCTTTGCGGCCGATCACGATCCCGGAAAAAATCTGGATCCGTTCCTTATCGCCTTCGCGCACACGGGTATGGACGCGCACTCCGTCGCCCACTTTGAATTTCGTGACGTCGGTCTTCTGCTGCTCTTTGGCGATGGTATCGATGATGTTCATAAAGTCGCTTTCTGCCCCGAAAATGGGGTCGAATAAGTAGCGCGGGCGCGGCGGATTGTAAAGGGGCGCACAACGGCGCGTGGTTGCCATTGTAGGGCGGGCGCACCGCCTGCCTCCGTCCCACCCACGGCAAGCGAAGCGCTTGCCCTACAAACCTGCCCGCAGTGCCTAATTGCTGGGTTTGTGCTTTCGGACGCGGTCGCTATACTGCACGCTCGCTGCGCCCGTAGCTCAACTGGATAGAGTGACAGCCTCCGAAGCTGTAGGTTGCGCGTTCGAGCCGCGCCGGGCGCACGGGTTCAAAGCGGCCGCGGTCAGAGCTCGGAAGTCGGAGCGGACGCCGCTCAATTGTTCGCCGCCCCAGAATACAAGCTGGCAATGAGAACCCGGCTGAGCAGGAGAAAGACCAGGATCGCCGGGATGGACACCAGCGGGGCGCCACCAGAACACAGCGCCGGCGGCAATTGAAATCCATTCGGCACAACCGGCAGCGCGGAAATCCCGCGATCCCGCAAAAGAATCGCGGCGATGACAGACTCGTTCCAAGCCACGAAAAACGAGAAGAGGCCGGTGACCGCCAGCGCAGGCGTGCCGAGGGGGAGCAGAATGCGCGAAAAAGATTGCCAGGCCGAGGCGCCGTCGATTTCCGCTGCTTCCTCGAACGAGAGAGGAATGGCGTCGTAGTTGCGCTTCATCTGCCAGATGCAGAAGGGCAGCATCGTGACGAGATAGATGGTGAAGAGGCCGAGATAGGAAACGATAAGGCCGAGCCAGACCAGGCCGAGACAAAGCCCGTGAGCAGGATCGCCGCGGGCCAGAGCTGCGCGAGCAAGGCCCCGCCAAACGCGGATCTACGACGGAGAAACCTGGACCGCGAGAGAATGTAGCCCGCAGCGGAGGCGAGCGCGAGGCCGGTGATGGCAACAGTCAGCGCCACAAGGCTCGATTCTCCCAGCCGGCGCAGGAATGAAGTGTCCAATTGCATGGCTGCCGAATGCCTCGGCACCGCAAGAGCGCCGAGCGGATAGATCACGCAGAGAGTGATGAGCAAGAGCGTGAGGTAGGTGAATACCGTCCGCGTGAGCTGCGAAGCCGACGAGCGGATCACGCGGCGACTCCCCTGACCACGACGCGCATTCCGTCGGTCGAGACGATCGTGACCGGCGTTTCCGGCGCGATGAATTCGCCTTCGGTCACCACATCCACCACGTGGTTCTCAAACTCCGCCTTCCCGCTCGGCCGGAGAATCGTTAGGGCGCGTCCTCGCATTCCCGGCGCGAGCGGGAGCGACATGGCAAAAGAGCGCGGCGCGCCCTCCAGCGAAGGGCCCGGCGGATTGGTAGTCGAGAGAATGAAGCGGCGATAGATACTCGTCTGCGGCAGGAAGCGGGCGAGGATCACAATCAGGATCGCGGCGGCGATGAAGGTCAGCAACATATTGAGCAGCGGGATTCTTAACATCTGTCCCGTCGGCAAAAATTTCTGGCCCGGGTAACGATCGACCATCGCCCAGAGGAGCGAGGCAAACATCAGGAGCACCCCGACGACTCCGAAGACGATCGTGGAATGCCCGAAAAACAAGATCTCGACCAGGACGAAAAGAACTCCGAGGACGAAAAGCGCGACCACCTCCCAGCCGGCGAGCCCGGCAAAATAGTGTCCGAGAAAAAAGAGTGCAAAACAGACGATGGAGATGATCCCCGCCAATCCGAAGCCGGGAATCTTGAACTCGATGTAAGCGCCGAGAATTCCGCCTAACAATAAGAGAGGAGCGAGCGCGGTCAGCCAGAAAGCGAGTTGCTCGAAGCCGCTCGGCTCGAATTGCACGACGTTGCCTTTCAATCCCGCCATCTTGACCAGGTCGGGCAATGACTCGGCGATGCCCTCGGCCAGCACCGGTTTTCCGTTGATTTTTTCGGTCGCATCCTGCGCGTTAAGGGTCAGGAGCGAGCCTTTCGGATGAATCACCCGGTCGCCGATTTTCACTTCCTTCTCCTTGTTGATGAAGGCTTCGCCGATGTCGGGGTTGTGGCCGTTGCGCTGCGCTGTGCCGCGAATCAGAGCCGACCAGTAGGAGACCGTCTTCTCCTTCTGCGTCGGCGGCAGATCTTCGCCGGTCGAGAGGATCGGCGCGGCGGCTCCGATCGCGCTCACCGGCGCCATGTAGATGTGTTTGGTGGAAAGGGCGATGAGCGCACCGGCCGAGCCGGCGTTGGTGTTGATGTAGGTGTAGGTCGGAATCGTGGCGTGATTCAAAATGCCGGTGATTTTCTCCGCCGAATCGAGCCGGCCACCATACGTATCCATGTCGAACACAATTGCGGTCGCGCCCTCCGTCTCCGCCGTTTTTTGCGCGCGCCGGAGAAAGAGCGCGAGCGACGGCGAAACTTCCCCGTGCAGGGGAACGACCACGACGTCGCCCTGGCCGATCACTTCGCGCGCCTCGACTGCGCCTAACGAGAAGGAACAGACCAGCAGGCAGACCAGGAAACGAATCGCGCGGCGGAACATAACAAGATCATTTGGAGGCCCGAGGGCGCTGCGTTAATCTGGCAGCGTTCCGCCGTCGTCACGAGGAAAAACATCGCACCATGGGAACCATCCCGACCCACGTCATCGAGCAGGTCGCCTCCGCGAACGACATCGTGGAAGTGATCGGCTCCTATTTTCCCCTCAAGCGCGCGGGCGCGAACTTTCGCGCGCTCTGTCCGTTTCATCAGGAGAAGACGCCGTCGTTCCACGTCAACCCGGCGCGGCAATCGTTCCACTGCTTCGGCTGCGGCGTCGGCGGGAGTGTTTTCCGTTTCGTGATGGATTACGAGCACGTCGATTTCCCCACCTCCGTCCGCCGGCTCGCCGCTCGCGCGGGCATTCCGGTGATCGAAGAGCGAAGGCGGCAGGAGCGAGGACGATCGTCAGCACGAAGCGCGGCGCACGTTGCTCAAGTTGCACGCCGAAGCGGCGGAATGGTTTCACGAAAACCTGCTGAAACGCGAACTCGGCAAGCCGGCCCGCGATTATCTGAAAAAGCGCGGGATCACGAGCGCGGTGGTGAAATCGTGGCAACTCGGCTTCGCGCCGGATAGCTGGGACGCCTGCCTGAAATGGGCGCTCGATCAGGGCTACCAGCGCGGCACGATTTTGCAGAGCGGCCTCGTCAAGCTGCGCGATGAAGAGCGGCCGGAGAGCGACGTTTATGACCGCTTTCGCGGGCGGCTCATGTTCCCGATCTGCAACGACGTCGGCGAGGTGATCGCCTTTAGCGGGCGCATCCTAACGAGCGAGACAGAGACCGCGAAATACCTCAACTCGCCGGAGACGCCGCTTTTTCGCAAGGGCAGCATTCTGTTCGGTCTGCACAAAACGAAGCGTGGTCTGATCGAAGCGGACTGCGCCATCGTGTGCGAAGGCCAGCTCGACCTGATCACGCTCTTCGAAGCTGGCCTAACGAACGTCGTGGCGCCGCAGGGAACCGCCTTTACCGAGGGCCAGGCGCGAATCCTGAAACGCTACGTCAACGAGGTCGTCCTCTGTTTCGACGCCGATGCCGCCGGACAGAAGGCGGCCGAGCGCTCGCTCGAGCCGCTCCTGGAAAACGATCTCGTCGTTCGCGTTGCCGAAATGCCGCCGGGCGAGGATCCCGATTCGTTAGTCCGAAAGGAAGGCGCGGAAAAATTCGGCGCCCGGATCGCTGCCGCGCACGATTTTTTCGATTTCTGGATCGAACGGGAGGTCTCGACGACGGATCTTTCCAACCTGAACGCCAAGATGCAGCTCGCCCGGCAACTGGCCGAGACCGTCGCGCGTGTGCACGACCCGCTGATGCGGAACGAAGTGATCAGCAAAGTCGCCGCGCGCCTCGGGGTTGGAGCGGCGGATTTCGCCAATCTCCTGCCCAAGCCGCAGCGCGAGCCGAACTCCGGAGGCGGCGCCGCGGACCGTGGCGCCCGCGCCCCGGCCACGAGATTGCGATGCTCTGCCTGCTGGCGCTGCGCGATGTCGATGCGCGCAATTTCCTGCTGACCCAGGATTGGCAGGAGGTGATCGCGGAGACTCCCGGGAGCGAGATGTTGGCCCGGATCCTGGAGAGCGATCTGCGGCCGGACGATCCCGCGTCGCTCAATCGCTTCATGTCGTCGTTGGCCGCCGGCCGAGGAGTCGTTAGTCTCAGCCTGGCTTTTGCAAAAAATGCCGCCCAATGCAGAAACGGTGGCGCGTGAATGGTGGCATGGACTGCGCCTGCCGGCCTTGCGCCGCCGGCTTCAGGCAGCCGAAAGCCGATTGAAACTGCCGCAGCTCAGCGTCGGTGAAGAGATTGCTTTGCAGAGGGAAATCTTTGAGTTGCGCCTTCGGGCGCTGGAAAGTCAGATGCAACAGCCAGGCCTGGGCGAGAGCGAAGCGGCGGCGCTGGAGAAACAGGTGGTTGACCTGCGCGGGCAACTCGACGACTTTTCACGGTTTTCGCCGGCCCGCGCGCTGGAGTCTTGACTAGGGTGAGCAAGCGAGGCTAGCGCAGATCCTGCTATTTCGTCTATCGCTCAACAGCACATCGTTTTGGCAAAAAAATCGAAAACCTCCGGCCGCTCGAAAAAGCCGGCCAAAGCCACTGCGCGGAAGCCCAAAAAGCGAGGGCGTCCGCCCAA
Source organism: uncultured Verrucomicrobiae bacterium (assembly GCA_963821615.1). Taxonomy (GTDB): domain Bacteria; phylum Verrucomicrobiota; class Verrucomicrobiia; order Chthoniobacterales; family UBA10450; genus Palsa-1392. Next base: position 160,149 of record CAWGEN010000010.1, on the reverse strand, counting down.
GGCGAAGCCTCAAGGCAAGAAAACGCGCAAGGCAAAGGTCGCGGCCGAAGTGCCCGGTAAACGACCGCGTGGCCGGCCGCGCAAAGTCAGTCTCGCGAGAGACTCCGCCGCCCAAGCGCGGCCGCGGTCGTCCGCCCGGGAAAAAATCGACCGCCCGGCTCTCGGCCAAGCAAGGCTGCGATGAATGTCACAACGGGGAACTCGCCGGGCACAACGGCGATTCGCCCCGACGCCGGCGAGCAACACCCAGACGCGGATTCGCGAACTGATCAAGCTGGCCAAGGAACAGGGCTACCTCACTTTCGACGATCTCAACGAGGCGTTGCCGCCCGACCTGACCGACGCGGACGAACTCGACCTCATCTTGATGCGCCTGCGCAAACTCGAGATCGACATCATCGAGGCGTCTGAAGTGGATCGTTACAAGGACGTCAAGAAAGATCCCGAAGAGGAAGAGGAAAAAGCCGGAACCGAAGCTCGACATCCTCGACGATCCAGTGCGGATGTATTTGAAGCAGATGGGCCAGGTGCCGCTGCTCACGCGTGAGCAGGAAGTGGAAATTTCCAAGCGGATCGAGGAAGCCGAAGGGCGAGTCGCCGAGCATGTTCAATCGCTTCGGATTCGTCGCGCGCGCTCACCTCGAGCTGGCGGCGAAACTGGTCGAAGGCGGCGAGCGCTTCGATCGCGTGATCCTCGACAAGAAAATCGAAAGCCGCGAGCGCTACATGAAAATGCTCCCGCGCCTTTGCAAAAAAGTGCAGAAGATGAGCGGGGAACTGGCGACGCGATTACGAACATCTCACACGCGCGGGCCAGCGCGACGCCGTCAAGCTGAAGAAGTTTGAGAAAGCTGTCGCCAAACTGCAGATCCTTTATCCGCAGTTCTATTTCAAGCAGCGTGTCACCGAGGAGTTCGTGCACCTGGCCGACGAACATTATGCGCGTCTGCGCACCCTGCAGGAGGAGATGAAAAAGCGCAGGAAGCAGCGCGGGCCCAGCCTGCACGCGAAGCGGCTGCGGGAAATTGAAACCACGCTCTGGCTTTCGACGGCTGAATTTAACGAACGCTACCAGGAATTGCGCGGCTGGTTGCGCAAAGCGCTCCGCGCCAAAACCGAAATGATCGAGGCCAACCTGCGCCTCGTCATTTCGATCGCCAAGAAATACACCAACCGCGGCCTTTCCTTTCTCGACCTGATCCAGGAAGGCAACATGGGCTTGATGAAGGCGGTGGAAAAATTCGAGTATCGCCGCGGCTATAAATTTTCGACCTACGCGACGTGGTGGATTCGTCAGGCCATCACCCGCTCGATCGCCGACCAGGCGCGCACCATTCGCATCCCGGTGCACATGATCGAGACGATCAACAAGCTCATGCGGGTGCAGAAACAACTGCTCCAGGAATACGGGCGCGAACCGACGCCGGACGAAGTGGCCGAGGAAATCCTTCTCCCGGTCGATCGCGTGCGCGCGGTCCTGAAAATGGCGCAGCAGCCGATCTCACTCCAGGCGCCTGTCGGCGAGAGCGAGGAAACGAATTTCGGCGATTTCATCGAGGACAAAGGCGCGGAAAATCCGAGCGACATGACCGCGATCGCGCTGCTTGAAGGAGAAGATCAAAGACGTCCTCGAGACTTTGACCGATCGCGAGCGCCAGGTGCTCGAACAGCGTTTCGGATTGGTCGACGGCTACAGCCGCACGCTCGAGGAAGTGGGCCGGCAATTTCGCGTCACGCGCGAGCGCATCCGCCAGATCGAAGCGAAAGCGCTGCGCAAGATGCGTCACCCGACGAGAATTCGGCAGCTTGAGGGCTTCCTCGAAGCTGCCGATCTCCAAACTGCCCCAAAGCGCGCCGGCCCCTGCCGCCTAACGAGGGCGGTGCCCGACAACACGGTGCCCGTTGCGGTAGACGACCACCGGTCGGGTATAAACGACCGGACGGCGATAGACCACCGGGGCGTAGCCGTACGACGCAGTATCCGTAGGGATAGTAATAGGGATATCCGTAGCCATACGGATAATATCCGGCATACGGGTAGCCGACATAACCGTAACCGACCGGGAAACCGATGCCGATACCGACTCGCACTCCGGCTTCAGATTTCGCCGCGGCAGCGAAAGTGAATGCGCCCGCGACCGCCGCGATCAAGAGAAGCTTTTTCCAGTTCATTTGTTCACCTCCTTTCCGATAAATAACGTAAATTCAGACGCTGTCGCCTGGCAAATTATTCAGCCGTTTCTCCATCCCATCGGGGATAGCCGGTGACGACCAGATCGGGACCGATTTTCTCGAATCGCGTCTGCGAGAGCGGCGCCGTCCGCGGTTGAACCGGCGCCCTTTCCTGGCACCGCCAGGACCGGGCCGCCAGTGAGCAGCGGCGCGAGATAGAATTGGACCTTGTCCACGAGGCGGGCGTCGAAGGCCTGGCCCAACACGTTTCCGCCGCCTTCGATCAGCACGCTGGTGATCTCCCGCCGACCAAGATCGGCCAGGACCTGCGGAGCGTTTTGCCTCGATAAACCAGCGTGCGGGCGGCAAATCGATCGGCGAAAAGATGAGCCTCGCGCGGCAATTTCCCGGAGCGCGAAAGAACGACCCGCCACGGTTGGCGCGCGCCGCGTGTCCCTCGCGTGGTTAGGCGCGGATTGTCCTGGCGCAACGTTTCCGCGCCGATCAGGATTGCGTCCACTTGCGCCCGCAGCTTGCATGCGCGTGACGGCGCGCCGCCGGGCTCGTCAGCCAGCGTCCTTCGTTAGGCGATCTCGTTAGGCGACCGTCCAGGCTCATCCCGCATTTCGCGATCACGAATGGTTTTCCCGTCACGATCCACTTGTTGAAGGCCTCGTTCAGCCGGCTGCATTCGGCCGCCAACACGCCCGTCGTCACTTTGATTCCTGACGCTCGCAGTTCGTCGATCCCGCGTCCGCCGTGCAACGGATTGGGGTCTGTCGCCCCGATCACGACCCGGCCCACGCCCGCCCGCACAATCGCTTCGGTGCAGGGCGGGGTGCGGCCGATCGTCGAGCAGGGTTCGAGAGTGACGTAGAGCGTGGCCGAACGCAGCGAGCCGCTCGGCGCCGCCGCCAGGCATTCGATTTCCGCGTGCGGCAAACCGCTGGCCCGATGATATCCGCGTGGCAAATGACGCGCTCGCGCTAGGACAAGAACTGCTCCAACCGCCGGATTTGGGCTGGCACTCCCAATCCCCCGGCGTGCCTCGGCCAGTGCCGCCCGCATGAAAGTCTCGTCTGTGGAATCTGCCATTGCCGCACCCTAAGCAAACGGGTCTGCCAGTCGCAATGGATTCCGCTCATTTCATCACTCAACGACCGATGGCACATTCGAGAGTAACATTCTGGCACAGCTGCCGACTCGCATGATTCGGCTGTCTAATCGCGCCGTTTTGGCACGAATCATCTCGATGTCAGACTCAATCATGAATCATTCATAAATAGTATTGCTTCAGTAGATATTGCATTCGATATCGGCCTCAATTTATTGCATGGCATTGACAAGCTTAACATTCTGGCGTTGAAACAAACATTCACCAGAAAGGACAATCACAATGAGCCTAATTCGTTATCAATCTCCTGAACTGTCGACCTGGCCTGCGTTTGATCGCTGGACTGATCTCCGAGACGAGCTGAACAGCCTTTTCGATCTGCCAACGACGGGCAATCTTGCCCGGCAAGCGCAGCTCTTCAGCGGCTGGACACCGGCTCTCGACCTGTATCAGAACAACGACAACGTCGTCGCCGTCGTCGAGCTGCCCGGCATGCGCAAGGAAGACATCGATATCTCCCTGCATGACGGCATGCTGACGATCGCCGGCGAACGCCAAAGCTCTTCGAGCGAAGGCGAAAATGCCGAACGCACCGAGCGTTTCAGCGGCAAGTTCCGCCGCAGCATCACCCTGCCGACGCGAGTCGACGCAGGCAAAGTCAGCGCCTCCTACAAGGACGGCATCCTGACTGTCACGCTCCCGAAAGCGGAAGAAGCGAAGCCAAAGAAAGTCGAAGTCACCATCGCATAATTACCGTCGGCGGACCCAGTTCGCCGGCACAATTCAAGAAAGGAAATCCTATGACCAACAACTTAGTGCGCGAAAATAGCGGAAACGCGGCGACTCGCCGCGAAGGCGAGAAGTTCATCACTCCGCCGGCGAGCGTCAGCGAGACCGCCGACGGCTACACTGCTGGAGCTCGAGATGCCCGGCGTGAACAAGGACGGCCTCGAGATCTCGATCGAGAATAACGAACTCTCGATCGTCGGTCGTCGCTCCAATCCGGCGATCGACGGAACACCGGTCCATCGCGAATCCCGGCCACACAATTATCGCCGCTCGTTTGAGATCGATCCCTCGATCGACAGCGCGAAAATTGCCGCCCGGATGAACCAGGGCGTCGTCACTCTGACGCTGCCCGAAAGCCGAAGAAGTGAAGCCGCGCAAGATCACTGTTTCGTAATTCCGATTCGGTTAGGCAAACAGAAGCCGCGGATCGCCAGGTCCGCGGCTTTTTGTCTTTCCTGAACCAATCTTTTTCGCCGCAAGCGCGCTTTTCTACTTGGCGCAATCGTCGCAGCGTCGTACCTAAGAGAGCCCCGCCTATGGCCACCAAAACCGAAGAAAAAACCGCCGAAGACAAACTCGTCGCCGCCCGCAACAAGAACCTCGACCTCGCCATCCAGCAGATCGCCAAAGATTACGGCGACGGCGCGATCATGCGGCTCGGCGACGAGAAGATCGTCGACATCGAAGTCATTCCCACCGGCAACATCCTGATCGACCGCGCGCTCGGTGTCGGCGGATTTCCCCGCGGACGCGTCGTGGAAGTTTACGGACCGGAATCGTCCGGTAAGACGACGCTCACGCTGACCGTGATCGCCCAGGCGCAAAAGCGCGGCGGTCTCGCCGCCTTCATCGACGTGGAGCACGCGCTCGATCCGCAATACGCCCGGCGGCTCGGCGTGGACATGGATGATCTGCTCGTCTCGCAGCCGAGTTCCGGCGAGGAAGCGCTCCGGATTGTGGAGACCCTGGTTCGTTCAAACGCGCTCGACGTCATCGTCCTGGATTCGGTCGCGGCGCTCGTCACGAAACAGGAACTCGAAGGAGAGATCGGCGACTCCACGGTCGGCGCGCAGGCGCGTCTGATGAGCGCCGCGTTGCGCAAGCTCACCGCGCTCATCTCGAAGGCGCGCACCTGTTGCATCTTCACCAACCAGATTCGCGAAAAGATTGGCGTCATGTTCGGCAATCCGGAGACGACCCCGGGCGGAAAGGCGCTCAAGTTCTACGCCAGCGTCCGCATCGACATCCGCCGCATCGGCGCGATCAAGCAGACCGACGGCGTCGTCACCGGCAACCGCACCCGGGTGAAAGTGGTGAAGAACAAAGTCGCGCCGCCGTTCACCGAAGCCGAGTTCGACATCATGTATAACGAGGGCATTTCCTCGACCGGCGCGCTGCTCGATCTCGCGCTGGAGAAACAGATCGTGGAAAAGCGCGGCTCGTGGATGAGCTACAAAGGCGCGCAACTCGCGCAGGGTCGCGACGCCGCCAAGGAAGTGCTGAAGAACGATCCGGCGCTCTACGAAGAAATCGAGACCGCGGTCAAAGCCAAGCTCGACGAAGAAAAGAAGCGTAGACGTTTCGCTCTGCGAAACGCGGAGAGCGCGCAATGCTCGTCTCGGGGAGCGCGCGCGACTCGCGCGCTGGCGAAGGCGACTCGCCTTCGCGAACTTTTCTTGCGGCGACAGGCAGCAAAGATCGTTTTGGCGAGTCGCCAAAACCGGCGCGCGAGGCGCGCGCGCTCCCCGGCATGAAAATTCCGCGATCCACGCTAAACTCACTGCGATGACCTCCGCCGAAATTCGCCAATCATTTCTCGATTTCTTTCGCGAGAAAAAGCACACCATCGTGCCGTCGTCATCCCTTCTGCCGGACGCGCCGAATCTCCTTTTCACCAACGCCGGGCATGAACCAGTTCGTGCCGATTTTTCTCGGCCAGCAAAAGCCCGCCTTCGATCCGCCGCGCGCCGCCGACACCCAGAAATGCATCCGGGCCGGAGGCAAACACAACGACCTCGACGACGTCGGGCTCGACACCTACCACCACACTTTTTTCGAGATGCTCGGCAACTGGAGCTTCGGCGATTACTTCAAGAAAGAAGCGATCGAATGGGCCTGGGAGCTGGTCGTTAGGCGATGGGGGCTGCCGCCGGAGCGCCTCTACGCCACCGTCTACCAACCCGGGCCTAACGAACCGAGCGAGTTCGACCAGGAAGCGCACGATCACTGGGCGCGGCTCTTCACCGCCGCCGGACTCGATCCTGCGGTTCACGTCGTCAACGGCAACAAGAAGGACAACTTCTGGATGATGGGCGACACCGGCCCGTGCGGACCGTGCTCCGAGCTGCACGTCGATCTCACACCGGCAGGCGACACCGGCGGTTCGTTAGTCAACGCCGGCGACGCGCGCTGCATCGAGATCTGGAACCTTGTTTTCATCCAGTTCAACGCCAATCCCGACGGCACCTTCTCTCCCCTGCCCGCTCGTCACGTCGACACCGGGATGGGCTTCGAGCGCGTCACCGCGATGATCCAAGGCACGAAAAATTTCACCGATTTCACCGGCATCATCTCGAACTACGAGACCGACATCTTTCGTCCGATTTTCGACGAAATCGAAAAGCTGAGCGGCAACAAGATACGGCAGCACGCTGCCGGAAACCGGCCTAACGCTCAGCGCTCAGACTCGCAACTGGAAAACATGACGTCGCCTTTCGCGTCATCGCCGATCACATCCGCACGCTCAGTTTCGCGATCGCCGACGGCATCCAGCCGAGCAACGAAGGACGCGGCTACGTCCTGCGCCGGATCCTGCGTCGCGCGGTCCGCTACGGTCGCTCGTTAGGCTTCCACGAGCCATTCTTCTACCGGCTGGTCGACGTCCTCGCCCTGACGATGGGCGACGTCTTCCCCGAGTTGCGCGAAAACCAGACGCACATCAAAGAAACGCTCAAGCGCGAAGAAGAATCCTTCAACAGGACACTCGACAAAGGAATCGCGCTCTTCGAAGCCGAGGTGGCGCGTCTTCAAGCTCCGGGGAGCGCACGCGACTCGCGTGCCGTTTCCGGCGACTCGCCGGAAACTTCCCCTGAATCTCAAACGCGTTACTCCAAGCGTCGCCTGCCCCATTTCGAACGCCCGTGGGGCAAATACGCGCATCGCCTTTAGCACCGCAGGACGCCGTCCGCTCACCGAAGCCGAACGCGACATCGTTCTCGAGTGCATTTTATTCCCGGCCACGACAGAATCATTTCGAACTCTACGCCGCCTGCGTGATGCCCGATCACGTACATCTGCTTTTGGAGCCACAGATCAAAGCGACCGATGCCAAGGGCAACTGCCGCCTTCTACTCGCTGAGCGAAATCTTGCAGAACATCAAATCCGTTTCCGCACATCGAATCAACAAAGCGCGTGGGACGAATGGCCCCGTCTGGGAAAAGGAATCGTTCGATCGCTTGATTCGGTCCGAGGCGGATCTGCAGGAGAAATATCTCTATATTTGCAACAATCCTTGGGAATCGGGAATGGCACAGCCGGAGGAAGATTATCCGTGGCTTTGGACGCTCAGAGAGCGCGCGGCGTCCGGCGAGTCGCCGGACGCGGCACGCGAGTCGCGTGCGCTCCCCGGAACAGAACGTCCGCACGCGCATCTCCGGTGCATTCGCCTTTCGGCTTTACGATGAGCAGGGCTTCCCGCTCGATCTCACCGAACTGATGGCTCGCGAACGCGGGCTCACCGTCGACACGGAAGGCTTCGAGAAGCTGATGGAGGAACAGCGGATCGCGGGCGTTCGGCGCAGAAGAAAGAAGACGATCAGGTCGCGGACGAATCGTGCAATCGCCCCGACCAGGTTTCTCGGTTACGACTTTCTGCAGACGGAGGCGGTGGTGGAGGCGGTTCTCCGGGAAAGACCCGGAAGAAATCAACATCGTGCTCGATCGACCGCGTGTTACGCCGAGATGGGCGGGCAAGTGGGCGATCAGTGGATTCGTGCACGTTCCCGGACACGACCGGACGGAGGTCGGTCAGCTTCGGGTCAACGACACGCAAAACGCGGCGACGTTTGTCCACCGTCGCCGAAGCTGACGCCAGGGTCGCGCGCCCGAATCCTGGCGAAGCAGTACGCGTGTCGGTCGATGCCGACCGGCGTAACGCCAATCGAGCGCCACCACACCGTGACGCATCTTGCTCCATTGGGCGCTGCACGAAGTCGTTAGTCGCGACGCGACACAAAAAGGCAGCTACGTCGGGCCCGACAAACTGACCTTCGATTTCTCGAGCGCCGCCCTCAGCACGAAGCAGCAGGTGCGCGAGCGTGGAACAGCTGGTGAACGAAAAGATCGCGGAAAACGCGCCCGTCTCCTGGACGGAAATTCCCTACGCGGAAGCGAAAGCAGCGGACCGACATCATGCAGTTCTTCGGCGACAAGTATGGCGACCGTCGTGCGCGTGGTGCAGATCGGCGGCGTGCCTAACGAATTGAACGGTTACTCGATGGAACTGTGCGGCGGCACCCATGTGCGCACGACCGGCGACATCGGATCGTTCCGCATCCTGAGCGAGGGTGCGATCGCGGCCGGCATTCGCCGGATTGAGGCGGTCGCAGGCAACGCGGTCGGCGAATGGGCGCGGGCCGAGGCGGCGCGTCAGGAAGAAAAATTTGCAGGCGTTGGCCAGGAAGAAATCGGGGCTTGCGGCGTTGCCCGCGTTTCGAGACGACGACAGCCGCGGCGATGGCGGCCAGCATCGACGCCCGCGCGGCGCATCTCGAAAAGCTGGAGACGGAAGTGCGCGATTGGGAAAAGGCGAACGCCAAGGCGACCGAAGCAGGAATGCAGAGCCGCGCTGCGGCGATCGCGAATGAATTGGCCTCGAGCGATGGCGCAGCTTTCCGGGTTGCGCGCGTACCGGATGCAGACGGTAAGTTGCTCCAGGCCGTCACCGATGCGCTCAAAACCCGATTTGATGGCCCCATTTTTCTTGCCGGAGAAAAAGAGGGCCGCGTCGCCCTGATCGCCTCCGTTCCAAAAGCCCTGACCTCCCGCTATCAAGCTGGAAAATTGATCCAGGAAACCGCGCCGCTCGTCGGCGGCAAAGGCGGTGGGCGTCCGGAACTGGCTCAGGGCGGAGGGACCGACGTGACAAAAATCGACGCGGCCTTGGCGCGGGCGAAAGAACTGCTCGCCTAACGAGGCTCAAGAAAGGAAGAGCGTCGCGCGCGGCGGTAATGGCCAGGGCCAGGATGAGGACGAACAGGTAGATGAAGCCGCCAAAGAAGAACTTGAAGGTCGTCACAAACCAGCTCTGGCGATAAACCTGCCGGATCGAGAGAAAAACCTGCGCCACGATTGCAAGGACGCAGAGCCAGACAAGCGGCCCTTCGAGGGCCGGCGCCCAACGACTCGCTGCGATCGCGCCGAAGACGGCCAGGAGAACGCGCGATATAGAAAAAGGAATGGATGTGCAGCGCGTAGACGAGGTGCTCGACGTAGAAGCGGTGCTGGCGGAGGTAGAGAACCTTCAGGACGAGCGCGAAGAGCGGAATGCAGAAAAGCATCATCGTCGAGATGTTGTCGCGCAGCGTCTTGATCAGAAGCTGCACGTTGCTTCCGTGGGGACCGATCTTCTCTTTCACTTTGCGTTTTAGCCAGCTCGGAGAAGCTCCATCGTCCAATAGCTTCGAGTGGCCCCCGACAACCGGCGCGGGCGACGGCGATGTAAGCTCGGCGGGCCGGGCCGGGCCAGCTTTCTTCGCGGCCGGCGTTTTTGTCCGTTCGGCCACGCTTTTCAGCACTTCTTCGCGCACGAGGGCGGGGATGGCCGGATTCTTCATCGCCTCCTCCACCTCCGCGCGGTCCTTCGGAGTCATGTCCGCCGCGACCTGCGGCCTGGTCTGAATCGGGGCAAGTCGAATGCACAAAAAGAAGACGATGCTGACGAGCAGGTAAAGCCGGAGCGGATGAAGATAACGCGTGCGACGCCCGGCGACGAATTGGTTCGTTAGCCAACCCGGATAGATCACGAGTAAGAGGAGCGTCTTGGTAAATTTCGAGTCCCAGTTGAGGAACGATTCCGCCACATCCGCGACGACATGTCGGAATGAGCGGTGGTAATCGACCGCCACCTGCCCGCAGTTAGAGCAATAGCGCCCGTGCAATTCCGCCCCGCAGTCTTCACAGTGCGTGAACGGCGGTTTTTCTTTCTCCGGCTTTTTCCAGGGGAAGAGCCCGCGACCCTTGGGCCCGGGTTTCTCGAGAGAGGCCGCAACCGCGTCGCCGAAAATCGCCTGGCTCGTCTCGTCGGACATGGCCTCGCCTAACGAATCGCCGCCCAAACGCGGTGGACGTCGTCGTGGTCCTCGACCGCCTGGAGGAATTCACCGACCTGCTCGCGACCTTCCCCGCTCAATTCGGGAAAATTCTTGGCAATGTAACCAAGTTCGCTCGTCACAATCGTCCAGCCATTCTGGCCCAGCCACTGAGAAACGGCGTGCAGGTCGGTCGGCGCGGTGATGAAACGCGCGCCCCTCGTTCCCTCCGGTATCTCCGTGTCGTCGGCATTCGTCAGAGGAACAAAGTCCTGCGCGCCCGCTTCGATCGCGGCTCCTTCGGCATCCGCGTTCGCATTGGGATGATGCGCCTCGACGAGTCCGACATGATCAAAAAGAAACTTGTTACTCCCCGGCGCACCGAGCTGGCCGCGCTTGAAGAGAACGCGAATCTCGGGCGCGGTGCGGTTCTTGTTGTCGGTTTGCACTTCGACGATCACCGGCACCTTGTGCGGCGCGTAGCCTTCGAAAAGGATCTGTTCCAGCTCCAGCTTTTCGCCGCCAACTCCCGCACCCTTCTTGATCGCGCGCTCGATTACGTCGCGCGAGACGCTTTGTTTGCGCGCTTTTTCCACGACCGCGGCGAGGCGCGCGTTGCCCGCGGGATCGGCGCCGCCGAGCTTGGCCGCGACCATGATTTCCTTAACCAGTTTGCCGGTGGCCTGACCCTTTTTCAGACCAGCCACTTCGCGTTTGGCATGTAGCCATTGACGACCCATCCGCCTTTTTTACCCGGCCGAGGAGCCGGTGGCAAGTGGCGCAGTCTGCCACCCCGTGCGTAGATAACCCAATGGATTTGGAACTCAAAAACAAGATCACCTTCGTCAGCGGCTCCACTGCCGGTATCGGTCTTGCCATCGCCAGACGGCTGGCCCGGGAAGGCGCGGAAGTCTGGGTGAATGGCCGGACATCAGCGCGCGTCGATGGGGCGATCGCGAATATCAAAAAGGAAATTCCCGGCGCAAACCTGCGTGGACTGGCCGCCGATCTCGGCACGGCCGAAGGTTGCGCCGAAGTCGTTAGACAACTTCCGCAAGTCGACGTCCTGGTCAACAATGTCGGTATTTTCGAGCCGAAGCCGTTTGCAAAGATCAGCGACGCCGAATGGGAGAAGTTTTTCGCCGTCAACGTCCTCTCTGGCGTGCGGCTTAGTCGCGCCTACCTGGACGGAATGAAAGCACGGAATTGGGGTCGGATCATTTTTATCTCGAGTGAGTCGGGACTCCAGATCCCCGCCGAAATGATCCATTACGGGACGACCAAAACTGCGCAGCTCGCGGTTTCCCGCGGTCTCGCCGAGACCTGTGCCGGCACGAACGTGACGGTTAACTCCGTCCTGCCCGGCCCGACCGCCTCAGAGGGCGTAGCAGAGTTCGTTGGGCAGCTGGCAGAGGAGAACAAAATGAGCCCGGAGGAGTTCGAGAAGGAGTTTTTCAAAAACGCCAGACCGACCTCGCTCTTGAAGCGCTTCATCGAGCCTGACGAGATCGCCAATATTGTCGCTTTCGTTTGCAGTCCGCTCGCAGGAGCGATTAACGGCGCTTCCGTCCGTGCCGACGGCGGCGTAATCAAGTCAATCGCCTAACGACGAGAGTCCGGCGGATACTGGCTTAGGGGAGAACGAGCGTGACCATTGCGTTCACGGCAAAAGCGATGCTCAACAAGACGAGGTAGATCAGGCTGCCGAGAGCGAACTTGAAGAGCGTGGCAAACCAGTTCTGTCGATAGACGCGGCGAATCGCGACGAGCAACTGGATCACGACTGCGATTCCCAAAAAGGTGCAGGCGATCGCGGTCAGCGCGGTTGATTTCAGCGCGAGCAGAAAACCAAGCCCAATGATGATGAGGGTGCTGAGAAAAACGAACGCGTGGGTGTGGAGCGCGAAGATCAGATGCTCGACATAATAACGCCGTTTGAAAACGTAGAGGATTTTCAAGACGAGAGCGAAGAGCGGGATGCAGCACAGGACCATCGGCGCGAGATTTTGGATCAATGCCTTCAGAAACAGATCGCCGCGATCGCCCGTTGGCCCGACTTTTTCCCTGGCGCGCGTCTCCAACCAGTGGCCGAAACCCGATTTACTTTCCTCTCCGTCGAAGCGCAGGAAAGCATTGTCTTCGTCAGGTGACGGTGCCGGGGTCGCGGTTGGCGACGGCTGGACGGACATTCCCAGCGAAAACTCAGAAGAGGGAGTTGCAGCCGAGAACGGGACCGGAGCAGGCGCGGTCGTCGTGAGCGAGAAATTGTTATGAGTCGAGCTTCCGATTGGCTTCCAGGTGGGTGTTTTTCGAGAGAAAGTTGATGACAAGAAAAAACATCACGCTCGCGATGAGATAAACGCGCAGGGGGTGGACATGTCGGGCGCGCTTTCCTTCCACAAATTCGTTCGTTAGACGCCACGGCTTGAAGAGGAGGAGGCCAAAGGATTGAAAGAAGCGCGCGTCGAAATTGAAAAATGCGTCCGCCGCGTCGGCCAGGAGCGAGCCAAAGGAACGGTGGTAATCGACCGCCGGCTGACCGCATTGCGCACAATACGGACCGGTTAGTGCTGCGCCGCAATTCTCGCAATGAGTCAACGGAGAGCGTGATTCGCGTTTCCGGCGAAACCACTTCCGTCGCGGGTGACGGCCGAGCTCAGCGACTGCGGCATCGCCAAAAATCAGCGGTGTCGTTTCATCGGACATCAGGTCGCAGAATATTCGGCCAGCGGTTCCAAGTCCAATCCCGACGCACCGCGAAGCCCCAGGGCTCGGTGGCGTGCATTTAGCTGTAGGAAGAGGATGCCTTTTTCCGGCCCCAATCTCTTTGCAGGTTTGCTCTTCAGCAGTATCGGCTTCGTTGGTTTAGTTTACGGCAAGAGAATGAGTCTTTGGAAACCGATGTTCATCGGGCTCGCCCTGATGGCCTATCCCTACTTCATTGAGGACACAATTTTCCTCTGCGCCATCGGGCTTGCCGGGTCGGGGCTGCTCTTTTGGCAGCGTCACTGATGGCCGCAGCGCAATGCAGCCACGAAACTAAGCATTGACCAGCGCAATCGGCGGGTGCAACGATGCGCCCGTTCGAACCGTCGGCGCGAAACAACCTGAGAACACACACGTGGCTTCCAAACTTTTCCAGACCAAGAGTCCAGACCTCCTGATTCGCGAATCGGAAATGCCCGAGCGCAAGATGAAGCGCTCACTGACGGCCTTTGATCTCACCCTGCTCGGCATTGGCGCGATTATCGGGACAGGTATCTTTGCGCTGACTGGGACGGCTGCGGCGGGCGAACGACTCGAAGCGGTCTCCTCGATCTGGAAGACGCCGATCCTGAACATCGTTCACGCCTGGATCACACACTCCGATCTGGTCCTGGGACGGGCAGGCGCGGGGCCGGCTGTTGTGATTTCATTCATTGTGGCCGCGATTGCGTGCGGTTTTGCCGCGCTCTGTTACGCCGAACTGGCGTCCATGATTCCGGTTTCCGGATCGGCCTACACCTATTCCTACGCCACCCTCGGCGAACTCATCGCCTGGATCATCGGCTGGGATCTGATCCTCGAATACGCCGTCGGCAACATGGCGGTGGCCGCGAGTTGGTCGGGCTATTTCGTTAAGTTATGCGGCAGCTTGTTCGGCCTCAAATTCCCTCTTTGGGCCGTGACCGATCATAAAACGGCCACCGACGTCATCACGAAGGGCGGCGAAGCACTCCAGGATTTTTCCTCCACCACTCTGCCCATGCTCTTCGGCCACACCATCGCGCTCAATTTACCGGCCTTTATCATCGTCGCGCTGGTGACAATTTTGCTCGTCTACGGAATTCGGGAAAGCGCGCGCACCAACAGCGTGGTCGTAATCGTCAAGATCGCTGTCGTTGTCTTTTTCATTTCCTTCGGCGCGTTTTTCGTTCATCCGACGAATTGGCACCCGTTCATGCCGAACGGTTTCTCTGGTGTCATGGGCGGCGCCGCGATTGTCTTTTTCGCATTCATTGGCTTCGACGCCGTTTCGACGACGGCGGAGGAAACAAAGAATCCGCAACGCGACATGCCAATCGGGATGATCGCCAGTCTTATTATCTGCACGCTACTTTACGTCCTGATGTCCGGTGTGCTGACCGGCATGAGGAAATACACGATTTACTTGGGGGACTCGGCGGCAGTTGCTACCGCATTTGCCGGGAAACCATGGGCGCAGGCTCTCGTTAGTGCCGGCGCACTGGCTGGCATGACTTCGGTCTTGCTCGTTTTCCAGCTTGGACAGCCGCGCATTTTCATGGCGATGGCTCGCGATGGATTGCTCCCGCAATATTTTGCCAGGATCCACCCGCGTTTTCGCACGCCATACATCACGACCATTTGGACCGGGGTGTTTGTCGGTGGGGTAGCCATGGTGACGGACATCGGCTCGCTCGCCGATCTCACGAATATCGGAACGCTGTTTGCGTTCTGCCTGGTCTGCATCGGAGTCGTGGTCCTGCGCCGCACCGATCCCAGTCGTCATCGGCCCTTTCGTGTTCCGTTGGTTCCGCTCGTCCCGATCATCGGCGTCCTCATGTGCGCCGGCCTGATGTTCAGTCTCCTCGTCGAAACCTGGCTCCGGTTTATTGGCTGGCTCGCGCTCGGGCTTCTGATCTATTTCTCTTACGGAGTGGGCCATAGCCTGCTGCGGCGCGGGATCGATACGGGGGAAACCGAAAACGAATTCCCGCCGATCGTGCCGTAGGGCGCAAAGCGGTTATAGCAAACGTGTGACCGCCGAGGGCGCCGCGCAACGAGATCGGACTATGTGCTGCGACCGAGTTAACCTGCGACCAAGCACTTCAGCGGTCGTACCGCTGCTCCAACAATAGCTTTGAACGTTAGGCGGCCGGTTTCAGATATTTCTCGAGGAACTTCTCCATCGCGCCGTAGAAATCGAACCGGTTTTCCTCGTTATGAAAGCCGTGCCCTTCGTTGTCTTTCACCATGTATTCGACTTCCACCCCACGCTTCTTCAGGGCCGCGACCATTTGATCGGACTCGTCCTTGTTCACCCGCGGATCGTGCGCGCCCTGCGCGACGAAGAGCGGGGTCTTAATCTTGTCCGCGTGCATCACCGGCGAGACGGCTTCCATCATCGCCTTGTCTTTCTCCGGATCGCCCACCATCTCGTGGAACATGTCGAGGAACGGTTTCCAATATGGCGGGATCGTTTTCATGAAGGTAAACATGTTGGCCACCCCGACGTAATCGACTGCGGCCGCGTAAAGATCCGGCGTAAAAGCAACGCCGGCCAGCGTGGCATAGCCGCCGTAACTGCCGCCGTAGATCGCGATGCGTTTCGGATCGGCGATCCCCTGCTTGATCAACCATTGCACGCCATCGGTAATGTCATCCTGCATCGCCTGGCCCCATTGTTTGAACGAAGCTTCCCAGAACTTGCGACCGTAACCGGTCGAGCCGCGGAAGTTCATCTGGAGCACGGCGTAACCGCGGTTGGCCAGGAACTGCACTTCGGGATTGAAACCCCAAGTATCGCGATACCATGGCCCACCGTGCGGGTTGATCACGACCGGCAGATTCTTCGCCTCGCGGCCAAGCGGAAGCGTGAGGTAAGCGTGAATCGTCAGGCCGTCGCGGCTCTGGTATTCAATTGGTTTCATGGGCGCGAGTTCGCCCTCTTTGAGCCACGGCGCGACATCTACCAGCTTCGTCAGGGTTCCAGTCGTCGCATCAAACAAATTGCGCGACCCCGGGGAGCGATCATTGCTCGCCATCACAATGTACTTGTCTTCCGCCTTGTCGTTCGCCACGACTTCGACTTCGTAGCCCGGCAGCTTTTCAGCGAGCGTTTTGTACATCGCCTCCGACTCCTTATCGAAAAACTTGCGTTCTGTTTTCCAGGTATCGAAAGCCGCGAAGGTCACCACCTTTCGCTTCTTCGAATAAGCGAGGGCGGTCACATCGACGTCCGGGTTTTCGTAGAGTTTCTCCAATTCCTTGCCGTTACTCGGATCGATCGTCACGACCGCCGCTTTGTCCCGGCCGATGTTCGAAGTCGCATAGAGATGCTTGTTGTCGAAGGTGTAAAACTGCGGGTTCATCGCTTCGCGAAAATTGGTCGTTAGCACCGTCTTGAACGGCGTTTTCTCGTCGGGCCGCGTCAGCAGGCTGGCGTTCACCCCGTCAGTCTGGGTCGCCGCCCGAATCACACCCGCGTGGTCGGTGATCCAGCGATCCACTTTGCCCGGGTTTTGGGCCACCATCTTCATCTCGCCGGTCGCGACATTGAGCCGAAAGGCGTCGAAGACCTCCGGGTTGCGCTTGTTCAATGTAATCAGGATGTCGGTCTCGGAGACATCGGCCAGATCATCGATGATTTCGCTCCGCACTTTTTGAAACGGTGTCAGATCCTTTACCTCGCCGCTTTTCAGGTCCACGCGTTTCAGGTGAAAATTTTCGTCGCCTTTGTCGTCCATCGCGTAGACGACGAAGCCGTTTCCTTTCCAGGCGTAGTCGCGAATGTCGCGGTCCTTCTCACTCGTCAAGCGCTTCGCTTCGCCGCCTGCAGTCGGACGAATGAAAATGTTCATCCGCGATTCCCAGGGCTGAAGAAAGGAAAGCGTCTGGCCGTCTGGCGAGAGGTCGTAGCCGCGGCTGACCGGGTTTTTGAAAAAATCTCGGAGCGGGATTTTCGGCGGAACGGCGGCGGCCTCCGGCTTGTTTGCGTCAGCAGCAGGGGCGGAAACGGCCGCGACAGGTGCCGCCGCCGCAGATAGTGGTTGGGCCAGGGCTGGGCTGGCGCAGAGGACGACGGTCAGTAGAGTGACAATGGATTTCATAAGCGTTATGAGTGAGATGCGGCGAGCGCCGCGTTTGGATTCAACAGCCGACTGGCTTTCTGCGCAAGAGATGCCTTCCTCTCCGGAACAGACGCGGATTGCAATGGCGCGGTTCGCTTCGATTTGTTTTTCCGCCTATTATCTGGCCAGAATGCGCTCATCTCTCTTCGCGGCTGGCAAATCGGCTTCGACGCTCGTCCTCGGTCTCGTCCTCGGTCTCTGCCGGCCCGCAGTCGCAGTGGAAAACGCGCTGCCCCCCGCAATTAAAGGCGTGACCGTTTCCTGCCAGACTTCCGGCTGGGAATGGGCGACTCCGGAAATGGCGCGCACCCTCGATGAACTCAAATCGTTAGGCGTGAACAGCATCGCGATTCATCCCTATGCCCAGATCCAGAACGACGGCCACGTCCGTTTCCGCGCCTCCGATAACTTCCGCAACATCTCCATTCCGCTCGATTGGGCGCGTGAGCGCGGCCTTTCGGTCATGCTTATTCCACACATCGCCTATTGGGGCACCAAATTTCATTGGAGGGGCGAAATCAACTTTCAGACGACCGAGGAATGGGATCGCTTCTTCGGCGACTACGAAACCTGGATTGTGCAAATGGCGCGGGTTGCCGAGGCCCATGGCGCCGGCACCTTCTGTGTCGGTCTCGAATTCACCTACGCACAAAAGTTCGATGCCCGCTGGCGCGGGATCATCGCCGCGGTGCGCCAGGTCTATCACGGTAAGCTCACCTATGGCGGTAACTGGGACAGCTTCCAGGAGGTAACCTTTTGGGACGCACTCGATTACATCGGCGTCCTCGCCTATTTCCCCCTGACGAAAAGCGTGAACCCGGGCGAAACGGAAATCGCGGCCGCCTGGGACCGGAAATGTGCCGAACTGCTTACCTATTCGAAAGCGCGGGGCGACAAGAAATTCCTCTTTGTCGAGATCGGCTACAACGTCAGCGCCCAGGCCGCGGCCGAGCCCTGGGCGTTCAAAATGGGCGGCATCAACGCGGACGAAATCCAGCAGCGCTGTATTTCGGTGGCGCTCGATTTGCCGCGCCGCTGTCCGGCCATCGCCGGGATGTATTGGTGGAAGTGGTTCCCGGACTTGCCGAATCGGGAGGAGGAGAATTACAAGCTGCAAACGCCCGCGATCAAAGCCTTGATCGCGAAACACTGGAGGCTGTAGCCGCTTCGCTCTGCGAAGCGTGGAGGAAGGTGCAGCCAGAACGCGTTAAGCGTCGCCGCTCATCTCACGCCGCCCACAGGGCGGCGGCTACATTGCTACACTTTCCGCCCGAACTTTTTTTCCAGCTCGCCTAACGAAATCTGGATCATCGTCGGTCGGCCATGCGGACAGCAGTAGGGCAGTTCGCATTCCAACAGGTCGCGGATCAGCTTTTCCACTTCGGGTTGACGGAGCAGGTCGTTCGCCTTGACTGCGTGGCGGCACACCGTCTTGGCGATCATCTCCTCGCCCAGGCGCAGCGGCGAGCTGTTGTTGCTCACCGATTTCAGACTGTCGATCACGTTCTGCAAGAGCCGACGCGGCTCTGCGCCGCTCAGGAACGGCGGCAAGCTTTCCAGCTTGAAGGTGTGCCGCCCAAACTCCTCCACGCCGAGCCCCATCTTTTGCAGCGTCGCGAGGTTGCGCTCGATCCATTCCGCGTCGCCCGGCGCCAGCTCAATCACCTGCGGGAGAAGCAGGCGCTGAGACGGTACCCCCTTCTCTTCCATTCGGCGGCGAAGTTCCTCGAACAATATCCGCTCATGCGCAGCATGTTGATCGACCAATACCAGCCCCTCCGCATTCTCCATCAAGACGTAGAGCTTGTTCAGGATGCCAAGGATCCGGAATTGCCGGTCCGCGGTCGAGCTGCGCTCCTTGCTGGGCGAGAATCCCTCATCGGTTACCACGCGTTCTCGCGCCTCCACCGGGAAGGCGGGTTGGGCTACGCTGTCGGATGGTTTTGTTGTTTCGGCTCGCTTAACGAATGGAACGGCGGGAATGGCCGGCGCCCGGAATTGCTCCTGCCAACTGCTTCGGTCGCTTTCCAGGGTGCGCCGGATGGCCCCGACGACGGCCTCTCGCACCCCGACCGGATCACGAAAGCGCACCTCGCGTTTCGCCGGGTGCACATTCACATCCACTTCCGCCGGAGGGAGCTCGACGAAGAGAAACGTCACCGGAAATTGCCCCTTCATCAGGGCTGTGTGATAACCCTCCTTCAACGCCCCGCCAATTACCGGACTCTCAACCGCGCGGCCATTCACAAAAACAAATTGTTGGGCCCGGCTCGCCCGGCTCACCCCCGCCTGTCCGACGAATCCGCTCACCCGCAACATTCCGCGCGTCGTCGGTTCCACCTCGAGAAGACGCGCGAGCAGCTCGCTCCCCATGAGATCGCGAATCCGATCGCGCAACGTCTTCGTCGCTGGAACTTGAAAGGCAACCCGCTCGTCGCGGACCAGCGAAAAAGCAATCGCGGGATGACCGATCGCCTGGAGATTGAGCTGATGCTCGATCTGGCGCGTCTCCGTATTCTCGGAGCGGAGAAACTTCCGGCGCGCCGGCAGGTTATAGAAAAGCGAACGCACCTCGATCTGTGTGCCGGGCGCCTCCCCGCCATCGCGCACTGCCTCGATTTTCCCGCCTGATACAATCACCTCCGTCCCCGCGACGGCCTCCTTTTCCCGCGTCGTCAGGCGAAAGCGCGCAACGCTCGCGATGCTAGGCAACGCCTCCCCCCGGAAACCGAGCGTCCCCACCGTCGCAAGATCCGCCGCCGTGCGAATTTTGCTCGTCGCGTGGCGCTCGAGACAAAGCAATGCGTCGTCGCGGTCCATTCCGATGCCGTCATCCGTCACCCGGATGAGGGAGATGCCGCCGCGCCGGATCATTACCTCGATCGACTGGGCCTGCGCGTCGATGCTATTCTCGACAAGCTCCTTGACGACCGACGCGGGCCGCTCAATCACCTCCCCCGCCGCCACCTGGCTGGCGAGAGTGTCGGAAAGAAGGCGAACGCGGCTCATGCAGCCTGAATTCTAGCAGACACCAAACTGAGCCGGAAGCCACGGGTTGGATTTCTCGAAGGAACGCCTCAAGAAATGGCAACGGCTGCAGTTCCAGGCCTCGCAGTGTGAGCAAAAATGCGGGCCAGATAAGTCTGCAGGTTCTCCAGGTTGAAATTGTCGCTCCGGTAGCCAATATAGCCATCCGGCCTAACGAGGACGACACCGCCTTCGATCAAGCCATAGGCGGCATGGGCCAGTCCGCTCGTATCGCGCAATTCCGCCCCTGGGTCGCTTTGACCCCGCACAATGCGATAGCTGTCGAGGGTCCCGTCAACCAGACCGCCAATCGCGCTCCCGAGTTGTTCCGAGTTCGCAGCCGCGCTTCCCGAACCGCCAAGAAATAGGAGCAAGACATGCCGGGGTTCGCGGAAAAGTTCGAATAGTCGGTGCGCCCGGCTGTTTTCATCGCGTAACTCTGCATCCGGCGCGCGATCTCCCGCCTTGAGACGCCCACCGCCATGATTCTCCACAATCGGGCTCGTGCGATAACTGACGTTCAATTCCGCGAGGCGATCGGCAATCTTGTCGCCGACGAAGTCTATCCCGCTTACTCGCGGCAGGAGAAAATCGCGCACACTTTGCGCGACCGAGTTACGCATCGTCGCCAGGCGGGTGATCCGGTCGGTTAGATTGAGTACATCGCGCGCGACCGGTTCCCGTTCGAGATCATAACTCGCGAGCAATTGAGCCGGAGCGCGTCCGCGCACGACGAGCGCGAGCTTCCAAGCGAGGTTGAACGCGTCCTGAATTCCGGTGTTCATCCCCTGCCCGCCGGCCGGGCTGTGGATGTGGGCGGCGTCGCCCGCAAGAAAAACACGCAAGCGACGAAACTCCCGCACCTTGCGATGCGAAATGTGAAAGCGTGAAAGCCAGACCGGATCGCTCACGCGGAAGCCTGGTACGGTCCGACGATCCACGAGTTCCTGCACTGCCGCCAGGGTAACATCGGGCAGCGTTTCGTTGCGCGATTGCGGCGCGATGTTGGCCACGATCCGCCATCGATTTTGCCTGAAGGGAATGGTGCCGAGAACTCCATCGTCGCCGAAGAACAAATGGACGCGATCCGCAGTCAGGTTCGATTCCAACTGCACATCAGCGAGAATGAAACTCTCATCGTTACTGCATGCCATCGAACTCCATCCCAAGTGCGTGCCGAGTCGTGCTATGCGCGCCATCACACCCTATCAGCCACGGTGTTTCCACAATTTCCTCCGCACCATTGGGCTGGCGCAAAACGGCGCGGACCGCGTCGCTCGTTTGGGTAAGAGCGGTCAGCTCAACGCTGCGTTCGACTTTAATTCCCAACGTGGCCAGGTTCTCGTTCAGCAGGCGTTCCGTCTCCGTTTGCGGCAATGCGAGCGCGAACGAGAAAGGACTCGCGACCGAGGTGAAATCGATCTTTGCGATCTCCTCCTGGCGGTGGTGGAGTGACAGGCCATGAAGACGGTGGCCCTGGGCGAGAAAGCGTTTGGACATGCCCATCGTCTCGAACACTTCGAGAGTGCGAGGAAATATCGCCAGCGCTCTGGAGGTTAGCGCCCGCTCCGGCGCGCAGTCAATGATCCGGCAGCGAACACCATGCCGGGCGAGTTCGTTAGCCATTGTTAGGCCAACCGGCCCGGCGCCGACCACGAGCGGGACGGGAGAATTAGGCGTCATCCACAATCATAACACATCGGGACGCGGCAGGGGTGGTGCTTTCCAGTGAGTATTTGCTCGCAAAGTTGTATCCTGAGCCCACGAAAACTTTCGGAGGGAAGGACCTCACAAGTGCCGTCAGCGCTTTCATTGCTCGAGGAGGCGCGGACTTCAGTTGCGAGGTTTGAAAGCCCGGCCTCGCCCGCTCGCGGGCTGCGTTACGGCTCGCCGCGCTGCGCCGGATCGGGATGACAACGCCTTGGAGCGCGACCTCAAAGCTGCCACTTCCGAGGCAGCTTTTGCCTGAGTGTGGTCACTTGCTCGAACAGGTCTCCCATCTTCTCGACGCGCGCGAGCGTTTGCTCACAACGAAAGACTAACCGCTTCGCGCTTTTCTTTTTCACCGTCTCCTCGACCTCTTCCCAGGTCACCGGAGTGGAGGCCGTCGGCTTATCTCTCGCGCGCAGAGAATAGACGCAGATGGTGGTTTTGTGCTCGTCGTTCTGGCTCCAGTCGACAAAGACTTTTCCTTTGCGCAGCGCCTTTGCCATTTTGGAAACGACCACCTTGGGATGTTCGCTCTCCAGGTGTTCCGCGATGGCGTGCGATAACTCTTTTGTCTGTTCGTAGGTAACGGCAGTATTCAGCGGGACGTAGACCTGCAAGCCTTTCGAACCGGAGGTTTTCGCCCAGCTCTTCAGTTTCATGCCAGCCAGGAGCTCCCGGAGCCAAAGGCCGACCTGACAGCATTGAACGATGTCCGCGGGCGCACCGGGATCGAGATCGAAGACCATCATGGTCGGACGCGCGATAGCCTTTTTACTCGAGAGCGACGTGTGCAACTCGATGTCCGCGAGATTGGCGGCCCAGACCAAAGTCGGCAGATCCTGCGCGAGGCAATAGTTCATCTCCCGCTGATTGCCTTCACTCCAGACCTTCGCGGTCTGCACCCAACTCGGACGGTGCAAAGGGCAGTTCTTCTCGTAGAAGAATTCTCCTTCGACGCCATCCGGGTAGCGCTTCATCGTGAGAGGCCGGTCTTTCAAATGAGGCAGAAGGACGGGCGCGATCTGGATGTAGTAGTTGATCAACTCGCCTTTGGTGAAGCCGTCCTTCGGATAAAGGACCTTGTCGAGATTGGAGACCGAGAGGGTTCGACCTTCGACGATCAGTTCAGCTTTTTTGCTCATGCTTCTCCAATGAATCGGATGACGACCACGGATTACACGGATTTCACGAATGGAAGAATGATTTCCTCCTTCTCTCGCCTCTGATCCGTGTCATCCGTGTCATCCGTGGTTAAGAAAAAAACCTTTCCGGCGAAAGCATCGGCTGCGGCTGGCAGATGCGCGCGACGCAATGTTCCCAGCTTTCGTGTCCGCTCAGGATGAGGATTTCGACTCGCAGAAAATAGATCGGCACCTCCGGCTTCGTCAGGCGGGGAAAACGCACCGCGTCTTTTTCCGTCGTCACGATCATGTCGACATCGCGGCGGATGCAGCGGCTGATAAAACTCTGCAACTCGGCCTCGCTGTAGCGATGGTGATCGGCGAAGCGCTTCGCCAGCTCGATGCGCGCTCCCAGTTTGCGCAAGCCGTCCTCGAAGCTTTCCGGCGCCGCGATGCCGCAAAAGGAACCGATATACGTGCCGCTCAAGCGGGAAAGAGGAAGGTGTTCACCGGAGTAGACGTCCTGCAGATAAAGCGGCTGGTGGGAGCATTCGATGATCTCGGCGGTCCGATTGTAGCGCCGGATGCGCGCGATCAGCTCGTCGTTAGGCTGGTCCGTGCTCTTGGTGATGAAGATGTAACTCGCCCGGCGCAAATTCCGCGGCGGCTCGCGCAAGGTCCCGCGTGGAAGAAGAAGCTCGTTTCCAAAGGGCGCCTGGCGATCGATCAGGACGATGTCGAGGCGATGCTTGAGGTGGAGATATTGCAGACCGTCGTCGAGCAGAAGCGTGTCGGCTTGAATCTCGCGAATGGCGTAACGGCCGCTCTTCACCCGATCCTTGTCCACGAGCACGACGACGTCCTTCAGATTGTACGCCAGCATGTAGGGCTCGTCGCCCGCGGTCGCGAATCGAGCAGCAGCGATTTGCCCGTCCGAAACGACGCGCGGCGGGTGCCGGCGCCATCCCGCGGAGGCGATCGAACCAGCTGCGCTTGGACGGTTTCGCCACGCTCTTGTAGCCCCGGCTCAGAATCGCGACGCGCCTCCCGCCCACCTGTGGGCCCGCGCAAATTTCTCCACCACAGGCGTCTTGCCGGTGCCGCCCACGGTCAGGTTGCCGATGCTGATGACGAGGCAGCCGAGCGCCCGTTCGCGCAGAATCCGTTTGCGGTAAAGAAACAAACGGAGCTGCACAAGGCGCGGCGTAGACCAGCGAGAGAACGAAAAGCAGACCGCGCAGGATGACCGCGCGGACTCCCTGGCGACGTCCCAGGATGACCTCGATGGCGAACTGTTCGAGATTCTCAAGCCAGCGGCGCATCGGGACCCAGATTGGAAATGAAGATGCGGACGCCGTCATTATCCGTAGTCACGACCCGCGTTTCGGCGTTGGCGCAAGCCGGAAGCCTTGGACATGGCCCTGGCGATCTTCGCCGGCGAGCGAAGGGTCAGGCAGGCGATGGTCGAGCCAGAGCCGCTCAGGAAACCGCCGAGGGCACCAGCATCTTCCGCGGCGGCGATCACTCGATTGAGAAAGGGAACGAACTTCGCTCGATAAGGTTGATGGAGATGGTCGGTCAAAGCGCCCTGCAGATTCTGATAGTTGCCGCTCGCCAGAGCGGCGGTGATGAGGCAAGCGTTGCCGCAGGACGCGACCGCACGCAAGCGATTGATTTCGTTAGGCAGGACCCGGCGCGCTTCCGCCGTCTTGATTTCAAAGGCCGGAATCAAAAGGACAAAGCGCAGGCGCGGATCGACCGGAAATTTTTGATGCCGATTTTGGCGGGCGACGACAAAGCCACCAAACTCTGCGGGCGCGGCGTTGTCGGGATGACCTTCCAGCTCGGCACAAAGCCCGAAGATCTGGGCGCGCCCGAGCGGACGATCGAGGAGGGCATTGAGCGCGTGGAGCACGCCGAGCCGGACCGTGACACTGCTGCCGAGTCCACGGGCGCGAGGGACCCGACCCTCGACCACGCAGGAAAATGGGAAGGGTTGGCACTCGGCCGTGCGGAAGAATCTGCGGGCGGCTTTTTGGGCCATCGCGCTCGCTTTGAGCCGGGTGGTGCGCGCGATCGTGACGAAGTTATGAATCTGCAAGGCGACACCGAGGCAATCAAAGCCGGGGCCGAGATTCGAAGTGGTAGCGGGAACGTGTACCGTGATCTGTTGCTTTTTCAAAGGGAATCACCCGAAAATGGAGGCGAACGAACAATGGTCGCCCTGATACTAACGCGGGCCCTTCCCACGGCAAGACGAGGGCGGAAAAGCGGATGAGTGACTGGATTGACTTCGGGTTGGTGCGCGACTTTGCCGCGGAAGAAACCGGCGCCTACCGACTCTGTACGAACCCACATTGTTGGGTAGAGCGCTATGGCCCGGATGCGTTAGTGTCCTACAAAACCGAGACTGCGCTCGAACAGATCCTGCCCGAGCTGGATGAATGGGCACTGCTTGCCAACCAGCGGTTCGAACGCGTCTTCGGGCGCTATTTGCCAAAACAAAATGCGGAACGTGAGCCACCCCAACTTCTTTCGGGCGACGCGAAGGCGCCACTCCAGGCGACGGTGCTCGAACGCGGCGTTTGCTACGGGCTCGATTTCGGCGCCGGTTATTCCGCCGGGCTGTTTCTGGATCAGCGCGAAAACCGGCAATTCGTCAGGCGAATGAGGCCTCGACGGATGCTGAATTGTTTCGCCTACACCTGTTCGTTTTCCGTCGTCGCCGGCCTGGCCGGCGCCGAGACGCTGAGCATCGACCTTTCCCAGAAATCGCTCAATCGCGGCCGTGACAATTTCGCTCTCAACCGGCTCGCGACCGATCGCCATCGTTTCATCGCCGACGATGTCCTGAGCGTTCTGCCGCGTCTCGCGCGAAAGGGCGAACTCTTCGACGTCATCATCTTGGATCCGCCGACTTTCTCGCGCTCGCGCACCGGCAGGTCGTGGCAGGTCGAGCATGACTTCGAAAAACTGCTTCTGGCCGCGCTCGATGTTGCGGAGCGCGACGCGCGGATCCTGCTTTCGACCAATTGCGCCCGACTGACCGAACGTGCGCTCGAGGTCATGGGGCGCTTCTGTCTCAAGGCAACCCGGCGCGCCGGAGGCTTTCGTTCGACAGAGCAGTTGCCTGATTTTCCACCCGGAGTGGCGGCCCGCTCAGTTTGGATGATATTGCGTTAACAATTTCAGGACGCGCAAGGAGCCGTCACCATCCGAACAACTTATATATGGACAGGGAACAAATGACCGGCGCATCCGGCGACATCGCCGAACGAGGACTCCAATACACCAGGGACCAGTGGGATGAAATCATCGCGCAAACCGAAGACTTCGTCCGGGCGAACCCGACCCGATCGCTGCTCTACGGCGTGGCCGCGGGGTTCATCCTCGATCGGCTCCCAATTTTCCGCATCCTCGGGACGTTCCTGCGCCTTCTTCTCAAGGCGTTCAAGCCGGCCATTCTGATCTACGGGGCGACGAAGCTTTATCAGGTCATTAAAGCCGAGGACTAGGGCGCACTGTTTTCTCGCCGACTCCGGATGGCAACGGATCTGCAGCCCGCTCCGGCCTAACGATCGAGGGTGAAACCGACTTTCACTGTCACCTGCCAGTGGTTGATCTTGTTCTCCTCGATGTATCCGCGCGTCTCGGTCACCTCAAACCAGCGCATGTTTCGGATCGTTTTGGCCGCGAGGGAAGCGCATTCTGTACAGCGTCCTCAATTGTCGTCGTCGATGAACCAACCAACTCAAGCTTTTTGTAAACGTGATCGCTCATGCCGGAAACTGCGGCGAGCACGATCAGAACTCAAACACAAACGGGAATTCCTCACCGATCGGTGACGCAACAAACTTGTCATCCCGATCCGGCTTGGCGCGGAGGGACCCGCACAGTTGCAACCCACGTCTCCTGGGTCGGCAGCAAACGTGGATTGCAACTGTGAGGTCCCTCGCTTCGCTCGGGATGACAAGGCGTGAACGTATGAACTCTCGCTCATTCACGACCCTTCCGCCTGCTCCACGAACTTTGCGTTGAGCACCTCGGAGCCGCTTGTTAGCGTGCCGTTGCCTTCATGGAAAAGAACATCGAGTCCCACCTCAAGGAAACCCGACTCTTTAAACCCTCGCGTGATTTTGCGAAGAAAGCCCGCATCGGCAGCCTCGACCAATACCAGCGAATGCACCGGGAATCGATCCGCAAACCGGAAAAATTCTGGGCCCGCGAGGCCCGCGAGTTGACCTGGCAAAGGCCGTGGAAAAAGGTGCTCGAATGGAAGCCGCCCTTCGCGAAGTGGTTTGTCGGCGGAAAACTCAACGTCGCGGAGAATTGCCTCGATCGGCATCTGCATGGGCCGCGCCGGAACAAGGCCGCGATCATCTGGGAGGGCGAGCCGGGGGACAAGCGCATCCTCACCTACCAGCAACTGCACCGCGAAGTCTGCCGCTTTGCCAACGTCCTGAAGCGAAACAAAATCCGCAAAGGCGACCGGGTCATCATTTATATGCCGACGATTCCGGAGAGCGGCCATCGCGATGCTCGCGTGCGCGCGGATCGGCGCGATTCATTCCGTCGTCTTCGGCGGTTTCAGCGCGGACAGCATTCGCGATCGGATCGCGGATTGTGGCGCGGTCGCCGTCATCACGGCGGATGGCGGTTACCGGCGCGGCGCAATCGTTCCGCTCAAGCAGAACGTCGATGAAGCGCTCAAGGGCAGAACAACGATCAAGCGGGTGATCGTATTTCGGCGTGCCGGCAACGAGATTCACATCGAAGAAGGCCGTGATGTCTGGTGGCATCGCGAGCTCGAATACGTCGACGCCAAATGCCCGCCCGCCGCGCTCGAGAGCGAGCATCCGCTCTACATTCTCTACACCAGCGGCTCGACCGGAAAACCAAAGGGCATTTTGCACACGACCGGCGGTTATCTGGTCGGCATTCACACCAGCGCGAAATACGTTTTCGATCTGCGCGAGGACGACATTTATTGGTGCACCGCCGACGTCGGCTGGGTGACCGGGCACAGCTACGTCGTTTACGGTCCGCTCGCCAAGGGCGCGACCACCCTGATGTACGAAGGCGCGCCGAATTGGCCCGAGCCGGATCGCTTCTGGCGGATCGTCGAGAAATACGGCGTCAGCATTCTCTACACCGCGCCGACCGCGATCCGCGCCTTTATGCGGTGGGGCGACGAATGGCTGAAAAAACACGATCTCTCATCGCTGCGGTTGCTAGGCACGGTGGGCGAACCGATCAATCCCGAGGCCTGGATGTGGTATCACGAAACGATCGGCGGCGAGCGTTGTCCGATCGTTGATACCTGGTGGCAGACCGAGACCGGCGCGATCATGATCACGCCATTGCCGGGTGCGACCCCGACCAAACCGGGCAGCGCAACGCTGCCTTTCTTCGGTGTCGATCCGGCGGTGGTGGATGAAGAGGGCAAGGAAGTTGCGCCCAAATGTTGGCGGCAAACTCATCATTCGGGGCCCATGGCCAGCGATGCTGCGCACCATCTACGGTGACAAGCCGCGCTACAAGAAGCAATACTGGAGCGAGTTCAAAGGCAACTACTTCACCGGGGACGGTGCGCGGCGCGACAAGGACGGCTACTTCTGGATCGTGGGCCGGATCGACGACGTGCTCAACGTCGCCGGCCATCGTCTTGGCACCTCGGAAATCGAAAGCGCGCTCGTTAGTCATCCGGGAGTCGCGGAAGCCGCCGCGGT
The DNA here is from genome assembly GCA_963821615.1 of uncultured Verrucomicrobiae bacterium. GTDB lineage: Bacteria > Verrucomicrobiota > Verrucomicrobiia > Chthoniobacterales > UBA10450 > Palsa-1392. Next base: position 131,327 of record CAWGEN010000010.1, on the reverse strand, counting down.
CGGGCGGCCGGACGAGCTCAAGGGCCAGGGCCTGGTGGTTTTCGTGACACTCAAGAGCGGCGTCAAGGCCGACCCCGAGCTGAAAGAAGAACTGCGCGGCCACGTTGGACACCACATCGGCGCGATCGCGAAACCGGACGACGTCCGTTTCGCCGAGGCGCTGCCGAAAACGCGCAGCGGAAAAATCATGCGCCGTTTGCTGAAGGAAATCGCCAGCGGCGAAACGGTCACCGGCGACACGACGACGCTGGAAGATTTCAGTGTTCTGGCAAAGTTGGGCAGCGCAGAGGAATAACCGCGCTTAGGTTAGTCTCGTGAGTTTTATTACCACCGGCCTCCGGGAGTTGACGCTGAAAGTGCGCCGACAACGGACGCGCCTGGCCCTGAAACACGAGAAGCGTCTCCTGCAAAAATCCGAGATCGCCCTGGGCCGGGAAGGCACGGCGGAGGCGGCGAAATTTCCGGAAGTGCGCAACGAAATCGTCGCCCTGAAAAAGCTCGAACAGGAACAAAAGGAAGTCGCGGTCCGGATTGCGAAGATCGAAGAAGCGCTCAAGCAGATCGAGGCACAGCGGCAGGAAAACTCCAGGGAGCAAGCGGCTGCGGTGGCCCGGCTTGAGGAGCAAAAACGTCCTCTGGTGGAAAGCCGTGACGAAGCAAAATCCGCTGCCGAACGCTGCGATAAGGAACTCGCGACCGTTGATCGCCGACTGCAGGAAAACGAAGCCGCCGACCGCGAACTGCTGAAGAAAATCTCCACCTTGCAGGCGACCGAGCCTGCACCGGCCGACCTCCAAACGCAGATGGACCGGCTCAGCACGGAACGGGCGCGCCTTCCGCGCGCAAAAGCCGAGATGACGCAAGCCCGCCTCGGGAGTGCCGGAGCAAGTCGCTCGGCGCACGAAAAACTAAGCGCTGCCGAGGCACTCGTCGTACAAGCAGACAAGAACATCGCCCGCGTTCGCGGTGAGTTCGAAGCGCGGGATCGTGCCCTCTGCGAAGGGCAGCCGGGCGCAGCAGGAAGAAGTGAAACAGGCGCGGCAACAACATCAGACCGTCGAGGAAAAGAAAAATCCGGCTTATCTTAACATCGGCCGTCACCTCGCCTCGCAAGGGATCTCGCCGCCGAACGCGCCGCATTTGCTTACCGAGGTGCAACAGCGCCGGGCCGCCGTCGACCGCCACGCCGAGCACACAAAGGAATTGGCTCAGCTCTCCAGCCAGATCGACAAACAAGAGCTGCGAAAGTTTTATTTTACGATCTTTTCGCTGCTTGCCCTGCTCGCGATCATCCTCCCGCTCGTTTCCAAATCGCCGACGAAACGTGAATGGCTCCCGCGGGAAACGCTCGCGATCCTTTCCCTGGATATCGAGCAGTTGAACAAGAGTGCGTTGTCAAATCGTTGGCGCAAAGAGCAGCCCGAACTCTGGCAGAAAGTCACTACCGGACTGCTCGGACCAGCCGCGCGCACCCCGGTGCTCAACCTCGCCGAGGGCGGCCGTCGCGTGACGCGCGCACTCACGACGGAGGAAAACGGGCGACCGCGGGATTACGTCCTGGTCGAAGCGCGCGACGATCTTGCGCCGATCGTGCGCACGATCACGCAAGACGATAGTTTCACTAGGAGCACCGTCACGGGGCTGGTCGTCTGGCAGCGGCCGGATGTCACCGTCGCCCGGGTCGGTCCGAGGACCCTCGCCGTCGGTTCGTTAGGCGAAGTGGACACGTTGGTGCAGGTGCGGCTCGGCACCCAGCCGGACCTGAAGATCGACGATCCGCTGCTCGAACGCTTCCAGGCGCTCAATCCGGATAGCGCGCTCCGCCTCGTCTCACGGACGCCGCGTGACTTGGCGACCTTTTTTGGTCCGATTCTTCCGCCCGAGTTCCTCGCCGAGGCCGAATTGCTTGGCTTGGAGTTGACCTTGGCCACACCGGCCAAGGCGCATCTAATCATGACGGCCGGTGACGCGGCAAAGGCGAAGGGTTGGGCCACCGGCCTGCAAAACGAACCAACCCGCTGGCTCGCCATTCCCGATTCAGATTTTGTCCTCGCTACTGAAGCCCCGAAGGTGGAACAAAAAAACGAGAATCTCGATGTGCGCTTCGACATTCCGGAGGGCGCGGCTCGGTTACTCTTGCAGCGGTTGGCGAAGGTTCAGCCTCCGCCGACACCGTGATGACGGCTGGCCCTCGCACCATTTGTTATCCTGAGCCGCAGAGACGGCGATGGACCTCACAGTTGGCAAGTGAAGGTTCCGTGCCTAACGACGAGATGGCACTTTCGGCTCGGCTTTCGGCGGAAGCGGTTGGACGCTTGCAAGGTCCTTCGCTCCGCTCAGGATGACAAGGGCCGCTATCGCAAATGCCTCCTGAAAATTCGAGAAAACTGCGCCTCCTGGTTGGATTTCTGATGTTTTGTCTTGTGACCGTAGAAGCAGAACCGCGCTACGATAATCTCGTCGATATCAAGTCGGTTGATCCGACGATCGTCGTCGAGCTGCGCTACGCCACGCGGCATAATATCACGGGCCACGCACTCTACCCACCCGACCTGCCGGCGCTCGTTAGGCCAACGACAGCGGCACGGCTGGCCAAGGCGCAAGAATTCCTCCAGGCCCGTCATTACGGCCTCAAGATCTGGGACGCCTATCGGCCCGTCGCCGCGCAGATGGAACTCTGGCAGCGCACCCACGACGGCGCCTTTGTCGCCGACCCGTATGACGGCAACGGTTCGCTCCATACCTGGGGCGTCGCGGTCGACGCAACTTTGGTCGACGAAAACGGTCGCGAAGTGGCCATGCCGACCAATTACGACGAATTCACGCCCGCGGCGAAGCTGCGCTACCAGGGCGACGATCCCATCGTAAAGTCGCACCTCAAGATCCTTCAGAAGGCGATGCGCCACGGAGGGTTTTACGGGATGCACACCGAGTGGTGGCATTTCGTCGCCTATGATTGGAAAAAATACGCGCCGATGCGCGAAGCCAGACAGATTCCAAACTAACAACCATCATGATCGCCTCATTCCTCAAGGACCTTAGCCAGCCCGAATACATTCATGTTTTGATCAACCCGCTGCCCGTTTACGGGCTCGCGATGGGCATCATCGGCCTCATCATCGCGCTCATCCAGCACAGCCGGCCTGCGCAGGTCGCGACTCTTACGCTCATCTTGCTCAGCGGCGCGATCGCCTGGCCGGTCGTGCACTACGGCGAGCAAGGCTACGATCGCGTCCTCTCGATGTCCGACGACCAGGGGCAGGCATGGTTGAAAGTGCACGAACATCGCGCGGATGAGCTCGCGTGGTCGTTCTACGTGCTCGCCGGTGTAGCGGCGGCTGCCATCCTGGCACCAATGAAATGGCCGAAATCGGCTGCGGCGTTGGCTGTCCTAACCCTGTTCCTTTCTTTCGTCGTTCTTGGCATCGGTGGTTACATCTCCCAGGCCGGCGGGAAAATCCGACATCGCGAGTTTCGCAACGAACCAGCGCCGCCCGTCCCGGTCGAGCAGGACGAACATTAACGGCGTGCGCGTCGACATCATCACACTCTTCCCCGAAATCTGCCGCGTTCCGTTAGGCGAGAGCATGATGGGGCGTGCACAGGAGGCCGGCGCGCTCGACCTGCGGATCCACAATTTACGGGACTGGACGAGCGACCGCCACCATGTCGTCGATGACGCACCCTTCGGCGGGGGCCAGGGCATGGTGATGAAACCGGAGCCGATCTTCGCCGCGGTCGAGTCGCTCCGCGCGGACGCAAGCACGGTCGTGCTGATGACTCCGCAAGGCCGCCGCTTCACCCAGTCGATCGCGCAGGATCTCTCCGCCAAAGAACATTTCATCATCCTTTGTGGTCATTACGAAGGGGTCGATCACCGCGTCATCGAGCATCTGGTCGATGCCGAAATTTCGATCGGCGATTACGTTCTGACGAACGGCGCGATCGCCGCGGTTGTCTTCGTTGACGCGATCGTTAGGCTGCTTCCCGGGGTCCTCGGCGACGAGCAATCCGCTGTCGACGACAGCTTCACCGGGGGGCTGCTCGAAGCGCCGCAATACACCCGCCCGGCCGAGTTCCGCGGCTGGAAGGTTCCCGATGTCCTCCTCTCCGGAAACCACGCCGAAATCGCTGCCTGGCGCCGACGCGAAGCCAAGCGCCGCACGCACGAGAATCGGCCCGATCTCTTGCCCTAGCGAACCGGCGTTTGGCGGCTGAGGAGCAGCTCCGCGATGTCGAGCACCTTGACCCTTTCACCGCCCGGCGTGCCAGCCATGCCGTCGCTCATCATGTTCAGACAAAACGGGCAGGCTGTTGCAAGCGTTTGTGCGCCGGTTGCGATTGCTTCTTGCGCCCGCAGATTGGAAACCCGCTGCTCCGGTGGTTCATCGAACCACATCCGGCCCCCACCCGCGCCACAACAGAAGGTCTTTTTTCCGCAACGCGGCATTTCACGATACTGCTCGTCTCTGGCCGCGCCGATCACGGCACGTGTCGCATCGACTTCGCCATTCACTCGCGCCAGGTAACACGGGTCATGCAAAGTAATCGGTTCGCTGGTGCCAGTGTCGTTAGTCAGTTTCCCAAACTTAACCAACTCAGCGAGCAACGCCGAGTGATGCTGCACTTCGTACTGCCCGCCGAATTGCGGGTATTCGTTCTTGAGAGTGTTGTGACAATGCGGACACGGGGTCACGATCTTCTTCACCTTGCGGCGGCCTAGTGTTTCAACATTGGCCTGCGCACGCTCCTGGAAAAGAAACTCATCGCCGATCCGCCGCGCCGGATCGCCGGTGCAGGTCTCCTCCTTGCCCAGCACGGCGAAATTCACCCCAGCTTTCGTGAGCAATTGAGCCGTCGCCCGCGCAACCTTCTGCGCACGCGGATCGAAGGACGCCGCGCAACCGACCCAGAACAAATACTCGAAATTGGGATTCGATTCGACCGTCGCAATATCAAGACCTTCCGCCCAGGCAAGACGGTCGGCGTTGGGGTGACCGTAGGGATTCGACTGGCTGCCGATCTGCTGCAGAGCTTTCGCCGGTGGCCCGGACAATTTCCCTTCGCCGATCAAATCGCGACGCATATCGCTGATCAAGTCAACGTGGCCGATCAAGACCGGACATTCCTGCACACAGGCCTGGCACATGGTGCAGGACCAAAGTGTTTCGTCTCGGATGGTCCGATGGACGTTGCCTCCGCCTAACGACATCAAATTGCGCAAGTCGACCACCACGGCCTTGGGCGAGAGCGGTTTTCCGCTCGCGGTCGCAGGGCAGGCATCTTCGCAGCGACCGCACTCCATGCAGGCATCCAGACTGAGCAGTTGCTGCCGGCTAAAATTCTGCAACTCAGCCACTCCAGTCCGACCCGTCCGTTCCACCTCTTCCATTGTCAACGGGACGAGCTCGCCCATGGGCCGTTCGGGCCGGGCGGCAATGTTGAGCGGTCCTGTGATGACATGGAGGAACCGATTGACCGGAATGGTGGCGAAGAACCCCGCGACCAGAATCGTGTGCAGCCACCAGGAGGCGAGGTGCATGGCCTGCGCGGTCGGCACGTCGAGGCCACGCAAGACCGTGACATCGATCAACCAACCGACGACCGACCAGTGCGCAATCTCCGGCTGCACCTGGGTGTAATGCATGCGCAGCGCTTCCACCCAAAAACCGGTAAGGCCAAGTGCGAGCAAAATTCCGAGCAGCCACCAGTCGCGCCAGTTGTGACCGAGGCTCGCCGGCCGTTGAAAGGCGCGGCGATAAATGGCCAGAACGCAGCCGAGGCAGAAGGCCACGCCAAAGACGTCCATCGTCAGTTCGTAGATCAGGTAATACCAGCCGTGATGGAAATTGTAGGGTCCATCGTGAGCAATCCCCAGGAGCGTGGTGCCGATAGTCAGCACGAGGAAGCCACTGAAAAGAAGCAGATGAAGAAGTGCTCCGAGCGATTTCTTATGGACGCGCTTCTGCGCCAGCGCATAAGTCATGAGCCGTCGAATCCAGATCCGCCAGTCGCACTCGAATCCGCCCGGCTGGCCTTTCCTCCAAAGCCGCACGTGAGCCATGACCTGCCACACGATCGCGCCGATGCTCGCCGCAATCATGACAAAGAACACCACCTGCATCCAGGGCGCGATGTTCCCGAAAACTTCGCGCGTGGCATTGTTCAGGTCGATCGCGATCATCGGAGCAGATCACAGGCTTCCAACCTGTATGGCAAATTGGTATCCTGTCGGTCGAATCTCAGCAAAGAGCAGACCGGATGCCCACCCTCGCGACAGCCAGGATGGCTATGCTCCGGGTCGCGCCAGCCTTTCAACTGCTTGCTCATTCTTAGCCCCGGCGAATCGCTTCGATAAGTTGTGGGACGATCTGGTGCAAGTCGCCCACCAGGCCGTAAGTCGCCATCTGAAAAATCGGCGCGTCGGGATCCTTATTAATCGCGACGATGATCCGCGAGTCCTTAATCCCCGCCAGATGCTGAATCGCGCCGGAGATGCCCATTGCAATGTAGAGCTCGGGCGCGACGACCTTGCCGGTTTGTCCGACTTGATAATCGTTAGGCGCCATCCCGGCATCGACCGCCGCGCGGGTCGCACCGACCGCGCCGCCCAGCGCATCCGCTAATCCGCCGACGAGGCGCTCGAACGTTGCCGGATCCTTCAACGGCCGGCCGCCGCTCACCACGACACGGGCTTCGGTCAGATCGGGCCGGTCGGAGACAGGTTGTTCGCGCGAGATGAATCGCATTCCGTCAGGCAAAGACTCGGCGTCGAACTCGAGTCGTTCGACGGGACAGGGCGCAGCGTCGGCCGCGGGCGCCTCGAAGGCGGTGGCACGCGCCGTGAGCACGCAAACCTCGCCTTCCACTTTCACCGTAGCCAGCATGCTGCCGGCGTTGATCGGTCGTCGATAAGCAGTTGCGCCGTTCACTTCCTCGAGCGCGAGCACATCGGTCACCATCGGCGAATCGAGCAACGCGGCGGCACGCGGCAAAACGTCTTTGCTGAAGGTCGATGAACTACCGAGCAGAGTCTTCGCACCGTACTTTTCCATCGCTTTCGCAATCACAGCCGCGTAACGATCGGCCAACGGTTCCGCCAATGCCGGGTCGTCGGCCACAATCACGGCGGACGCGCCGTAGCAAACGAGCGCCGCAGCGACCTCGTCCAGCTCGTGACCGAGGACGAGCAACGCATAGTCGCCGCCGAGTTGGCGTGCCAACGTGATCGCGTGAAGCGACGGACGCTTCACCTGCTGGCGATCGAGTTCGATCAGGACAAGAGTCGCGGCCATGCCTAAAGCACCTTCGCCTCCTGCTTCAACTTGGCGATCAATTCTTCGACCGACTCGACGCGCGTGCCCGCGGCGCGCTTCGGCGGACGCGAAGTGGAAAGAGTCGTGGTCAGAGGCTGCACAGTCACACCCAGTTGATCGCAGGTGAGGACTTCGATCGGCTTCTTGCGCGCCTTCATCAAACCTGGCAACGAAACGTAGCGCGGTTCGTTCAGGCGCAGGTCCGTTGTGACGACGGCGGGGAGATTGATCGCGATGACCTCGAGGCCGCCGTCGGTCTCGCGCGTGCATCGCGCACGGGTCTTGTTTTCGATGAATTCGATCTTCGAGATGAAGGTCGCCTGCGGCCAGCCTAACAATCCCGCCAGCATTTGCCCGACCTGGTTTGAATCGTCATCCACCGCTTGCTTGCCCATGAGCACAATGTGCGGCGCTTCTTTCGCAACTAACGCGCGAAGGATGCGCGCGACCGAGTAGGGATCGAGCGCGCGGGCGTCGTCGATTCGAATTGCGCGATCGACGCCCATCGCCAGGGCGGCGCGGATTTGTTCATCTGCTGCGGGCGCGCCGATTGACACACCTACGATCTCGGTCGCTTCGCCCCGCTCGCGGATGCGCAACGCTTCCTCGATCGCGATTTCGTCGAACGGATTGATGACCGACTTGAACGCCGAATCCCCTGGACCGGCGTAGGGATCGGGCACGCTCTTGAACGCGACGAGAATTTTCATACGGAGGGAACCGATAAGCGGCTCGACTTCCTCACAGGCCGAGAAGCGAAGCGATGATGTTGCGTTGGATCTCGCTCGTGCCGGAGTAGAGCTTGCTCCCGATCGCATCGCGCAGCTCGCGCTCAACCTCGTATTCCACCATGTAGCCGTAGCCGCCATGGATCTGGATCGCGTCCTCGCAGCATTTCACCCAGCAATCGCTGATGTGCAGTTTGGCCATCGCGGCTTCCAGGTAAACCGCCTTGCGATGACCGGCCGCCCATGCGCCATGGTAGAGCATGTGCCTTGCGCTTTCGACGCGCAGTTTCATATCCACTATCTTGGTCGCCACGAGCTGGAACTTGCCAATCGATTGGCCGCCTTGCTTGCGCTCATTTGCATAACGAATACAAGTCTCGAGTAACCGCTGCATCGTCCCGACCGCGCTCGCCAGGATGCAGCCGCGTTCCCAGGTCATCGACCGGGTAAAGAGCCAGCTGCCCGCGCCTTCCTTGCCGAGCAGGTTATCTTCCGGCACCTCGCAGTCGGTGAAAAACACTTCCGCCATTGGCGACGTGCGCACACCCATCTTCTGGATCTTGCGCGAGACATCGAGCCCCGGCGCGCCTTTCTCGACGAGAAAAGCGCTGATGCCAGATGCGCCCTTCGCTTTGTCTGTCATGGCAAAGACGAGAATCAGGTCGGCGATCGGACCGTTGGTGACGAAAATCTTGCTCCCGTTAAGGATATATTTGGCACCTTTCTTGACCGCGGTCGTGGCGAGACTGAAGGCGTCGGAGCCGCTGTTCGGTTCGCTCATCGCGTTGCCACCGATGAGCGAGCCGTTGCAAAGTCCGGGCAGAAATTTTTTCTTCTGCGCCTCGGTGCCGTTGTAAACGAGGGGAATAATCGCCGTCCACATGTGGGCGTTGATCGAGAAAAGCAGGCCGTTATCCTTGCAGCCGTAGCCGAGTCGCTCGAGCGCCGCCACGGTCGTGAGCGGATCTTGCGCGAGCCCGCCGTACTCTTCGGCGACCGGCAGTCCCTGGATGCCGAAAGCGCCGCATTTCTTCCAGGCTTCGTGATTGAAAACCGCGTCACGATCATTCTCGATTACATCGTAATTGAGTTGCTCGCTGGCGAAGCGGTCGACCGCGCTCAGTAGCTCTCGTTGTTGCTCCGACCAGGCAAAATCCATGCGATAAGTTTCCTTCTTTGGGTTTTGAAATGCGCTGCTTCCGGCCCGAACACAGATCGAGCAAGGCCGGTGCCCTCTACCACAGGCGTCCCGCCAGGCGCGCTAAGCGGCCATTCTAGAGGGGCGCCGAGAAGCGGTCAAGCCAGCGTAGCGGGTGCATCGCCGCTCGTGCTGCCATACAGTCCGTGAGCTGCCTCTTGTTGGCGGATCCGCTTCCGATCTTGCACGAAGAGGCACTTAACCGGAATGATCCCCGATGAGTGCTGCCGCGATGAAACTTGATGCTTACCTGGGCGAGGAAAATTACCAGCGTGTCCCGCTCTCAAGGAGCGGTCTGGGGCACTTCCACACCCCGGGCTCGATCAATGGACATCCCGTTGTTGTCCTGATCGACACCGGCGCAGCCAGTACCGTGGTCGACCTTCGCTCGGCACGCGATCTCGGGTTGACGACCAACCAGTTGACGATGACCGGCGGCGGTGCCGGTGGCGCGAACCTGAAAATTTACGATCTACCCAATGCCGTGCTGATGCTGGGCGGGGTCAAACCGCGGCCGCGCGCGCTTCTGGCGATGGATCTTGCGCACGTTAATCAAGCCCTCGCGCTTCGGGGCGAAGGGCGGGTCGACGTTGTTCTTGGCGCCGACGTCCTTGAGACACAGGAAGCCGTCATCGATTACGGAAGTTCCTCACTTTTTCTCAAGCGGTGAGGTCAGTTAATCGGCGAACCCGACCGGGTCGAGCCAGGCAGGGACTATGCCAGCCACAGCGGACGCCAGGACCGCAGAGCTTACGATGCTCGAAGAAGAGTGCCGTCGACTCCTACCCGGGCGCCTTGCTCAAGACGCCGATAAACTCCTTAAGAAAGTCAATCTTCGAGAGTCGCTCCAGTCTCTCCAGGTTGAAAGTCTTGCTAACCCTTCTTTCCAGGAGTGAAAACGCATCCGGCACAAAGAGATCCTGTCTTTGCACCCCGAGTCTCAGGACAAAAGTGGACATTAAGGCGCTGGCAGAACGATCGTCCACCAGGCTGCTATAGGCCATGACCGCGTCAAAGAGATACAATTCGGTCCACTGCTCGCTCACCTCGTAGCTTTCTTTCTTCTTTGCATGCTTGAAGAAGGTGACTGGATTCTGTGATCTCGCACGCCGGTCTTTGTAAGTCCGTTTCGGCAGATAGGCGGCCGTGTAAGGCCAGGCCGCAGTTTCTCGGAGAGCCGCCAGCTCGAGTAACAGGCGATGGGCGGCAGCGGTCAACGCATGGACCGAGACCAGGTCGTCGCCGACAAACCAGAGCCAAATCGCAGACTCGATCTGGCGCCTTGCCGCTTCGAGTTTGGTCAGCCTAACGAGACGAGGTTTGATGCATCTGTTCATTTCAGGTTCCTCGCGACCCAAAGCTGGCAAGCCCGGGGGGCGTTCGATTTAAGATTCGCGCGAAACCCGATTGTAGTAATTTTCGATCTGCCTTGTCAACAGGGACGACACGAATGCGACGTGTCTTCATGGATTCCAGGCTGATCCCTGCGGATCGCCGTCGAGACGTCAGCGCGACAGGCGCTGCGCCAGACAAGAACCTTAATTGATGCGGTAGATTTCAACCAGGCCGACGCCGATGCCGCCGTCTTTGCCGGATACAATCGCGGTATAGCTGCCGGGCATGAGGGTTTGCTCGATGGCGGCCTCGCGCGAGTCGCCCGGAGTCAAACCGCTTTCCTCGATAACTTCTCGCTGGGTATCGGCCCAATTATCATTCGACGCCACCGATAGGCCGTTGGCGTCGCGCAAATCGAGGACTGGATCGGACAGCGCGTCAGCCACTCCGGCCTGGGCAAGCGATGGGCCAAGCGCGCGGACGACGATTGTCGAGGACTCCGATCCGCCGACGATGAAACCGCCGATGAGCACATCGTCACCGGTCTGGACATAACCGCGGGTGCTGAGATTGGCGACGATGGCAGGCGCGGTCGAGCTCAGGTCATAGACTTCGGCGAGGCCAGTGCCGGTTCCATTATCGGCTCCGCGAATGATGGCCGTATACGCGCCGGGCTCAAGGTCGGCGATGATCGCCGCTTCGGCGGGATCGTCCGGCGAAATCGTCGAAGCGAGAATCTCCGCCTGCTGATCGGCGGTGATCACCCCGCCGAGCTGGGTTGTTTGCCAATTATCGTTGGTTCCAATTACGCCGGCTTCGTCGTACAGTTCGAGGACCGGATCAGCCAGCAGGCCGGCGATTCCGAACTGGTTGAGCGACGGCCCAATCGCGCGGAGCATCACTTTCTTGGTTCCCGTTCCGCCAACGATAAAGCCGCTGATCGCGACGTGCTGGTTGAGACCCACTTGTAGTCGGGTAGAAACGTTAAGGAGGCTCGGCGGTGTCAGCGCCTCGCGCGCGTAAGTGATGACCGCCGGCAGTTTCAGGACATCCATTTGGTAAATCTCGATATAATTGACGCCATAACTAAGGCCAGCGTCCACCGAGGTGGTGAGAACTGCCGCAGGATCACCTGGCACTCCGCCGTTAACCCGATAGGTAGGTTCATCGTAACACCAGTAAACCATCTGCGCGGCGACATCGGGCTGGCTGTTCCAGAGAACGTGCCAGGCAGAGACGTCCGATCCGGGGGCAACCGGATTAAAGGTCGAAAGGCTATTGATCTGGACGATCAGACGTCCGGGCCAGGAAGCGTGAGCCGCGGCGATCGCGTTTTCCGCCACGTAGGTCGCGGTCGGATCAAGGTTGCCGGTGGCACCGACATGGCCGTTGCCGGCAATCGCGAGTGTCACATGCTGGTTCGGAAAGGCGGTCATCGTGGCGTTGATGATCTGCTGGCCAGCATCGAGCATCTTCTCGGAGGTATAACCGACGGCGAACCAGTTTACGATGTCCGGGGTGGTATGGGGGACGGACCAATCTTCGCTTTTTGAATTGGCAAAGCTCGCGGTGACAATCTTCAAAGCCCGGCTGTTGGTAACATGACCGCCCAAGGCGGTGATCATGGCTTTCTTCTTGGCGAGAAAGGTCGGATCCCAAAAGACGGGAATGGTCGTCGGGACACCGTCGTCATCGAAAGTGAAAAAGAGGCCACCGGCCTGTTGAATAGCGGCTGTCACCCACGCCGGTTTGCCGGCCTGCGTATTGATCCGCAAAAGGACGTCCTTCCCAGCCGCCGCGGCTTTGGCTAGCTCGGAATCGACGAACGACCAGTCAAAACTTCCTTCGCTCGGCTCAAGGTCGGCCCAGTCTTGGCGGATCGAAACCCCGACCACGTCTGGATCGTCGAGCGCACTCTCGACAGCTGGTTTTCCGGTTGCAAAAAGCGAAAAGACCCCGCGCGGGACCTGAGCTTTGGCAGAGCTCGCGCAAAGGCCGGCAAGAAAAAACACGCCAATTACAATCGCCATCCGCCACGGTGAGCCGCCTTTCCCGTTAACGAAGGGCCGGCGCGTGACAGACGTGCCCAAATCCATAGACCTTCGCATCCCCGAAAATCCCCCCGTTCGCTTACTTACATTCGTTTGAGAGCCGGTGCCGTGCCACAGGAAACTGTAAGGCACGGAAAAACGAATCGTCGTCTAGAAGGCAAGCAGAGCAGATGGCCAGAACGACTGCCAATCCAGCCGTGTAACGCCGCGACGGCCGAAGGAAAACCACAAGAATTAGCGTGCGTAACGGATGCCCGCCGCCCACCATGCCGCCATGAACTTTACCAAAAACATTGGGATGCTCCTGCTGGCGGTTTACCTGATCGTCGTCGGCATTATCGGGCTAACCGGCATCGGTACCGGCATGCTGCTGCCGATCGTTGCGCTGGCGGCGGGAATCTTTATCCTGATCGGGAAATAGGAAGCACATCCGGACCGGGAGCAGCTATCACCTGCGGATGGAAAAATCCGGGAGGGGATGAAATTCTGCGCTAATGCCATGAACAAACTGGCACGCCTTACCATCGCAGGCGCGCTCTTCGCGTCGCCGACCCACGGTGCGAGTTTCGGTCTGGCAGCCAAAGCCACGAACGAATTCGGAATCGATCTTTATCGAAAGATTGCCCACGACGACAAGAACGTCTGCCTCTCGCCTTATTCGATCAGTTGCGCGCTGGCGATGGCACTGGACGGGGCCGAAGGACAAACGCGTCGGGAAATGGCGCGCGTTCTCCACCTGGATCCCACAGCCGAGAACAATGCGTCCTTTGCCGCGTTGCAAGGGTCGTTAGGCGAGATCGGACCGGAAACAGCCAGGATCGCCGCGGAATCGAAGCACAACGGCGGGCCGAGCGAACCGATCACAGTTGCAATCGCGAATCGATTGTTTGCCCAGGCCGGCTATGAATTCCGGCCGCAATTTTTTGCCGAGGTCAAAGAGACCTTCGGAGCCGCGCCGGAGATTCTCGACTTTGTGCGAAACGCGAGCGGGGCGACGAAAAAGATCAACGACTGGGTGGCGCAACAAACGCACGATCGGATTCGTGATTTGATTCCAGAGCCGTTGGTTCCGGCCACGCGCCTGGTCCTCACAAATGCGCTTTATCTCAAGGCGCCCTGGGCCAGCGAGTTTTCCGTCCCCGCAACCAAGCCGGAGCCGTTCCACGTCCGAGGCGAGGACGCAATCGAAGTTCCGATGATGCAGAAGGAAGCGCAATTTCGTTACGCCAGGCGCAAGGGATTTTCGGCCGTCGCGCTGCCGTATAGCGGCAACGATCTGCAATTCGTCGTCTTGATTCCCGACGGGATCGACGGGTTAGGCGAGCTCGAGACACAGCTGACGGCCGATCTTTTGGCCGATTGCGCAAGAATGAACATGTCCGAAGTGCTGCTTCATCTGCCGAAATTCAAATTCGATCCGCCGACGATTCAGCTGGCGGCGGAGTTGCAAGGTTTGGGAATGAAAACCGCCTTCGATATTCCGGCAGGCAGCGCCAATTTCGATCGCATGGCGCCGCGCAGACCTAACGACTACCTGGCGATCTCCGATGTTTTTCACAAAACCTTTATCGCGCTCGACGAACACGGAAGCGAAGCAGCAGCGGCTACCGCGGTCGCGATGGTCAGCGACCACCGCGATGCGAGAGACGATCGAGCCGCCCAAGCCGATCGAAGTCAAAGTGGATCGCCCCTTCATCTACGCGATCCAGCACGTCCCGAGCGGTGCGTGCCTCTTTCTCGGTCGCATCACCGATCCGCGCTGATTGTTTTCGTTTTGTCTTTTCCGGACAAAGCCGTCAGCCTTCGCCCATGAAAATTGCCACCATCGTCGCGCGCACTCTGCTGGGCCTCGTCTTTGTCGTCTTTGGCTTCAATGGCTTCTTCCATTTCATCCCGATGGGCCCGCCGCCACCACCCGACAGCCCCGCCGGAATGTTCTTTGCCGCCGTCTCAACCACAGGATACATGAAGGTGGTGTTCTTGTTCCAAATCATCGGGGGGTTGCTTCTTCTGCTCAACCTTCTCCCGGTGCTCGGCCTGGTCATCCTCTGCCCGATCATCTTTAACATCGTCCTTTTCCACGCCACGATGGCCAAGAGCGGTCTGCCACTTGCCTTCGGCGTCGCTCTCCTCGCGCTCTTTTTGGTGGGGATGTATTGGGATCACTACCGACATCTCGTCAGGCAGCCGAGGTGATCGTCTTCCACGATCCCCATTGCGCGGAATATTCCGTCGCCGGGCATCCAGAGCGCCCAGAGCGGGTGGTTCGTAGCGCCTGCTACTTGCGTGCCGCGCACGCAGGCTGGGAATGGCGAAAGCCTCACGAGGCCACAAACGAATCATTGCTCCGCGCGCACAGCGAAGCGCACATCGCGAGAGTGCGCGACGCGACGCACGATTTCGATGCCGACACCCCGGCCTACGAAAATATTTTTGCCCACGCGGCCCGCGCTTCCGGGGCGGCTTGCGCCGTCGCGCAAACATCGTTAGGCGGGACACCCGCCTTCAGCCTGATGCGTCCGCCGGGACATCACGCCACCCACGATCAGGCGATGGGTTTTTGCTTTTTTAATCACATCGCCGTAGCCGCGCTCGACGCGCTGGCGCGGGGCGCTGGACGCGTCGCCATCTGGGATTTCGACGCGCATCATGGCAACGGCACCGAAGCCATCGTGGCTGGGAACTCGCAGATCGCCTTCGCTTCGGTCCATCAATTTCCCGGTTATCCCGGGACTGGCTCCGGTTCTTTAGGCAACGTCCACAATTTCCCGATCGCCCCCTTTACCCCGCGGGCCGAACATCGCGCCGCGGTTGCCCGCGCTCTGGCAGTCCTGATCGATTTCAAACCCGATCTCTTGCTCGTCTCGGCCGGCTTCGACGCCTATGCCGGAGATCCAATCACACAGATGAGTTTGGAGCCGGATGATTTCGCGCTCTTCGGACAATGGCTGCGGGAGAGTTCGCTTCCGGCGGGCGCGATTCTCGAAGGCGGGTACAGCGACGAACTGCCGCGGCTGATCGATGCCTTTCTCATCGCCTGGGACTCCGCCGTTCGTTAGGCTGAAAAATGCGGTCGAGCGCGTTCGGTGGGGCGAGACTCGGGGTTATCCGGCCTTTTTTTCGCGAGAATCAACATCCCCACGATCGCTGCTCCGACGCTTGCCACAAGGGTACCCACCTTCGCAGTTTCAAGCTCGGCCGCACTGCCAAATGCGAGATCGGCGATGAAAAGCGACATGGTAAAGCCGATCCCACCCAGCACTCCGACTCCGATCACCTGACGCCAGACCACACCGCCAGGCAGCCTCGCGAGCCGGAGCTTGATGGCGAGCCAGGAGAAGCCGACAATGCCGATCGGTTTTCCGAGAGCCAGGCCGCAAATCACCCCGGCGCTGATCGGACTAACGAGCGCCGCGAGAGCGTCGCCACCGAAAGTGACCCCGGCATTGGCGAGCGCGAAAATCGGCATGATGAAGTGCGTGGTCCACGGGAGGAGGGTGTGCTCGAAGCGGAGCATGGGCGATTCGGCATCCTGGCAGTCTTCCGCAAGCAGGCCGAGCGCGGTGCTTCTTATCGCGCCAGCCCGGATGGGATCGCCCGCCTCGTCGGCGCGCCGGAACTCGTCGAGAATTTTTTCGCTGCGCGCGAGAAACGCATCGTTATTGATCCGTTGCCGGGCCGGGATCGTGAGAGCAAGCAATACACCCGCTACGGTCGCGTGAATGCCCGATTGCAGAAACGCCAGCCATAGGCCGAGACCAAGGACAGCGTAGATAAGCGGATGTCGCGCCCCGATGCGATTCATCACAATCAAGGCAACGAAGAGCGCGCCGGCAACGGCGAGGCTGATCCAGGAAATCTGGACCGTATAAAAGAAAGCAATCACCAAAACCGCGCCGATGTCGTCGGCGATGGCGAGCGCGGCAAGAAAGATCCTGAGCGAGATCGGCACGCGATCACCGAGGAGCGCGAGCACACCGAGGGCGAAGGCGATGTCGGTTGCCATTGGCACGCCCCATCCGCCCGTGCCCGGACCCGTGCGGTTGAGAAGAAAATAAAAACTCGCCGGCACGAGCATGCCGCCGAGCGCAGCGACGATCGGTAACGCAGCCTTTTGCAGCGAAGCGAGCTCGCCAACCAGGACCTCGCGTTTGATCTCGAGGCCGACGAGGAGAAAGAAGATCGCCATCAACCCGTCGTTGATCCAGAAGTGCAACTCCTCGGAGAGCTGCCGGCCGTCGAAACCGAAAGTCAGCTTGGTATGCCAGAGACGGAAGTAACTCGCTGCCCAAGGCGAATTGGCCCAGACCAGAGCGGCCACGGCGCAGGCGATGAGCAAAATCCCGCCGGAAGCTTCCAGTTTCGCGAATTCCTGGAAGGGCCTGGTCAGGCGCTCGAGCGGTGTCTCACCGGGCAGGGGCGGTCTCTTACTCACAATTCGGCTCATCCAATATTACGTTCGCCTCTTTCCGTCGTGGCGGAAAAAAATTTGGCAAGCGCAACCGGGCGGCGAATAGTTCGCCCTTCGGGCCGTAGCACAGCTTGGTAGTGCGCTTGAATGGGGTTCAAGAGGTCGCGGGTTCGAATCCCGCCGGCCCGACGCCATTTCATCCTTCCGCCTTCTTCCTTCATCTTTTTCTTTTATGCTCAGCGCCGGGATTGTTGGTTTGCCTAACGTCGGCAAATCCACCCTTTTCAACGCCGTCACGCGCACCCGCAAGGCGCAGGCGGCGAATTATCCATTTTGTACGATCGATCCGAACCTCGGCGTCGTGACCGTGCCGGACCCGCGTCTCGAGGTGCTCTCAAGACTTTCGCATTCGCAGAAAATCATCCCCGCCGCCATTGAGTTTGTCGACATCGCAGGACTCGTGAAAGGCGCGAGCACGGGTGAAGGGCTCGGCAACCAATTCCTTAGCCACATCCGCGAAGTGAACGCGATCGTGCAAGTCGTGCGCTGTTTCGAGAGTGGCGACATTCACCACGTCAGCGGCACGATCGATCCGGTGCGCGACATCGAAGTCATCAACACGGAGCTGATTTTGGCGGATCTCGCTTCCTTGCAGAAACGGCGCGACCGCCTGCAAAAGGAAGTCCGCGCCGGATCGAAGATCGCGAAAGCCGAGACGGGCGTGATCGAAAAGCTGTTGCCCCATCTCGATTCCGGCAAGCCGGCGATCACGCTCGCTCTCACCGACGAAGAAAAAATAACGGCCCGCGAATTTTTCCTGCTCACGTTTAAACCGACACTTTTCGCCTGCAACGTGGGCGAAGCCGACCTCGCGGCGATCGCGCAGAAGGAAGAGACGAACACCGCGCTCCGTCATGTGCGGGCGGTCGAAGACTACGCGCGAAATCATTTCGCGACTGAGGCCGTCGTCATTAGCGCGCAGATCGAGAGCGAGTTGGTCGATCTCTCCGAAGCAGAAGCGGCGGAATATCTGCGCGATCTCGGAGTGGAGGGAAGCGGGGTGGGCGCGCTCATTCGCGCCGTCTATCATCTGCTCGGATTACGCACCTACCTCACGACCGGGGAAAAAGAAACGCGCGCCTGGACGATCCACGAAGGCGATAAAGCACCGGCCGCGGCGGGCGTGATCCATTCCGATTTCGAGCGCGGCTTTATCGCCGCGGAGACAGTGCACTTCGACGATTTGGTATCGTTAGGCTCGTTCGCCAAGGCGCGCGAAGCCGGCAAGCTGCGGGTCGAAGGCAAGGAATATGTCGTCAAGGACGGCGACGTGGTGGAGTTCCGCTTCAACGTCTGATCAGGAAGAGAACGGACGAGCCCGGAAGCCTGGAAACGAAGAAAAGAAGGCTCATTAATCAGGAAAGCAGGAACTCAGGAAAAGAGAATCTGGCGTGCGCGCCTCGCGTAAATTCTAATTTCCTCGATCCTCCCCTTTCCGGCTTCCTGTTTTCCTAATTCATGCCCTCCCTTTGCCTGCTTTCCCGATTGGTCCTCTACTACTCGGCGAAATAGAGAATCCGGCCGCACTGCTCGCAACTCACGATCTCTTTGCCGCCCTTTACGCGCACGGCCGTTTGGGTCGTTATTTTCATGTGGCAACCGGTGCAGACATCGTGCTCCAGCGCAACAACCGCCGCGTCTCCCTTGCTCGCGAAGAGTCGGTTGAATCGATCGAGCAGATCTTCGTCCACCCGGGTCGCGAGCTCTTCCCGCTCCCTTCTTCAACTCTTCCAGTCGGCCAGTCAGGGTGGCCTGTTTCGTATCCAGGTTGGCGATTTGTTTGGCAATCGAATCCTTCGCCGCGGCGGTTTGCTTTTCCTCGGCCGTGATTTGCGCTTTGAGCACATCAGCCTGCTCCATCAACTCGAGTTCCTGATCCTCGAGAGCGTTGATTTCGTTCTGATAACGCTCGATCTCGCGGCCGATCGCCGAGAACTCGTCGTTCTTGCGCGTCTCGTATTGCTGCGTCTTCAACCGCGCGATGCTCTCGTTGCGCGTGCCGACATCGAGCTCCAGCTTTTTCTTTTCCATCTCGATGTGACGGGCACGATCCTTCGTCGCTTCCAGGTTCGCGGAGGCCGCGGCCACCTGTGAATCGAGCGACTTCCGCTCCAGCGGCATGCTCCTCAACTCAGCTTCTACCTGCCGAATTTTCTGAGCGCGATCCTGCAGAATGAGCAGTTGCTCCAATTCGACTTGCACGCGCGCATGTTAGGAGCGCGCGGGGGCGGCGTCAATCATCGGCCGGGACACGACCGAGCACGATGCAGGCGTTGATCCCGCCGAAGCCGAAGGAATTGCTCAAGACGTGATCGATGCTCGCATCGCGACCGTGTTGCGGAACGACGTCGAGATCACAGGCCGGATCGGGATTCTCCCAGTTCAGTGTCGGCGGAATCCAGCCCCGATCGAGCGCGAGCGCACAGAGGACCGCTTCGATCGCGCCGGTCGCGCCTAACGGATGGCCGGTGTAAGGCTTCGTGCCGCTGACCGGGATACGCGCGGCGTGCGCGCCGAAGACTTCCTTGATCGACATCGTCTCGGTGCTGTCGTTCAACTGGGTCGAACTGGCGTGAGCGTTGATGTAATCAATCTGCTCTGGTGCGAGCCGCGCGTCGGAGAGTGCGTCCCGCATCGCGCGAATGCACGACGCGCCGCTTGGCAAGGGCGTAGTCATATGAAACGCGTCGTTATTCAGGCTGTAACCGAGCACCTCAGCGTAAATGTGCGCACCCCGCGCGCGGGCATGCTCCAGCTCCTCAACGATCAACGAGGCCGCGCCTTCGCCCATGACAAAACCGTCGCGCAACCGATCGAAGGGCCGGCAGGCACGCGCCGGATCGTCCGTGAACTGGCTCATCGTCTTGATGAAAGCGAACGCGCCAAAGGTAAGCTGACTGAGCGGCGATTCCGCGCCGCCAGCCACGATGACGTCGGCAAAATCGTCGCGGATGTAACGGAGCGCCTCGCCCACTGCGATCGTGCCGCTGGCGCAACTGTTCGAGTTGGTCGTTCCCGCGCCGCGAAAACCGAACTCGATCGCGATGTTGGTGTGGGCAGAGCCGCCGAAGACCTGGAGTGCGAGCGTCTGGTTCACCCCCCGGCTGCCCTTTTTCAAAAAGTGCGCATGCTCGGATTCAGCATTCGCGATTCCGCCCAGCGCGGTGCCAAAGCTGACGCCGACACGATGCTGCGGATTTTCGCGCGACCAGTCGAGGCCGGCGTCGGCGAGCGCGAGCTTGGCCGAGCCGACGGCAAACTGTGCATAACGATCGAGACGCTTCAGACGATGGGGCGGAAAGAATTCCTCCGGCGCCCAGTCCGGAATTTCCGCCGCGCAATGCGCGTTGAAGATCGAGCTGTCGAAGCTCTCCACCCGGCGAACGCCGCTTTGTCTCGGCGCGCAGACCGTTCCAAAAGCCCTCCCGCCCGATGCCGACAGAAGTGATCGGGCCGAGACCGGTGATAACTGCGCGTCTTTTAGATTGGCTCATCCTTTGAATTCGGCGGTCAGGCTGTCTGAGATGCCGGAGCCGCACTCTTTTCGACATGCGTTTTCATCGCCTGCAGCGTCTGGTTGGCCACATGATGAATGAAGAAACCGCCGATGATCGGTTCGGCAACTGGTGCGAGCGCGGCAACGCGGAAGCGCAGGGCATGCATGATCTCGACGAGCACACCGGCCGGCGTTTCCTTGAACGTCCAGACCACGCGCATCCCGCGGGTGAACGCTTTCAGATGCAAAAAGCGAAGCTCCATCCGCTCGCGATCGACCACAAACTCGGAGATCCAGGAAATGGGGATTCCCGAGCGCAGCGCCGCCATCTCGACAATGCTGCGCTCCGGACGTTGGTCGAGGAAACGGATATAGCGATAATGCGGCAGGATGCGCGGCCATTGTGCGAGATCGGCGGCGGTCTCGAAAATGGATTCGCGCGGAGCGTGCATGATGATCGAGTTGCCGGTTTGCATGGATCCGCGTAGAAAAAGGAGCGTCAGGATAAGCGGCGAACGTCGCGGCGCAATCAATGGACGGGAGTATGGGGCTGGAAATTCGTAACAAATGCGAAAGATGCGAGAAACTGCTCGCCGCGACCGACGAAGCCTACATCTGCAGCTACGAGTGCACCTTTTGCCCGGAATGCACTGAGACGATGGCCAGCACCTGCCCGAATTGCGGCGGCGAGCTGGTGAGGCGGCCCCGTCCCGCTGCGGCGGCTAATATTTAAGCCGGTATTCGGCGAAACACTCTTCCCCAACTATCCGCATTTGGACTAACGAACAGCGCACGCTTGCGGGCAGAAAGTCGCTCCCGCGGCCGGTCAAGGTGGGCGCGCCTTTCCCGCCGAAGATGTAGGGCGCAATCGTCAGATTAAGTCGATCGACCAGCTGGAGCTCGAGCAGGCTGCGGAACAACTCCGCGCCGCCCTCGCAGGCAACCCGCCGGACGCCATACTCACTGCGCAGCTGTTGCAACATGCGCGCGAGGTTGACGGATCTGGCCATCGCTCAGATGGAGCGTCGCCTTCTCGCGCAACGCAAGCTGGAACTTTCTCGGCATGCGCGTGGTCGAGAAAATCACGATGCGCGAGGTGTCGGTCTGGAAAATGTTCAGCGCGGGATCGATCCGTCCCTGGTTGGAAACAATGACGCGCAAAGGATAGGGCAACTGGCCGCGCGCTTCGCGCTCGGCGCGCATTCTTGGATCGGGCAGACCGAGGCGGACATTGTCGTGCGCGAGAGTGCTGCGGCCGACGAGGACGGCGTCGCCTAACGCGCGCTGGCGCAGAAGATGAAGCTTGTCCTCACGCGAAGTGAAATCGACCGGAGAAAAGGTGCGCGTGGTGATTTTGCCGTCCACTGTCATGGCAAAGGTGGCCACTACAAACGGGCGCGGCGGCTTGCGCCTGACAATGTGGGAGGGGCCTTTGTGCCCCGATTTCCGAGTCGCTTTGGCCTTGGCCGATCGGGGCGCAAAGGCCCCTCCCACATTACTCGCTTTCGGTGATCTCATGCTCCAACGTCGCCACTTCCTTGCGCATCTCGCTCAGCTTCACGTGTCCAGCCTGTCCGCTCGGCTTGTAGAGAAAATAAACGATCCCACCCGGAGCGCTGCAGGCGAGCATGACGAGAAAGCTCATCGAGCCGATTAACACCGCCACCGCTTCCGGAACGCCGCCGAGTCCATGGAGCATGATTTGAAAGATTTTCTCGCGCAGACCGACGCCAGCGAAACTGATCGGCAGCGAAGAGATCGTGCGCTCGATCGGCATGATGGCGAAAAAATCGAGCACCGGGACGCGCGCGCCAAAAGCATAGGCCACACAAAGAAAAGTCCCAAAGGTCGCGAGATGCGCGATGATCGAGGCGCCAAAGGCCGCAAGGGTCGCACGCCAGTGCCGGGCATAGAGATGATAAGCGGCCGAGAGTTCAATCAGCTTTTCGCGGCCGGGAAATCGTTGCGGCAACCTGTGAGCGAGATGAAATCCGCTGACCACAAATGAAGTGACCAACATCAGGACGGCGCTGCCGAGAATCAGAAGCAACCCCCGGACGAGAAGTCGTGTCTCCGGTAACTGCGTCAACCAATCAAACCGGAGCGCTACCAAAACGCCAGTTATGATGATGAGCGCTACCAGCCCAACCATCCGATCGAAGACGACGGCAAGGAGCGCCCCGGTCGCCTTGCCCGGTGTCTCCTTTAGCAACAGGTAGCTTTTCATGATGTCGCCGCCCGTGCCGCCAGGCAGGAACTGATTGTAAAACATCCCGATGAGGAACAGTCCCGCGACCCGTGAAATGCTGAGGTGAATTTGCTGAACCCTGAGCAGGATCCACCAGCGAACGCCGGCCGCCAATTCGACCAAAAGATAACAAACGAGCGCCGCGATGATCCAGCGGTAGTCGGCCGTCCGCAGCGCGACCGCCATTTGTGCGCGCTTTTGCGGATCGTGAAAGACCCAGAAGAGAACCGCGACCGTGACCGCGATTTGGAGAAGAGCGACGAGGATTTTTTTCATTCGCCGAAGCGCTCTTTCCAAGCGGCGACGGAGCGGCGGATTTCCTCCACCGTTTTACGCGGACTCATTTCCCAGACAAATAAGCAGGTCGGCGACAGGAGCGGAACCAGTTTCTCCAGATCGACGTCGCCGGCAAAGGGCGGCTGATGATCCTGTGCCGGCCAGATGCAATCCTGCACGTGACAGCCCAATGTGCGCGGCCCGATCGCGCGCAACCACACCTCGTGATCGAGGAAGCCGAGGTTTTCCTTGATCTGGATATGGCCGATGTCGTGCCAATAGCCGAGTTGGGGCGAGTTGAGCTCGTCGAGCAGTGCCGGGATTTCGCGCTCGCTCGGGATTTCTTCGTAGCCACGCCGGCCTTCGATGCCGAGCCGGATGTTATTTGCGGCGGCATGTTCAATGACCGGCTTGAGGCATTCCTTCACGTTTTCCAGGTAAGCAGGTGCCGCCGCTTCGCGCCTGGCCACCGCGTCCACTTTCCGTCGCACGTATTCGCGGGAATACATCTCGCCGGCCTTCGCCAGCGCGATGAGCGGCTCGGTCACCGGCTTGATCGGGACGCGTCCGAGATGAAGCACGACAAAGGGCGCTCCGAGTCGCGCCGCGAAATCGATCGTCTGCCGCGTTTGCTGCACGGCGCGCTGGCGTTCGCGCGCGGAGGTGCTCGAGAAGGCATAGCAATCGGGCGACGCGCCCATCACCTCCACCGGCAGCGGACAGTAATTGTGCAAACTGCTGAATCGCACCTCGCCAGCGTCGAACATTTTTTGCACACCCGGCATGAGGGAAATGCGGATGCCGTGTCCGAGTTCGATCAGGTCGAAACCCAGCGTGTTTTTGATTTCCCGCAGCATTTCATCCCCCGCGGTGTGACGGCTGGAATTCCAGCAGGTGGAAAAAGAGAGCATCCGCTTTTGCCTAACGACGCCTACAATGCGGTTGCTACTTCCGGCGTTGGGGAACTGCCGATCGTCGCCGGCGTTTCGTTCAAACGCCCGCCTATTCGGCTGAGAATGAAAAGTGTGGCAACGCCATAAGCGATCGCCGAGAAGGCCAGTGCGGTGCGCATGCCGATCGCGTCGGCCAGGCTGGTGACACCGAGGCCGGCGATCGGCATCAAGCCAAAGAAACTCAGACCCATCACAGCCGAGACGCGCCCTCGGAGATGGGACGGCGCCCGCTCCTGCACGATCGTGTTCGAGAGACCAAAGATGAGGGATAAGCCAAACGAGACGACGACAAGCGACGCGGCCGCGAGACTGAAAGCGTTTACCCGGCTAAGGGCGAGCACGGCAAACATCACCGCCAGCGCGCTGGCCATCATCCAGCCGAGTCGGCGCGAACGCGCGATCGAAACCAGGGTAATCGCGCCAAAAACCGAACCGATGCCCGACGCCGCCATCAAAAATCCGAGGCGATCTGGTCCGAAATGCAACACATCGCGCACATAGAGCGGCATCATCACCGAGACGGTCGGAAATATAAAAATCGTCATTGAGGCGATCATCCCGACCATCGCGAGGCTCGGTTTATCGGCGCGCACATAGCGGAAACCATCCCTGATCCCGCTGGCGCGTTGTTGCTCCTCCTCCTGGCTCCCAATCGCCCGCGGCGGGAGCGAGACGAGTGCGATGATAAATGCGAAGAAAGAAACCGCATTGGTGAAAAATGCGGTCGCGGCGCCCCAGAGACCGACAATAAGTCCCCCAACCGATGGACCGACCAGGCGTGCACAATGAAAAACTGCTCGATCCAGGGCAACTGCGCCGGCGATTTCCTCGTGCGCGACCAATTCCGGCACGAGGGCCGAGAGGGCCGGATGCTCGAAAGCGAAAGCGATCCCTAACAATCCCGCGACGGTGATAATGTGCCAGATCTGAATGCGTCCGGCAAAAATGAGCACGCCGACGACGACCGCGAGCGCGATTTGCACCACCTGGGTCCAGACCAGAATCCGGCGTTTGTCGAAACGATCGGCCATCGAGCCGCCAAACATGGTGAGGAAAATCATGGGCAAGCCGGCGGCGAAGTTGACCATCCCCAGCATGATCGCCTTGTCAGTCAGGGTACTCATCACCCAGCCTTGCGCCATGATCTGCATCCATGTGCCGGTATCGGAGATCGAAGTGCCGATGATGTAACGACGGAACGGGCCCGGCCGGAGCAGCGCCAGCGTCCCGCTTCCCCAAGGTTTTGTCCCGGCGCTCATCGGAAGCAACAGATACGCGGTGAAGGGTGGAGTCGCAATGCACCCACTCTGTGTAACGGCGCTTATGAGTGTCGTGGCGGCGCGCAGAGGGAAATGCCGCGACGGTCATCGCCGTCGCTACAACCAAGGCTACGGACGTTGATCGATCGGCACGACTTTCTTGCCGACCGGTTCGCCGATATATTCGCTCAGCGGCCGATAGAGCTTGTTGTCCTCGAGCTGCTCGAGGACGTGCGCGCACCAACCGGCACAGCGCGCGATGGCAAAAACCGGGGTAAACAAATCGGTCGGAATGCCCAACGAATAATAAACCGTCGCGGAATAGAAATCGACGTTCGCGTTCAGGTCCTTCTTCTCTTTCATCAACCGCGCGATTCGTTCCGACATGTTGATCCACTTTGGGTCGCCGAGTTTCTCGCTCAGTTTGACTGCCATCCGCTGCAGGTGCGGCGCCCGCGGGTCGAGTGTCTTGTAAACTCGGTGGCCGATGCCCATGATTTTCTCTTTATTGGCCAGCTTTTTCTCGATATAGGCGTCGACTTTGTCTTCGCTGCCGATTTCCTCCAGCATCTGGATGACGCCCTCATTTGCGCCGCCGTGGAGTGGTCCCTTCAAAGTGCCGATGGCGGAGGTGATGGCGGAGTAGAAATCGCTCAAGGTGGAGATCGTGACGCGGGCGCTAAAGGTGGAGGCGTTGGTCCCGTGATCGGCGTGCAGGACGAAAGCAACATCAAGAGTGTCGGATGCTTCCTGCGACTGCGGCTCGCCGTTGATCAGGTAAAGGAAATGTTCCGCTTCGGTAAGATCGTAGCGGACCGGCGGCAGCGATTTGCCGTTGCGCGCCCGGTGAAAATAGGCGGCGATCACGCCGATCTTTGCCGTGATGCTACGGGCGCGGCGTTCGTTGATTTCGCGCGTCGCCTCCTTTTCCATTTCCGGATCATAAAGCCCGAGCATTGAGACCGCGGTGCGCATCACGTCCATCGGGCCGGCGGTTTTTGGCGCGCTCTTGATGAAGTCGATTACCCCGCCGGGCAGCTCTCGCTCCGCGCGCAGCTGCTCCATGAATCGATCGATCTCCTGGCGATTCGGTAGCTTCCCTTTCCAGAGGAGGTAAACGACCTCCTTGAAACTAACTTTGCCGGCCAGCTCATTAATGTCGTAGCCGGAGTAGATCAGCTGCCCTTTGTCGCCGATGACATCGCTCAGACGCGTGCTGTTCGCGACAATTCCTTCCAGGCCTTTTGCGGTGACCGGCATCGGCCTACTTCCTCTCTTTCATCGCAGAAATCAATGTGTCTGCCATCGTCGCTGGCGTATCCGCGACCGCGATGCCCGCAGCCTTGAGCGCTTCGATCTTGCCCGCCGCGGTTCCTTTTCCGCCGGAGACGATCGCGCCGGCGTGCCCCATTCGCCGGCCCGGAGGAGCCGTCGCTCCGGCAATAAACGCGGCGACCGGTTTCCGGCAATTCTCTTTGATCCAGGACGCGGCTTCCTCTTCCGCGGAGCCGCCGATTTCGCCGATCAAAATCAGCGCGTCAGTTTTGGGGTCGTCGTTGAAAAGCTTCATCGCGTCGAGATGCGACATGCCATTGATCGGGTCGCCGCCGATACCGATGCAAGTCGATTGCCCATAGCCGCGCGAGGTCAACTGCCAGACCGCTTCGTAAGTGAGCGTCCCGCTGCGCGAGATAACGCCGACGCCCCCGGCCTTGTGAATGTATCCCGGCATGATGCCGATCTTGCATTCACCCGGCGTGATGATTCCCGGGCAGTTCGGCCCGATGAGGCGCGATTTCTTGCCGGCCATTTGCGCTTTCACCCGCATCATGTCGACCACTGGGATGCCTTCGGTAATGCAAATGACCAGCTCAACCCCGGCGTCGACCGCTTCCAGGATTCCATCCGCCGCGCCGGCGGCCGGAACGAAGATGACTGAGGCGTTGCAGTTAGTTTCCTGGCGCGCTTCCCAGACGGTATCGAAGACCGGCACCTTGCCTTCAAACATTTGACCGCCCTTCCCGGGCGTGACGCCGCCGACCACATTGGTCCCGTATTCCATGCACTGCTTTGCATGAAATGCACCAACGCTGCCGGTAATGCCCTGCACACACAGTCGGGTGTTTTTATCGACGAGGATGGACATAGGAGATTGTGAACCAGGAAAACAGGAAAGCAGGAAAGCAATCAGGAAGCCAGGAATGCGCTGGAGTCTGATTATTCTTTCCTGTTTTCCTGCTTTCCTGATTCATCATTTCGTTAGGCGAGCTTGCGCTTGATGCACAAGGAGCTTGTTCCCGTCCGGATCGCGGAATTGCGCCATCCAACAGACCGGCGTCTCGATTTTTTCCATGTCGAAAGTCACGCCGCGTTCCTTGAGCCGCGCGATCGTGGCGTCGATGTCGTCCACTTCGAAGGCGACCGTCGTGCCGTCGCGCGACGGTTGCCAAGCCGGGTGACAGCCGACGCCGATCGTCATCCCGCCAACTTCGAATTCCGCCCACGCACCACCTTCCGGTGCCGATGCCCGCCTTCAACTCGAGCGTCTCTTCGTAAAATTTCCGGGCCTTTGCCAAGTCCGAAACCGCGACCGCCACAAATGCAACTTCTTTAATCATTTCGTTAGTCCGATTTCAGCTTGTGAATGATGAGCTTGTTTCCATCCGGATCCTGAATCACGGCCATTCGGCAAACCGGCGAATCGACCTTCTGAAACGGAACCTTCCGTTCTTCCAAACGCGCGATCGCTTCCTCCAGGTTCTCCACTTCAAGGGCTGCGCTCGTGCCCTGATCCGACGGTCTCCATTGGTCCCCGATGCAGCCGAGCGCCAGCGTTCCCTCGCCAATTGAATACTCCGTCCACATTTCGCCTGTCATCTCCGGATCAGGCTGCAACCCGAGCACTCCTTCATAAAACTCGCGAGCGCGTTTCATCTCCGTGACGGGAATCCCGACAAATGCGATGGCCTTGACCTTCATTTTGTCTCCGCTGCCTTCACTACTTTCTGCGCCGCGTCGCCCAGGTCGTCGGCCGAGATCACGGCCAATCCCGAATCCGCAATGATCTTCTTCCCGGCCTCCACGTTGGTTCCTTCCAGCCTGACGACCAGCGGCACCGGCAGCTTCACAGCTTTGACCGCGTTGATGATGCCCTGTGCGATGACATCGCATTTCATGATCCCGCCAAAGATATTGACCAGGATGGCCTTCACGTTCGCGTCGGAAATGAGGAGCTTGAACGCTTCCGTAACCTGCTCCTCGGTCGCACCGCCACCGACATCGAGAAAGTTGGCCGGGCTGCCGCCGTAAAATTTGATAATGTCCATCGTCGCCATGGCGAGGCCGGCGCCGTTGACGAGGCAGGCGATGTTGCCATCGAGGCCGATATAGTTGAGCCCATGCTTCGAGGCCTCGACTTCCCGCGGATCTTCTTCCGCTGTGTCGCGCATCGTGGCGATTTCGGGGTGCCGATAGAGCGCGTTGTCGTCGAAGTTGAATTTCGCGTCGAGCGCAAGCACTTCCCCCTTCGTCGTGACAACGAGCGGATTCACTTCCACCATCGAGCAATCGGATTCGATGAAGGTGCGATAAAGCGCGCTGAAAAGCTTCGAGGCGGGTTTGATTTGATCCGACCTGAAGCCGAGTTGCTTCGCCAGTTTACGGGTCTGAAAAGGCTGCAAACCAGCCAGCGGATCAATCGGTTCGCGAATGATTTTCTCCGGCGATTTTTCGGCCACGGTTTCGATTTCCACGCCACCTTCCGTGCTCGCGACGATCAAGGGCGCCGCGGTCGCGCGATCGAGCAGGACGGCAAAATAAATCTCCCGCTCGATATCCACGGAAACTGCGATGAGCACCTTGTTGACGACGCGCCCGGCCGCGCCCGTCTGATGAGTAACCAGCGTTTGGCCGAGCATCCTGCCGGCGACGTCGCGCGCCTCGGCCGGTGATTTCACCAGGTGCACGCCGCCTTTGAAACCGTTGGCAAAAGTCCCCTTCCCGCGCCCGCCGGCATGGACCTGAGCCTTGACGACCAGATCGTTCGTGCCGAGTTCCCGCGCGATCTGTTCCGCCTCCTCCGCCGTGGCCGCGACCTTCCCGTCCGGCGTCGCAGCGCCGAATTTTTGCAGCAATTCTTTCGCCTGGTATTCGTGAATATTCATCGGGGCGGCGCGTTGGACAGACGTGCAATTAGCTCGCGAAGCGCAGGCCAGCAACGGATTTTTCCCCGCCGGATTCACGCCTCACGTCGGTCGATCCGCTGTAGGATGGATCATAATTGCTTGCCGCGGGTACTCCCCACTCGCTAACAATCTCAGCCATAGAAAATTCCATATGAAAACCAAACTTCTGATCGCTCCTCTTCTTCTCACCCTCTGTTTCAGCACGACCGCGCTCCGGGCCAGCACGCCGGAACAGGAAAAGGAATTCACCGCCAAATACAAAGCTGCCTACGAGGCCAAAGACACCGCAACGCTCTACTCCTTCCTCTACACTGAGGGGGCGAACCCGATGGCCCTCGGATTTTACAAGATGATGATGACCAATGGCGCCGGCGAAAAGATCTCGAAAATCGAACTGATCGACCTCACTCCAGAGGAAACGAAAGAGGCCGAAGGCGTGCAGGATGGACCGGGCGGGATGAAAACGCGCCTGCCGCTGAAGCCGACAAAGAAGCTAAAGATTACCGTCGAGACGAAGGACGGCGACAATACTTCGTCGAGCACAAGCTCGAGCTTTGTTGCTGAAAAGGACGGCAAACTCGTCATTCCCGTGCCGGTAACGGCGAAATAAGGAGCCCAGTCGCAATCGTGTCCTGGGTTCGCCGCAATGTCATCCCGGCGAAACGCGGAGAGGAACCTCGCAATTGCAATTCACGCGGGCTTGCGATGAGAAATCGCGATCTGAAATCGTGAGATCCCTAGCCGTCTGCGCGACTCGGGATGACAATCAGTCGCCGTGTCGCGAGAGCGGATCGCGATCAGGCGCGACGAAACGGGTGCACGCCAGCATGGAGCCGAGATCACGGCGGCGAGTAGTTTCGTCGTCAAAGAAAAAGGCGCGCTCCGGGCGAACCCAACGAGCGCACCTTTGTCGAAGCCTAACGAACTATTTCTTGACGATTTCGGTGTTCTCCAGCATCGAGACACCGCCGTTGCTCGCCATCTTGCCTTTCAAGGTGACGGTCTTGCCGGCGAGCGGGGCGAGTTCGTCGTTCATCGGCTTGTGCGCGCCGATTACGAGAAATACTTTGCCGTCGCTCACGATGCCGACCGGGCCGCCGCCCTTGATGCATTTGTCACCGCAACTGGCGTGCTTCTCGCCCATCGCGTTGTGGTCGACATAGCACATCATGTCGACGATCTCGCCAGTCACTTCTGTCGTCGCCGCATCGGTCTTCTCTGGCTCCGCCGCCAGCGCCAGCGGGGCGGTGGCGAGTGCGGCCGTGAAAGCCAGCGTGACCGCCACTTTCATAAACTTTGGAACTCTGTCGGTGGTTGAATACATGATGGAACGTCCGCCCGAACCGCGCGGTGGTCAATTCTTTCGTCTCGTCCCGTTCGACTGGCGGCTGCCCTTTTTCTGGGGCGAGACTCCGCTCTCGATGAGTCGCGCGAATTCCTCGAAGAAATAGCCGGCGTCATGCGGACCAGGCGCGGCCTCGGGATGGTACTGCACACTAAAGATGGGCAACTCACGATGCCGCATTCCCTCGACCGTGCCGTCATTCAGATTGACGTGCGTCACTTCCACTTCCGGGGGAAGCGAAGCGGGATCGACCGCAAAGCCGTGATTCTGCGAAGTGATCGCCACTTTGCCCGTCGCCAGGTCTTTGACGGGTTGATTCCCGCCGCGATGGCCGAACTTGAGTTTAAAAGTGCGGCCGCCGAAGGCGAACCCGAGCACCTGATGACCGAGGCAGATGCCAAAGATCGGCGTCTGACCCATTAGGTCGCGCACTGCTCGATGCGCATAATCGAGGACCGATGGATCGCCGGGCCCGTTGGAAAGAAAAACGCCCTCCGGCTTGAGCGCGAGCACTTCTTCCGCCGTCGCCGTCGCGGGAACCACCGTTACTCCGAAGCCGTTCTGGCGCAGCCGGCGCAGGATGTTTTCCTTAATCCCGTAATCGTACGCCACGATCCGATGTTGAATTGGCGGCAGAGGGCTCTTCCTGCTGTTTGCGATCGCCCAGACGGCGCTTTCCTGATCATCGGGATCCCATTGGTAGGCGACCGGCGCGGTGACTTCGCGCACGTAATCCATCCCGATCACCCCCTCGCCCTCGATCGCGCGCCGGACCGCTTCCTCCACAGACACTTCTTCCGTCGTCAGGCAAGCCTTCATCGCGCCGCGCGTGCGCAGATGACGGGTCAAGGCGCGTGTGTCGACGCCCTGGACACCGGGGATTTGCCAATGCTTTAAATATTCGTCGAGCGAAATTTCCGAGCGCCAGTTGCTCGCGATCTCGCTCAATTCCTCAATGACAAAGCCGCGCACATGCGGCGAGCGGCTCTCGGCGTCGGCGGCATTCGTGCCGTAGTTGCCGATCAACGGATAGGTCATCGCCACGATTTGCCCGCGATACGACGGATCGGTCAGCACCTCCTGGTAGCCGGTCATGGAAGTGTTGAAACAAACCTCGCCCACAGAGGTGCCGGTGGCTCCGAATGATTCGCCCTCAAAAATCCGGCCGTCTTCCAGCGCGAGGAGCGCCTTGAGCAAACGCGAAGCGGGCTGCGGCATCGCTTCGATGTAGCCGCCAAGCGCCCGCGCGTCAAAAAAAGCGCCCGGACCATCGCTGATCCGGGCGCCACAAAGTATTACCCCACTGGTGCCGTTTGGGTGGATATCCCGTTCCCTTATGGTAACGGGCGGGTGACCGCCGCTGGAGCGTCTGACTTCCAATTAAGGCCTGCCATCTTCCCTAACGACCTAGCCCCCTGTGCTAACAATATCGGTCCGGGAATCACACCTGTAATCTCGAACACCGCAGGGTAAATTTTTCGAAAGTTGTCGGTAGAGAGCTGAAAGTAGACACGAAAAGGTCTTTGAACCTTCAACTCTCAATCAACAACTCCCGAACTCTCAAAGAACTACTCGCGCAGTTCCACGCCCAACTCGCTTTTCAAACGCTCGCGAATCCGGTCGTGTGCCGCACTCACTTCGTCGGAAGTCAGTGTCCGGTTTTTGTCGAGATATGTCAATGAATACGCGAGGGATTTCCTGCCCGCGCCGAAATTCCCGGCCTCCTTTCCACTGAAGAGGTCGAAGAGCTCAACCGAGTCCAGGAGTGGTTCCTGCGCACTCTTGATCGCGGCGAGAATTTCGTCGTGCCTCAGCCGCGCCGGCGCGATCAGCGCGATATCGCGGGTGATCGAAGGGAAGCGCTGCAATTCGCGAAACTTCCGCGCCACGGAGGTCACTTCGAAATCGTTAGGCAAATCAATTTCCGCCACCAAGACCGGCGCGCTGGCTGTGGTTTGGGCGGAAACCAGCTGCCCGGCAATGCCCCGCCGCTTCTCACCAAAAAAAACTTCCGCGGCCAATGCGAACTCCGCGCGCTCCCCGCGACGCAGTGCCACTTCTCCCAAACCAGTCGCCTCCAACGCTCCTTTGAGATCATGGAGATCGAGCTGCCGGGGACGACCGCCACGCCAGCGCACCCGACCGTCCGCTTCGCCAAAGAGAAGCAAACCGAGCCGACGAATTTCCTCGCCGTCCGGCGGAAGGAAAACCCGTCCTGCCTCGAAAAGCCGCACACTTTTCGCGCCGGCACGAATGTTTCGCTCAAGCGCTGCGATCAAACCCGGGATCAAACTCGGCCGGAGCGCGACATGATCTTCACTCAACGGATTACGCAACTCGACCGCTTCCCTGACAAAACCCGAACCCAACGTCTGCCGGCCGACCAGCACGGAGGTGCGCGCTTCGAAAAGACCGCGCGCGACCAGGCGTTGCCGCAAGTGCATTTCAAAATCATAGCGGCGGTCCGCGGTCGAAACGGGCGTGAAACGGCTGCGATCAAGGCCGATGATGCGGTTGATCCCGAAGACCCGCACGATCTCTTCGATCAGGTCGACTTCGCGGCGAAGATCGGAGCGATAACTGGGAATGCGCCAGCTTGATTGCTCGTCTGTCGCACCCAGTTTTTGCAGACCGAACCCTTCGAGAATCCGATCCGCCTCCGCCGGCCCGACAGAGACGCCAAGCAACTCGTTGCAACGCGCGTAGCGGAGAGTGAATCCGGGCGGCGACGCCGGCAATGTTCCGGCTGTTGTCGTCTCGTTAGCCGGCTGTCCGCCAGCGATTTCGCGAATCAATTGGGCGGCACGTTCCGAGGCGCGCAGAACCATTCCAGGATCAACGCCGCGCTCAAAACGATAACTGGCATCGCTCGGGAGATTCAATTCCCGCGCCGTGCGGCGAACGCTGGAGGGCAGAAAATATGCGCTCTCCAGGAGCAGATGGCGCGTCGTATTGGTCACGCCGGTGTCCTCGCCGCCCATCACACCGCCAATGGCGACACCGCGCACTGTGTCGGCGATGAGGAGGTTCCCCGGAGTGAGATTGTAGGTGCGGCCGTCGAGGGCGAGGAATTTTTCGTCAGGCTGAGCCAGCCGGACGTTGATTCCGCCCTGCAACTTATCGGCGTCAAAGGCATGCAACGGCTGGCCGAGCTCGAGCATCACGAAGTTTGTGATATCGACAATGTTGTTGATCGAGCGCAGCCCCACGGCCTCCAGTTTCGCAGCGCAACCAATCGGGGCTCGCGCCGACAGTGATGTTTTCAATCCGGCGCGCGGAATAAAATGGACACTCGTTAGGGGCGCTGATTTGCACGGCTGCGCCGGTCACGGCGAGCGGTTCCGCGATTTTCAGCTCCCGCAGCGGTTTCTTTGTCAGCGCGGCAATTTCCCGCGCCAGTCCGTAGTGGCTGAGCAAGTCGGCGCGGTTCGGCGTAATTTCGACATTGAGAACGGTGTCGTTAGGGAAAAGGCCGCCGATCGGGGTGCCGATTCTTGCCTCGGGCGGAAGAATGAGCAAGCCGGCCGCGTCCTCTCCGATCCCAAGCTCTTTCGCGCTGCAAAGCATGCCCTGCGATTCCACGCCGCGCAGTTTGCTCGCTTTAATTTTGAAATCGTTAGGCAAGATCGCGCCCGCGAAGCGCCAGCGCCACCTTGTCGCCGACTTTGTAATTCTTCGCTCCGCAAACGATCTGGCGTGCTTGCCCGCTGCCGTCATCGACCTGGCAGACGCTCAGCCGGTCGGCGTTTGGATGTTGGGCCGAAGCGGTAATGCGCGCGACGACAACGTGCTCGAAATTAGCGCCGCGTGTTTCGATCCCTTCGATCTCGATGCCGGCGACGGTGAGCAATTCTGCCAATTGCTCGACGTCGTTAGGCAACTCGACAAATTCGCG
Source organism: uncultured Verrucomicrobiae bacterium (assembly GCA_963821615.1). Classification (GTDB taxonomy): domain Bacteria; phylum Verrucomicrobiota; class Verrucomicrobiia; order Chthoniobacterales; family UBA10450; genus Palsa-1392. The sequence continues at coordinate 96,572 of CAWGEN010000010.1, read as the reverse complement.
GAGCCAGTTGAGCGAAAATTTCACCGCGCGTCCTCCGGAAAGCTCCAAGGTGGGAGGGGCCTTTGTGCCCCGATCAGCGCGGACACGTCGCCCCGCATCGGGGCACAAAGGCCCCTCCCACATTCGCAGAACTTGAAATCTTCACGCGAATTGCCCGAGGAACCGCAGATCGTTCTGCGCAAAAAGCCGAATGTCGGGGATGTCGAAAAGTATCATTGCGAGTCGATCCATCCCAAGGCCGAACGCGAATCCGGTCCATTTTTCCGGATTGTAAGCGTCATCGCCCCGCGCGCGATTGACCTCCTCGAAGACCGCCGGATGCACCATCCCGCAACCGCAAACCTCGATCCATTTTTCGCCGCCCTTGAGCGCCCTCGATTTTACATCGATCTCGAAGCTCGGCTCGGTGAACGGAAAATAGTGCGGCCGAAAACGCACCGCGGTACCCGGTCCGAAAAGCTCACGCAGGAAATACTCGAGAGTGCCCTTGAGATCGGCGACACTCACCCGATCGTCGACATAGAGTCCCTCGATCTGATGAAACTGCGCGCTGTGCGTCGCATCCACTTCGTCGCGGCGAAAGGCGGCTCCGGGCGCGATCACGCGAATCGGCGGAGGTGCCGACTCCATCGTGCGAATTTGCACCGTCGAGGTGTGCGTTCGGAGCAACCGTCCATCGGGTACATAAAAAGTATCCTGCTCATTGCGAGCCGGATGATCGGGAGCGGTATTGAGCGCGTCGAAACAATGCCATTCGTCCTCGACATCGGGCCCATCCGCGAGCGCGAACCCCATTCGACGAAAAATGCCAATGGCGCGGTCGAGCATCTGGGTGAGTGGATGGAGGGCGCCGATCTCGCCAGGCGTGCCGGGGAGTGAGATGTCGATCTCGGCGAGCGCGCCGATCTCTTGCGCGGCCCGCAATTTTTCTCCGGTTTGCGCGAGCGCGGCCGTGACCGCAGTGCGGACTTCATTGAGCAGCTTTCCGACAACGGGACGCTCTTCCTTGGAGAGCGCCTTCATCTGCTCGCCCCATGCCGAGATGCTCCCGCTGCGTCCGAGATAACGCACGCGCACGGCGTCGAGCGCCTGCTCGTCCGAAACAGCGGCGATTTCCGCCAGCGCGGCGGCGCGCAATTCGTCAAGCGGGTGGCTCATGTTGAAACGTTAAAACGTTATATCGTCAAATCGGCAATCCGATTCACGATTTAACGATTCACGAATCACGCCGCCTGTTTCTTCTTCTCGAGCGCGTTCTTCACCTGATCGACAATCGCTTTGAAAGCGGTCTCATCCGTAATGGCGAGATCGGAAAGAATCTTGCGATCAAGGCCGATGTTGGCTGCTTTTAGACCTTCGGCGAAACGACTGTAGGTAAGACCCTGTGCGCGGACGGCGGCATTGAGCCGTTGGACCCAGAGCATACGGAAGTTGCGCTTGCGCGTCTTGCGATCGCGGTAAGCCCAGTACTTTGCCTTCATCGTCGCGTCTTTGGCGTAACGGAAGAGTTTGGATCGGCGACCCCGGTAACCCTTGGCGGCTTTCAGGACGCGTTTGCGGCGCTCGCGGCTGGCGGGAGCGTTGGTGGCTCTTGGCATGTTGTTGTTCCCCGAATACTTTCGGGGCTCCTCGTTCAGCGAATTGTTTCTCTTGTTAGGATCTGCCCGACCTCATTCGCTGATTCGGCCGGCTCTTGCGAGCCCGGACCAGGTGGGCAGAGAATCCGCGCGACCAGCGCAGCGGACGGCAATAATAAACCTGAAGCGCTGTTGCTCAACTCGTTTTTCTGCCAGAGTTCCAGCGGTTTCCGAACGCTCGTGAAAAGCATTCTCCGCAAGCTGCATCTCAGTCAGGACAAGCGGGCGCTGAAAGAAAAGCGGCGGGCGGAAAAAGCGAGAGACAACCGGGTGATGCCAAACGCCCGGCTTTCCTATCTCGAGCATATGACAAACCTGCTGGCGAAAAATGACCGCGAGAAGGCGATGTCGCTCGCGGTCGGCGGCGACTACGAGGTGATGGGAGAAGCGTTGCGCGAGCGCCTGGTGAGGTTTGGCTTGCAGCCTAACGACTATCTGATCGACGTTGGCTGCGGCTCGGGACGGGTGGCGTTTGCCTTCGCGCGTTCTGATTTCCGTGACACCTTGCGCTATCTCGGGGTGGACATCGTGCCGGAGATGCTCGCATTCGCGGCGGAGAAATGCCAACGGCCGCACTGGCGTTTCGAGCTGGTAACCGAGCTCAGGATTCCCGAAAGCGATGGCCAGGCCGACATGGTCTGCTTTTTCTCCGTCTTCACTCACTTGATGCAGGAGGAATCATATCTCTATCTCGAGGAAGCGCGGCGCGTCCTGCGGCCGGGCGGTCGGATCGTCGCTTCTTATCTCGACATCGCGGATCCGAGCCATTGGAATACTTTCGAGGCGAACGCCCGATCAGCACGGTTGCGGCAGAAACAACCGATGAACATTTTTCATTCGGAACAATTTTTTGCCACCTGGGCCGCGAAGCTGGATCTCGCTCTGATCGACGATCGAGCGCCCGACTGCGGCCAGCGAACCTGCATCTTGCAGAAACGTTAGGCGCAGACGGGGTTGAGCAGCTGGTCAGCCAGACTCTTTGCCGGCGCGAAAGGCCCGCGTCCGAAATAATTTGGAATTGGCCGGCGACGGAAGCCTTCCTATTATCCCCTCGTGCATTGGCTCAGGCGCTATCGGCTGCTGATTCTCGCCGCGATCTCTCTCTTCTGGACGGGGCTCGTACTTCTGCTGCATTTCTACCCGGATTTGCCTTTCGTTTCGGCCGTCTGGTCGGGCGAGAAACGTTTCGAGGATTTTCTCCAGCGCGAGGGCCGCAAGACGGCAACCCGCGACGACTTCGTCTTTCTCGGGATCGATCAAAGCACGTTGCAGCTGCCGCCCTTCGAACCTGGCGAACTGGGGAGTAACCCCGCCCTTCAGCTCATGAGCGAGCGGCCGTTTCCCTGGTCGCGCGAAGTTTGGGCACTCCTCCTCGACCGGCTCTTCGCCTCCGGCGCGCGGCTCGTGATGTTCGACCTCATTTTCAATCCGCCTAACGATGGCGATCCCGCCTTTCATGCCGCGCTCGATCGCTACCGGGGAAAAGTGGTGGTGGGAGCCAACTTCGACTCTGCCAAAACCATGCAGGCGATTGTGCCTAACGACGTTCTGATTCCTCCGCCGCAAATGCACGATCCGCGGGTCGGTTACGTCAATTTCTTTCCGGATCCGCTCGATCAACGGGTGCGCGCGCTCGCCTACACGATGACGGATCGCCAGCTGGCCGGCCTGCCCGCAGATCCGAGTGAGGAAGTATTCCATTCCTTTGCGGCCCGGGGATTGGAGCAAATCGGCCGCGGCGCGGATGTGCCGCGGGATCATGAGGCCCGCCTGATCCGCTTCAGCTCGGACGAGGCCTATCCGCCACGACCGCTTTACGAGGTCTTCGATCCGAAATTCTGGCACGCGAACTACGGCGACGGCGCTTTTTTCCGAAACAAGATCGTCGTCGTCGGCGTCTCGGCGCAGGTGATGCACGACGTCGTCGATACACCACCCGGCCCGAATCGTCCCGGCCCGAAGCTTCATCTCGAAGCGATGGCGGCAGCCATGGCGCATCAGTTCCTGCGCATGACGCCGTTGCCTGTTGATCTCTCGCTCGTGGCTGCGGCGGGCTTGCTCGCCTGGCTCCTCATCGCGTTCGTCAGGCGTCCGCTGAGCGCGTTGCTCCTTCTCACTGGAATCGCGGTCGCCTACCTGGCCACGGCGCGAATTGCCTATGATCAGGTGGGGCTGCTCCTCGTCACCGTGCCAGTCCTGACGGTTTTCCTGCTCAGCGGTCTCTTTTCGTTAGGCTACGAATATGCGATGGAGCGACTCGAGAAGCTCCGCACGCGCCGGACTCTCGAGCGTTACGTGTCGAAGAATCTGGTCAAGGAGATTCTTGATAACCCCGGCAGTTTCTACAGCAGTTTGAAGGGAGTTCGCATTCCCGCGACGGTCTTGTTCTCCGATATCGTCGGCTTTACCAGCCTGACGGAAAACGCCGATCCCGAAGCGCTGGTCAAGCAATTGAACGAATACCTCAGCCGGATGACGACGGCGGTCTTTGAGAATGGCGGAACCCTCGACAAGTTCATCGGCGACGCCGTGATGGCGGTGTGGGGAAACGTGCGCAGTCGCGGGCCGGCCGAGGACGCACGGATGGCAGCGCGTGCGGCCCTCGCAATGCGACGCGACTTACGCAAGCTAAACGAACAGTGGTTCGCCCAAGGCATTGCGCCGTTTGCGATCGGCATCGGGATCAACCAGGGAGACGTGCTCGGCGGCAACATCGGGTCGCAGGAAAAGGCCGACCCGACAGTCATCGGCGACACGGTTAATCTCGCTTCGCGACTCGAAGGCCTGACGAGAACGTACGCAGTCGACATTATTCTTGGACCGACCGCGACCGAAATGGTGCGTGATGAATTCCATGTCCGCTCGGTGGCGCGGGTGCAGGTCAAGGGAAAATCAGAGCCGGTGGAAATCGCGACGCTCATCGCGGCGCGGAGCGCTGGAATCGACCCCGAGTTTCTGCGCCATCTCGAGACCTACGAGGAGGCGTTTCAGAAATTTCGGCAGCGCGAATTTCGCGAGACGAAGATCCTTCTCTCCCGTTTCCTGGAGTTTTACCCTAACGATTTCCTGGCGAAGATGTATCTGGACCGAGTGCTCGAATACGAGCAGACCCCGCCGGATGAAGAGTGGAATGCGGTGGAGGTGTTCAAGAAGAAGTGAATCAAGATTCGAGATCGGTTACCTCGTTATCGGACACGACCGGCGAGGAGCAGTCGTTGTCCGGCGCGGGCGAAATCGAGGCGCGCCCGGCGGAGACAAGCGAAAAGCCGGCAGATTTCGCCAACGCATCGCCCTTTCCGAATCGCCGGGAGGAGAAGGACACGGTCGCGACCCTGGTCCTGGCGGTGGCGGCCCTCGCGATCGTCGCTTTCCTCGTGAGCATGCTCGGGTTGCTGCAGATTCACGGACCGCCCTAACAATGTGGGAGGGGCCTTTGTCCCCGATCGTCGCGGCCGGTGAGGCGCTGAATTATTTTTCAGCAGGCGACGGTTTATCGCCGCACAAAGGCGGCTCCCGCATTGGAGGGAAGCGGCGCCTGATTTCATCTGGCGCGAGCCCGGCCAGCCGCAGCGTCCGCAAACTGAGGGCATCATCGCGTTTCGCAAGACGCTTGCCGAACGCATCGGTAACCAGCGGCAGATGGCAAAAATCTGGCGGCGCCAGCTCGAGCGCACGATAGAGAAGCAGCTGACGAAAAGTGGAGCCAAGCAGGTCCGCGCCGCGCACGACTTCGGTGATGCGCATGGCAGCGTCGTCGACCACGACCGCGAGCTGGTAGGCCGGAACGTCGTCCTTCCGCCAAACGACAAAGTCGCCAAAGTCGATCCCGGCAACGGCCCGCTGCAGCCCGGCGCCCCGATCGAGAAATTGCATTCCTTCGCTCTCCGGAACACGGAACCGCCAGTTCACACCGGCCGGATCTTCTGCTGTCGGAATCGTTAGTCTGACGGGGCGACAGGTGCCGGGGTAGATCGGTTCTTCATCCTCGGCATGGGGCGCGCCGGCCGCACTCAAAACATCGCGGCGCGAACAGCTGCAGGGATAAACGAGCCCGCGATTACGCAGACGTTTCCACGCTTCGAGGTAGTGCGGACGACGTTCGCTTTGCAAAAAGGGACCTTCGTCCCATTTCAAACCAAACCATTCAAGATCCTCGCGGAGCCCTTCGCAGAATTCCGGTCGGCAGCGGTCGCGATCCAGATCCTCGATTCGCAAAACCAACGTCCCCTTTCGGGCGCGGCAGCGCTCCTGCGCACGCCAGAAGGTCAGGGCGTGGCCGGCATGCAAATAGCCGGTTGGCGACGGCGCGAGGCGGCCGCGATAGGATATTTTCGATGGCAGATTCAAGATTTCAGATTGCCGGATCAGCTTTTCAATCGGAAATCTCAACTCTGAAAGCATCTCGTCCCAAGCGCCTTCTTCTTTTCGACATCGACGGCACGTTAATCGATTCCGCGGGCGCCGGGGTCCAGGCGCTTAAGGATGTGCTCCAGGCACAGTTCGGCATTTCCGATGATCTGCGCGGCGTAGAAATCGCGGGCCAGACCGATACCGGCATCGTTCACCAGATTCTACGGAAACAAAATATCGCCGTGGACGCCAAGACGACCGCGGCCTTCCTCGATCTTTATGTTGAATGCCTGGCGCGCGAACTTCCGCAGCGCAAAGGGACGATCCTCCCGGGCGTGGAGGAATTGTTGGGGCGACTGCGAGCGCGATCACAGAACGTTCTCGGCCTCCTCACGGGCAACGTGGAGCGCGGGGCAAAACTGAAACTTTCGCACTATGGGATCTGGGATTTTTTTGAGTTCGGCGCGTTTGCTGATGATCACCACGACCGCAACGAGCTTGGACCATTCGCACAGCGGCGTGCCCGGGAGAAACACGCGATCGATTTCGCCGCCGAGGAGATCGATGTGATCGGGGATACGCCATACGATATCGCGTGCGGCAAGGCGATCGGTGCGCGTACGATTGCGGTCACAACCGGAAGTTTTACGCGCGAGCAATTGGCCGAGCATCAGCCGGACCGAATGGTGGATGATTTTTCCGAGGTGAATGCGGTAATGACGGACCTCGGGTGGTGACCTGACTCGTGCTCGATTTTCTCTCGATTATGAGCACGATCATGGGTCGAAGCAGGAGTTGGAAATTGACGGAAACGGCAAGAGTGACATGCTTTGCCACCTGCGATGGCAAAAACTGAACCGAGCATCCTGCCTCTCAAAGGCGAAATCGACCTCCACGTTTCGCCGCAGATCGGCGCGTCGCTTGCGGCCCTGATCGCGAAGCAGCCGTCCCAACTGGTGGTCGATCTCTCTCAAGTGAGCTACATCGATAGCTCCGGGATCGCAGTCTTGATCGAGGCGATGCAAAACGTCGGCGGTTATGGCGGAAAATTCGCCCTCAGCGGCTTGCAGGAAAGCGTCCGCCCAATCTTCGAGATCGCGCGGCTCGATCAGGTCTTCCGGATTTTCCCCGATACGGCGTCCGCCTTGGCAACTTGAGTCAGGACAGCGAGCGTTCGTTCGACGTTGACTGAAATGTCGAAGTGTCCGGCGCGTTCGAGAATGGCCGGGCGCGCGGACTCTCGTCGATTCGCATCCGACCAATAACGCAGCGCTTCGCAAATCTGCGCGATATTTGAGGGTGCATCGATGATTGAACCGTGAACGCCCTGCTCGATGATCTCACTGAAGCCGTTGTCGCGCGTAGTGACGACGGGCAACCCGGCAGCGAGCGCTTCGAGACAGGCATTGGAAAACGGATCGTAAAGAGTTGGCAGGAGGAAGATGTCGGCGGCGGCGTAGAGCGCGGGCAGATCGCGCACCGCTCCGAGTCGGTGCACGGCACGCTCATCGATCTTGCCGCCACGGCCGCGGCCGGCAACGAAAAGGCGAAAGTTCTTGCCTAACGACGTAACGGCTTCGGTCGCGTAACGCAGGCCTTTGCGTTCCCAGCCGGAACCGACAAATAGCACCGCGATTTCGTCGTCGCGCAGCTGCAGGGTCTTGCGGCGCAGCGCTCGCGCCTCGGGGTCAGGGTGAAAATCTGCCAGCGGAACACCGTTCGGCACGACATCAATGCACTCTGCGGGATAGCCATAAATTTCCTCGGCCTCTCGCTTCACCATTTGAGAATTGGCGATGACGCGGCTGGCGCCGCCGGAGAAGAGCGCCTGCTCCAGCTCGAGGGCATCCTGGTCTTTGGCGTTGAAGCGGCGGAGTCGGCGGCGCAAGAGAGAGGAAGCGGCGTCGCGGCGTCGCATCCAGGCCTGGTGAATGCCGTCCCCGGCGCGGTAAACATCGCAGCGCCAGACTCGCTCGAGACTTAAAAGGAGATCGCAATGGTCGCGCGGCTCGATTTTCTCCAACGCATCCGCGAAACGGCGGGCCGTCTCCCCCCGCAGGCGCGTGATCGGTCCCCACGACCACTCGCGGCTGGGCCAGGCCGCGTTAGTAAAGAGCCGGGTGACATGCCCGGATTCGCTCAGGCCGCGAGCGAGGCGCTTCAAGTAAGTTTCCGCACCACCCGTGTCGGAATGACCGCGGCGGACGAGGCCGATCGTTAGGCGGGAGGCGCTCATCTCTGGCAGCACGCTGGAGTTCTACCTTTACTTGATCCCATTCCAAACAATAATGATAAGGCCATGGTGGGTGATACTCTAAAAGCCCCGCCGCGCGCAGCCTCGACGACGACGGCACCGCGAACGTTGCCGAAGTCGCTGCTTTATTCGATTTTTGCACGCATTGGCGGCTCGGGTTTGGACACGGACGCGTTCGAGACGTTACGCGCCTCCTACCACGGTGGATTCCTCGGCAAGGCGGTCGCCTACGACAATCGCCAGACGGAGATTCCCGCGACGCGAATTTATTCGCTCCGCTGGCACCCCGTGCGCCTGCTTTCTTCGCTCGATAGTCCTTATTACTACGGAGCCAAGAAGAAATATCTCGACTGGATTGCAGCCCGGCAGCTGGCGACCGGGCGCTACGACATGTTTCACAGCTGGTCGGGCGATTGTCTGCTCTCTCTCCGCGCGGCGCGCGAACGCGGGATCCCTTCGATTCTGGAAATCCCGACCTGGCATCGCGATCGCGGCAAAGTGAAGCGCGGAACGACCAACGGCTCGCCGGAGACGCCGCTGCCGTGGCGCCAGCGGTGGAAGGAAGACCTGCTCGTTCAGCGAGATCGGTTTCTCGAGGAATATGATCTGGCGGACCTGCTTCTCGTCCTCTCGGAAAAGGCGGCCGAGACATTTCGCGTCCAGGGATTTTCCAACGAGAAACTGTTTTATCTGCCGCGCGGTGTCGACGTGGATCGTTTCACGCCCGGAGTGCGGCCGCCGAATTTTCGCGCGGTCTTTTCCGGGGCGCTGATCGAACGCAAGGGAGTCCACCATTTGCTCGAGGCCTGGCATCGGCTCGATCTTAAGGATGCGGAACTCTGGCTCGTCGGCGCCGTCCACGCCGAAATGAAACCTTTTCTGGAAAAATTCGCGGACGAGAGCGTGAAGGTGATCGGCTTTGCGCACGAACCCGAAAAATATCTGCGCGCGGCGACCATTCATGTTTTTCCCTCACAGTGCGAAGGCAGTGCCAAAGTCACTTACGAGGCGGCGGCCTGTGGTCTGCCGCAGGTCACGACGCGCGAAGCGGGCGACGTGGTCGAGGATGGAATCCAGGGAATCATCGTCCCGCCGGCGGATGTCGATACGCTCGCGGCAGCGATTCAGCAGCTCTATGATCATCCGGAAATCGTGGAACGGATGAGCCTCGCGGCGCGGGAGCGGGTGGTGGAAAATTTCACGTGGGACCATTTCCGCGCACGTTTACTCGACGCTTACGAGCTGGCGATGCAGAAGGCGCGCTAGTGTCCTGTTCAGGTTGAACCTCCTTCTCATCCAGCTCAAACGCATCGGTGACCTGATCCTGACGGTCCCCGCAATCGCCGCACTTCGAAAAGCCTTTCCCGCGGCAAATATCTCACTCATCGCCGCCCACGGCTCGCGCGAATTGCTCCCCGCCATTCCCGGCCTTGATCGGACCTTCGTCGCGCGCGGGCGCGTCTCGGACGCACCTCAGTTTTTCGCCGTCGCCAAAGCGAAATTTGATTGCTGCCTCGACTTTTCGCGCACCGATCGCTCGGCTTTTCTCACCCTCCTCTCAGGCGCGCAGAGGCGGATCACATACGACACCATCCGTCGCGAGCCGCTCCGGCAACTGAGTTATAACGAGTTCGTTCCTTCGCAGGTCCGGTTCGTCCACACAATCGATCATCACCTCGCGTTGCTCGCACCGCTCGGTATTCACAATGTCTCGCGTGAGATTCGTCTCAAATTGCCCGCCAGCCGCGAAAGCCAGGGCCGCAGAGGTCATCGTGCAGAACGGGCTGGGCCACGATTTTGTCGTTCTCCACCCTGGCTCGGCGCGCGCGGAAAAATTCTGGGGCGCGCGGCGCTGGGCGGAGGTGGCCGACGAGATCTTCGACGATGGGCGACTCCGTTGCGTGCTGACCGGAGGCAAGTCGCGAATGGAACAGGAGCACATTGCCCGAATCAAAGCGCATCTGCAGCATCCGGTCATCGATCTCTCCGGAAAGCTCGACTTGCTTTCGCTTGGGGCGTTGCTCCAGCGGGCTCGATTGCTCGTCACGATCGATTCCGCGCCGATGCATTTGGCGGCGGCATTTGGCACGCCGCAAGTCGCACTTTTCGGCCCGACTAACCCCTTCCACTGGCGTCCGCGGGCGATGCCCGCAACGATTTTGCAGGCGGGAAATCCCGCTCCAATGATCGATTTCGTCCCGAAACAGCCGCCCCGTTCGATGAAGGAAATCTCGACGCAAGCGGTGATCGATGCTATGCAGTCCCTGCTGTCGGCTCCGGCAGCGTGAGCTTCATGAGCAAAAAGCGACCTGCTCTCAACGCCAAACCCGCCAAGCCTTCGTTTTGGGCAACCATTCGCGTGGCCTGGGGTCCGTACAAGCGCCTCTACGGCTATGCAATGCCCTACAAGTTTCGGCTCATCGCAGGACTGGTTTTCGGCTTCCTCACGGGCATCATCAGCTCTTGCCTGCCGCTGGTGATCGCAAAGGTAACCGGGTTCATCTTTCATGGCGCCGCTCCGGCTCCGGCCGCCATCCTTTCCAACCCGGCCGTGATGCAGGCCGGCCCAAGAATCAATTCGCTAATTTGGTACTGCCTGCTGATTCCGGCGGTCATGACCGCGCGTTCCCTCTGCGACTACGCTGACTCTTACTACATGAATTGGGTCAGTAACAAAGTGCTAACAGACATTCGAAATGAGCTTTTCGGCAAGATGCTGAGTCATTCGATGGATTTCTTCAACAAGATGCGTTCCGGCTTCCTCATGTCGCGTATCACCAATGACACACGGATGATGCAGACCGCGCTTTCCAGCGTAAGCAGCGACGTCTTCAAACAGCCAGTGACCATCATCAGCGGCATGGCGGTGCTCCTTTACATGGATTGGAAGTTTACCGTTGTCACGATGATCCTCTTTCCGAGCTGCCTCATTCCGCTGCGCATGTACGGGAAGCGGGCCCGCCAGGCGGTCAGGGGCGAGCAGGAGGAACTCGGCCAGATGGTTGTTACCATGCAGGAGACGTTCGGTGGCATCCGGGTGGTAAAATCCTTCGGGCGCGAGGATCATCAGAGAAAATCCTTCGAACGCAGCAATCGCATTCAGTTCGCCAACGCCATGCGGATCGTGCGCTCGATGCAAGCCATCGGCCCACTGGTCGAGATCATCGCCGCGATCGGCGTCGGCATGGCGCTCTTTTACGTCTACTTCGAAAGCCTGCCCGCTGCTAAATTCATCGCCCTCATCAGCGGAATCTTCATTCTTTACGATCCGATCAAGACCTTGAGTCGCATTCACGTGACTTTGCAGCGCTCCGTCCAGGCAACGGTTGAAATTTTCAAGATCCTCGACTCCACCCCAACCGTCCTCGATCGGCCCGACGCGCTCGTCCTGCCGCGGTCGCGCGGCTCGATCGAATTTGATGGAGTCACGTTTCGCTATGCCGGTGGAGTCACGGATGCGATCTGCGGAATCAAGTTACGGATCGAGCCTGGCAAGAGCTTTGCTCTCGTCGGCGCGAGCGGTGCTGGAAAGAGCACCATCCTTTCGCTCATCCTGCGGCTTTATGACCCGACCGCTGGCGTGGTGCGCATCGACGGCCACGATTTGCAGACGCTAACCCAGTTATCGCTCCGCCAACAGATCGGGTTGGTTTCCCAGGATACGTTCTTGTTCCACGATACGATTTTCAAAAACATTCAGTTCGGGCGGCTCGACGCGACGCCCGAGGAAGTCTATGCAGCGGCCAAGGCGGCCTACGCACACGAGTTCGTCGTTGCCCAACCGGACGGTTACGAAACCATCGTGGGTGATAAGGGCTGTCTGCTTTCTGGTGGTCAACAACAGCGAATCGCGATTGCCCGCGCCCTCTTGAAGGACGCGCCAATCCTTCTCCTGGACGAGGCGACGTCTGCCCTCGATTCCGAATCGGAGCAGCAAATCCAAATCGCTCTCGCGCACCTTGCACAAGGCCGCACCGTGATCGCGATCGCGCACCGGCTTTCCACCATTTTGTCGGCCGACCAGATCGTCGTGATGGAGAGCGGCCGGATCAAAGAGATCGGCACGCACGCCGAGTTGCTCGAGAACTCCGGCTACTACCGCCGCCTCTACGATCTGCAATTCAACCGCAATCCCGAAGAGCCCGGCGCGGAAGTGGAATTGCTCGCCGGCGCGACGGTCTAGCGCGCGTCACGCGTCAGCCACCCCCGAGTCTCTGCCTTGCCGATACGTCCGGCGCGCGGGATCCAGCACCACCCAAGGCAGGCGATCTTCCGTCCAAATCGCAACGATCGGAGAAAATCGTTCGGGATGATCGAGCGAGGCGATTGTCACATCGATCATTGGCGACGGCTCGTCATCCTGGAAGAAAAGCGGTGTCCCGCAACAGGCGGCGAACGATCGTAATCGATCCGCGTGCCGGACCTTGCGCAATTCTCCCGAAAGCAATTCGACTTCATTACGCCGCACTGTGCCCCAGGTGACAAACGCCGCCGCGCTGCCCCGCCGGCAATCGATGCAATGACAATCGCTGACCTGCACCGGCTCGGCGCGCAGTCGGTAGCGCACTCGTACCGCACAGACAACCGCCCTCGATCGGTGCCTTCATCTCATCAAAAGATCAGCTGCTGTTCGCGAAGGCGAGCGTGAATTGCGAATCCTCTATTCGCAAAAAAGAGGACAGGATTAACAGGATTCATTGGATGTCAGAAAACCAAATCCTGTAAATCCCGTTAATCCTGTCTAATTCTTGTGCTCGATAGACCCACAGCCACGCGATGAAGAAAAGCGGCCAGGCGTGGAAGTCCTGATCGCTCTGATTCTTCGCCCCGGAAAGATCCGGGTTATGAGTCCCGCTATTTCGATATGGTGACTTTATCAATCTCTCCCGTCCCCGGCGGGCCGAAACCCCAGCTGGAGACATAGATGTTGCCATCGGCGTCGAAGGTCATCGCCGTTTCTTGTCGTGCTTCCGGAAGCGGGAATAGCCGGCTCGCCGATTCCCACGTCTCCGAGATACGGCGGGGAGTTCGGTTTCGGAGCGACTTTGAATCCGACGAATGCGGCGCGCTCAACGAATGGCTGCAACTCGCGTCCCAGGCATAGTCGGCCCTGGTTTCTGCGTGTCGGTCACTTCACCGGCAGGTTGCCAGGCGTGCTCCTGCCAGAAAGATCTCACGCCCGCGAGGCTGCCTCGGAAGATATTGCGTTCCGCTTTTCTGACGTTGGCCACACTCTTGGGGAACATGGCGCGCGGAAGATCGCACTTACCATCACCCGTATACTGCCAAAGGTGCCAATGATCCCACGGCGCCGTGTCGCGCGGCTCGGAATGATAGTTCGCGATCCATAACCAGCAATTGGCCAGGGTCTGTCTTTGCGAGGAACTGACGTCGCGGCCGTTCAGCATGGCGCGGAGTCGATACTCACTGCCATAAACACCGGGATACTTCCCGGTCCGCTGCCGAATCCGTTCCACAAACGTGACCGCTTGATCGACTCGCATCGTGCCCCCCGGATAGTGACCGTTCTTCTCAAAATCGAGCACCAGCAATACTCCGTCCGGGCGCGCGTTTTGGCCGTGCCACTGTGAGCCCACCATGTCGAGGAAATGGTCGGCTTGTCGAACGGGATCGGTAGCATCGCCAAAGTGATACGCGCCCCAGAGCAAACCCGCGCGCGTCGCAGCGTCCTGCCGGCTGCCGTAATAGGAGTCACGATCGAAACGGGGATACGTGGCTTCGTGAATCACGCCGACGATGCCTTCACTCTTCATCTGCTCGAAGTCCACACGCATCAAGTCGTAGTGCGACAAATTGACGACGCTGTTGGACGCAAACGCGCAAACCTGGAAAACCTGGAGCACCAGCAGGATGCGAGTGACCGAAATTCTCATTGGGCGAAAGATATCGCGACGCCGTAGAAAGCAAGCGGAAACGATGCCATGCGGCAGATGTGATTTAGCTGGAGGGCGCAAAGAATGTTAGCGTTCACTCTCTCCGCCAAAATATGGAGCTTTGTAGTTGCCGAGTCTGGGCTTTGTAGGGCGACCGCTCCGGTTGCCCGTCTGGGCAGGCGGCGCGCCCGCCCTACAATCGTTGCGCCTAACGAGTCAGCAGTTGCAACCCCGGTGGTGGCGCAGGCAGATGCACCCAGCTGCGGCAGCCGCCATACGCTTTCGAATTCGGAAAGCGCCAGACCGGGTCCAACCTGGAGATGCGCACGAAAGCGACGTGCACTCCCGGCGCATCGTCGTAATCGAACCGTTCCCGCACCACGCTCTCCGCCAAAATATGGAGCGGCTTCAGCGCTCGCACCTCATCCCAATCGGTCATGACCCTCGCGGATTCCACTTTCGCGTAATAGCGGATCTCGATTTCGTCAGGCCGCTGCTCGGGCAACGTCGCGTCGGAGGTCCGGACGCGTTCCACCTGTTCGTGGAAAAATGTCGGGAAAAGAAAGAACTCCCGATGCCGAAAAGCGAAGCCGTCACGGCCCTCGGCGATGCCGCCCTTCCGGATGATAACAGTCTGCCGTCCTTCACCCAGTGCGGCGCAGACGAGCGCCCATTCCTTGAAACCGATGCTTTGCATTTGGCGGCCCGCAAATTACGCTCCCGCGCATGCCCTTCAAGATCGACCTGCACACGCATTCGTTCTTTTCGGGCGACGGCGTCTCCAGTCCCGAGGAGAACATCGCCTCGGCCAAAGCCAAAGGCCTGCACGGTTTCGCCCTCACCGATCACAACACCAACGACGGGGTGACCTACCTCCTGGAGAAAGGGCTGATGCGCGAAGACGGAATGCCGGTCGATGATTTCCTCATCATTCCCGGCGTCGAGGTGACGACGGCGGAAGGACATCTCCTCAGCATTGGCGCGTCACTGCCCTATCTGAAAGGGCATCCGGCGCGGGAAGTCTGCGATCTCATCCATGAAAAAGGCGGGCTCGCCATCCCGCCGCATCCCTACGATTTGTTTCGCGCCGGAATCCGTTTCTCCAGTCTCGAGAAATTGCCGATCGACGCGCTCGAGGTATTCAACGCCGCGACCACCTTGCGCCGCTACAATCGCTACGCCTTCAAGTATGCGCAGGTCCGCGGCCTGCCGATGACGGCGGCGAGCGACGCGCATCATCACGCGGCCATTGGGACCGCCTACACGATTCTGAACACCGAAGATTTCTCGGTCCGCGGGATTCTCGCCCAGATCGTGAAAAGCAACGAGCTCAACCAGGAGTATCTCACGCCCAAAGACAGCATGCGCAAGACCTGGAACAACTGGATGCGCTTGCGCCGGCGCAAGACGCTGCCGATGCGGCCGGCCGGCTACGACGGCGAGGAGCATGGCGGGGATTTTGGCTGAAATGTTTGTAGGGCAACCGCTCCGGTTGCCGAGTCTGGCTTTGGCGAC
The DNA here is from genome assembly GCA_963821615.1 of uncultured Verrucomicrobiae bacterium. Classification (GTDB taxonomy): domain Bacteria; phylum Verrucomicrobiota; class Verrucomicrobiia; order Chthoniobacterales; family UBA10450; genus Palsa-1392. The sequence continues at coordinate 80,922 of CAWGEN010000010.1, read as the reverse complement.
TTGCCCTGTCTGGGCGGCGAGGCGCCGCCCTACAATCATTGCCCCTAACGAGCCCAGCCCGGGCAGGCGGCGCGCCTGCCCTACAATCGTTGCGCCTAACGAGTCAGCAGCTTGCGCAGATCTTCTGCCGACGTGACGGGCGCTTTGCAGGTGAAGTTCTCGCAAACGTAAGCCGCCGCTTTCCCATCGATCGGCTTCATTTCCTTCATCTCCTCCAGCTTACCGGCAGAGAAATTTCTGGCCTTCGCCGCCATCAGCCAGGAGCACGACCGTGTTCGGCAGGTAATGCCGTCGCGTTTCCTGCAGCAGTTCGCGTGTATCAGTCGCGTCGGGTTTTCCCGCGATAATGACCTGTTTCGGTTTCGTCAGGCTGAAATCAAGCGCGACCAGCATCTGCGGCAGCGCGCTCGGGTAATGATTCAAGGACCCGGCAAAGGCGGCGATGGTTTTCCCGGCGCGTCCGCGCAATTCCTTCGCATCGCGTATCTGTCCCAGCCGGAGTAAATTCAGCGCCGCGATCGAGCTCGGAGCTGGCTCCGCGTTGTCGCTGTCTTCTTTCAGCCGAAGCAAAATGCTCGGATCATCGCCGGTGCCGGTGAAATAGCCGCCACCCTTGTCGTCCCAGAAGAGCCGGTCCTGCGTGGCCTGCAATTGCTCGGCCAGGCGCAGCCATTTCACATCGAAAGAGGCCTCATACAGATCGAGCAATCCCTGGATGTAAAAGGCATAGTCTTCGGCGAAGCCACCGATCTCCGCTGGTCCGCCCCGATAGCTTCGCCGCAACTCATGAGCCTTCGGGTCGTAAAGTTTGTCCCTAACGAACTCAGCAGCACGCGTCGCGGACTCCAGGTAATTTGTGTCGCCCAGCACCTGCGCCGCGCGGGCGAAGGCAGAAATCATCAGCCCATTCCAGGCGGTGATAATCTTGTCGTCGAGATGGGGACGTGGCCGTTTCGCGCGCAACTCCAGAAGCGTGGCCCGGCGGTAGCGCATCGACTCAGCAACATCGACCTCGCTTCTTCCGAAATGTTTCGCCGTTTCGGCGAAGCTCTGCCGCTCGTAGAGAATGTTTTTGCCCCGGAATTCCCCCTGTGGATCGCTCCCTTCGGGCGCGTTCCCGTCCTCCTCGACGCCGTACTGATAATCGAAAAGTTCGGCATGCTCGCCGAGCGCATCATCGATTTCCTTCTTCGTCCAAACGTAAAAAGCGCCTTCGGCCTTTTCGGTGCCGCCCGCTTTCGTTAGGCTGTCCGCATCCTCGGCCGAATAGAATCCACCGCCCGCATCAGTCAGGTCGCGCCGGACGTAATCGAGGGTATCGCGCGCGATCGCTTCATAGCGCAGGTCACCGGTAATCTGATAGGCATCGAGATAGGCGCCAGCCAGTTGCGCCTGGTCGTAAAGCATCTTTTCGAAATGCGGGACGCGCCACAAACCGTCGACCGAATAACGATGAAACCCACCGCCGAGCTGATCGTGCATTCCCCCGGCCGCCATCTTGCGCAGGGTGAACAACACCATCCCGAGGGCCGCTTCGCCCGCCTCGGAGTCCGTGGCGGATCGGTTGTAGGCGCGGAAAAGGAAGTTGAGCGTCACCGGCCGTGGGAACTTGGGCGCCCCGCCGAATCCCCCCTCTCGCGCGTCGTAGCTCCGCGCGGTTTGTTGATAAGCGGCATCGATCAGCCTGGCGTCAACTTTCTGCGCGCCCTCGGCCGGCGCAGCGGCGGCGGAACGAGCCAGCGCCGCCATGATTTGGTTGCCGCTCTCGCTGATCTTGTTGCGATCGTTTGCCCAGGCGTCCGCGATCCGGTGCAATACTTTCATGAAACTCGGCTGCCCGTGACGATCTTCCGGCGGGAAATAGGTGCCACCGACAAATGGCTTGAGCCCGGGCGTGAGCCAGACGTTAAGCGGCCAGCCGCCGCCGCCGGTCGTGGCCTGGACGAAGGTCATGTAAACGCGATCGACATCCGGGCGTTCTTCGCGATCGACTTTGATATTCACGAACCTCGAGTTCATGAAGGATGCGACTTCTTCGTTCTCGAAAGACTCGCGCTCCATCACGTGGCACCAATGGCAGGTGGAATAACCGATCGAGAGAAAAATCGGCTTCTTTTCCCGGCGCGCTTTGGCAAAGGCTTCCTCGCCCCAGGGATACCAGTCAACCGGGTTGTGGGCGTGCTGGAGAAGGTAGGGCGATTTTTCGTGCGCGAGCCGGTTGGTGTGCTGAACGTGCGCGGGCGGCGCCGCCTCAGCGGCAGGTGGAGTCGGTGTCACCCGGCACCTTACAAGCAAAGTGGCGGCTCGGGAAAGCGGAAGCTGGCGCTTGTGCGGCAGGGTGGGACCGAACAAACTAGACGATGCGTAAACTGATAACCGCTCTCCTGGTGATGCCATTCTTCCACACCTCAGCCGCTGATCTGCATGTTTTCGCCGCCGCCAGCCTAACGGATGCGATGAAGGAAATCGGCGCCGGCTTCGAAAAACAGTCGGGCGTTCACGTCTCCTTCAACTTTGGCGCCTCGAATCTGCTCGCGCGACAAATCGAGGAAGGCGCGCCGGCGGACATCTTCGTCTCGGCAGACGAAGCGAAAATGGATCAACTGCAAAAAGATGGCTTGATCGATCCGGGCAGCCGGCGAGATCTGCTCGGCAATTCTCTCGTCATCGTGGCCCCGGCGGATTCCAGCCTGACGATCGAAACGGTAGCCGATCTGCTCAAACCGGAGATTCGAAAAATCGCACTGGCCGATCCGGCCGCGGTGCCGGCGGGCATCTACGCGCGCGAATTTCTCACCCATGAAGGGTTGTGGGAAAAACTGAAGACGAAGGTGGTTCCGACCGAAAACGTGCGCGCCGCGCTCGCGGCGGTCGAGTCGGGCAATGTGGACGCGGCATTTGTCTACAAAACCGATGCCGCCATTTCGAAACGAGTCCGAGTCATCCACGCCGTCCAGGAAAAAGATGCACCGGCAATCAGCTATCCGGTCGCGATTCTGAAGGAGTCGAAGAATCGCAGCGCGGCCGAGCAGTTTGAGCGTTACCTTCAATCTCCTCCGGCGACCGAAGTCTTCGAGCGCCTCGGTTTCGTCGTGAAACACTGATGGGGCTCGCGCCGGATGAATGGCAGGCCGTCCGCTTCACGCTGGGGGCATGCCTCGCCAGCACCGCGCTCATTTTGCCTTTCGGTCTCGGCCTCGCCTGGCTGCTCGCGCGCCGGAATTGGTTAGGCAAATCGATCGTTGAAACGCTCGTCACCCTCCCGCTCGTCATGCCCCCGGTCGCCACTGGCCTGATTCTGCTCAAGCTCCTCGGACGCCGCGGTTCGTTAGGCGGTTTCCTCCATCGACATTTCGATTTCGACATCGTCTTTACCTGGCGCGCGGTGGTGATCGCCGCCGCCGTGATGTCCTTCCCGCTCCTCGTGCGCTCGGCGCGGGTTGGATTTCAGGAAGTGAATCGGCGCTACGAAGAAATGGCACGAACGTTAGGCGCGGGCGAGTGGCGCGTCTTCGCCACCGTTTCGCTCCCCCTCGCCGCCCGCGCCATCCTCGGCGGCGTCCTTCTCGCCTTTGCCCGCGCCGTCGGCGAATTCGGCGCCACCATTCTGGTCGCGGGAAACATTCCGGGCGAGACGACCACGCTCTCGCTGCGCATCTACGAGGCAGTTCAGCTCGGACACGACGACGCCGCTTATCGGCTGCTGGTCGTTTGCGTCGTGATTGCGTTTATCGCGGTTTTCGCTGCCGAATGGCTGCTCAGGAAAAGGGAGACGCGATGAAGCTTGAGCTGCGGAAAGTCCAGCTGCAGTTGTCCGAGTTTGTGCTTGAAGTCGATACCACCATTGATTCGGCGCGCACCGCGATTTTTGGTCCATCGGGCGCCGGAAAGACCTCGCTCCTCGAGATCATCGCTGGATTGCGCGCGTCGCGCTGCGACCTGGTTCGCTTCAACGAGACGACCTTCGCGGATTCCTCCGGCTCGCTCCCCGTCCGCCTGCGCAAGATCGGTTACGTACCGCAGGATGATTCGCTCTTTCCGCATTTCGATGTGCGACGCAATCTGCTTTACGGACGCCTACCCGCCAGTCGCGATCCGGCGTTTGCACTCGAACACGTCACGCGCTTCCTGCAGATCGAAGGACTGCTCCATCGCGATGTCCGGCAATTGTCGCGCGGTGAACGCCAGCGGGTCGCGATTGGGCGCGCGCTTTTGTCTGAACCGCGGTTGCTCTTGCTCGACGAACCGCTGACTGGCCTCGATCGCAACCTGCGCGAGGCCATTTTGGAACAACTGAAGATCTTGCCTAACGAATTCAATCTCCCGATGCTTTACGTGACGCACGATCGCGCGGAAGCGATTGAGCTGTGCGATGAAGCGCTGCTGATCGAGCGTGGGAAAATTATGATGCGTGGAAAGCCGAAAGATTTGTAGGGCGGGCGCTCCGCCTGCCCCAATTTCAGAAACAGGGCAGGCGATGCGGCCGCCCTAATTTCACAAACAAGGCAGGCGATGCGCCCGCCCTACAATTCGAGCGCAATCTTCGGAGCAGATTCCGGGGTCCAGGGATTCTCGCGGTGATCGGATGCGAGAATGGCGTCGACCTGCCGCCGCAGCAGTTGTCGAAATCCCGCGAGATCAAATCGATGCCGCGTCGGGCCGTAGGGCAGGAGATTTTTCTCCGCCAGCCGAAACAAACGCACCGCCGGATACATCCGCCGCCCGTCCTTTGGGTGGGTCGGCCGCGCGTGCTGCTTTTGCAGATGGACAAAGCCACCCGCGGCCTGGATCAATCCCTTGAAATAATTCGCGTCCTCCGATTTCGTGCCCAGCCAGAGATGCTCGAGGACGTCGTGCGCTTCGTAGTAGCGCTGCTCATTCCAACAGCGAAAAAAGCCCACGTAGCAGGGATGCGCCGCGATCTCGTCGCTCGTTTGTTCCGGCGGTGTGCCGTTCAGTTGCGCGACGAGCCGGGAAATTCTTTGGCCTTTGTTCACGGAGAGCTTAGTTTCGTTTCGGCAGTGATGACCGGCAACCGCGCACGCATTCTTTTTCCAATGGAGGGCTGTTGTGCATACGGCCGCGGGTAAGGGATGACGGCAGTCGGGCTCACGCTTCTTCTCACTGCGATCGTTTTCCTGGTCTACTGCTCGGCGCTTTTTTCCGGCCTGGAGACGGCGCTCTTCGCGCTCAAGAGCCACCAGATCCAGAGACTACAGGAACAACATCCGTCGCTCGCGGATTTCCTGCGCACCTTCCGCGACAACCCGCGCCGCGTCCTCAACGTCCTCTTGCTCGGCGACACGATGGTCAACGTGCCGCTGGTCATTCTTTGCCTCGTTCTCATCTATGAGGGACCGCTCATCACCCATTTGCCGACCTGGCTCGCGGCGCTGGCCATTTTCGCGCTCGTCGTGCTCCTCTGCGATCTCATCCCAAAATTGCTCGCGCTCTCGACGGCTTACCGAATCTCGGCGCTGGGCGTTTTCACTCTCAAGCTGATGATGCCGCTGCTCGATCGCGTCGGGCATCTGCTCGAAAACGCCAGCACGCTGGTGATCGATCGGCTCACCCCGGCGAAACTGCGCGTCCGGCCGCGGATCAGCGACGAGGAGCTGGAGACGCTCGTTGAGATGGGCGAAGCCGAGGGCACGCTGCATGAGGCGGAGGGCGAGATGATCCAGGAAATCATCAAGCTGGGCGACAAGACGGCGAAGGATTGCATGACGCCGCGGGTCGACACCTTCGCGGTGCCGGATGATTTGCCTAACGAAGAGGCGATCGCCCTTTTTAAACAGCGGCGACACCGGCGAGTGCCGGTCTATGCCGAGACGCCCGACGAGATCGCCGGGATCGTCGATGTGAAACAGTTCCTGCTCGATCCCTCGCGGCATTACACCGAGACGCTCATCCCGCCGTCGTTTGTCCCGGAGACGATGCCGGCGATGGAACTGCTGCGCAGCTTTCTCTCGCACCCGCAGGGCCTTGCCATCGTGGTGGACGAATTTGGCGGGACCGAAGGCATCGTTACGCTGGGGGACATCATCGAGGAAATCCTGAGCGATGCCGCGCCGCTGGGCAACGCCGAGCTTTATATTGAGCCGCTCGAGGAGGGGCGTTTCCTCGTGAGCGGCAACGCGCGGCTCGACGACCTCACCGAGCATCTCGGTTTGGAGCTGGTGGCGGACGGCATCGACACGATCGGCGGCTATATTTTCAACCGGCTCGGTTATTTGCCTAATGTCGGCGCCCGGCTGGAAATTCCGCGCCTCGCCCTCACCATCCAGCGAGTGAGCCGCAAACGCATCGAGGAAGTGCTGCTCGAAAAAACCGCGGCCGGAGCGGAAGAAGCCCCGGAGGAAACGGTCGACGGGGAAGCATGATCTCCTGGTTCGTCATTATTGTTTGCTGGGTGGTGTCGTTCGTTTTCGGCGGGATCGAAGCAGGCCTGCTCTCGCTCGACCAGGTCCGGTTGCGTCACCAGGTAAAGTTGCGCAACCGATCCGCCATCTTGCTCGACCTGCTTCTGAAAAAGCCTCAGCGCCTGCTCGCGACCATCCTGCTCGTGACCAACCTGGCCGATATCGCGGGGCTGCTTTTGCTCACCAAGCGGCTCGTAGCGATTGTTAGGCACAGCCGGTTACGCGGTCGCTCTGCTTGTCGCAGGCCCCATTTATCTTTTCCTCCTCGGCGTGCTGCCGAAGTCGCTCTTTCGCCGCTTTCCTTACCGCGCTCTCGCCGCCTTCGCCGGTTTGCTCGTCTTCACTTCGCGGGTCCTTTGGCCGGTGCTGGAACTTGGCACCCGCCTCGGGCGGCTCCTCTTCGGGCGCACCGCCGCGCCTCCCCGCCTCTTCGCCGCGCGCGAGGATTTGAAACAGCTTGCCGTCGAGAGCGAACGCCAGGGCGCGCTGACCTCGTCCGAGCGCGCGATGATCCATAACGTGGTCGACTTCCGAACGGTCAAGGTGGCGGACGTAATGGTGCCGCGGACGCAGGTCGTTGCAGCACGGCCGGAAACCACGGTGCCGGAATTGCTGGAACTGAGCGCGAAAACAGGCATCGAACGGGTGCCGGTGATGACCGAGAACGGCAGCGCTCTCGGCCTCGTCAATGTGTTTGACGTCCTGCTCGATCAATCTCTGCCGCACGAGCTGGGTCATTATACGCGGCCCATCGTCTCCGCCGCGGAAACCGAATCCGCCTACCGCATCATTCGCCGACTGCGCGCCGCCCAGTCCACGCTGGCGGCTGTCTTTGATGAGCAGCGCAAATTAACCGGGATCGTGACCGTCGAAGACCTCGTCAGGCGATTAGTCCAAAGCGCGTAACGGGGAGCGCGGACGCCTCGCCCGCTGTGTCGCGGGACACGCTCTGGGCGCGCGGAGCTTTTTGGCGAGGCGCCAAAAAGAGCGGGCGGGGCGCCCGCGCTCCCCGGAACATTGATGCCGCCCCGTTTCTCGAAAAACAGGACGCTGATCCACCCGTTAGCCGCGCTTCGCAAGGCGAAGCGTCTACAGACCAAAAGTCCGCTTCTCCTAATAGGAGCTCGGCGTGAGAAATTGGAACGCCACCACCTTACCGCTCTGGAACGAGACGGTCTTCACCGGATAACTCACGCTTGCCGCAAATGGATAATAGTATGGATTCCAATAGGGATCGACAAAAGCCCCGTAGTAACGAAACCGCCCATGGCGCCCGTAAAATCCAACGGGGCCCGCAAATCCCCCCCAACCATAGCCATAGCCAAATCCACCGTAGCCGTACGGGCCGTAGGCTGCAGTGAGCTGGGTATAAACCCAGGTTTCGGTCGGCACACCACGCACCATGCCGACAGCCTTTCCCTGAGGCTGGCCCCAGGCGATGTAGACCGCCTGCTGCGACATTCCGCCCCTGAATTCTACCCTGACCAACAAGTGCCTGTTCCTGCGGAGTAAGCTGGTCGAAGGTGGCGCGATTCGCGTTGATTCGCGACCCGACCGTACTGCAGCCCGAGAGAACCAACGCGCCAGTTGCGATGCACGCCAACAGCGCCCACGAAGCCAACTGACGTTTCATGCCTAAACCTAAGCGAGGGCCCGAGACCGTCAAACTGCCGGAGAGGGTTGAGACGCCGAAACAGGTAACAACATCGAAACAAATGACATCCGCTGGCCCGACCCGATTCACGTTCCACCATTCGCCATTCGCCATTCGCGACGGCCTGCCCCGCGCTATCTTGATTCGCGCAAGGCTCCGCCGTAGCCTCGGCCATGGAGGATCGCTTCGGCCACCGCATCTCGTATTTGCGCGTCTCCATCACCGATCGCTGCAACGAGCGCTGCACCTACTGCATGCCACAGGAGTTGCAGGAATGGCTCCCGCGACACGACATCCTCACCTTCGAGGAAACACTGCGGCTCATTCGCCTCGCGAGCGAGCTTGGTGTGACGAAAATTCGTCTCACGGGAGGGGAGCCACTGACTCGACGCGACGTGATTCAGCTCTTTCGGCAATTGCCTGGCCTAACGAATGTGCGCGATATCGGTCTTTCAACCAATGGTACGCTGCTTGCCCGCGAGCTCGAGCCCGGCCTAACGATGGCGAAAGCCGTCCGCGCCTGCGGTTTCAACTCCGTCAACATCTCGCTCGATACCCTCGACCGGGCGGAGTATGCGCGCGTGACCGGTCGCGACCTGTTACCCGACGCAATCGCGGGCATCGATGCGGCCATTGCGGCCGGTTTTCCCCAGGTAAAGCTCAACTGCGTCCTGATGCGTGGACGCCATCACGAAGGGCTCGCCCCGCTGATCGACTTCGCGGCGGAACGCAATCTTCTGCTCCGGTTCATTGAGTTGATGCCGGTCAGCACGACCGAGGTCCTGACCGAGACCAACTTCCTCCCGGTCGCCGAAGCCAGGCGCGCGATCGAAGCGAAGTTTGGCGCGCTTGCTTCCGCAGCCGGATTTCCGCACGAACGGCCCGGCCAGTTATTATCAAATCCCGGGCCGCGCCCAGCGCATCGGCTTCATCGGTGCGATGACCAACCTGCATTTCTGCGAGAGCTGCAATAAACTCCGCCTCACCTGTGATGGAAAATTGCGGCCCTGCCTCGGCAGTTATCTCGAGTTCGACATCATGAAGCCGTTGCGGGCCGGGGCGAGCGATGACGAGCTGCGCCAATTCTTTCTTGATGTCGTCGAGCGGAAACCGGAGCAGCACGATTTCCGGACGACCTATCAGCCGGGGCGCAAGATGGTCGCGATCGGCGGCTGACCATGGAGCGGCTGACGCACATTGCGAAGGACGGCAGCGCGAAAATGGTCGACGTCTCGGCCAAACCGCTCAGTCATCGCGAGGCTGTCGCAGCGGGACGGATCGAGCTGCAAGCGGCGACGCTCGACCTGATCGCGTCGGATCGCATCGCAAAAGGCAACGTTTTCGCGACCGCGCGCCTGGCCGGAATCCAGGCCGCCAAACAGACGGCGCAGCTCATTCCACTCTGCCACACGCTCGGGCTGAGCCACGTCGAAGTTGACCTAACGAGTGACGACACAGCGGTGGAGGCAACCTGTACCGCGCGGACCACGGCGCAGACTGGCGTCGAAATGGAAGCACTCACCGGGGTGACCGTCGCGCTTCTTACGATTTACGACATGTGCAAGGCGGTCGATAAGCAGATGAAGATCGTCGAACGTCAGACTGCTGAAGAAGACGAAAATCGAGGTCACGTCCCGTTTGTCATCCCGATCCGGCGCAGCGCGGAGAGGGACCTCGCAGCTGAAATGAGCGCATTCGCTTTCCAGAGGCGCAGATTGCAATTGCGAGATCCTTCGCCGTCTGCGCGACTCAGGATGACAAGAAGTTCGCGCACCTTTCCCATCCGCTGAACAAAAAAATGCAGATCACCGTCGGCATCATTACCGTCTCCGACCGCGCCAGCCGCGGCGAATACGACGACCTTGGCGGCCCGGCCTTGAAGGAGGCCGCGCTGAAGAACAACTGGAGCGTCCTCTGCGAAGCCATCGTGCCGGATGAAATTGCGCAGCTCCAGGAAACGATCCGCTCCTTCGCCGCGCAGGGCTGCGGCCTCATTCTGACCACCGGCGGCACAGGCCTCGCGGCACGCGACATCACGCCGGAGGCGATCCGCGGGTTGATGCGCGTCGAGCTCCCGGGTTTCGGCGAGGTGATGCGAGCCGAGTCGATGAAAATCACGCCGAACGCGATCCTCTCGCGCAACCTTGCGGCGGTCGTCGAGCAGTCGCTCGTTATCGCGCTGCCGGGCAAACCGAGCGGTGCGGTCGAGTGCCTCGGCTTTGTCGCGGGGGCGATCCCGCACGGTGTGGCACTCGCCCAGCGCATGCCGACTTCTTGTTAGGAAAAAGGCGGGGCTTTTTTTGAATCCAAACTCACCAGTCGTTGCATCTCAATGGAGATCCCAATCATGAAAAACAAGCCTTACATCGTCGCGCTCTCGCTCCTCATCCTGCTTTCCGCCGGCTGCGATTGGCGAGGCATTCGTGGCAACGGCACGATCAAGACCGAGCAGCGACCGGTCACACCTTTCACTCGAATCGAAGCGGGCGGTTTCTACGACATTCAATGGCAGCCGGGTCAACCTTCCTTGAGCCTGATCACGGACGAAAACCTGCTCTCCCACGTCGAGACAAGGATGAGCGGAAGCGTACTGAGAATCGAAACACATGGACAGATCGCGCCCACTCATGGCGTCACAGTGGTCATCACCAGTCCGTCGTTGGCCGGGGCTGAACTGAGCGGCGCGGTGAAACTGGAAGCCGCTCAGTTAGGCGGCGACCGCTTTGCCCTTGATACGAGCGGCGCCACCAAGGTGACCCTCGCCGGCCGCACCAATCGACTCATTGCGAGTCTGACTGGCGCCAGCAAACTCAATGCCGAGACACTCCAGAGCGAGGACGTTGAAATCTCCGTCACAGGTGCGGGGCGAGCGGACGTCACGGCCACAAATTCGCTCAAGGCCGCGATCACCGGAGCGGGCCGGGTGAGTTACGGCGGAAATCCAAAATCGGTTGAGAAAAAAATCACCGGAGCGGGTAAGATCGCGCCGCGCGACTAACGGGTCTTGACGCGGCGGGAGGACGCGCCGCAGAATCCCGCCGCAACCCGCGGCATGAATCCCGAACCTGTCTTTCGCGTCTTCGGATTCGGCCATTTCGTCGCCATCTTTCTGACGATTTCCATCCCGGTTGCGCTTGGCATCGCGGTGCGCAGGACGGGCTCGCGGCGGATCGATCGCGCCATTGCGGTCTGCCTCGCGCTGCTCCTCGCCGCGAACTATTTCGGTTATGCGCTTTATCTCTGGCGAGACCAGCGCCTGTATTGGCAACAGGCGTTGCCCTTTCAACTTTGCGATTGGGCGATGGTCACGATCATTGTCGCCCTGCTCACCCGTCGTCGTAGCTGGACGGAGGTCTCCTACTTCTGGGGAATCGGCGGAACCTTCCAGGCTATCCTCACGCCCAATCTCCAGGTCAACTTCCCCGACATCCGCGCGATCAGTTTCTTCCTCGGGCACGGCGGAATCGTGGCTGGCGTCATCTACCTGCTCATCGCGCGCCGCTTTCGTCCAACGCTCGGTTCGGTCTGGCGCACCCTGGCCTGGTCGCAGCTTTACCTTGTCGCGACGCTCTTGGTCGATCATCTGACCGGAGTCAATTATGGCTTCCTCCTCCACAAACCCGTCGTCGCCTCCATTCTCGACTACCTCTCTGACGCGCGCTGGCTTTACATCGTGCAACTGCAAGGTCTCGCCCTGCTCTTCTTCGCCATCCTCTATGCGCCATTCGCCCTCCGAGACGGCGAAAAAGGACGTGGCACCATGATCGTGCCAACGAGCGCGAAGTGAATTCACGTTGCCGAGGGCGGGAGCGACGGCAATGGTAACGGCGTGATCATCCAGGCACCCGAAGCCTTTCAATTCGATACGATTGACGACGTGCTCCACGACATCGCGGCCGGGAAAATGGTCATTGTGACCGACGACGCCGACCGCGAAAACGAGGGCGATCTCATCATGGCCGCGGAGAAGGCGACGCCGCCGGCGATCAATTTCATGACGATGCACGGACGCGGGCTCATTTGTGTCCCGGTGTCGAGCGAGCGCGCCGATCAGCTCGGGCTGCAGCGCATGGTGGCGCAAAACCGCGATGTGTATCGGACCGATTTCACCGTTTCGGTCGACGCGGCCAAGGGAGTGACGACGGGGATCAGCGCGCACGATCGAGCAGCGACCATCCGCACCATCGCGCGGCCGAAATCCGGACCGGAAGATCTTGTCCAGCCCGGCCACATCTTTCCTTTGCGCGCGAAAGAAGGCGGCGTCTTGCGGCGCGCGGGTCACACCGAAGCGGCCGTCGACCTCGCCCGGATGGCGGGCTTGCAACCAGCCGGCGTGCTTTGCGAAATCCTGCACGATGACGGGACGATGGCGCGTCTCCCCGAGCTGATGCAGTTCAGGAAAAAACACAAGCTGCGGATCTGCACGATCCAGAGTTTGATCGCCTACCGCCGGCTGCGCGAGAAACTAATCGAGCGCGAACAGGTGGTGAAGTTGCCGACCGATTACGGCGATTTCGAGCTCCACATGTATCGTTCGACGATGGATAACGCCCATCATCTGGCGCTCGTGAAAGGGAAGATTTCGAAGACCAGGCCGATTCTCGTGCGCGTGCATAGCGAGTGCCTGACGGGTGACGTTTTCGGTTCCCGCCGCTGCGATTGCGGCAATCAACTGCACGCCGCGCTCCGCCAAATCAGCGAGGTCGGCGGGGTCCTGGTCTATATGCGGCAGGAAGGGCGCGGCATTGGACTCGCCGCCAAGATTCACGCTTACAAGTTGCAGGAACAAGGTCTCGATACGGTGGAAGCAAACGCCAAGCTCGGCTTCGCGGGCGACCTGCGGGACTACGGCATCGGCGCGCAGATTCTCTACGATCTCGGGGTGCGGAAGTTTCGCTTCCTCACGAACAATCCGAAGAAAGTGGTCGGACTTGAGGGCTACGGCATTCAGATGGTCGAGCAGGTGCCGATTCGGAGCGAACCGAATCCGCATAACGCCAAGTATCTCGAGACCAAACGGGTGAAAATGGGCCACCTGCTTTAGCCGGCGGCCACTCCGCACATGTCGCAATTCGTTCCGCCAAGGCCGCGGGTTAACAGCACGAAACGCGCGTTCGTGCTCGTCGCGAGCCAGTTCAACGCCAAATATGTGCAGGGCCTCGTGAGCCATTGCACCGACGAACTGCGCAAACTTTCGCCCGCTTCCAATGTCACTTTGCACCTGGTCCCGGGCGCTTTTGAAATTCCAATCGTGGCCCGCGAAACTGCATTGCAAGGAAATGTCGACGCCATCGTGGCGTTAGGCGTGATCCTGCAGGGCGAGACCGCGCACGCGCAATATCTCGGCCAGGTCGTCACCCAGGCACTGCAACAGATCTCGCTCGAGCACGGCGTCCCGGTGATTCACGCGGTGCTCAGTTTGAAGGACGATGAACAGGCCCGGAAGCGCTGTCTCGAGGACGAGATCAATCGCGGCACCGAAGCGGCGCGGGCAGCTGTCGAAATGGCGAACCTCCTCGCGAAACTGCGCAAGTAGTATGGGCAAACGTCACGCTGCGCGCCGGGCCGCGCTCCAATATCATTTCTGGCGAGACCTGCACGGCGGCGAGGGACCGGAAACAATCGAGGAGTTCTGGGCGCTATGCCCGGCGAAGAACAACGTGCAGCTCTTTGCCCGGCCGCTGATCGAAGGGATGCTCGCGCATCTGCCGGAAATTGACGAGCGAATCACGCGCTACTGCGAAAACTACGAGTTCCGCCGCATCTCTGCGGTCGACCGCAACGTGCTGCGGCTTGGGATTTTCGAGATGTTTTACCGGGACGACATTCCCCCGGTGGTCTCGATCAACGAAGCGATCGAGTTGGCCAAGGAATTCGGAGGACCAGACTCCGGGCGCTTCGTCAACGGCATCCTCGATCGGGTGAAGAACGATCTGTCGCGACCGCTCCGCGACGCGACGCCACCTGGCGGTCCCCCTGGAAAGAGCGCAGAAGTGGAGAAGTGACTCATGTCCATCTACTGAGCGGTTGACCGCCACGGCCTGGTTATTCTCGGGGGAAAGGCAAGCGTGAAAAGTTCGCTGCCGAGCGACAGGTTTGGGTTGTAATATCGATCGACCAAGAGGGCGTCTTTCCATTTCTCCTTCATGAGCTCAATCTCCCTCTTGAATCGTTGCTCGTTGCTTTCCGTATACTCCGTGCCACGGCTGGCATGTTCGTGATGGTAAAGTTCCGCCTCCGGCGCACAGATGATTCGATAACCGCGCGTGCGCAGTTTGAGGCAAAAATCGATGTCGTTGAAAGCGACCCTAAAATGCTCTTCGTCGAAGCCGCCTACCTCCAGATAAACCTCCCGCCTCACCAGCATGCAAGCGGCTCCGACCGCGGATAACTCCTGTGCCAGAATTGCACGGGAAAAATAACCGAAGGCACCTCGCGCAATTCCCCGATGGGCGACCTCCGCGACACCGTGGACACCTGCCCCGAGGATCACTCCGGCTTGTTGCACTCGATTATCGGGATAAAGAAGCCGCGCGCCGACAGCACCCACCCCTGGTTGGATTCCATGACTGACCATCTCTTCGAGCCAACCGGGCTCGATCACGTTGACATCGTTATTCATCAGAAGGATGAATTCGGCGCTACTGTTTCGCACTCCGTAATTGTTGAGCCGGCTGTAGTTAAACTCCTCGTCCAGACGCAAGACCCGCATCCTTGGCTCGCTCGCAATCGAGCCAAGATAATCCAGCGTCGCGGGCGCGCGGCTTCCATTGTCGATCACGATAAGCTCGAAACTCGAGTAAGCGGTCTTCTCAAGAATGCCCTGCACGCAGGGCCGGAGTAACTCCACTCTGTCTCTCGTCGGGATAATAATTGAGACGGTGGGCTGATCGTCCCGCAAGAGATAACGCACTCGGCGAGATACCTTGTCACTGGCATAGCCTACTTCCGCCTCGATTTCTTCTCGCTCCAGATGTTGCTCAACTGCCTTTATCGCTCCCGCGCTCAAACTCGCCTCCCCGTCCTGCGTCACAGTTCGACGATGATAGAGGACGTAAGGAAGATGATGGATTTGATGTGGCTCGAGCCTCTCGGTGAACCGGAGCAGCAGATCGTAACCGTGCGCTCCTCCAAAACCGTTACGCAAGCCAAAAGACCTGACTAAGTCAGAACGAAAGACTGTCAGTTGCGAGACAAAGTCTTGCCCAAGCAAAAGCGGCCAGTTCCAGTCCGATTTGAAATGGGGCTCGGTCCGGAATCCGGCCGAATCCAACTTATCCTCGTCACTGTAAATCAGACGTACTTCGCGCTGGTTGTTGATCGCGTGGGTCACCAGGTAAAGCGCAGTCGGCGCCAACTTGTCCTCACTTCCAAGGGTAAGAACAAATTCGCCTTCGGCGAGAGCCATAGCCTCATTCAAGGCTTCGGTGATTTCACCCCCCTTGCTCAGACGGCGAACCTCGATCCGGCGATCGCCCCTGGCTTGGTCGATGATGCGCTGCGTCTTCTCCGGCAATGATTCATCCGCGATGATCAAGAGTTTCCAATGCGGATAGAGCTGTGCGCGAACGGACTTGATCGCCGCTTTGAGATGCTCGGAAGCGGGTAGAGCAACCACCATCAAAACGGAAAAACGCGGCTTTATCTTATGAGCCTCAATCTGCTTTCTGATTCTTGAGTGGTCACCAAACCGCAAAGTATCGTACTTCCTGATCCAATCCTCATAGCTCGTACTGGCGTCACGCGAGACAACAAGCTGTCTGCCGAAAATTTCGCGCCACGGTTCTTCCGAACGGCGCGCCTCGAAGGACAGGCTGTGGAGCGCGCCGCGCGGAGCCTCGATGATGACTTCGAAGCCGCTCCGGAGCGCGCCCATCTGATCCGGGTAAGCGGTGGCGACGTCAGGACGGGCTAACCCGTGACTAACGATAAACTCGCGGTCACCAAGCCTCGCACGAAGATCTTCGATCTTTGCGCCATCCTGGGAGAAACACCATCCGGAGAGTCGAAACCGGCGCTTGACTCCGCGCCAATTAGTCGGTTCATCGATCCAACAAATGTAGCCGTGTAGCAGCCCTTCGTATCGTCCAATCGGCCCGCCGGCCAGACGGGCAAGGATTTTTCGCAAACAGGTGCGCGCCCGCTCCAACCGAGATACAATAGGATCGGGCTTCGAACCCGTCTGGTCTTTCGAGGAGTCAGGTTTCACCAAAGACGCGTAGCCGCAGCTCTATTCGCAATTTCCCTTCCGCCGGACAGGATTCCAACGCGGGCAAGACAAGTTGCGGATCGATTCCCGTAATCCGCAGGCGCAGACATTCCGGGTGCGGCAGGCGCTCGGCATCCCCCTGCACCGAGACGACGTCAAACTCGGCCGCGCTTGCCGCTGAAAAATACTGCCGCGTCCCTGCGTTCACACTAAGCATTGCGATTTCGACGAATGCGAGAGAGCGCATGAAATCGATCCGCAAAGGACGGGCGCGGGCGTGATCCGGCAGATTGATCCGCACCTCCCGCCATCCGCCCTGCTCGACGCCCGCCACCACCGACGCCTCTTCCCGAAGGACACCATCCGAGGAAAAAAAGACCTGGATCAGGGTTTCATCCCTTTGAGGCAGGGGGTGCAACCGGTATCTCGCCGCAGCGAAAAGCCGGCGCCGAAGTTTTTCGCCTAACGACTCTGAACGCTTCCGCGCAATCAAGATCGACTCGTGCCATTTATTGCTCTCGTCGTTGTATTTCGCCAGCTCCTCCCAGTGAGTGTGCGCGTGCAGCACTTCCAGCGCGGAATAGCGCGCGAGAGCGCGAAAGCCGTCTGCAAAAATTCGCCAGCAATCAAGCGAAAAGCGGTGCTCGGGTCCGCTCGCCGGCGCAATGATGCAGCAGAGGCCGCCGGGCCTCAGAACGCGAGTAATCTCAAGGATGGTTTCCCAAAAGAACTCCGTATGTTCAAAGGTCTGGCCAGAGACGAGTACGTCAACACTCTCCGACTGCAATTCGCGCCAGTGGTAGGCCTCGCGCAAGACCAGGTCAACGTTCTTGCCCGGGGCAAGGTCGACGCCAAGATAACGCCACGGTTTTCTCGCGAAAATGGGACGATACGAACCGTTGTAATCGCAACTACCCAGGTCGACGATGGTGAGCGGCTCGTCCTGGCGCGCTGCGAGATAGTCGCGGCAGAATTCCGCCATTCGGTCGTAGGAGCTTTGGTGCATTGTTTAGCCGCACGGCTATGTTCGTTAGACCGGCTTTTGAATCAAGCCGACTCCGCAGAAGTCCTGGTAGATCATCTGTGGCGTTTCCATCGCCGGCACATTGTGGTTCAGGGAAATCACTTCGACCTCGGGATGTGAGTCGCGCCACTCCCGGAGGGCACGCCGGACGCCCCCTTGCTGAGTCACATCGAAGCTGACGGCAAATTCACTCGTGTCATGGAGCACGATCAAGCCACCCGGTCTGAGCGCCGGGTACCAGGCCTCGATCTCATCCAGCGTTTGCCGGTACTCATGCGAGCTGTCGAGGAAGATCAGCTCCGGTGCGCCGCCCAAATAGTCCCGGGCAAGTTGGGGTGAAGCGGGATCAAGGGAACTCCGCAGTTCTACTTTGACGACGGAGTTGAGACCGGCTCGCTCGAGCCAAGCGCGGGCAAAACGGCAAAAGGACTCGTCGATTTCGAAACTGAAAAGGCCGTTCTGCGCGTGCATCTGCCGCAGGTAAAATCCAAGCAGCAGCGCCGAATAACCGGCGTGCGTGCCCAATTGCACGATGCGCTGAATCCCGTTTCCCATCACCATGCCATGGAGGAGCGACATGATCGGCACGACGCACTCCCCGATTAAGTTCTGGCGGGTCGTCTCGGCAAACCAATCCTGCATCAATTGCCATTCCTCGTCGCTCAGGCTGGCGAATATCGGCGGGACATAATTACTCCGGGGCAAGCGATGCCACCAGAACCGCGGCTCGCTCGAGGCGGACAAGGAAAGCGAACGGCGCGTGGCCTCGGGAAGGGTCATTGCGAAGCAACTTCAAGCGCCCTTCCGCTTGCGCAAGCTGAGAATGGCTCATGGTAGCGGCGCTCTGTGAGCGTCGATTCTTCTGGCCTGACATTCAAGTCACGCAGGATGTTAAACAGATACGAGACTGCCGCCACAACGCTTTTGAAGTGGTCCATAATTCCTCTTGAGTCCCCATGGACGGTGGAGAAGGCTCGTGCCGAGCGCAGCGGTCAGCCATGCCCACCGAAAATTCTCATCCCTCATCGCCCACCATTTTTCCGGAGTCCATGCTCGCACACCAGCTCCTGGATGGGCTAGATGGCCTGGAGATCGGCCCGGCCGCGCACAACCCGTTTGGCCTCAATACCCGGAACGTTGGGTTGGCTGCCGATCGAGATTCCTTCGACTACGAGTTCTTCAAACAATCGCAGCTGGAAATGTGCGGGAGTTTCGCCGCGATCGACATCTCTGCGGATGCTGCGGATATCCCAGTCCCCAATGACAGCACCGATTTCGTGCTCCACTCTCATGTCTGGGAGCACCTCCCGAATCCGCTCATCGCGCTGGACGAGTGGGTCCGGATCACGCGATCTGTCGGCTATCTCTTTGTCATCGTGCCCAAACGGGATGCGGCGGCTTCGGACAAGGATCGGCCGGTGACCTCCTTGTCCTCGCTCGTCCAACTCTATGAGAAGAAGCGACGCGGGGAAACTTTTCCGCCGGAAGAACGTGGCAAGGGTCGAGGCCATTACACCGTCTTTTCTCCCGACCTGATTCGAGAGATTGGGGATTGGTTTAATCAATCGCATTCCCGGGCACGACTCGACGAAGTCGCTTTCCAGGAAACTGACGACAAAGTCGGCAATGGCCACACCATTGTCTGGCAGGTGAAGAAGTATTCCGCTCTTGCGGGTTTCGGACGCGCCTGCTTTCGGCAGGTCAAGGCTTTGCGTTCCGGCCGCCGGCTTTCTGCCCGGCGAGGCTCCTAGATTTTACCGTGGCCCGCCGATCTCTTTCCCGCGGAGCCTTCACGCTGGCGATCACATGCGTGATCGCATTCAAGCTCTGGCTCGTCGGGGGCGAAGAAATCGTCGGGAGCGCGACGCAGTACGACGCCCTCTGGTATGTGCGCTCGGCCAGTCATTGGTATTGGGGTACGCCCTACGATTGGATCGCGTTCATCCGGCCCTCTGCCTATCCTCTCTGGATCGCGCTGGTGAATTGGTTCCATCTTCCGCTCCGGCTGGCGATCGAGCTCCTGCAAATCGGAGGCGCGCTCACTGTGCTTGCCGCTTTGCGCAGCCTCGGTCTTAGTCGCTGGGCCTGCCTTGCGAGTTTTCTCATCCTTTGCCTTCACCCGATCGGATTTCAGGAGAACGACTATACGATGTCCGACACTCTCTACGTCGCGGTGTTGTGGTATCTCCTTGGTGGTTTGCTCCTGACTCTCTCGACACGTAGCTGGTGGAGCGCAGCGGGCAGCGGAATTGCGATCGCGATCCTTTGGAACACGCGCGAGGAAGGCGTCCTGCTCATCGCCCTGCTCGGGCTTTGGGTAGCGATATTTTGCCTATGGCAAAAAGGCGCCTGCGCCAAGCCGATCGTGATTACCAGCGGCACGGCGATCATTCTCATCACCCTGGTGTACGCGGCGAACGATCGCGTCTTTCGTTCCTTCGCCCGCTCTGAGATGACCGCGCCAGCCTTCCAAACGTTCTATCACAGCTTACTCCGAATCAAGCCGACCGAGCCGAAGCCCTATGCGCCGATCACCATGGACACTCTGCATCGCGCTTTCGCGGTCAGCCCGACGTTTGCCCAGTTGCGCGAACCGCTCGATGGCCCGCTCGGTGAAGCATGGCGGGTCGAGACGATGCGGAGGACCGGCACGCCTAACGAGATCGGGGCCGGCTGGATTGTCTGGGCGACGCGCCAGGCGGCAAACACAGAGGGAATCTTTGCATCGCCCAAGAGCGCCCGGCGTTTTTTCACTCGGGCGGCCCGAGAAATCAATGCGGCCTGCGACGACGGCCGGCTTCCGACGCGTTTCGTGCTCGGCGGTTTCCTCGATCCTTTCGTGCAGAGCGGCGGCCTGCGCCGGCTTCCCGCCTCGGCCGGGCGAGTGGCCGCGCGGGTCTTCGCGCAGTGGCCGGTGGCACCGCTCCGCGACGACGCCATCCTAACGAAAGACGAAACTCAGCTCTACAACCAGATGACTTTACGGCGCGCACCCGGGATGGAACTTGGGCATAGTACGGCTGTGTTCGTGGAAAGGTTGATCGGCCGCTACCACTGGGTCGCCATGGTCCTGCTGCACATGTTCGCGGCGGGCGCCTTCGTCTGTCTCCTTGTTTCCAGGGAGCGTGTGAAGGAGCACCCTGGCATCATTTGCGCGATCGTGCTTCTGGCGGGCGCGGTCTTTCTGCGGGCTGTGCTGCTCGCCTGGCTTGACGCCACGGCCTTCGATGCAACCCAGGACCGATTTCTGTTTCCGATTCTTCCACTCTGGTCGGTCGTGCTCGTTCTCATGATTGCGCTCGGTGCCGAAGCCATGGGACGAATACGGACGCATAGGACAGATGAACGATAGGCGCGCCAAAGTCCTTCTAGGGGGCCTTACGCTTGTGGCGTTGCTACCGTTTCTGAACAAGGCCTACGACATCGATGATCCGCTGTTTCTCTGGATGGGTCAGCAGATCATTCGGCATCCTTTTGATCCTTACGGCGTCACCGTCCATTGGTCTTCCCTCGCCCAACCAATGTGGGTCGCGATGCAAAACCCTCCGCTCTGCTCCTATTACATCGCCACCATCGGATCGTTCGGGGGATTCGGCGAGATCGTGATGCACAGCGCATTTCTCCTCCCGGCGCTCGCGGCGATCCTTGGAACCTTCGCGCTGGCAAAGCGGCTTTGCGGCAGTCCTGTCACGGCCGCTTTTCTGACTCTCTTCACACCGGTGTTCCTGATTTCAGCCTCTCATGTGATGTGTGACGTGATGCTTCTCGCATTCTGGATCTGGGCGATTCACTTCTGGATCGCCGGTTTGGACCGGGGAGAATGGATTCTACTCCTGGTCTCTGCGGTTCTCGTCACCGGCGCAACACTGACCAAATATTTCGGGATCAGTCTTGTTCCCCTGCTCCTGGTTTACACGTTGATGCGGGAGCGTCGAATTCGTCTTCACCTCGGGTACCTGACGATTCCTCTACTGGCCGCTCTCGGCTTCGAGCTGATCACCAGGGCGAAATACGGACACGCTCTTTTTAGCGGTGCGATGCTCTATCTTCGAGATGTCGCAGTCGAAGTCCGGATCCCGATCCAGATCAAACTTCTAACCGCCTGCTCATTTGTTGGCGGCTCCATGATTGGCGCCGTGTTTCTGACATCCATTCGCAGCGCGAAGGCTGTTCTTGGCGGAATGGCGGTTCTGCTCCTGATCGGCGGGCTGTTTTGGACCTGCGTCCCGCTGGGGGCAGGCCTCGGAAGCAATGAACTGGCGGTCCGTCTTCAAGGTTGCTTCTTTGCCACCATCGGCATAGCGCTCCTCGCTCTCGCGGTGTGGGATTTTCGAATCAGTCAGGACGCTGATTCTCTCCTGCTCTTACTCTGGACGGTCGGAACTTTTGCTTTTGTCGCATTGCTCAATTGGTCAATCACAGCTCGCACGATTTTGCCGATGGCGCCGGCGGTTTCCATTCTTCTCATGCGACATTGGGATCGCGTCGGCGAAGGCAGACCGGGAAACCTAACGAGGCTGCGATGGGTCGGCGCGGCCGCGGTTATCGCCCTCATCGTGGCGGCAGCCGACTACAGCGAGGCCGGCGCGTCGCGGGCTGGAGCGCGCTATTTCCAAAAACGATTTGGCCGGAAGCAGACGCGCGTCTGGTTCCAAAGCCACTGGGGCTTCCAATTCTATATGGAGCAGTGGAAGGCAAAACCCCTGGTCCAGAATGCTCCGATCCATCCCGGTGACCTGGTGATCATTCCGTCGAATAACGCCGATTCCGGACCGGTTCCCAACGCCGTCGTCCCTGTGGTCGAAATCACTCGGCCGATCATGCCCTTGGTCGCGACCTTTGCTCCGGGCACGGGTGCAGGGTTTTATAGTAGCGTTCGCGGCCCTGTCCCGTGGGCGATTGCGCAAACCGCGCCGGCGCGATTTGAGGCGTTTAGATTCCGTTGATCGCGCTTTCTCAGGGACCAGGCATTCGTGCCTAACGACATTCCCGGAGCAGCTCGGACCACCGTTCAACCATCGCGCGATAAGCACCGCCGGTGTAAGGTTTCAGTTCAGGCCAGGTGGATTCGATATGGTCATACTGATACGGCTTCGGCCCGTGGAAATGGATGATCTTTGCTTCCGCCCTCTCTCCCCAGTATGGCTTCCAATTTAGTTCCGGCCGCAGCCTGTCCCAAAGTGGACCGTTGCCATCACGATAGAACCAGCGATAGGCCGCTTCGTCCCAGGATTCCTTTTCGAGCGCGACCAAATTTCGCGCAATGTATTCACGAAATTCTGGCAGGCTTTCATGCAGCCGAGCCGGGTTCATCAGCATTACACCCGTATTCATATTGACGTAATCATCCTGCACTCCTTCCGGAGCGACCGCGAAATACTGGCAGGGGTTGGCGTCCAATTCAGGGACGACCTCAGCCTCGAATATCACGTCGCAGTCGGTATAGAGCACGCGGTCAGCGCCGCCCAGACGAGCCACGATCTCTGGTAGTTCCACCCGAGAAAAAGCGCCCGACAGCGCTGCTTCGAAATGCGGATTTCCTTTTTGCCGGCCCAGCGCCGCTAGCGCATCGCGAAACAAACTCCGGTGCCGGATGATCCGCACGTCGCGCTTTCTCAACCAGGCAGTGAAATCATTGTCGCTCCCGTCATAAATCAAGTGCGGGACGAGCGAGGTAAATTTTCTCGCCGTATGCACCGCCACCATGAGCATCTCCGCATATTGCCGAAAGGCGGTCGAATCCTCAGTGAGAGCAAAAAACCACAACATCACCAGACTAGATTGGCATTATTCCATGGCTCACGGTTTCAAACCCCGACCCTTCCCTTCGAAGAAATATTCGAAGCTTGTTGAGTTCGGAAGCGGTGACGCCACAAGAGTCGATTTTCAAACCTGTTTCTTTACCACGAACCCGACGTAACCCCATCGGCCCCATTCATAGTGGGTCGCACGGTCGGCATCCAGCAAGCCGTGCCTGTCGTGCGCATAAGTCCTCGTCACAAATTCTGAAAAGGCCGCGCTGAAATGAACGTCGTGCGAGACGAGCAGTCCTCTGTCGGGCAGTCGCTTCCAGAATTCAGTGAATTCCCAAAGCATGTGACGGTAGCGGTGTGAACTGTCGTGTAAAAACATGTCAAGCGTCGCAGGAAGTTGATCGCCCTTTACCAAATCCTTCACATCTGCGTTGAGGGGAATGAAGCCGGCCCTCAATTCATCGGGAACGAGGATCCCATGCGGGCAAGTCTTGTTAAATTCGATGCTGTACAATTTTGCATCCGTCAGGCCTTCGTCGGCCAGCGCTTTGAGAATGAACGTTGAAGACATCCCAAGATATCCGCCTGATTCCACCGTCACGGAGGGTCGATGCCATCTCACCAATCCATACAGCGTGGCGCAGTCGATCCGGCCCATCACGCCGTGAACACCATGCGCAGGTCGCCGCCGCATCATTTCCTCCATGAATGCGCTCTCTTGAATCTGCACAGAAAAGCTGGCAACCGCCTGCCACATGTCGTGAAGCTGCTTGGGCATCCTTCGGCTTCGATTGATTTTCCGCTTGGAAAAAATATTGCGCATCTGTGGATTACGTTAATCAACGAGAACCTCGACGACATATGCTTTGAAAACCACGGCCGAATTTCCCGCCGTCGATTACAGCCCATCCTGAGAAGCAACCATGACCAATCAATCTCCGGCCCGCATCCTGTTTTTCGCTCACGAAACGACTTGGAGCGGTGCGCCGATCCAGCTTTTGCATCTAGTCGGCTGGCTCAAGCACCAAGGCTGGGAGGTCGCGGTCGCGGTCCCGAAACCGGAGAGGGCGGAGTCCGGTCCGATCTCGAATGAGCTGCGACAAATCGGCGTGGAAATTTTCCCGGTAATCGACCTGGCAGCGCGACCGGATCTGGCCGAGCTGGGGGCGCTCTGCGCGCGATTCGACGTTGTGGTTGCCAATACTCTCGTGATGTGGGCTCCAGTCTGCGCGGCCAACGAACTGGGGATCGCGGTTATCTGGTACATCCACGAAAGTCTCGTGGCGCATCACCTGATCGCTCACTTTCCGGAGATCAAACCCGCGCTTGACCTGGCCGATATTCTCATCGTGCCCACACGGCGGACGGCCCAGCTCTACGCGACGCTGACCGATCGGCCCATCGAAGTGGTGCCGTATGGAATCCCTCCGGCGCGGGTTGCGCCCGGCAAACCGGCGGGCGATTCGGCGCTCATCCGCTTTCTCCTTCTTGGGACTTACGAGTCGCGGAAAGGCCAGGATCTCTACCTTCAGGCGATCGTTCAACTCAGCCCCGCCGCGAACTCGCGTGCGGTTTTCCAAATGGCCGGGCGCATTTTGGATCGCCCATTTTACGAACGACTTGCCCAACAAGCCGGGCAAATGTCGAACGTTCAGCTGCAGGATGCCCTCGATCACGGCGAAGCGCTCGAGGCCAGCGCTGCCGCTGATGTCCTCGTCTGTTCGTCGCGCGACGAGACCATGCCGATCGCCATCCTGGAAGCTATGAGCCTTGGGAAGGCGATCGTCACGACGAATGTCGGCGGAGTTGCGGAATGGTTGCACGATGGAGTCAATGCGTTGGTCGTTCCGGCTGAAGACAGCCTCGCGCTCGCAAAGGCACTCTGCCGTTGCATCGATGAACCGGGATTGATTGCATCGTTAGGCGGAAACGCCCGACGGACATTCTCGAAGAATTTTTCCATCGACCGGTTGGGCGAGCGTTTTAGCGCATTGATCGAGCGCGTGCTGAAGGACAAGGTCCGATGACCTATCACGAGTGGCTCGAGCGTTTCGCTTCCCTTACACCCGAGACTCGCACGAGTCTCCGCGGCAAAATCCTCGCGCTCGATCACCGGCCGCTGATTTCGGTCATCCTGCCGGTCTACAATGGCGACCTGAATTTTCTCGATCGGGCCATCGGCTCGGTGCGCCGGCAGATTTATGAAAACTGGGAACTCTGCGTGGCCGACGACGCCTCCACAGATCTTCAGATCAAACCCTTCCTCGAAAACCTGACCCGCGAAGATCGCCGCATCAAAGTCCTTTTTCGCGAGCAGAATGGTCATATTTCGGCCTGCTCAAATTCCGCCTTGTCGCTCGCCCGCGGCGAATGGTGCGCGCTTTTGGATCAAGACGATGAACTCGCGGAAGATGCGCTCGCGGCGGTGGTCTGCGAGATTGCGCGAAACCCGGACGCCGCCATCGTTTATTCGGACGAAGATTTTCTCGATGCGAACGACGCCCGTTCCAACCCGTTCTTTAAACCGGATTGGAACCCGGAGCTTTTCCTCGCGCAAAACTACCTCAATCACCTTGGCGCCTATCGCACTTCCTTGCTTCGCGAGGCTGGCGGGTTCCGTGAAGGATTCGAGGGATCGCAGGATTACGATCTTGCGTTGCGCTGCGTCGCACGGGTGCGACCGAAGCAAATCAGTCACATACCCCGCATCCTTTATCACTGGCGAATGGTCGAGGGCAGCCTGGCCGATCAGCCGGACGCCAAGCCATACGCGCGGCATGCGGCGCGCCGGGCGCTCAACAGTTATCTCCGCGCGCGCGGGATCGCGGCTCACGCGGAAGCCTGCCCGCAGAATGCGGAGTCACATCGCGTCGTTTATCAGCTCCCCAATCCGCCGCCGACGGTCAGTGTCGTGACGACGGCACGGGGCGAAGCGTTCGAGGGGACGGATTATGGCGCTGTGGAGATTATCCAGGCGGAAACCGGAGCCGGAGCCGCGGGCATGAACGCGGCCGCGGCCCGCGCGCAGGGTGAGGTCTTGCTCTTCGCCAACCGCTCCGTTGAGGCGCTGGAACCCGGTTCGCTCAACGAGATCGTTAGTCAAGTCGTTAGGCCAGAGGTCGGTGCGGTGGGTGCGCGGCTTTCTACCCGGCAAGGCGCACTGGAAGCTGGCGGCTTGATTCTCGGCCTGGGCGGGATCGCCGCGCCGGCATTCCGCGGGCTGCCGCGGGAACATCCCGGCTATTTTAATCGCGCCTGGCTCCAGCAAAATCTCTCCGCGGTTTCCGGCGCGTGTCTCGCGGTTCGACGAAAGGTTTTCCAGGAGGTCGAAGGATTCGATCGGGGAAATCTGCCGCACCATTTTTATGACGTCGATTTTTGCCTCCGGCTTCGTCAGCGCGACCTGCAAATCGTTTGGACGCCCTATGCCAATCTAACGTTGAGTGACTCTGGGCCGAAGGAACGGCCGGGCTCTTCGCCGGAAGCCGGTTACATGGCGGAGCGATGGGGTGATCTCCTCAACTGCGATCCGTTTTACAATCCCAACCTCTCGCTCGATCTGCCCGGATTCAGATTGGCAATTCCCCCGCGGATTCGTCGATGACAGACCACGAGCACGAGCCGCGTTTTCGGACTGGATTGTCTCCGCGCCCTGGCCATTTCCGGCGTTCTTTTTGCGCACGGATTCGGACTGCTTTATCCGCAAATGCCAGCCTGGTTCGGTTTGCTCGGGCACGGCGGCTTTTACGGTGTTGAACTTTTTTTTGTTCTGAGCGGCTTCCTCATCGGACGCATTTTGATCCGCTACGATTCCGATTTGGGGAACCCCGGTACGGTGGGTGTATTCTACATCCGGCGCTGGTTCCGAACCTTGCCGCTTTTCTGGTTATTCGTCGTCCTCAACGTTCTGCTCGAGTTCCAGGTCAAGGACCACCCACTCTCGTTAGGCGAAGTGTTGGAGCACGGCTTCTTTTTGCGCACCTTCGCGACCTATCATCCTGTCTTTTTTCCTGAGTCATGGAGCCTCGCGATCGAGGAATGGTTTTACCTTCTCTTCCCGGCCGCCATCTGGCTTGGGCTGCGGTTTCAGAAGCGCTTTGTGCCCGTTTTCTTGACGGTTGCGGCAGCATTTTTTCTTTTTTCGACGATCGGCCGCATGATCTCGGCCTCCGCGCCAGACGCTACCTGGGGGGAATGGCAACGCGTCATCGTCATCTACCGGTTTGACGGGCTCATGATCGGCGTTTTCGCCGGCTGGATCTCGATCCGCTGGCCCTCGTTTTGCCGAGCGCGACGCGGGCTCGCAGCGGCGATCGGTATCATGATGCTCATCGTGCTCTACGCCTCGCTCTGGAGGTGGCGCGGGGGGCAGTTCGTCTTTGGACCGGACGATTATTTCGCTCGCACTTTTCGCTTCACACTTGTTTCGCTGGGCTTTGCGCTTCTCCTGCCGTGGGCTTCGCTTTGGAAGCTAAAGAAAGAGAATGTTGCGAGCCTCGCGGTACGCAAGATCGCCCTTTGGTCCTATGCGCTTTACCTGGTCCATATCCCGATCCTTCAGCTCTTGATGAAATATGGATATCAAGACTGGCGCACCTCCCTCAGCCACGCCCTCATCTTGTTCGTTTTCGCGATCGGCGGCGCGATCCTGCTGAGCGCCTTTCTTTTCCTCTTCTTCGAGCGGCCCTGCACCGGTCTGCGCGAACGCGTCGCGCCTGCCGTTGCCAAAGTTTTCAAGCCTTCGCCGGAGGGCTCCGGCTAACGAAATGGGCCTTGCAAATGAACTTCCGAACTGAATCCTGAGGCGCGATGCGCAAGACCAAGATCATCTGCACTCTCGGTCCAGCCTCGGAAGATTCCGAGATCATCCGGCAGATGATCGAGGCCGGCACCGACGTGTTTCGGCTAAACATGAGTCACGCGAAGCATGAATGGGTGCGCGACATCGTCCCGCGGGTCCGCGGCCTCGCGCAGCAGCTCGGGCGCAATGTCGCGCTCCTTCTCGACACGCAGGGACCGTCGATTCGCACTGGCGTTCTGCAGCGTGACCTCTCACTCGCGGTCGGCGATGTTCTGGAAATCACGGTGCGCGGCGCAAAAACCACGAAACCGAATTCGATCACGGTCAACTACGACGACCTGATCGACGACGTCTCGGTCGGCGACATAGTTCTCCTCGATAACGGCCTCATGCAGGTGCGCGTGCTGGAAAAAGGGGACAACCGGATTCGCACCGCAGTTTTGACTGCGGGCACGCTCGGCTCGCGTCGGCACATCAATCTCCCCGGCGTGCATGTGAATCTTCCTGCCCTGACCGAAAAGGATCTGGTCGACGTGGCTCTCGGCGTCGAACTGGGCGTCGATTTCGTCGCGCTCAGTTTCGCACGCAAGAAGGAAGACCTCGCAGAGCTGCGACGGGTCTTGAAAAAATCCGGGAGCAGCGCGCAGGTCGTGGCGAAAATCGAAAGTCAAAGCGCCGTCCGCGAGATCGACGCGATGATCGAGGTCGCTGACGTCGTCCTGATCGCGCGCGGTGATCTCGGGATCGAATGCCCGATGGAAGACCTGCCGATCATTCAGCGGCGGATCGTGAAGCGCTGCCTGCGCTTCGGCAAGCCGGTGATCGTCGCAACCCAGATGCTCGAGTCGATGGTCAATCATCCCGTACCGACCCGGGCCGAGATTACCGACGTCGCCAACGCGGTTTTTGAGCAGGCCGACGCAATCATGCTCACTGGCGAAACGACCGCGCGGCCGTTATCCAGTCGAGTGCGTGAACGTCCTCAATCGCGTGGCCCTGCGGATCGAGCGGAGCGGCGGCGCTGGTTATGGCAAGGAAGCGCTCCTCGAAGACCCGCGCGAGAAGACCGTCGCCGCGGCCATCAACCTGGCCAACTCACTCGCGCGCGCGAAGATCATTGTCTTTACTCACCATGGGACGATGGCGCGCTATGTCTCCAACCTGCGCCCGGAGCGTGCTCCGATTTTTGCCGTCGCCTCGAACGAACAAGTTTGCCGTCAGCTCGCGATTTGTTGGGGAATGTTCCCGATCCGGATCGATTTTACGGAAGATCCGAATGCGACGATCGAGGCCGCGGAAAAATATCTGCGCGACGCGAAGTTGATTGTGCCTAACGACAACCTGGTCATCATCAGCGACGTCCGCGCGGGCCAGTCGCTGGTCGATTGCGTGCAGTTGCGGCAGGTGAAAGCGAAGGGTTAGTCCGAAGACGGCGTTAACTCGCGATGACCGAGACTCTCTCAATCTCCAAACCCGCGAGCACGCTTCGTGACCTGAAGTACGGCCCCTTCCTTATCCTGCTTACTCTGGGGCTCTTCGTGCGGGTAGCACTCATGTTTCTGTATTATCCGGCGGTGATCTTGTCGTTCGATTCGCCGCGCTATGCCCGCGTCTGGCCGCAAGAATTCTTCAGCGACTTTTGGATGCCGGCCGGTTATCCGCTCCTGCTGCACCTCCTGCACGGAGTGACACGCCAACTCTGGTTCAGCATCGCAATTCAACATCTGCTCGGCTTGGCTGCGGGAGTCATTCTCTATCTGACAATGTCGCGCCTGGTTCGGCAACGCTGGATCGCCTGCCTGCCTGCCGCAGTCGTCTTTCTCTCTGGCGATCACCTCTATCTCGAGCATCAACTGATGGCGGACTCGTTCTTCATCTTCCTCGTGATCGCGGGTTTGGGTGCAGCGGTCGGTTGGAGGAGTGGGAAAAAGCCAGGTTGGCTGGCGGTGGCGAGCGCGCTCCTGGCGATGGCGGCACTCACGCGCAGCGTCGGCGTCGTTTGTTTGCCTATCCTTCTTCTCGCCACCGCATCGACGGTCAAAGGATCGCTCCGCTACCGGGGTATGACGATGGCCATTGCGCTCCTGCCCGGAGCCACGGTCCTTATTTTTTATTTCGCTGCTTTCAAACTGGCCCATGGCCAATACGCCGGCCTAACGGATATGAGCGGCTGGAATCTCTACTCACGAGTCGCGCCCTTTGCTGACTGCCGGGAATTTACTCCACCGCAGGGAACGGCGATCCTTTGCGAAACGACACCCGGTTCGCAACGCCCCGGTCCCTTCGGTTACGTTTGGGACGCGAACTCCATTGCACGGCGCCATTTTGTCCTCCAACCTAACGATAAGCTGAAGGCCTTCGCCCGGCAGGCTATTCTGCACCAACCGGGCGACTACCTTGAGGCGGTCGGAATCGACCTGCTGCGCTATATCGAACCCTCGATCGCGACTCTGCGCGGTTATTCCGGACAGCCGCGAGAAATTCTTTCCCTTGCCTGGCGCGATCTGTCGGTCGAGCGGCTGGTGGTCAAAGCATTGTCGAAGAAATATCGCGGCACCGCAGTCCATCTGCGCGGGAAGCAGATTCTTGGCGCCTACCAAAACCTCTTTCGCGTCGGCGGTCTGGCTCTCGCCACGCTGATCGCTTTCACACTGGTTGGAATGATTCGGAGCCGGGATCAAATCCGGTTCGGTCTCTTGCTCTTTGGTCTCGGCGGCCTCTGTCTTTACATCGTCCCGGTGCTGACTGTCTCTTACGATTTTCGTTACGGCATTCCGGCAGAAACCTTGGTCGTCGTTTCCGGCATCCTCGGAATCATCTCGTTCTGGCCGATTCCGGCATTTTCGCCTAACGAATCAATAAAATGAGAGAACCTAACGAGTATTTGCGGTCGGCCGTGTCTTTTCGTGGGCCGGCGCCGCTGCATGTTTTGCATAGTCTCCTCGGCTGAAATATTTCTCCAGCCAGAGGTAAAGACAGATAAACAGATAACGACTGCCCATTTCCTTGAGCTGAAACTTGGAGGTTCCGCTGGTGCGATTTCTCCAGGTGATCGGAATGACCGTCCAGCTGTAGCCACGCACGATCGCTTTCAGCGGAAGCTCGATCGTGATGTTAAAGTGGGGCGAGATCAGCGGCCGACAGCCCTCGATGACTTCCCTGCGGTATGCTTTGAATGCGTTGGTTGTGTCGTTGAGCTGAATGTTAAACAACAGTTTCAGGAAAAGGTTGGCCTGGCGATTGAGCAGGAGCTTGAATCGTGGATAATCCAGGGCCCGACCGCCCCGGATGAATCGGCTGCCGAAAACGCAATCGTGTCCCTGCTGCAGAGTTTCCCAATAGCGCACGACGTCCCGGCAATCGTCTGATTCGTCAGCCATCATCGTCACCACTGCGTCTCCCTGCATTGCGTCCAGGCCGCAGATTACCGCGCGTCCGAAACCCTTTCGTCCGCTGTTTCGGAGCGGGCGGAGCGTCGGGACCCGATCTGTCATCGATTCCAGCACGGCCCAGGTTGCGTCCGTGCTTCCATCGTCCACCACGATGATTTCATGAGGAAGGTTCTGGAGTCTTAGCTCGACGTGCAGGTGTTCAATCGTGGCCGCGATGCAGCCCGCTTCGTTACGCGCGGGAATGACGACGGAAAGCAACCGCAACGGCTTGCTTGGCGTATCCATCAGCTCTCTGTTCGCTCCAACCAACCCGGATGCGCTTCGGCGTGAGTGGCCACTTCTTCCAGAATATCACCCAGTTTTGTCTGCGGCCGCCAATCCCATTCAGCGGCGGCGGAGCCAGAATTGAGCACCAGCCATGGGACGTCAAAGGCACGACCTTCATTTTCAGAGCGAATCGGGTGCGGACCGAATCGTTCGCTGCACCAGAGGTTCAGTTGTGCGAGCGAGATCGAATTTTCGATTCCGCCGGCCACGTTGAAAATGCGACGACCACTCGACTCCCCTCGCTCCATTTGCTTCGCCAGTAAAGGAACGAGGTCCTGCGGATGGAGATAATCGCGAACCTGATGGCCGTGGCCGCCGAAACCAATGTAGGCAAGGGGCTGCCGTTGATGACAGGCATGAATCCAGAATGACAAGATACCCTGGTCCTCGCGCCCAAACTGGCCAGCGCCACTCAGGACTCCGCACCGATTCACCCAGACGGGAAAACAAAACGCCTCCCCGTACTCCAACGCAAGACGTTCAGAAACAAACTTGCTCACGCCGTAAAGCGACAAGGGTGGCGACGTAGAAAAGTCTTCCTCGATTCCGTCATGGGTGACTCCGGGTGGGAGTTCGCTTCCCGTCCGCAGGTAGAAGGAATCTTCCCGCGTTTCGAGCGGAAGGGCGGAGAGCGCGCTGACGGAATAGACGCGTGAGGTGCTGAGAAGAATCAGCCCCGCGTTTCGCTCCCGGCAATATTCCAGCACGTTGACGGTGCCCAACAGGTTATGCTCAAACAGCTGCCTTGTTGTGCTCCCTTCCACGCCGGCCAAAACGCTGGGGTTGGCGGCGGCATCGATCACCCAGTCGGCGTCGGGAAGGAGTTCCAGATCGCTTCTGTTCCGGATGTCGCCGTGCAGAAAATGAACCCCAAGCTTTTTCAGGAGCGGCCGGTTCAGTTCGCTCCCGGCACGGCTCAGATTATCGATCCCAAAAATCTCGAACGCGCTGTTGCCGAGCAGAAAACTACGGGCAAGGGAACTGCCCACGAAAGCCGCACACGCCGGTAATCAGGATTTTCATCGTGTGGCAGTTCGACGTGTGGGGACGATTGCCTGCAGGATTCCAGCTTTCATTCGGGCAAAAGGCGCTGCTTGGGGGCCAGGTAAGTTCAGGAACAAGTTCATGAGACAACTCGGCGAGATGGGGAAAGGCGGCGGTGGGATTTCATGCTATGATCGCCCCGATGATCAAAGGAGGGGAAGCTTGGTGAGCCGGCGCCGGCTGACAAGCCGAAACTTTGCCGTCCGCGCCAAATGAACCCAGATCTCGCGGCTTTCCTTGCCTGTCCTGTGTGTCGGTGTGAGCTCACCGCTACGTCGAGCCTGCTTCGGTGTGCGAATTGCGGCGCTGAATTCGCGATCATCCACGGCGTGCCGATTTTCCTGCCCGACGCGGTCGAAGTCGTCACCGTCCCATCTGCACACACCAGCAACGCGATGAGCGCGGAGTTCGAAGACATCCTCGCGCGGGGCGATCGGCGTGTGCTGCATCTCGGCGCCGGGTCCACCTCGATCAAGTATCCCGGCTGCGTTGAGCTGGAATACAAGATCTTTCGCCACACCGACGTGGTGGGTGACGCGCACGCCCTTCCTTTTCGCGACAACTCTTTCGACCACGTGTTCGCCTTTAATGTCTTCGAACATCTGCGCGACCCGGCAACCGCGGCGCGCGAGATCCGCCGGGTGCTGAAACCGGATGGCGCGGTCGCAGTGCATACCGCCTTTCTGCAACCGCTGCACGAGGAGCCGCGGCACTATTACAACGCGACCGAATACGGCGTGCGCGAGTGGTTCAGCGATTTCGAGATCGAAAAGTGCGAGGTAAGCGGAAATTTTTCGCCCGGCTTCATGCTTGGCTTTCTTGCTGCCACCCTGCTCGAGACGTTGCGCGAAAGCGGCGCCTCCACCGAGACGCAAGCGCAGATTGCCAACACTCGGCTCGGACAATGGGCGGATTTCTGGCAGCGAAAAACCGACTCACCACCCGCTTTTGACGCGCTCCTCACGCTCCCTCAAGAATTTCAAAAGCGGGTGGCGGCCGGTTTTGAGCTCCTCGCGCGCAAACCCGCCTCCGTGCAACCGGAAGCTTGAGGTTGGACAAAGCGCTCGCATTGGCAAGCTTGAGCGAAGTGGAGAATCGATCCTGGGTTCACGTCGAGCGCGTCAAAACCCCTACCGGCGAGGTTGTCCGGATCGAAGGGTGGGTTTTCGCGGAGACCGGCGCACCGATCGAGCGCGTCCGAGCCATCACGCCCAACGGGACGCATCTCGCTGTTTTTCCCATCCCGCGCGCGGATGTGGCCGCGGCTTTTCCAGATGCTCGGCAGGCCGAGGCGAGCGGGTTCGCGATCCAGTTAAGGAATCCACCCCGGTCCCGCTTCAAACTGCAATTGGAATGCGCCAGCCCTGGCGACGATTGGAGCGCATTCTTCCGCACTGCGGTTGCGGCTGCGGGAGAAACGGGAACGAATCTCGAGAGCCCTCGACCGCCAGGGTCGCCTCCGGCCTCGGAAGTGCCGCATCCGGGGTTCTATCTCTGGTTTGATGAGCCCTTCGACTGGACCAAACTTCCGCGACGATTCCGCCTCTCGGGATGGTGCTTCTCTCGCGACAACACGCCGATCGAAGCCATTCGGGTGCGCATCGGGGCGCGGGAATTTCCGGGGAGCTACGGCGTTTTCCGCGCGGACGTCGCCCAGATGCACCAGGAGAACGCCGCGACTTTCAAAAGCGGTTTCGAGATTATCGCGGAGGCACCACGCGGCCGCGCGACCCTCGTTGTCGAGGTGCGACGCGTCGATGGCGCGTGGACTGAAATTTTTGCAAAGAAAATCCGCGCGCCGCTCATCAACCTGCGCCCGATTTCCGACGCGCAGCTTTGGGAGATCGGCGACTACGCCACCTGGATCAAGCGTTACGACACTTTGCGCTCGTCCGACCGGAGCGAGATCCGAGCCCATATTGAGCGATTCGCAGCGACTCCGCTGATCTCGATCGTGATGCCAGTCTATAATCCTTCTCCCGCACATTTACGCGCCGCGATCGAGTCGGTGCGGGCTCAGCTTTATCCGCATTGGGAACTTTGCGTGGTAAACGACGCCTCGCCCGCCAAACATGTCGACCGGATTCTCGCGCGTTACGCGAAATGCGATGCACGCATCAAAGTCCAGCGGCGCGCGAAGAACGGCGGGATTGCCGCTGCCTCGAACGACGCGCTCGCCCTGACAACCGGTGATTTCGTCGCGCTGCTCGACGACGACGATGTGCTCGCGCCAGCCGCGCTCTACTTTATCGCCTGTGAAATCAACGCCCACCCCGACGCACAACTAATCTACAGCGACGAGGACAAGCTCGACACCACCGGGCGCCGCGGCAACGCACACTTCAAACCCGACTGGAATTGGCCGCTCTTCCTGGCCCAGAATTTTTTCTCGCACCTCGGAGTTTTCAAAACGGAGTTGATCAAGAATGTCGGATTTCGCCCCGGCTTCGAGGGGTCGCAGGATTACGACCTCGTTCTGCGCTGCGCCGAGCAAGTCGAGCCTCGGCAGATTCGGCATATCCCGCGTCTCCTTTATCATTGGCGGATGTCGGAGAAGAGCGCGGCGCTTAACATCAACGCCAAGCCGCACGCCCGCGCGGCCGCGATCAAGGCCGTGGAGGAACATCTGGCGCGCCGAAAAATCGCCGCGGACGTGACCAGTTCCGGCGACGAGGATTTCCGGCGGATTCGCTACCATTTGCCTAACGAAAAGCCGCCCGTCTCGATCATCATCCCCACCCGCGATCTGGTCGCACTGCTCCAGCCTTGCGTCGAGAGCATCCTCGGGCAGACGTCGTATCCGAATTTCGAAATTGTCCTGCTCGATAATGGCTCGCAGGATCCAGCGGCGTTGTCCTTCCTCGCCGCGATCGAACGCGACCCGCGGGTTCGGGTGCTGCGCCGGGAAGAGGAATTCAATTTCGGTCAGCTCAATAATTTCGCGGTGCGCGAGGCCGAGTCTGAATTCGTCGCCCTGCTGAACAATGACCTAACGATCATCGATCCCGACTGGTTGGGCGAGATGGTAAGCCAGGGACTGCAACCGGGCGTCGGGGCAGTCGGGGCACGTCTGCTTTATCCGGACGATCATATTCAGCATGCCGGGGTCATCCTCGGGGGCGGCGGGGTGGCAGCGCACGCGCACAAGGGTTTGCCGCGCGCCAATCACGGCTATTTCTCGCGCGCCATTCTTGCCCAGGAACTTTCCGCCGTGACCGCGGCGTGTATGCTCGTTAGGCGGAGGGCCTATCTCGAAGCCGGGGGCTTCGACGAAACACATCTTAAGATCGCCTTCAATGACGTCGACTTTTGCCTCCGTCTCAGACAGCACGGGTATCGCATCGTCTACACACCGTACGCTGAGCTCTACCATGCCGAATCGGCCAGCCGCGGCCTGGAGGACACGGTGGCCAAGAACAGCCGTTTTGAAGCGGAGATAAAATACATGCACGACACCTGGGGCGACGCGCTTCGGCAAGACTTTGCTTACAATCCTAATTTGTCGCTCGTCTCGGGCGGCTTCACGCTCGCCTTTCCACCGCGCGTTTCGTTTCCATGGCGAACGAAGTGAAAGCGGCCGTCTCGGCGGAGGAATCAGCTGCTGCCGCGGAGTATCTCTTCCATCTCGACGCGTTGCCGGATCGCGTCAGTTTCAGCCGGCGAATCGAAATCACCGGCTGGCTTTTCCATCGCCAGGGAAAGGCGATCCATGGTCTCCGCGGAGTGGTGAAGCCGGCGCTACGCGACGAGCGCGTTTACAAAGCGCGACGCAAACGCGCTCGACCCGCCATCGGGGCGGCTTATCCCAGCTTGCCGGAGGCGCCGATGAGCGGGTTTCTGCTCGAGATCGAAGACCTTCCAACAGGGCGTTGCACGCTCGAACTGCAGGTGAGGGATCACGAGAAGAATTGGCGCACCATCTACACGACAGCGATCACGGTTTTCCCACTCGACTTCATTGGTCAGCTGCGATTGCCGAATGTGCAGCGCGTGCTCGTGGGACGGCTGCGCGATCGTTTTGCGGGAGGACCTCCGGCTCTCAAAAACGAGGCTGGGGAACTGGCAGAGATCAAGGAACGTCTCGCCGACGTGGCGACAATCGCCGCACCGGTTCGGATCAAAACGGTCCACCTTTTTGTGACTTCGAAGTCGAACCTGTTCATCATCGAAATCGCGCAACTGGTTTGCGCAGGATTTCGCGAGGCCGGATTCGTTGCTGAACTCTTCGTCGACCGAATTCCTGCTGCGGAGATCCCGACCGACACCATCCAGATCGTGGTGACCCCGCACGAGTTCTTCAATTTATTCCTCACTCCACAATTTCCCGCGCCGGAGCTGAAACAGATGACCCGGCAACTCTATCTCCTCGGGACCGAGCAACCGGACAGCGACTGGTTTCACAGCAACCTGGTGATCGCGCCCGACGCGCGCGCGATGCTCGATATCAACCCGCTCGGCGTGGAAGCCTATCGGCCTCTGCGGCTTGCGCTGCTTTCATCTCCCTCTCGGTTACCATCCGATGCTCGAACGCACGAGCACCCCGCCCGCGGTCGAACGCGATCTCGATGTCTGTCTGCTTGCTTCCCTGACGGAGCGGAGGGAAAAATTTCTGGCGCGCAATGCCGACTTTTTCGCCGAGCGAAATTGTCATCTGCGCCTCGTCCCGCTGGGCTTTGCCAAGACCGAGGAAACGAAAAGTTATCTCGCGGTCGAGGAACGGAACGCGGTGCTCCAGCGCTCAAAACTTTTGCTCAACATTCATTACTCCGATCTCCGCTATTTCGAATGGCACCGGATGCTGGTCGGCCTCGCCAATGGTTGCTGCATCGTGACCGAAACCTGCGAAGGCTTCGCGCCGCTCATCCCGGGGAAGCATTTTGTCATGGTAGAGCCCGGGCAGGTTGTCGAAGCCTGTCGATATTATCTCGAACATCAGGAGGAACGGACCGCGATCGCCCAGGCCGGACGCGCTTTTATTCGCGAACATTTCACCCAGGCCGGCAACTGTCTGACCTGCGTGGAGCAAATCGCCAGCGGACGCTACTTTTCGTTAGGCAAAGACAGCGATGCCGAGTCTGCGAGCACCGAACCGCTCCCGAAATCGCTTCAGAAATCAATCGGACACGGCGGCGCACGCTCGTTCCGGCGGGCCTTGCGCACCGACCTGCGCAACCTTTTTGCCGCGGTCGAGCCTCCTCCCCTAACGAACATGTCGGCGACCGAACAAACCAAGATCATCGAGTCGATCCGGGAACGCCGCCGCGGCTTCGGCGAACGCTTCGCGCTCCAGGCAGAGGCGGAAGGAGGCGGCGAAGAAGCTGTGCGGACAAGCGACAACGACGCGTTCTGCCGTAGCGATGCGCCCGCGATTTCCGTGATTATCACGCTCTACAACTACCAGGACTACATCCAGTCCTGCGTCCAGAGTGTGAATGAGGCCGCGCTCGACGTGATCCCTGGCGGCATCGAGATTCTGATCGTCGACGACGCTTCCACCGATCATTCGCTCCGCCAGGCGCGACGCGCGCAGCGCGATTCCGTCCTGCCGGTTAGGATCATCGAGAAAAGGTTCAACACCGGCCTGGCCGACGCGCGCAACGTCGGACTACGACTCGCGCGGGCCCCCTACGCCTTCATCATGGACGCGGACAACCTGATTTTCACTCGCGCACTTGAGAAGCTCTATATGGCGATCACGGCGATCTGGCTCCGCCGCGGCCTACTCCATTCTTTGCCGCTTTCGCGGTCAGCCTAACAATCGCAACGGCCTTCTCTCCTACTTCGACTGGGATCCGCGGATGCTCGTCGAACACCCTTACATCGACGCGATGGCCTTGTTTGACCGGCCACAGCTCCTCGCGCTCGGTGGCTACGACAACGAGCTTTTCAAGATCGGCTGGTTCGGCTGGGAAGATTACGAACTCTGGCTACGGATGGCGGCGGCGCATCTGCGGGCCACTTTGGTGCCGAACATTCTTTGCCTCTACCGGCATCACGAATCGGCCATGAGCCGAACGACAAATTTGTTTGAAATTGATCTCGTTAGGCATCTCATCGCGCGCTATCAGCCATTGATCGATGAGTATCCGCCAAAGAAACGGATCTTCGGGGTGGAACGGGCGCGGCTCGCGCCGGACCACGGAATTATTGAGGGCGGTCTCGCCACGCCGTCATCCTGAGAAGAACGCAGCGGAGCCTGAGGATCCCGTAGCGCTGACTCAAAGCGCTTGCCGACCACGCGAGCATCGATGAGAGCCCTTAAGCTTCTGCCACGGGATGCCTCGACTTCGTCCGGGATGACGATGCCGACAAAACAAAAAAGCGCGCGGACGTTTCCATCCGCGCGCTTGTGGATTGTTCTTTGCTCGTCGTTAGGCTTCGACCGACAGCTCGACGTCGACCGGGCGCTCTTTCTTGCTCAACGCACGGCGCAATTTCGAGAGGGCAATGTTTTGCAGTTGACGAATGCGCTCACGCGTCACGCCGAATTTCTTGCCGACCTCCTCGAGTGTCTTCGGCTTTCCGCCATCGAGCCCGAAACGCGAGAAGATGATCTTTCGCTCGCGGTCGTCGAGCA
This sequence comes from uncultured Verrucomicrobiae bacterium, assembly GCA_963821615.1. GTDB lineage: Bacteria > Verrucomicrobiota > Verrucomicrobiia > Chthoniobacterales > UBA10450 > Palsa-1392. The sequence continues at coordinate 41,719 of CAWGEN010000010.1, read as the reverse complement.
CATCGAGCAGCCCGCCGACTTCGTTGCGCAGGTTTTTGTCGCGCAGCAACTCAAATGGTGTCTGCGCTTCCTCGTCGCCCACGATCTCGCCGAACTCGGTCGAATCATCATCGCTGATCGGCGCGTCGAGCGAAGCTGGGCGAATCGAGACAGTCTTCAACTGCGAGACTTTGCCCGCAGCGATGCCGATCTCTTCCCCGAGCTCGTCGTCGGTCGGTTCACGGCCAAGCTCCTCGCTCATCTGGAGCGAGACGCGGCGCATCTTCGAGATCTTGTCGACCAGATGCACAGGCAACCGGATCGTTTTGCTCTGGTTGGCGAGGGCGCGCTTGATTGATTGCTTGATCCACCAGGCGGCGTAGGTGCTGAGCTTTCCGCCCTTGGCCGGATCAAAGCGTTCGACCGCTTTCATCAAACCGATGTTGCCTTCCGAAACGAGATCGAGAAGCGGCAAACCAAGGTTGGCGTAATCGTGCGCGATCTTCACAACGAGACGCAGGTTGGAGCGAATCATCAGGGCACGCGCTTCCTTGTCGCCTTTCTTGATTTTCGCGGCGAGTTCGATCTCCTGCAGGGGCGTGAGAAGCGGAATCTGCCCGATCTCGCGCAGGTAAATCTTAATACCAGTGTCGCTATCTTCAGCGGCCATATAAGTTCTCATGAATTAGGTCAAAAGTTGGGTGGCGAGGGCAGAAAAGGCCGGTCTGTTGGAAACCCCGGCATTTTTGGAATGCATCTTGTAGCATTTGGCGAACTACTTAACAAGGTTAAATATCGCAATAAAGACAGCGCTTGGATGTTTGTTGTTCATTTCTTTTCAACTTGTCGAGCATCAATTTTTCTCTCAGCTCAATCCATTACATTTTCCAGTGGTAAGAGGCTGGAAGGCGACGCTTTATTCCCCATCGCAGTACCGAGCGACCTTGGGACCTGAGTCGACCGGACAAGAGCGCGTCTCCATGAATTTGCGGGAGAACGGGTGCCGGTCACGGACAGCTCGATCGGCCCAAAGGTGATATCGGCGGGGTGCGCCGGGGCCTGTTACTCAGGACTGGGTCCGATAGCAGGCTCGAGAGCGAGACGTCCATGGCGACCTCGTTCGAGGGGCCCGAAAAAATGCGCGGGGCCACTGCTGGAAGCAGCAAAAAGGCGAGCGCTGCGGTACGACGCGACGGATTCAGTCATCACTCGACTTTGCATGAAAATTCGCCAGCTCCGAGTAGCATGGCAGCATGTTGACGAACGTCCTCGGGACTGACTTGCGCGCCTGTTGTTCTGATCCGGCGACCGGTTTTTATCGCGATGGCTATTGCCGCACGGGTTCGGAAGATACGGGGTTGCACACGGTCTGCGCGGAGATGACGCGCGACTTTCTCGATTACTCGGTGCTGATGGGCAACGATCTGGTCACCCCGCATCCTGAGTGGGGCTTCGCGGGATTGGAGCCGGGCGATCGCTGGTGCATTTGCGTCTCGCGCTGGAAACAGGCGCTCGAAAGGGGCGTCGCGCCGCCGGTTGACCTCGAGGCAACACACTCTTCAGCGCTGGAATTCGTCTCGCTCGAGGAATTACGGGCGCACGCCCTGAAATAGAAAGACCTCTTAACGACGCCGTCCGCGCACGCCCATCGCGCCGAGAAGCGAACGGGTCAGCGTGCCGGTCACGTTGACTGCCACGCTGCGGATGACGCTTCGAGCGACGCTGCTCCCGAATATCTCGCCCAGAACATTTTTTTGCATCTCGGCTGGCGGCGCTGGTCGGGCGTAGGGAACGCCGCCCGGCTGTGCCGCCGTGTCCTCGGGAACGCCGAGCGCAGCGTCCAGATCCGGGCTGTGTGGCACGCTCGCATCGGGTGCAAAGGTTCTTCGGGTCGGGCTCGTCACCCTTTGCGCCTGTTCGGGCGAAGCGGCGGTTGCGATTTTCCCGCCAAGAATCTCGTAGGCGCTCTGCGGATCGAGGGTCGTCTCGTATTTCTGCGCGATCTCGGAGTGGCTCACGAAATTCTGTAATTCGTTAGGCAGAAGCGGGCCCATGCGGGAGCGCGGCGCGCAGAGCACGGTCGCGGCGAGCGGGGTCGGCGCACCGCGTTCATCGAGCACGGTGACAAGGGCCTCGCCGATGCCGAGCTCGGTCAGCAATTGTTCTGTCTTGTAGAACGGTGTCTCCGGGTAGTTTTGCGCCACGAGGTTGATCGATTTGCGATCCCTCGCGGTGAAGGCGCGCAAGGCGTGCTGCACTTTCATCCCGAGCTGCCCGAGGACCGCGTCCGGAATGTCGGTTGGCAATTGCGTACAGAAGAAAATGCCGACGCCCTTGGAGCGGATGAGTTTGATGACCGTTTCGATTTCGGCCAGAAGCGACTTCTCAGCGTCGTCAAAAATCAGGTGCGCTTCGTCGATGAAGAGAACCAGCTTCGGTTTCTCCAGGTCGCCGACTTCCGGGAGCGTGGCGTAGAGCTCAGCCAGCATCTGGAGCATGAAGGAGGAGAAAAGTTTCGGACGATTTTGCATATCCGTCAGGCGCAAAATCGAGACCGCCCCGAAGCCGTCGACGACCCGCAACAGGTCAGCCATCTCAAACGACGGCTCGCCGAAGAAATCCTGCGCGCCCTGCTGTTCGAGCTCGATCAGCTTGCGCAGGATAAGAGAGGTGGAAGTGGTCGGGACGAGTCCGTATTCGGCGGTCACATTCGGTTTCGCTTCGCCGGTAATGTATTCAAGTATTTTCTTGAAATCCTTCAGGTCGAGTAACGGCAGATGCTTGTCGTCGCAGAATTTATAGACGAGCGCGACGAGGCTCGACTGTGTCTCGTTGAGGCCGAGCATGCGGGAGAAAAGGAGCGGTCCGAACTCGAGCACCGTCGCCCGGAGACGTGCGCCCGGTTCATTCGAGAGCGTGAGAAATTCCACCGGATAGGCGCTCGGCGACCAGTCGGACCCGATCTTTGCATGGCGCTCGGTGATGGCGGGCGCGGGCGTACCCGGCACGGCGAGGCCGCTGAGATCGCCTTTGATGTCCATGAGCAACGTCGGGACGCCGGCCTCGGAGAGCTGCTCGGCGATCATCTGGAGCGTCTTGGTTTTCCCAGTGCCAGTCGCACCGGAGATGAGTCCGTGGCGATTCATGGTGCGCAACGGCAGCCGCACTGGCGCCTCGGCGAAGACTCTTCCGTCGCGCGTAGCCGCGCCGAGCAAAACGACGTCGCCCGTGAATGAATAGCCGCTCTGGATGGTGGAGACGAAATCGCCGTTACTCATGGGGCGAGGATAGGTTTCGGTCCCAATCGGCGCAAGTTTCGCCCATTCCACTTAACGAATCCACGACTTCTAAAGCTATCGAAATTGAATTTCGGGGTCGAAGTGTGCGGACCAGGTTTCCCTCCTCGTTTCAGTGCGGTCTTGTTTGTGCTCCTTGGAAACTCCTCGAGCGCGGAATGCAAAGTGCAGCCAAAACTCTTGACGAAAATGACAAAAAGCGTGCATCCTCGTTGCTTCTCCAGCCCATCCAATCTTAGGTTTTATAGGTTCCCCGCTAAAATCCATGCCTGCTAAAAAACATCCCGTCATCATTCTCGGCGGCGGTCCTGCTGGGGCGGCCGCGGCGATGTATCTGCTTCGACAGGGGATTACGCCCGTCATTATCGAACGCGACGAGCACCCTCGCTTTCACGTCGGCGAGTCGCTTACTGGAGCGAGCGCGATTGCCCTGAAAGAACTGGGGCTTGGACCGGCGATCGACGCCCAGCGTTACCCGGTAAAGCATGGGGCCGTTTTCTACGGGCCGGATGGCAAGAACGACTTTTGGGTTGGATTGGTCAGGCGAAATGAAAAGGGCGAACAGGTGCCGAACCAGACTTGGAACGTAATGCGAAGCACGTTCGACAAGATTCTTTTCGACGCCGCGGTCGAGCGCGGCGCCATTTGGATCAAGGCCACTGCACTCGCTCCGATCATGGAGAAAGAGGCGGTCGTCGGGCTAACCATCCGGACCCCGGAGGGCGCGACTGAGAAGCTTTACTCCGAAGTGCTGATCGACGCCTCCGGTTGCGCCACCTTCTTGGCCAATCATCGGGTGACTGGGAAGAAAATGCCCGGCGCCTCGGACAAGCAGATTGCCTTGTTCACGCAGTTCGCCAACACCGTCCGCGACAACGGCCCCGAGCTGTCGCAGCAGCCGGGCAACACCCTTCTCTATTATCAGGAGAAACACTATTGGGCGTGGTTCATCCCGGTAAGCGACGAGTTGACCAGCGTCGGCGTGGTCTTCCGCACCGACTATTTCAAGAAGTCGGGCATGTCGAAGGAGAAGATGATGCTGCACGAATGTCGGCATATGACACCGGTGCTTTCCGAGCGCCTGCCCGACCTCACCCCCCAGGAGCCGATTCATGCCATCCCCAACTTCTCTTACCGCGTGCAAAACTACACGGGCAAGGGCTTCCTCTGTATTGGCGACTCCCACCGCTTCATCGATCCGATTTTTGCCTACGGCGTCTACTTTGGAATTCAAGAAGGCGAATTCGCCGCCGAAGCGATCGCCCGGCATCTCTCCGGTGAGGTCAAATCGAACGGCAATCCGTTTGCCGATTTCGAGCGGCTCTGCAACGAGGGCCAGGATGTTGTCGAAGACGTCATCGGGGTGCTCTGGGAATATCCCCTCGCGTTCCAGCGCATCGTGACCTGGAGAGACAAGGTGGATTCACTCGATCTCCTGGCCGGCAGAATCTACGGTGAGGAGGCGGCGAAAAATCCAGCCCGCGTCGCCCTGCGCCGGTTAATGGCCGCCAAGGAACGCGAAAGAGAAGAGGCCAGCGCGGCAAGAGCGGTGGCGGCCAACAGCCCTGACTTGGCGTCCGTCCGATAGGCGCCAGGATATTAGGATGGTGACGGTCGGGCGGGAGAGAGACCGGCAGACTGTAATAGTCTAATCGGAGGCAGACCGAGGCCGTAGAGGTTTGATTTTGACCGCCTTTGCATAGTCGTCCCACCGTTCCAAAGACTGAATCTCGCGGATGGCCCGACGGCACAATGAGACCAGTCCGGGGGTCGCCAGCTCTCTGGCGCGCGCGCAGAGCTGCAAAGAAAGTCAGTAACGGCGATCGCCGACTCGCGAATCTGTTCGCCGGCGAGGACCACGTCTTAGCTTGAAAATCATTAGCTCAACAAGAAAGCCGACTCCAGCGATCGCTCCGATCTCCAACGCCAACCTTGTCAGGGAATCCACCCCTCTTTGAGAGCAGCTCTGGTGCCGACCGGGTTGCTTCGAAAGAAGGGGAAATTAATCGCCGAGAACGCAGAATCGGCACCCCGAAAAGAACGAAACCTAATGCCTCCCTTAACCACTCCTGCGTACTTCGTGCTCGCCGCGGTAAAGTTACGAACCGCACCGAAGCTTTCCCGACGCCAGCCGATGCGTAAGTTCGCTCAATGTGGCGAGGGCAAAGAGCACGAAAGCAGAAGGCAGGATTGAATCGAGATCTGACCGCGCGGCATGTCGTGCTCGTCGACCAGGAACCGTTGCGCGAACGGGTGGCGGCCGACTGCTCAGTGGCGATGGCGCGCCTGGAACGAGTCCGCGCACATTGGCACCACTTTGAGCGCAAAGATAAGCCGGCATTCGCTCGCTGGCGGGCGCGCGAGTTTGGCGCGCTACTCAGCACGGCGCGGGAGGTGGAGACGCAGATTCGCGATTGCCAGACGCTTGTGCACGAGGTGGAAATGGAGATGCGGCGGCGTTTCCAGGATGCGCATGGCGCTTACCTTCGCGTGATGTTTCGGAGGGCCAATCCTTCGGCTGTGCCAATCGACGATGAAGCCAACGGATCGCGAGAGCGGCGCGAAAACGCGCGTAAGCTGAGCGATTTCGAGAAGGAAACGCTCTTTCAGGAATGGGTGAGAAGTTCGTTAGGCACGAGCCCGGACAAGATGGATGACGAGGCGTATGCGACCACCTTCGAGGCCTTCAAATCCCATATGTTTCGGAGTCCGGCGGAGGACCGTCCACCGAATATCGCTCGAGCTGGGAAGAGGCCTCCCGATTCGCCGCGGGAGGACTCGAGTCCGGTCGGGATGACGGAGGACGAGGCGACGCCGCTGGATGCGCGCGTCAAGGAGCTTTACCGTCGGCTCGTTAGGCGGTTGCATCCGGACCTGCGTGCGGACGGGAGCGCGGCGGTCTCCGCACTTTGGCATGAGGTGCAGGAAGCGTATGCGGCGAGCGATGTGGCCCGGATGGAAATCCTGCTTGCCCTGAGCGACATCAAAGCGAACCGCACCGCAGACCAATCGCTCTCTCAGATGCACGTGGTGCTGGTCGAATTGGAGCGCTCCACACGCGCGCTGGAGAAGAGCCTGCTCGAGGCCGAGGGCGAAGAGGCGTGGGATTTCGCGCGGATCGGTCCGAGCTTGGACCTGCGGGTGCGGACGGAGCGACAGTTGAAGGCGGACCTCGCCGGGCGGATGCGGCGCCTTGATCTCTTAACGATGACGATCGCGGAGTGGGCACAAGGGCCCGTGGCAAATCGCGTGGTAAAAGTGGCTCGTTAGGTTCCGTCTTCTGCGCAGGCACTTGCGCGAGAGCGCGAGCGGGTTTTACGTCTCATCCCCTGCGGTGCCTCGTGGTGTAATGGTAGCACGAGAGATTCTGGATCTCTTTGTCAAGGTTCGAGTCCTTGCGAGGCAGCCAACTTCTTAGCTTAGGGCTCGAGGTTATAGACTTCGACCAGCCCAACGCCCCCTGACTGGGTGGCGTCACGCACGAGAGCAGTGTAATCGCCGGGCGGAAGCGTTGCCACGATGGCCGACTCCAGATTGTTCGTCGGCGGGATGGTAGCCATGATCTCCTTCTCCTGGGTCGAACGCCAGTTGTCGTTGACGTCGAGCAGCGCGCCATTGGCGTCGTATAATTCCAGCACTGGGTCGCGTAATGGATCCGACACTCCGAATGCCGCCAGCGAAGGACCAAGCGCGCGTACGATCACCTGCGTCGGATCGCTGCCGCCAATGATAAATCCGCCGATCATGACGTCGCCTGCCGAGACGATATCGCCGCGGGTGGAGATATTCACGACGCGCGACGATCCGGGCTCGAGATCGTAAACCTCGACCAGCGCCACACCGGAAGTTCCATTCACTCCCTCAACGATGGCGGTATAACTGTCGGGAGGCAGGATGGCGATCAGGAACGATTCCGAGGGATCGCTCGGAAGCAGAGGATTGACCACGCCTCCCAGCGCGAGGCGATTGTCATTCGATTCCATCAAGACGCCTTTGGAGTCGTAAAGTGAGATCACGGGATCGGCCAGAACTCCGTTCACACCAGCCTGGCCGAGTGAGGGCCCGAGCGCACGAAGGACCACTCTCTTGGCCTTATCTCCGCTCACGATAAATCCGCCCACGATCACGTTTTCGCTCAGGCCCGCACTTGCCCGGGTTGAAACGTTCAGCACCTGTTTGGAAGTCGAGCCTGGCGGCGGAGTCGGCAGTGGCGGAGGGGGCGGCACACCCGCAAAGGCATCCGCGAGAAAGGTCAGCGCTTGGTCTTTAACCCCAGACCAGTTGGCGAAGGCGTGCGTCCCCCCTGGTAAGCTAACCGCCTGATAGTTCGTTACCCCCAGGGCGTCCAAATGCGCGATCATATCGCCGAGTTGGGAATAGGGCATAGGATCCTCGAGAGAATTGACCATGAACAAGGGGGAGATCGTCGCATCCACGATCCAAGCCGGCGAGGCCGCCCTCAACGCCGCCGTATCAGACGCTGTCACACCGACATAGTTCGACACCGTGAAGGTATAGTAAGACAGATTGGGAGTCGGGCTGAAATCCGAAAGATCGAACGCGCCTGAGAGACTGACCCCGACATCGAGGCGGTCGTCTCCCGGCGTTCCGGTGGCGGCGTTATAGGCAGCCTGATAACCACCGGCCGATCCACCAACCGCGCCGACCTGCCCATTACAACGTGGGTCGAGGCGGGCGGTGCGCACGGCCAGTTTTACGTCGTCCGATTGATCTGGGAAACGGCCGTCGGAAACTTGGCCAGGCAAAGCGCCGGGAGGAGCCAATCGATATTCGATTGAAAAAGCGATGTAGCCTGCGGCGGCCAAATCCTGCCCGCAGACGACTGAGTCGGGCGAGCTATCCGGAGAGTTTGAATTGAAACCCCCGCCGTGGATGACAAGGACCGCCGGCCACGGACCGGGCGTCGTGGGCGTGTAAACAATCCAATGCAGCACCGTGCCATCCGACGCCGTTCCGTAAACCTCCGTCTGAGGCGTCACGTTACTCGTGGCTGTCGCCTCTTGTTGCGCAATGCTCGATTCTGCGTGGGACGAGGAAGTCCCTGCGCGCACAGAAGTGCAAGCGCCGAATGCCAGAAAAATTACTACAAAGAAACTGAGTGGGCTCTTCATGTGTTCAATAATAGCAAGACAGTAATTTTATTATTTCAACCTTCTAGCCTAAATGGGCGAGATTACTGGAGTGTAATCCCGCTGTTAGGTTCGGTCCCATTTCGATCCTCGAACAACGAGCAGGCTTTGAGCCCAAATCGGCGAGATTCGTGGAACGTAATCCAACTGTAAGGTTCGATCGTAATTCGATCCTCTAACGAGGAGGCATCCGAGGGTGTCCCCCGGAGTTATGACCCTTGGTTGTTCCCAGCGCGTTGGGCGCGGAAAAAACTTTGCAGCAGGTTCGCGCATTCGTCGCGCAGGACGCCCGCGATAATGTCGCATTGATGATTGAGCGAGGGGTTTTGCAGTAGGTTGAGTAGTCCGCCCGCCGCCCCGCCGCGCGGATCGGAACAACCAAAAACGACGCGGCGCATCCGGACATGGACGAGCGCCCCGGCGCACATCGGGCAGGGCTCTTTCGTGACGAAGAGGTCGCAATCCGTCAGGCGCCAATCACCCACATTGGCTTCCGCCTGGGTCAGGGCGAGCATCTCGGCATGAGCAGTGGCATCCTTGAGCAGCTCGACCTGGTTGAAGGCGCGCGCAATGATTTTCCCGTCGCGCACGACCACCGCCCCGATCGGGACCTCCTCCGCTGCGAAAGCCCGCATGGCCATGCGCAACGCCTCGCTCATGAAATAAGCGTCGCTTTGCAGATCGATGATCGGTTCCACGCTACGATTTGTTTTGAAAACGTCTCCTCACTTGGTAAGGAACTCTGGGATGACGTTGAAAAAAGAAGAATTTCATGCGGCCTCAGACGCGGCTATGTCGTCGCTCTTCATGCCTAACGACTCCCGAATTTTTTCCCGAATCCCATCAAGCCCTCACAACCAAAAGGCCCAGAAGCAGCGAAACACAAGAGTAGTGAAAAAACTAGCGTCCGTCTTGCTTGCCTGTTGCGTGGCCTCCACGACTGCCGTCGCCGCCACGGAACAGGAAATCGTTGATCAATCGGTCAAAATCCTTCGCGACTTCCACGAAATGCCAGAGCGCCAGATCCCGCGCAGCATCATGAGGAATGCCCGCGGTCTCGCGATCATCCGGGTGCTGAAAGCCGGATTCGTGTTCAGCGGAAAGGGAGGCCAGGGCGTGGTCGTGGCAAGAACCGAGCACGGATGGTCCGGTCCGTCCTTCATCGGGCTCGGCGGTGCCGGGTGGGGCTTGCAGGTCGGCGCGCAGGTAAGCGACTTTATCTTCGTTCTCAACAACGATTCCGCTGTGCGCGCCTTTTCGCGTGGCGGCAACTTCAAGTTGGGCGCTGACGTGAGCGCAGCGGCCGGCCCGGTGGGACGTGATTTGCAAGCCGACGTCATGACCACTGCGGCGGTCTACACCTACAGCCGCAGCAAGGGACTGTTTGCCGGTGTCTCGCTCGAAGGCGCGGTCATTGCGACGCAAACGACCGCCAATGACCGCTTTTACGGGCGGGTGGCGGGAGCGCGCGCGATTTTAGCCGGGAGCATCGCGCCGCCTCCGGGTGCTGAAAGTCTGGTCGGCCTCCTGAATCGGTATTGAGCAACCGGCGTAGCCACGCATTTCCTTTGCAGGCGCGAAGTGATTGCGGCAGGGTCGCGGGCGTGCGCTGGTTTTTCCTGCTTCTTTGCCTGACGAGTTTCCCCTTTCCTGTCGGAGCACAGGAACAAGAAAGGAAGCTCGTTGATCGGCTCTTGCGGCCTGACATGACGCTCGTTAACCCGGCACAGGACAAGAGATTTGCTGGCGCGGATGGTACGCCGGTCGAGAAGAAGTTCGTCGCGAAATCATTTTCTTCCGTCGACGAGCGAACGGCCAAGAGCTTCTCCAGCGAAAAGGATTTTTCCGTCAAAAGATTTGAGACGGAAAGATTTACGCGAGCCGAACAGACTCCAAACACCCAGGCCAAAGCCGAAATGGCATCTGCCAATGCAGAGTTTGTCACCAGGAAGAGTTCACTCGTTCAGACCGCTTCAGACGAAAGCAAGGTGGCGAAGACTCGCGACTACGCGGATAGCCGACCGTTTCTCGCGAAAGGGACGCGCCAGAAAATTCTCAGCCAGGAAGATAAACCCCTAACGATCGACGAGATCCGCGAGCTCTTGAACAAGAGCAAGTAGCCCGGTGGTGGCGCGATTCCCGGGGCGGGTTGAAGCCGTGCAAAGCTGACGCACCTTGCGGGATGGATCCAGCGGACTCGTTCGAACATCTTAAGAGCGGCGCGGCACAAATCATCAGTGAGACAGAGCTGCACCTGAAGCTCTCGTTAGGCCGACCACTCCGGGTCAAGCTGGGAGTTGACCCGACAAGCGCCGACCTCCATCTCGGCCACACCCTCGTCTTGCGAAAGCTCCGTCAGTTCCAGGATCTCGGCCATGAAGCAATCCTTATCATCGGCGATTTCACCGCCATGATCGGCGACCCGAGCGGTCGCTCCGCCACCCGCCCGCAATTGACCCACGAACAGGTCCTCGCCAACGCCGAAAGCTACCGCACACAAGCCTTCAAGGTGCTCGATCCGAAGCGGACGCGGACCGTATTCAACGGCGATTGGTTCAAGAAAATGTCGTTCGCCGAAGTGATCCGCCTCAACAGCCGCGTCACGTTGCAGCAGATGCTTCAGCGGGAAGATTTCAAGGAGCGGATCGCACAACAGCAGCCGATCCGGGCGCATGAGATTCAGTACCCGATCATGCAAGGATGGGACTCGGTGCAGGTGGAGGCCGATGTGGAACTCGGCGGCACCGATCAACTCTTCAACATCCTGGTCGGTCGCGACCTGCAAAAAGAAGAGGGCCAGCCGCAGCAGGTCGTCCTCCTCCTGCCCATCCTCGAAGGCCTCGACGGCGTGCAGAAAATGAGCAAGAGCCTCGGCAATTACGTCGGCGTGACCGACCCGCCTAACGAGATGTTTGGCAAGCTGATGAGCATCTCGGACGAGCTCATGGCGCGCTACTATCCCCTCCTCCTCGGGCGCTCGCAGCCGCCGGAATTGCATCCGATGGCAGCGAAGAAGCAGCTCGCGAGGGAAATCGTCGAGGCCTATCACGAGCCCGGCGAAGGCGAACGGGCGGAGGAGGATTGGGAGCGCCGTTTCAGTGAGAAGCGCCTCGACGAGGCGGCGCTGCCGGAATTTTCTCCACCTTCGGACGAGGGGAACATTATCTCGCTCGTCGTCGCAGCCTACGGCACGGTTTTCGGCCTAACGAAATCGCGCGGGGAGGTTCGTCGCCTGGTGGAGCAGGGCAGCGTCCAGCTGCGCGGCAAAAAAATTCGAGACGCGCAGGCGGAAATCCCGCTGCAAACCGGCGATGTGCTGCGCCTCGATAAGACGCGCGCCGTCCGGGTAAAGTAAAAGAGCGCGGCTCGGTTACCCGGGTCCGCGCTCCTTTATGGAGAAACTTGGGTTTCGTCAGGCCGAAAGCGGCTCGAACATTCCAAAGACCGGCGCACGCTCTTTCACCGGGGCGGCGATGCCTTCGAAATGCGACCGCAGGCTGCGCAACTCAGAGGTCAGGAAGGCATCGACAAAACCGAATCTCCGGTCGAGCCACGCGTAGCGCCTGTTCTTGATCTCATAGTGCACCGCGAAGTTGATCTCGGTACAATCGGGCCGTACCTCCTCGAACTCGATCAGGCCCATCAGGTCGATGTTCCCGCCCCAGGATTCGAAGGCGATTTGGTCCGGCGAATCGCTCTCGATGATCGCGAGCACCGTGTGCGCTTCAAAGCCCAAAGGACCCCGGAAACCAAAGTCGAGCGTTCTGGACGATGTAACCGTCGCCTTGGTGACCATCACGAACTGACGGCGGTAGGAGTGGATGCTGGCGAGGCGACTCTTGCACTCTTCCAGCGACTGGCTCATGTGAAGGGTTTTTTGTAGCAGCATAGGTTTGATGAGGTTGTGCAGATGGTTTTAGCAATGCATATGCCGATGCACCTTTCCCCTCGGGGAACCTACCTCCCTTCGCGCATTATGTGTTCATTTCTGATACACAACTGTCATCATTCTTCCGTCGAGATGTTTACAGTAAGTCGTCGATTTCGGGAATCATTTGGCCTAGCCGAGCATCGAAGCTCGACTTTGCCAAGGTCAAAGCCAGCGAGGACCGGCAATGCCAGGCAGCTTCGAAGGACTTCCGCGTTGGTCGTCATGGCCAGGTCAGATTCCTTCGCGAGGTCGTTCAACACTACGCCTGTGCACTTCAGGCCCGCCGTTTCGATGGCGCGGACCGTGAGCAGGACATGATTCAAACACCCGAGGCGGTTTTCCGCGACGACGATGACTGGCAAGCCCAAATCCATCGCCAGATCGTTGCGTGAAATAGTCGGTGGTGATCGGAACCATCCACCCGCCCACTCCCTCGACCGCGACAAAATCGAACCGCGAGCTTAACCTAACGAACCCTTCGCGCAGCGCAGACAGGTCGATCCTTCGGCCTTCGGCCTGCGCCGCCGTTAATGGCGCGGCCGGCGTTTGCAGCCAGACTGGATTCACCTCATCGATCGTTAGGCCGGAACTGCTCGCAGCCTGCAATTGCACGGCGTCATCGCGATCGCCACAGCAAATCGGCTTGTACCCTGCGCACCGCACCCCGCGCTCGCGCAGGCACTCCAGCAGCCAGACGGTGAACCTCGTTTTGCCGACCCCGGTGTCGGTGCCGGTCACGAGCACGCTCACGCGGCCGCCCGATCGGTCGCGAGCGAACGGAGCATCGACTCGAAAATCCGCACGCCGTCGCTGCTCCCCAGCCGCTCTTCACAGGCGCGATCGGGGTGCGGCATCAAGCCAAAGACATTGCGCGCGCGGTTACAGACGCCGGCGACGTTCTCGACCGAGCCGTTCGGATTGGCAGCCGGGATCACGCGCCCGGCTGCGTCGCAATAGCGCAACAAAACCTGCTGCCGTTCGTTCAGCTCGCGCAATGTCGTCTCATCCGCGTAGTAGCATCCCTCGCCATGCGCCACCGGCAGGCGCAGCAGCGTTCCGACCGGCATTCCGCGCGTGAAAGGCGAATCGGCCGCTTCGACTCGCGTCGTTACCATGTCGCAGACAAAATGGAGGGAGCGATTGCGCACCAGCGCGCCGGGAAGGAGACCGGCTTCACAGAGAATTTGAAACCCGTTGCAGATTCCGATCACGAGCTTGCCCGATTGCGCTTCCTCGACGACCGAACGCATGATGGGTGAAAAGCGCGCAATCGCGCCGCAGCGCAGGTAATCGCCGTAGGAAAATCCGCCCGGGAGAACAATCGCGTCCCAGCCGCGGAGCGACGTGTCCTTGTGCCAGACGTAATCGCTTTCAATTCCGTCGATGCCGCGCAAAGCGGCCAGGCAATCCTGATCGCAATTCGATCCGGGAAACTGAATGACGGCAAACTTCATTTTGTCTCGTTAGGCATTTCGAGCCGGTAATCTTCGATTACCGGGTTGGAGAGCAGATCACGACAGAGTTCGCGCAATTTCGGTTCCTGCGCCTTGGCGTCGCCCTCCAGCTCGATCTCGAGGTAGCGACCGATGCGGACGTCGCGTGCCGCCTGAAACCGAGATGTTGCATCGCCTCGCGCACGGCGGCGCCTTGGGGGTCGAGCACGGTCTCCTTCGGCGTCACGATCACTTTCACTTTCATGTGTCACTATTAGCCGGGTCTTGCGCGGCCGGAAGAAAAATGTGGCCGACCCGCAACTCGCCCCCTTGGAGGGCGGGCCCGGTCGCGCTTTCGCCTCGACGCAAAGCCGCTAAAGTCCTTTCGTTATGGCAGAACAAATTCTCGCAGGCAAAACCGGCGTCGTTTTCGGCGTCGCGAATAAGCGCAGCATCGCGTGGGCGATCGCCAAGGCATGGGCCGCGGCGGGAGCACGCCTGATCTTTAATTACCAGGGCGAACGCCTGAAGGAAAACGTCGAGGAGCTCGTCGGTGAATTTGGCCAGGGCACTCCTCTTTACCCTTGCGATGTCTCGAAGGACGAAGAGATCGATTCGTTTTTTGAAAAGGTGAGAGGCCAGACTGATCGACTCGATTTGCTCCTGCACTCGGTTGCTTTCGCTCCCAAGGAAGCGCTCGAAGGCGATTTCCTCAACACGACGCGCGACGCCTTTAAGACCGCGCACGACATCAGCGCCTATTCGTTAGTCGCGCTCAGCCGTGCCGCGGCACCACTCATGACTGAGGGCGGCAGCATCCTTGCGATGACCTATTACGGCGCTGAAAAAGTAGTCCCGCACTACAACGTGATGGGCGTTGCCAAGGCCAGCCTTGAGGCCAGCACGCGTTATCTCGCCTACGATCTCGGGACGAAAAAAATCCGCGTGAACTGCATCTCCGCCGGGCCGGTCAACACGCTCGCGGCGCGCGGGATCAGCGGCTTTTCCTCGATGCTGAAACACTACCAGGAACGCGCCCCGCTCAAGCGAAGCTGCGAGCCATCCGAACTCGGTCAGACCGGTTTATTTCTCGCAAGCGACGGCGCGGCCGCGATCACCGGCCAGGTGCTCTACGTCGACGGCGGCTATCAGATCATGGGGATGTGATCTCGGCCCGGCGCAGGCCGACGAGTTTTCTGGCACCGGTCACAATCCAATAGGGCGCGTTGATCATGAAAATGAACAGCACCCACTGATTGTAGATGAACGTCAGACCCATCGTGTAATCGAGGCCGAGGTGGAAACAGATCAGCCCGCAGCCCAGGATCGCCGCCCAGACGCGGTTGATCAGCATCAACGGCGAACCTAGTTCAAGGAGAAGTCCGGCTCCCGCGATGAGCGCCACGATCCATCCGTGGGCGGCGGCGAAATGCGCGACCGCCAGTTGCTGCTGCAAGTCGTCCCAATCGAAACTATTGTAAAATCTTTGGTAAGCCGCCTTCGCGATGGAGACGCCGATCCACCGGGCCTGAAAAATCCAGAGACCCTTGGTGACGATTAGCTTGGCGATTCCGGCGAGCAGATAAACCGCGACGATCGTTTGTTGCGACCACCAAATGGCGCGGCTCTCCAAGATCGTGCCCTCTTCGCCCTGGCGTCGTCGCCAAAGTCCGTAAAAGTGCGCCGCCGTCTGCGCCAACAGGACGAGCGAAACAATCTGCGCCGCGTGTTGAATCGCGCCTTGCGAATTCATGATCCCGTTGGCCGCGAGATTGACGAAGAGCGCGACCGGCAGCGCCAGCCAGACGACCAGCCGCAGTGCGTAAAGAATCAGCGTGGCGCCCAAGGCGATCCGGGCGAACGAAAAGACGCGCGGATCGAGAAGAAAGTGGAGATCGAAGAGGCTCGTGATTCCGTTAGGTGACGGAATGCCGTTCACGATCAAGACATCGGGCGTCGCTCTCCAGACAAGCCAGGCGAAGAGCAGTCGCATGACCAACCGCTCGTAGAAAGCGAAGGTTGGAATCCGGAGCTGCGCCGTCATCGATGCCGCGCGATGGTTCTCGTCTCGAATACGAGTTTATCGGCCTCCTGGTACACTTTGACGTGCTGAATCTGCAGACCAGGGAGCAATTTCCTCGCGGCGGGTTTCGCCGCAGTCAGTCCGTCGAGATAGCGCAGGAGCGATTGGCCAGCAGCCGCCTCGGCCAGAGGAACGCGCTCGCTTCCAGCATCGGCGAAATGCTTCAACTCCGCCCGGCGATACCGGTCGAAAATCTTTTTCATCGTGGAATTGGAAATGCCGACTTGGCGCGTCTTGAGGGCTGTCCCGTCGGCATCCGCGAGATGAATAAAGTACGTGCGGCTGCTGAAGGACGAAAACATCGGGAAATGCGAGAACGGATAATTTTCGCGCAGCCCGAGGCCGAGCAGGGTCATCACGAGCAGCCACTGGCAGCGGGTGTGCCGAAGCCAGGCGAGCACGGAGCTCGTCAGTGATTTGAAAATCATCCGGGCGGCCAGGCCAGCGCGCGTTTGCCCAACAAATGGAGATGCAAGTGCGGGACACTCTCGCCGGCGTCCGGCCCGCTGTTAATTACGACGCGGTAGCCGCTCTCGCTCACCCCGAGGTCGCGCGCCACCTTCGTGGCGGTCAGGATCAGCTTGCCGAGCAGTGCTTGATCCGATTCGTTAGTCTGAGCGAGCCGGGGGATGGCGCACTTCGGCACGATGAGAACGTGCACCGGCGCTTGCGGATTCACGTCATGAAAGGCCATTACGTCCTCGTCTTCGAACACGATCCTCGCCGGGATTTCCCGCGCGATGATTTTCTCGAAGAGGGTCATCGAATTGAGCAGTTCAATTCCGCCACTTCCGCTCCGCTGCAGATCTTATCCCGGATAAAGCAGGTAACTTCTTCGCGCAACGCGTCGCAGGAACGCGTCCAGGTCTTCGCGCCACGGAGATGTTTGATCGCCGCTTGCAGGCCAAAGAAATGCATTCCGGTGGCACCCGTCTCCATGATCGCGATGACACGTTTCTCAAGCAGGTCAAAAAACGCCAGCTCATATCCTGCGCCGGCTGCGTCCGCGATCTCGTAAAGCGAAACGGAAATCGGCGGCGGCGTCGGCTGAAAATGCGGCACGATTTCCTTGTAGCCGATTACTTTCAAAACGTAGCGCACCGTTTGATTGAGCTGGCTGAAAGCCACGACCGATTCGTCGGTCCGCAGCCGCAAATAAAACGCGATGCTCTCCGTGACGTGCTCGGTCAGCCACCAGCGCGGGTAGCCGGCGCGATCGGCTGCCTGCTTGATTTCGGCGTGCAGCCAATCGCGATTAAACTCGAAGAGCTGTCCGGAATCGGAACGAAGGTAGGGAAATTCCTCTTTAAACGCGACCATGATTAGCGGGTTCGTTGAACAGTTCGGGCTGGAGCGCATCGGGTTTGCATGCGCCGGCTGAGGGCATGAATTTCATCGACGAAACGTTCGACATCCTCAAAGCGGCGGTGGACCGACGCGTAGCGTAAATAGGCGACCTCATCGATCTCGCGCAGCTTTTCCAAGACCTTGTCGCCGATCAGGGCGGAGGAAATTTCGCGTCCGCTCGTTTCGAGTTCGTGCACGATGTCGTCGACTGTTTGTTCGAGCGTCATGAGACCAATCGATCGTTTTTCGCACGCTTTCGCGACGCTGTTGGCGAGCTTCCGGCGGTCGAAGACTTCGTGGGTGCGATCACGTTTGACGACCCGCAAATCCGTTCGCTCGATTTCTTCGTAGGTGGTGTAACGGAAGGCACACTGTAAACAGACCCGGCGGCGTCGAATGCTGGATCCGTCCCGCGATTGGCGGGAATCGATGACTTTGTCATCCCTACATCCGCACTTTGGACAACGCATAGTGTCGCTGCTGTCAGTAACACACCATTAGTTGTAGCGTCAACGTTCCTTCGCAACAATTCGCTTTGTTGCAGCAAAAAGTCTGCTGCGCTTGGGACCTTTGCGCTAACGAAACGCGCCCCAAGCCGCTCGCCTAACGAGGCGGAAATTCGAATTCCGCCTTGTCCTTTTTCGGTGAGAGAATGAGGTAGGCGGCGAACTTATTGCCCCGTTTCGAAACGAAATCCTCGATCAGCGGCGACTTTCCCCGCGCGAGTAATTCCTTCACCTCGTCCGTCGTGATTTCGTGTTCGCAGAGCGTCTTGCTCAGCTTGAAGA
This sequence comes from uncultured Verrucomicrobiae bacterium, assembly GCA_963821615.1. Lineage (GTDB taxonomy): Bacteria > Verrucomicrobiota > Verrucomicrobiia > Chthoniobacterales > UBA10450 > Palsa-1392. The sequence goes on along the minus strand of CAWGEN010000010.1, from coordinate 23,712 downwards.
CCGGCCGGTTGTCCTCGTCCGGTTTGCGGACGTAATATGCGCCGTCCGCTTCCACAAGCTCACCGTGATGCAGCTTGCTTTCGCCGACCACCCTGGCCTTGGAGAGGTCGATCTGCGGCCTGGCTTTGCGTTCCACTGGCTTTCCATCTTTCCCATTCTTCGGCGCCCGCGGCGGAAACTCCCACGCAATCCGCGGACCCTTGCGCACGAGAAACGCATCAAACGGCCGGCCTTTCTTCGAGATGAAACCTTGTGATCAAATCGGTCTTGCCCTTCTCCGCCAGCTGCACCGCGGTTTCACGCGTGATCTCTTTCTTGCACATCAGCCGGCCGACGCGAAACGCCTGTTTCCAATCTTCGCCCGCACGTTCGCGCAGGATGTAGTTGGAACCGGCTTCGCACAATTGCGCGCCCGTTGCCGGATCGGTCCAGAACGGCTCCATCGAACCGAGATCGGCCTTCTCGCCGAAATCGTATTCGGCTTTCCATTTCCCGGTCTTCTCGTCTTTCGCAAGTTTGAGTTTGGCCGCGAAACCGGCGCGCGTCTTCGCGGAAACAAAGCCATCGAGCGGTCCGACCGATCCTGTCTCGACCAGCTCGCGAATTTCCGCTTCCTCCATTTTGCGGCTGCCGATGACCTTGTAGATCATGAACTCGCCGTCTTCCGATTTGTAGCCACGCAATGTCTCACGCAGGGGCTTGCCATCGGTCGGCGAGATCATATCGGTCACGCGCGCGACCGAATCGTCTTCCTCGAAACCCTTCACGCGCTCGACGATGCCTTTGGTCTCTTCGACGATCTCGGCCATGAATTTTTCCCGCGGAAATTTCCCCTGCTCCATCAGGCGTAACTGGTGTTCCCACTCGCCGGTCATCGCGGGACTCGTGATGTCGGTCGCCTTCACGGCCTCGAGAAATTGCAGCAGCTGTTCCGCCTTTGCCGTCGGCACTAATTCGCGCTGATTGCGATCAATATATTTCTGGTAGATCAGCCCGTCGATCGTGTCGGCGCGCGTTGCTGGCGTGCCAAGGCCGCGTTCCTTCATCGCTTCCTTCGCTTCTTCGTCTTCGACGAACTTGCCTGCGGTTTCCATCGCGGAGAGGAGCGTCGCCTCGGTGTAGCGCGGCGGCGGCTTGGTCGCTTCCGCGTGCAGCGTCACTTCGCGTGTCTTCGCCTGGCGGTTATCTTCGGCGCTCAACGCGGGCAGCGCTTTGCCTTTCTCCGAATCGTCCTCCAGTGCAGTCCGGCCGTAAACTTCCAACCAGCCAGGTGCGGTCAGCACTTTGCCTTCCGTCTTAAACTTGTGCGGGGCGATCTGGCTCAACCGCGTCGTGATGTCGAATTCCGCCGCCGGATAAAACACCGCGACGAACCGGCGTGCCACCATGTCGAAGATTTTCGCCTCGGCCTCGTTGAGATGTTTCGCTTCGGAGGTGGTGGGAATGATCGCGAAGTGATCGCTGATCTGCGCGTTGTTGAAGATGCGCTTGGTAAATTTAACCCAATCTTTTTCGAGAACCTTATGCGCGTGCGCTTGCAACGAGCCGCCCAGGTTGCCGAGCGTTTGCCTAACGACAGGCAAGTAATCCTCCGGCAATGCACGCGAATCGGTCCGCGGATAGGTCAACATCTTGTGCTTCTCATAAAGTGCCTGCGCGATCTCCAGGGTGCGCTTGGCGGAAAAACCGAACCGGCCGTTGGCTTCTCGTTGCAGAGTGGTGAGGTCGTAGAGACGCGGCGCGATCTGCGTGCTGCTCTTCTTTTCCTCCGAGACCGCCGCCATCGGCTCACCCTGGCAGGCGGCCACCACGGCCTCGGCCGCGCTGCGATCCCACAACCGATCGACCCGGTCGTGCTCGTCGTCGTTCTTCTTGAAATCAGGCCGCTGATAGGTGCCTTCGTATGTGCCTTTCGCGATCTCGAATTTCCCCGTCACGCGCCAGTAGTCGCGCGGTTTGAAATTGCGAATCTCGACCTCGCGCGCGTAGACAAGAGCGAGCGTGGGCGTTTGCACGCGGCCGACCGACGCGACGTTGCCCGCCCGCGAACCAAACATCCGTTTCGTGATCGCACGGGTGCCGTTGATCCCGATCAGCCAATCGCTTTCGCTGCGGGAGCGGGCGGCATCGGCCAGGCCTTTCATATCCGCTCCGTCGCGCAAGCGCTGAAAGCCTTCGCGAATTGCCTGGGGCGTCATCGATTGAAGCCAGAGCCGCTTGACCGGATGCTTGTTCTTCGCCAGCTGGCAGAGATAGGTGAAAATCAGTTCACCCTCGCGGCCGGCATCGCAGGCGTTGACGACTTCGTCGACGTCCTTGCGCGCGATCAGCTTCTTGAGCGACGCGAACCTGTCCTTCGAGTGTTCGCTCGGTTTGAGTTCAAATTTTTCCGGGATGATGGGGAGCGTTTCGAGGCGCCAGTAACCGTATTTCTTTTGGTCGATATCCTCCGGCATCTGGAGTTCGGCGACGTGACCCACGGCCGAGGAAACAACATACTGCTCGTTTTCGTAGTGGTCGCCTTTCTTGGGGACTTTGCCGAGCGCGCGCGCGATGTCGGCTGCGACGCTCGGTTTTTCGGCGATGATGAGGGTTTTGGCCATGAAGGGATGCCAACTAGACCTCGTTGGCGAGGTTTGCAAGTTACAGCAGCAGCACGAACGGTGCGCGCGACTACGAGAGTTTGACGAAATACTTTCCCGGCAACTGTTTAACGAGGTGCTTCAATTCGAGCCGGAGCAGGGCCGACGAGACGACTGCGGCCGGGAGTTCGCTCGTGGTGGCGATCTGATCGATCGGCGTCTCGGTCGGCCTGATCGCGTTGTAAACGAGACGCTCATCGGCGGTCAATTCCGGGAGCGGGCGGGACAAGGCATCGGGCAGCTTTTGCTTTTCCGGGAGGAGAATTTGGAGGTCATCGAGAATGTCGCCGGCATCCATGACCAGCTTCGCGCCTTGCTGAATGAGGCGGTTGGAACCGTGCGCGGTCGGGGCATTGATGTGACCCGGAACGGCATAAACCGACCGGCCCTGCTCGATCGCCTGCGAGGCGGTGATGAGCGCGCCGCTGTTCAACCCGGCCTCGACCACGAGAATGCCGTGACTCCAGCCACTGATGATGCGGTTGCGCATCGGGAAAGTCTGGCGATCTGGCTCGACCGCCATCGAAAACTCGGAAACCACCGCACCGTTTCCACTGCGGATCTTATCGGCGAGGGCGGCGTTTTCCGGCGGATAGAGCTTCGTTAGGCCCGAGCCGATGACGGCGATGGTGCGACCTTTCGCGGCCAGCGCGCCCTGGTGCGCCGCCGTGTCGATCCCCCGCGCGAGCCCGCTGATGACGGTGAGACCGGAATACGCGAGTTGGTAGGAAAGTTTCTTCGCACACTCCGCGCCGTAGTGACTCGTGCGGCGCGAACCGATCACCGCGATGGCGTGCTGATCGCGCGCCGTCAGTTCGCCCCAAACGTAGAGCACGATCGGCGGCGCGTGGATTTCCCGCAGCTGGCGCGGGTAAGTCGGCGATTGCGCGGTAATCACCTCCACGCCGAACTCCCGGATGCGTGCGAGTTCGGCGGAAAGATCAACCGCGCTTTCCCAATTCGCGATCTGCTCGGCCACGTCGTTGCCGATACCCTCGACGACCCGCAACTGCGCTGCGCTTCGCCGACAGGATCCGCTCCGGCGTTTCAAAAACCTCGAGCAACTTGCGCAAACGCACCGGCCCCATCTTCGCGACCATGTTGAGCGCGATGCAGGCTTCGGTGCTGTTCATATGGCGCCGCCGAGGGGCGAAGATCTCTCGTTAGGCGCGGACTCGCGCGAAGAAAATCAGAACGGAATCTCGTCGTCGTCCGGCTCGGCAGGCCCGGACCCTTTGGGCGAAGGAGCACTGCGCGCTCCGCCGCTCGCGCGCGAGCGAGGTGCTTCGTCGCCTTCCTCCGGTCCGCCACCGCCACCACTGCCGCCGCGAGAGCCGAGAAATTGCACGTTGTCCGCCACGACCTTGAGCTTGTTGCGCTTTTGACCGGATTGTTTGTCTTCCCAGGAGTCGAGCTGCAGACGTCCCTCGATGAAGACGGGCCGGCCTTTCTTCAGATACTCGCCGACATTTTCCGCCGTGCGTCCCCACACGGTCACGTCGACGAAGGTGACTTCTTCGCGCTTCTCCCCGTTCTCGCCGGAGTAGACGCGATTGACAGCGATCCCGAGTTCAGCGACCGCGGTGCCTTTTGGCGTGTAACGCACCTCGGGGTCGCGCGTCAGGTTTCCCATCAGGAGGACTTTGTTGAGATTGGCCATGCGCCAGTTCTAGCGGGTCTACTTCTCGGCGGCGACTCTCTTTTTGGCCGGCTGCTCTTTTTTCTCGCGCAGCCGCTGGTAGTGCTGGCGATAGACTTCCGGGTCGAGCTTGAATTTGGAGCGCAGTCTCGTGATCAGCTGCGAGTCGGCGTGGAAGACAAAGTTCACGTAAAAGCCGGCCTCGAGGTCGCCCGCGACGTAGGAAAACTGTCGTTTGTCCATCTTCTGGACCTGCTCGATTTGCGCGCCTTCTTTTTGAAATTCGGATTCGAGGCGGTCCACGATATCCTTCAAGTTGTCATCCTTGCCTTGCGTATTGAGGACGAGCAACGCTTCATAACGATTCTTCATAATTCAGGTGGTTTGTTGAAAACATTCATCGCAGCAAACAGCCCTTTGTCGACCGCACACTTCACCGCTGCGGCGGCGCGTTTTATCGCCTCATCGAGCACAGGCTTTTCTTCATCAAAAAAGCGGCCGAGCACATAATCGACCGCGCCGTGCGAGGGCGCGGCGCCAATCCCCACGCGCAACCTCGGCACCGCCTCGGTCCCGAAATGTTCGAAGACGGATTCGAGTCCGTTGTGTCCGCCAGAAGTGCCCTGCGCGCGAAGGCGCAACCGCCCGAGCGGGAGTGCCAGGTCGTCGAGCACGACCAGAATTTCCGCCGCCGCGATCTTGTAAAAATTCGCAATCGCGGAAAGCGGCTGACCGCTGCGATTCATGAAAGTTGCCGGTTTGACCAGGATCACATCGGTTTTCGCCCAGGCAGCGCTCCATTTCTCCGAGTAATCCCAGGGAAGCTGCACATCTGCGGCCAGCCGGTCGAGCACCATGAAGCCGACGTTGTGTCGCGTTCGCTGGTACTCGCGCCCGGGATTTCCGAGACCCGCGATCAGGCGAATCGGCGCGACTTCCTCGTTCACGTCCGTTCCGGCGCAGGGCGTGGAAGTTATTTCTTCGCTTCCTTCTCCTTCGGGGCGGCGGCTTCCGGCTCTTCTTTCTTCGCCGTGATCACTTCGGGCGCAGTCGGAGCTTCCACCGCAGCGACGACTGGTTCTTCTTCCACCGTCGGCGCGAGGACCGAGAACACGGTCAGATCAGGCGGCACGCGCGTGGTCACACCTTGCGGGAGCGGAAGCTCGCGCACGTGAATCGAGTCGCCGATATTGAGATGAGAAACGTCCACCGTGATCACGTCCGGAAGGTCGCGCGGCAGGCATTCGATCTCGAGCGAGCGGAGATTTTGCTCGAGCAATCCGCCGAAAGTCTTGACGCCCTCGGCCATGCCAGTCGGCTCGAGCGGGACATCGGCCTCGATCATTTCGTTCATCGAGACGGCGTGAAAATCGATATGCAAGATGTCGCCGCCGAGCGGTGCATGCTGCACTTCCTGCACGAGCGCGAGGCGGCCGGCCTTTTCGCCCTCGATCTCGAGCTCGACGAGAATGTTTTCGCCTGAAGCGTGACTGAGCATCAGGGAGATGTCGCGCTTTGAGACTTGCAACGCCTCCGGCTTGTTCTTGCCGCCGTAAACGATCGCCGGCACCGCGCCTTGCGCCTTGATTTTGCGCACCGCGGAGCGGCCCGTGCCGGTGCGCCGAGTGGCCGAGAGTTTTACTTGTTTCGCCATGGTATCAGTTTGCTAGTGCGTGCCGTTGTCGATCTTGAAGAGCGAGGAAACAGACTCGTCATTATGAATCCGCTTAATGCTTTCCCCGAGCAGCTCAGAGACACAAAGCACCGTGGTGGTAAAGCCTTCCACGGTGCGAACCGGCACGCTGTTGGTCGTTATTAATTCCTTAATTTGGGACTTTTGCAACCGTTCGATCGCGACATCGGCCAGGACCGCGTGTGCAACCCCGGCATAGATGTTGAGCGCGCCATTCTTCTTCAGCAACGTCGCCGCGGAAGTCAGCGTGCCGGCGGTCTCGGTCAGATCGTCGACCAGGAGCACGTCGCAGTCGTCCACTTCACCGATCAAGTAGAGCGCTTCCGTCTCGGTCGCGCTCTTGCGCTGCTTGGCCACGATTGCCAGGCTCGCGCCGAGCGCTTGCGAATACGCGCTCGCCATTTTCAGACCGCCGACATCGGGCGAGACGACGACCGTCTTGCGCGTCAACTTTTCGCGCAGATAGGGAATCAAAACCGGCAGCGAATACAAATGATCGACCGGGATGTCGAAAAATCCCTGCACCTGCTGCGCGTGCAGATCCATCGTGAGAACGCGGCTCACGCCCGCCGCGCAGAGAAGATTCGCGACCAGCTTCGCCGTGATCGGAACGCGCGGCTGATCTTTGCGATCCTGTCGGGCGTAACCGAAAAACGGAATCACCGCCGTGATGCGATCGGCACTCGCGCGCCGCGCCGCGTCCACCATGATGAGCAACTCCATCAAGTGCTGATTCGTCGGCGGGCAGGTCGGCTGGACGATGAAGACGTCGCGGCCGCGGATGTTCTCGTCGATCTTGACGTAGGTTTCGCCGTCGGGAAAAGAGCTGATCGTGGCCTGGCCAAGCGGAGCGCCGATGAAATTGCAGATCCGCTGCGCGAGGTCGCGGTTGGCGGAGCCGGAGAAAACCTTGAGCTCAGGTTGGAGAGCAAACATGCGTCGAGGGCCGCTACCTTAGGCGCGAATAATCAGGGTTGGCAAAAGGAATCGGCGGCGCGCCGAACCCTCCGCAGAATCCTTCTCTCCGCGCCTGCCATCTAAGCGCCGATCACTTTCCAAACGATGCGCGGACCTTTGCTTTCTTCTCCTCGCAATCCTCCTGCAAACGGCGGAGCTCCATCGCGAGCTGTTTCTCCAGCTTTTCGAGTTCCTCGAAAGTCCCGCTCAATCCCGCCTCCTTGATCTTGCCTTGCAGGAACAGCTCCTTCTCCGCGATCCGCGCCTTGTAGGTTGAATCGATCTCCGCGATTTGCGCCTTCTGCGCGTCCGTCAGCTGGACGGTCGGTGCGCTCTTCTCAAGGCGTTCCATGGCGAGTTCGTAAGCCGATTTCATACTAATCCTCCTCCTGACCGTAATCGTGATCGCGCCATTGCGCAGCCGAAATCCATTCCTACATTCCGGTTCCGCATGCCCTCCAAAATTCAACTCATCAGCACCGATTTCGATGGCACGCTCGTCTCACACGCCAGCGATCCGGTCTTCGATCGCGACTGCATGGAATTGATCCGTGAGTTACAACGCGGCGGCGCGATCTGGGCAATCAACACCGGCCGCTCGGTTGCCCTGCTCGAGGAAGGACTGGAAGATTTCGCCTTCCCGTTGCAGCCCGATTTTATCCTGACCAGCGAGCGGGATGTCTTTCGACCCTCGGAAGGCGGCTGGGAGCCTTTCGGAGATTGGAACGCCCGCTGCGCGCAGGCCCATGCCGAGCTTTACGCCAATTCCTCTTCCGTCCTCGCCGAGGTCGTCGACTTCGTCAGGCACCAGACCATGGCTCGTGTCATCTACGAAGCCAATGAGCCCGCCGGCATCGTTGCGACAAGCGAAGAAGAGATGGATCGCCTGGCGGAATTCATCGATCAGGCCAAAGCGAAGGAGCCGAAATTTCATTACCAGCGCAACACTGTCTACCTGCGCTTTTGCCACACCGATTATCACAAGGGGGCCGCCTTGGAGGAATTGTCGCGCCTCACGGAAATTCCGCACGGTGCCATCTTCGCGGCAGGCGATCATCACAACGACCTTCCCATGCTCGACGGCCGTTACGCCGGGCTCCCGGCCTGTCCGGCCAATGCCATTGCCGAAGTAAAAGAAGCGGTCCGTCGCGCCGGTGGCTGGGTGGCGGAAAAGGAATTTGGCGCCGGCGTCCACGAAGCGCTCCAGCATTTCCTGTTGTAGCCAGGGGCACCGACCCCGGCATCGTTTGCATTCGCAGAACCACCTGCCTCTTTAGCGCCGCCATGCTCTGCTACATATGGCTAATCCCGAGACTAGGATGACAAACCGTTGCCTCCATGATATTGCCGCTCACCGGCTACCGTGAGCCCAGCTTAAGGTATTCGTCCTCGACCAGCACTTCGCCCAACGGAGGCCAGCTCACGGTGCTGTCCATGTCGTGAAAAGCGTGCAGATAGACCGCGACGGTTTCCGCCGGATATTTGGCGAGCAACCGGTCGATCGCTTCGCGCAGCTTCTCCTTTGAGCGGCGACTCGGGCAATTCTTCGACCGTGCCATCCTCGTCGTGGACGATACCTAACGAATCAAGGAAGTCGCAGAGCATCGGCTTTTGCGCGCCGAGCAGCCAGGCCTGGAGAAGATGCGCCGCGAGCGTGTCGCCTGTCTTGCGACTGAGCGCCGCCTTGATCCAGGTATAGCGTTCGTTAGGTGGCTTTCGTTCGATGAAGACAGACCGCAGATTGCGCTGCGCCGCCAGACCCGGGACCACACTCTTGAAAACCGCTGTCCGCTCTCTTGCAGATAGCTCAAGATCTCCACGGCGAGGTCCGGCGACATTGCCTGGAAAATTTCGTGGGACTTCATGGATCGCGCTGCCCGCTATGGCTGGCGCAACGTCGGTGTAGCGTGCGCTGTCCTCAGCACATGAGTGTCCGCTGACACAGCAGACGCTACAGCAAAAGAATATTTCCCGGCAAAACTATTGGTCATGTAAGTGAGGAGTAACACCCAGAAAGTAAGCGCAAGGCTGAAGAGCGGGAACTGGAGGGCGAGCGGGAGCGAATAGATAATGGCCATGAGCGGAATCCAAACCGCCCAGGTGGCGAGGAGAGTCGGCACGACCTTGTCCCGGTAATGATCCCAGGTGAAACCGCGGACTAACGACTCCAGGCTGAAGCCGCTATTCTTCCACTCATAAGTCAGGACGCCGAAAGGCGCGGCGAAAAACGGATTGTAACCGAACTGATCGACGAAGATCTTTGCCAGCACGACCGGAAGGGTCACGACGTTGCCGAACCAGGCCGCCTCGCTCCGGTAAAGCAGATCGACCAGTGAGCCGTCGATCGCCCAGATCGGAACGGTAAAACAGAGATTGCGCAGATTTTGGCGGGTCGGACGCCCGTGCTGGAAAAAGACGATGAGAAAAATCTCCGGGACGAGCGCCCCGGCGGCGACTGCAGCGAGCACGACAAAGGTAAGGCCGTGGCGCACCTTGTACGGCGCAAAGTCATTGAGCAGGCGCGCGACGGCCGGGCTGAAATAGTAACCGATGAGCAGAGCCAGCATCACCGCCTGGATAAGAAGGCCGGCGCGAGATTGGCGCGGGCGGCTTCCCAGCCAATCGCGAGCGAGGTGCGATGATGCGAACGGAGCGCAGTCATCGTCGCAACTCAGAAGAGCTGCGGCTGGCTGTCGTCCTCCGTCTGCGGCTGGCCGATGATGGAGCGAATCCTCTCGATCAGCTCGCGGAAATCGTAGGGCTTTTGCACCGTGTCGATCACCCCGGCGCGCAGGATTTCCGCGCGCACGTTCGGCTCGAGGTAGCCGCTGGCCACGATGGCGCGCACGCTCGGCTTGATCTCTTTCATCCGCAGGAAAACGTCGCGCCCGCCGAGCCGCGGCAGCCCGAGATCGCAGACCACGAGGCCGATCTCGTCGGCGTGGGCTTCGAACATCTCGACCGCCTCGATGCCGTCCTTCGCCGCGAGCACGCGATAGCCGTCGCCTTCCAGCATCATCACCCCGAGGTCGCGCAACATTTCCTCGTCCTCCACCAGCATGATGGTGCGCGCGGGTTCGTGATCGGACGTCCCACGCTCGTACCATTGTCGGAAGCCGCCTCGGTCGCGCTGCCGAGCGGCAGATAAATGCGTGAAGGTCGTCCCCTCGCCCGGCTCGCTATCCACCTGGACAAAGCCGCGGTGATTATTGACCACGCCATAAACGACCGAGAGACCGAGACCGGTCCCTTTGCCCCGCTCCTTCGTCGTATAGAAGGGCTCAAAGATGTGGGGCTTGACCCGCTTGCTGATCCCGGTGCCGGTGTCGATCACGCGCACGAAAACGTAGCGCTCCGCGTTCACCCCCGTCAAACGACCGCGCAGATCATCGCCGGAGCTGACCCCGGTCGCGAGCGTGATCGTGCCGTCGTTAGGCATGGCGTCCCGGGCGTTGACGCAGAGGTTGAGGAGCACCTGATGGATCTGGCTCCGGTCCGCCTTGGCGAGGGGCAACTCCGGCTGGAGTTGGAGGATGAAGTTGATCGTCTTGGGAAACGTCGCGCCGAGCATTCTCTCGAGTTCCTGGACGAGCGCGTTCAAGTCGAGCGAGGCGAAGTGGGCCTCGGTCTGGCGGGCAGAGGTGAGCAGTTGCTGGACGAGCGAGGCTCCCCGGGCGACCGCGTCGCGAATCACCTTGATCGCCTCGGGCATTTGCTCGGGATGTTTTTTCCAATCCTCGAGCCGGGTGGTGTAGCCGAGGATGATGGCGAGGATGTTGTTGAAATCATGCGCGATGCCGCCGGCGAGCGTGCCGAGGCCTTCCATTTTCTGCGCCTGGATGAGTTGCTGTTCGAGTCGCTTGCGCTTCGTGTCATTGAAGAAGTAGCCCTTCAGCTCGGTCAGTTGGCCCGCAGCGTCGAAGCTGCCGATGAACTTCGTCGCCACGTAGACGCGTATCGCCATCGCGCTGTCGCATCTCGAGTTCCTGGCGCTCCGTGCTCTCGTTAGGCCGGAGGCTCGCCAGCAACTCGACGCCTTCCTTCTTGGTGTGCAGAAGGGAAAGGAAATTCGCCGCCCGCGCTTCCTCGATCGAGTCGAAGCCAAAGATGCGCGCGAAAGCGGGATTGCAGGTGATGATCGAGCCGTCGGGCTTCATGATGAGGTTGCCGGTCAGATCTTCATCGACAAAGCGCCGGTAACGTTCCTCGCTCCGGCGCAACGCTTCCTGCGCCGCGATGCGGCTCGGTCACGTCGATGCTGAGCTGGAGCAAAGAAGCCTCAGGATCGTTTCCCTGCAGCGTCCAGCCAGTCGAGGCGACGATCTCCGTGCCGTCGCGGCGAATCTGCCGGATCTCGCCCTCCCAATGGTGATTCTTCCTGCAGACCTCCGCATGACCGTCGCCAGTTGCTCCGGCGGACCCGTCTGCAAGAGCTCGTGCACATCCCGCCCGGTCGCCTCTTCGCGTGACCAGCCGTACATCCGCTCCGCGCCACGATTCCAATACGAGATCTTGCCCGCGGCATCCGAAATGACGATTGCGTCGTTCGCCAGGTCGAGCAGTTCGGCATGTCGCAACAGTTCCCGCCGCACATTTTGCAGGTCGCGCTGCGTGTCCGCCTTCCTGGATCACGCGGCGGATCGAAGGCACGAGCCTCGAGAGGTGATCTTTCAGAATAAAATCGGTCGCGCCCGCGCGCAGCGACTCGCCCACCTGGTCGGAGTCATCCGCCCCGCAGACGAAAATGAAAGGCACACCCGGTACCTTTTCCCGCGCGACCGTGAGGGCGCGCAAACCGTCGTCAGCGGGCCCGGGACGATCGGCCAGAATGATGTCGACTGAGCGCTGCGCGAGTTCGCTCGTCAGTTCCGGCAGGCTGCGGGCGCGAATCAGCTCGCACTCGATCGCGCTGTTCTTCAGCTCCGCGCGGACGAGTTCGGCGTCGGCGTCGTTGGTTTCGAGATGAACAATCTGCAATAAACCCATTGTGAAACTTGTCGGAACGTCCGGACGTGGCCGCCGACGCGCCACTGGTCGCACATCCGCGAAAATGTTGCCAGTCCGATTCCGCGCCGGGTTTCGCCTACCGATCGCGTCTCGTTCTTTCGGCGGAAGGCGATTCCCCGTCCGCGGCGGCTCATCTGCATTGAAAAATAGAAGTAGGCGAGGAGCGCGCCGAGGATGCACGAGAAAAAGAAAAAGGAAACTCAGAGCGCGCCACGTGCCGCGCCGCGCCTGCACTTTCTGCCAGGAGGCGCGTTTCATAATCAACTCCATCTCCAATGCCTTCGCCAGAGCCTCGGGATCGGCCGCAGACGGCTCCGGTTCAGCTTTCCCAGGTTCGGACATGGGCGAACTTCTCACACGGCGGCCGAACGAGGCGCAATCATCTTTGTGGATTGGCCCGCCGCAGCCGTGCCTGCCCATGCCACGCCTGGTGCACGGAACATGCGCGACATGATCTGGTCACGCTAATGGTCGCGCTTTTCGAAGACGTAACGCCTGCCCATGGCACCGCTTCTGCTCTCCAGAAAGGGCAATGCACTCGACCTTTATTCAGAAAGTCATGATCTGCATGATCGTCGCATTCTTCGCCGCCTGTCTCATCCAATGGGGCAAGGTCTTCGTCGAAGGCGCGGACGACGCGCTCAACGCCGGCTACAAAAAAGACGCCAGTTCGGTCGCCGGGCATTGAGCTGACCCGAAAGCCGTTGCCCTCGGCTGTCGCGCAGCTAACCTGCGAGAGAAGCATGAGGATCGGCATCGCGCAGATCAATCCCACCGTCGGCGATCTTCGGGGCAACTTTGAAAAGATCCTCGCCGCCTACGAGCGACTCGCGGCCGCCGGCGCCGAACTGGTCCTCGCTCCGGAACTGGCGACCACCGGTTACCCGCCGCAGGACCTCGTCTTCAAGTCGCGTTTCGTGCCGCAAAATCTCGAGGCGCTCGAGCGCCTGCACCGCTGCATCGGCGCCGTCCCGCTCCTCGTCGGCTACGTCGATCGAAACGAAGGACGCGGCAAGCCGTTCTTCAATGCCGCCGCCTTGCTCGAGCGCGGGCAGCCGATCCGCAAAAGTTTCAAGACGCTGCTGCCGACCTACGATGTCTTCGACGAAGACCGCTACTTCGAGCCGGGTTCAGGCGGTGAAGTCTTCACCATCGCCGGTCGCCGGGTTGGCGTAACGATATGCGAAGATATCTGGACCCAGGATTATCTGCCGCGTCCGCTCTACGACCTCGAGCTGGTCGCGCGGCCTGGTCGAGAAAGGCGCGGAGATTATCGTGAACCTCAGCGCCTCGCCCTTCAGCCTGGGCAAACTCGGGACGCGCCGCGAAATGGTCGCGACTCTCGCGCGCACGCATCAGCGCCCGATCGTCTATTGCAACGTCGTCGGCGGAAACGACGAGCTGGTCTTCGACGGCAGCTCGATCGCTTTCAACCGCGCCGGAGAACTGATCGCGCAGCTCCCTTCTTTCCAAACCGCGGAAGCGATCGTCGAGACCGATTCGACCGCCGCGCTCGCCCTCGCCGCCGGCCGATCCGATGGCCGAGCTTTTCGGCGCGCTTTCGTTAGGCGTGCGCGATTACCTCGCGAAGTGCAACTTCAAGTCCGCCGTCCTCGGCCTGAGCGGCGGGATCGATTCCGCGGTCGTGGCCGCGATCGCGGTCGACTCGTTAGGCACGGATAACGTCGTCGGCGTCTCCATGCCGAGTCCCTACTCCTCGCGCGGCAGCATCGACGACGCGCTCGCTCTCGCGCGCAACCTCGGCATCCGCTGCCTGCAGATTCCGATCGGCGACGCTTTCCTCGCTTTCAAAGCGCAATTCAAGAAGATCTTCGCCGGATCTGCCGGAAGACACGACGGAGGAAAACATGCAGTCGCGCTTGCGCGGGATGATCCTGATGGCGCTCTCCAACAAGTTTGGTCACCTCCTCCTCACCACCGGCAACAAGAGCGAGCTCGCGGTCGGCTACTGCACGATCTACGGCGACATGGCCGGCGGCCTCGCCGTCATCAGCGACGTGCCGAAAACGCTCGTCTACCAGCTCGCGCGCTGGATCAACTCCGATAAATCGCGAGCGGCCGCGAGCGCGAAATCATTCCCGACTCGACGATCGAGAAACCGCCGAGTGCGGAGCTGAAGCCCGGCCAGGTCGATCAGGATTCGCTCCCGCCCTACGACGTCCTCGATCAGATCCTCCAGCTCTACGTCGAGGAAAATCAGAGCGCGCGCGAAATCATTGCGCGCGGTTTCGAGGAAAAAACGGTGCGCTGGATTCAGCGCCGCGTCGATCTCAACGAATACAAACGCGCCCAGGCCGCACCCGGAATCAAGGTGACAAGTCGCGCCTTCGGCCTCGGCCGGCGGATGCCGATCGCGCAGCAGTATATCGATGCCGAGCCTTTCGCGCAGGCGAAAGATTGTTCCCAAGCCTGACGATTCTAAGGCTGACTTGGATTTCGCAGCGGAACTGCGTCCAGTTTTATCGGTCCCGCAGGTCCGCCAAGGTTCTCCTGCAAGAACTGAAGCGCTTCCTGCCTTACGTCCGGCCAATTGCTGAACGCATGCCGGTGACTATTCTCGCGGAACAACTGTTTGAAATTAGTCGCGCCAACTTGCTGCAGCTTGCGCACCAGGTCCGGTAGCTGTCCGGGCGGCATGGTCTCATTACTCGACGCGACGACATAGAGCGGCGAAACACTCGCATCGACATAGGTAATCGGTGAGGCTTTGCGTATGGCCTCGGTATTGGCCGAACCCACATAATTCTCAATCTTGCGTTGGATGACCTGCTTTGAGCTCGAGACCAACTCGACGAAATCGTAAGCTCCCGAGAGTCCCACTCCCGCATCCAGCCGGTCGTCGCCTTTCGTCCCCGTCGCCGCCAAATAAACTACATGCGAGGCGCCGGCTGAACCTCCGATTGCACCGACCTTGCCGTTGCCTCCCTGAAATGCTCGCGCTGCTTGGACCGCTTTCTTCAAATCGTTCGTCTGATCCGGATACCTTCCGTCCGACTTTTGCCCCGGTAGCGAGCCGGGTCGCGCCAGTCGGTAGCGGACGTAAAATGCATTGAACCCGGCAGCGGCCAAGTCACGGGCTGCGCGCAGTGAATTTGGACTGGCCGGCAACGTTGCGAAGTGGCCGCCATGAATCACGAGCACCGACGGGTGCGGACCGGGGCCCTGTGCAGGAAAGACACTCCACTTCAAAGGTGTGCCGTCATCCGCCGTCGCGTAAACCGTTCCGCTGCTATCGAGCTGTTCCTGTTGCGGGCTTTGCCCACTACGACCCCCGCGACGTTCCCGCTGGGCATCGCTCGCGCCGATACCAAACAGCAGAACGAGAGTACTCAAGAGGACGACCCGGTTCACGTGTCCGCCTGCTTTACCTGACGATTTCGAGTGCATAATACCAAACCTTCCACTGAACGTGACCGACGCCAGCCGCTCCTGGTTACAGAGAAGGCAGCGGGAAGGAAGTGCACCGCTCAGGAATCGAACCTGAAACCCAGTGATTAAGAGTCACTTGCTCTGCCAATTGAGCTAGCGGTGCGTACTACCGTTTTCCCTCGTGAATACTGTCAAAGCGTGTATATTCGTGCAAACAAAATCGGTAGCAGATTCGGTAGCGTAAATTGACACGATGTGTTAGCATTGGCGAGTGAAGGAACGCAAATTACTCGTGCCCGTTCGCTGCACAACGCGGAAATTTTATCTCCATCATCCGCCGCCCGGGAGAAACGATTGGCATGTTCGTTTCACGCCGCCCGCCATTAATGGCGTCAACCGCGTTGTCTTCCGCAGCACCGGAACAAAGGAAATCGCCGCGGCAAAAAGGATCGGCGCCCAGATCATCGAATCATTCTGGACGGACGCTGGTCGAGGTGCGGAAGCGCTCAAACTTCGCAATGATCACACAACAATCGGTGAGCTGATCGAACGATATCAACAGTGCGCCGCACAACGACCGACGACGATCCGGAGCAACGCACGTTCGCTGCGAATGATCGTCCAGCTCGTTCATTCCGGAGATCCTGAAGAAAAGTCGACGTCAGTGTTGACGCCAGATCTGATTCGGGAATTTGAAAAGCGCCAGCTTCAGCGGGCCGAAAAGCGGGCAACTCCGTCCAGCCGTGCGTCGGTTATCCAGCGGGTTCGGAATTCAACCGCGAGTTACGTGCGCCAGGCACGCTCAATCGTCGCCCTTCGGAAGATGAAATTTTACGAGGGAATGAAGCTGCCGGATCTGACGGGATTTCGCGGCGAGAGCGTCGAGACGCCACGCCGCTCACTTCCACGGCCGCTCGACATGAAGTCGCTAGCGGAAATGGAGGCGGCCACACCGGCACTCGCCGACAACGATCCTGCCGTTTACGTCGCGCATCTGCTTTTTTCGAGACTTGGCCTCCGCAATATTGAAATCGTGAATGCGCGCGTGCACTGGATCGCCAATGGCAGCATCGGGATTATTGACCGTCCGGAGGAGAATTTCTTCCCAAAGGGGTGCGAAGGTTGGGTTCCGATCGCTGCTGACGTGGTCGGGGAGATCCTACGATTTCAGTCGCTATGCGTGGATGGATATCTCGTGCCGGGTCGAACCGCGACGGAACGGCATGAGGCGGTGTATCGGCGACATTCTAAATGGGTTTCTAGGTGGATCAAAGACCGGACAAAAACTAGCTATGAACTCCGTAGATACGCAGGATCGAGACTCCTCGATATGGGAGCCACAATATTCGAGGTTCGAGACTTCCTCCGACACCGCGACGTACAAACGACGCAAATGTGGTACGCTTATCGACTCCAAAATCGCCAACTTCGAACTATCGGCTTAACAGATCTGGTTCCGACTCTGCATTAATGGCGAAAAACGATTTCCGGCGACCAACATCCAATACCGTGACAGCACTCGCCGAGTGCACACGGGCAGATGCTGGGACGCGGAACTTTCCAAAGCAGGCAGCACTGCTGGAAGTTGCGAATTTGATCCATTCGATCATTGGCCAGGCACGCAAGGGAGATCACGACTGCGGGTATTTTCTCGGCGAGCTCGCACCAATCCTCGAAAAGCAACGAAGTAAACTTAACAGGAGCAACGAAACATTTCGGAAAGCATTTTCTCAGTTTAGTTCGGCGCGACTATCAACAACAAAACAATCGACGTTAAGGGCTCAGATTCATCGAGTGATTACGGATGCTCGGACTCGCCGCCGCGAACTGCAACTGAGCCCAAAGCTCCGTAAGTCGATTACTAAAAACGATAAACAGCTTCTGGATTTGCCAGAGTTGGACACGTCGGACGGATCTGTCGAACGATGGACGAATACCATCGTGTATCCTGCCCTACGAAAGATCGGCTCTGAGTTGCCCCGCGAAATCAAAGAACTTCCCAAGGCTACCGATAAGAATGGAAAGTTTCAGATCTCGCTCTTGAGGCCCCTGATCCGGAAAACAGTAGCAAGGATCGCTGCCGGACCTCGGAAGTATTATTCTAATATAGACTAAGTACCACAGTACCGCATCATTTGCCCCCGGCAGTCAGGCTTGACATGCGGCGATAAAATCGCTAGCGGAATGAGCATGAGATCGAGACAACAGTGTGTTCTACTTCTGGCGGCATGTGTGTTGTCCTTCGCTCGGCAAATACAGGCCGCACACGAGGTGACCTTTGAGATCCTGGCTACCTTCGACTATCCCGGAGCCCTTGACAACCGCCGCTAGCGGGATCAACGATAGGGGGACTGTGGTCGGGACATTTATAAACGAACTCTTTCAGGTCCAGAGCTTTGTCCGTTTTGCCGACGGCACCTTTAGCGACCCCATTATGTACCCCGCTAGCGAGAGTACCTACCTCTCAGACATCAACAATAATGGGACAATGTGCGGCAGTTATGTTCTGAATGGCCAATATCACGGATTCTTTCTCTCAGGTTCCACCTTCACCAACTTTGATCTCGATACCCCCAACACTCTCGTGAGGGGAGTGAATGACGCCGGGAACTTCTCCGGAACTACAATCGACCAAGGTTTCGTCAGCATCGACGGAACCGTGACCATGTTTGATATTCCGAGGCAAGCGATAATAGACGCCTACTCAATAAACAACCTGAACCAGGTGGTGGGCGGCGCAGTCGCAGACAACGGGTTTGAGATCGAATACAGTTTCCTGCGTGGCGCCAATGGCAAGCTCGTCTGGCCGATTCAGGCACCAGGATTCGCTAACACGGGTATGTTCGGTGTGGACGATAAGGGACGCATGGTAGGATTTGTCACAAGTCTCGATGCCCCCACCCAGGCTGTTTTTTTGCGCGCCTCACATCGATTTACCTCCTTTGCTTATCCCGGCGCAATCTTTACCGAATTTACCGACATTAATAACCACGGAGAGATCTGCGGCAAGTACGATTCTCCTGACGGCAAACAACACGGATTTATTTCTGTAGTAAAAGACTAAGCCACATTGGGCAACGAATCCTTAGGGAGTCCCACCCGGATTCGGCTTCTCTCATGTCAGCGTTCTAATCGGCTTGACGGCTTGCTACTTGCTACCTCGCACTTACTCAGCGCCAGCGCTCTCGCAAGCGCGGAGCTTTGCGATCCGGCGAGCGGCACTTGGTCTTCTCCCGGCGACCTCGCCACTGGGCGCGCCAGTCACACGGCAACCTTGCTACCCAAGGACAAGGTGCTTGTGATAGGCGGCATGAATTTTTGACGGTTTCGCCAGATTCTATGACGGCGCATCGTAATCTCATCTTCCCCCTCGACGAGGAATAGACAGCCTATTTGGTATCCTTCGTCCGATCGCTTATCAAAACAAACTGATGGGGAATAAGTTGTTTCTGCTTCCACTCCAAAAGGCTCTGAATTCGTCGTCGAGCCGCCGCCGAGCGTTCTCGGCTAATGGCTGCTCTCGCGCTCTAAACTTGTGCGCGTGCCGCGGGTAGAATCCGCCTGACGGTATATAGGTTAGGGGTTTACCGTCAGCTTCGCGTCGGTACTCGTAACAGTACCTGCGGCATTGCTGATTACGACGCTAAACAGAGAGTGATCGTATTTCAGCGTCGTGGGAGGAGTTGCGTACTGGAAACCGTAAGCTCCGGCAATATCGACTCCGTTCTTCCTCCATTGGTAACGAAGTGGCAGAGTGCCGGTTGCACGCACCTTAAACCTGGCGCTCTTACCCACCGTGACCGTGGCATCGCCCGGCTGTCTCTTGATCACCGGGAGGCTCGGCGTTGGAGTCGGTGTTGGTGTAGGCGTTGGGCTTACTGTCGGGGTCGGCGATGGCGTCGGTGTCGAAGTGGAATTTGGGTCCGGAACCGTATAGGAAACTCGCGTCACTCCAAACTCATCCACTGCTTCGAGGAAAAGCCGATCCGGATTTTCCTCCACCGTGACGACGCCAAAGCCACTGCATGGATCCTGGAAATTGCCTTCGCTCCAGGATCCATCTCCCGAGGTAGGACAATCGAAAGGCACTCTTTCCGAGTTTGGCGCAGCAACGCACATCTCGGGAAAGCCGGAATTAGTGCCGTTATCAATCGCGCCCAGATGTAGGTCGCCCGATATGAAAAGGATCCCCTGAATCTGATTCGTGTTGATGAAGTCCCGCAGATTGTTCCACTCCGTCTGGTAACCGGCCCAACCGTCTGGAATTTTTGTGGCCGTGTTGGTCACGACCGAGGTGAAGATCACTTTCCACTTGGCCGTGGAAGCCAGCAAACCGTCCTTCAACCATTGCAGTTGTCCAACGGCCCCAAGATTGTTGCCATCGAGCATGCTCTTGTTGGAATCATCAGGATCGTATTCAGGATCGCGCTGGCTGCGGCAATCAAGCACAAAGAAATCGACCTGCGCATAACTGAACTTTTGCCAGATTCCCGGCCTCACACTCGGCAAGGGATATGTCGGAACATACTCTTGGAAGGCCTGTTGGCTGAGATTCCAATTGAGATACGTCTTATCGCAATTATTGCGTCCGGAGTCATGATCATCCCATTGATGAATCATCGGCATCTTCTGCAAGATCAGGGGGACGAAACCACTCATGTGGAGAGTGTTCGGATCGTAGAGCTGTCTAAACATCCCCCGCTTCGCATCGAGGGTGCCTGGGTTGCGATGGTCGAAATCGCCGCCGATGAATGCAAAGGCCGGGTTGCGTTCCGAAGCATGCTGGAACGTTGCCACGTCCCGGTCCAGATCCTTGACATTGAAAAAATCAGTCAGGACGACAAAATTGAAGCTTCGGGATGTGCCACTGGGAGCGAAGCTTGTGAAGGAAGGATAAGGCGGGGTATTGTTTTGCAGCACGTTGTTAACCAGCGCTCTCAGGTAATAGGTTGTCTCGGCTGAAAGATTCGTCAGCGGAACGTTTGCGGTGAAATCGCTCGTCGCATTGGTCGTGCGCGAGTCGGAGACAGAAAACGTGGCAAAGCCAGGGTCGGTGCTGTATTGCACGGCCACCGTGGCTGCCTGGTCGGTTCGGAGAAAGGCATTTCCGCCCGAGTCAGTGACGCCGCCTACAACTGGCCCGTGGGTAAGCACCTGCGCCACAGATGGATCAGCGGTTAGAAGGAAAATGCCGACCACAAGCGCAGTAAGCGATGCCGTCTGCCAGGTTGTGGTTTTGCCGACTCCCGCCCATCTCAAGCCGAGGAGAGGAAAACCGGGCATTTGGCGACCGTGGCAGAAATTCGTTTTGGAGACAATGACAAAGTTGTGACGAGTCAGAAATTTCCGGTGCGGGTTGACGTGAAAAACCTGAGTATCAAGCCTGCCGTCGCCGTTCTGCGCTGGAACAGGCACAGTCCCGTCAATGACTCGTATCGCTAAGAGCCTTTGGATGAGTGAATGCAGTGGTCGAGTCATCTCGCGCACAGGCAGCGCCTCCAATTAGGTTGTGTAACTCTCGTCTTCGATCTACAAAGCGGGGAGGCGTGTCCGCTTCCCTCCCCACTCTCCGAAAGGTTCGCCGCTGACCTGTTAATAGGGACACAATCTTGCATGAGACGGCCGGTGCAGAAGTCGGAAGAGACCAGTGACCGGATCGTTAGTATCGTATCCCGAAAGCGGCATGGATCGCAGGATTGTTTCCTGACCGTCGACCCGGAAGCACATTCTCTGTCGTTTCCGCCTCGAAGCCGAGGCGACCGTCAAAGCCGAACAATTCCATCCCGGCTGGACGAAGTGCTCAAGCGCAAGGCAATAACGATTTGACGCGAAGCGAACTCGTCACAAAGCTGGCAAGCACCATGCACTATGCCTACGAATAGGGCATTGGAAAACAAACGCCCCGTGCCTTTCGACACGGGGCGTCTTCCTAGTTGTTTTTTAAGTTGTTAGGCTTAGGCCCTCGCCACTTCCGCTTTGGGGGCGGACGACATCGATGAGGTCGTAATGTCCTCGGCTCTTGCAGCCTTGAAGATTTCCTTCGCGCGATCTTTCTCGTCGCTGTCGCGGGTGTGGACCGAAATCAGGTAGTTACCCGCCTTGAGCTTCTCCTCATAACGCTTCGCCTCGATCTCCGGGATGCCCAGACCGATCAGCCCGCCAACTATCCCGCCAGTCGCCCCGCCAATAGCCGCGCCACTTAGCGCCGCCATGATTGGTCCAGCCGCGATCAATGGTCCCACGCCCGGGATGGCGAGCGCGCCGATGCCAGCCAGCAACCCGATCACGCCCCCCGTCACCCCGCCGGTGGCAGCTCCCGTCGTCGCGCCCTCGGGCGCTTTGGTTGCCTTTACGTGTCCGATGTCGTGCTTCCCTTCGGTGTCCGGCAGCAGGATCGAAATCTCCTCGCTCGGAAACCCGGAAGTTTGGAGCCCTTTAACGATTTGTTCGGCTTGAGAGTGAGTTTTTGCAATGCAGAAAACTTGTGTTTTTGACATGTTATTTTTTGTTCTTTCTATGTTGGTTTTGGTTGAAATTATTCCGAAGCCTTGACTTCGAGTTGATTATCGACCCTCGCGCCTTGGGCAGCAGTTTCAGCGAGCTGTGCGATCTTTGCTTTTTCGGCCGCGCTCTTCACCGGCCCGCGCAGTGTCACTAAGCCATTTTCAGCGACGATTTTCACATTTTTCGCCATGACGCTTAGGGAGTCATCATGCATGATCGCGCGGCGAATCGCCGCCGTGGTCTTGATATCAGGCGAACTATTTGATTGATCGCCTGAGGTTTGGGTCTCGCCGGAGCGATCGCGTGCATTCCGGCTGGAGTTATCTGCCGCCGGGGTGGAATTATCCTCCGCAAGAGCAGAGACCGCGATTACGGATAGACAAAGGATAGATATAGTGATTTTTTTCATGTTTGTTGTGGGTCTGCCGTCCCATGACGGCACCAGCTAATTCGAGATTGCACCGCCATCCGGTTGTTTTTTGTGCAAATTGATTAAGGGAAGTTCTCGCAGTTCTTATCCGCAGTGTTTCAAAGCAACACTCACCGTTGGGCCAAAAACCCAGTGGAACCTCCGAAGGGACAGTGTCAGGTTCCCGTAACAGTTATATGAAGGCCGCTCGGGGGCGCAGGGACTGAAGGGGTCCTCGTTTGGTTAGTAGGGCCACTTTCGGGCGCGATGTCGGAGTAGACTCTATTGTCGCCGGACCCCAAGAACCAAACCGCGCGACCTGATCCTGCCGTTATACCGGTCGGGGCGCCGAAAGGAATTGTATATGATTCACTCACTTTCCCGTCGGACGTTATCGTCGCGATCTTATTAGATTTAGGTTCCGTGAAAAGAAGGTCGCTGCCCTCTCCCGGCCTGATTTGATAAGGAACACTGGGCGTGGGAAACAGAGTAACGCTGCCTGTTGCTGTAATTCTCCCGACCACAGGCAAGAGGTTGCTGGCAAACCAGATGTTGTGATCGGCGCCGGTGGTGATCGACCCGGGCGAGCTTAAATTGCTGATTTCGGTGATAGTGCCAGTCGGGGTAATCCGCCCGATCTTGTTAACGGACCGTTCGGTGAACCAGAGGTTACGGTCGCACCCGGCCGTGATCTCTCCGGGCGAGGCGTTCGCTGTTGGCAATGGAAATTTCGTCAGCTCTTGGCTCGAGATATCAAAACGCCAAATGTTATTACCGCTCTCATCGCAGAACCAAATGTCGCCATCCGACCCGGCAGTTATGCCCGCGGCGGTATCGGCTGAAGAGAACTTAATCTCCGTAATATCCCCAGCAGGTGTAATCACGCCGATCTTTCCAGTCGCGCCTTCGGTGAACCAGATATTGCCGTCCGGACCCGCGGTAATGCCGGCGGGGTTGCTAGGAGTGGGCGTTATGAATAAGGTGACTATCCCTTCGCGCGAAATGCGGGCTATCCCGCTGCTGCATGAGAGCGTGATCCAGAAGTTACCGTCCGCATCCTTTGTGATTGACTTCGGTTGGCTACCGACTGGCATTGCGATCGTGCGGGGGTTCGCTCGAGCAGTGCTTGCTATTTGTAGCACCGCTAGGCTGAGTGCAACGAGAACCTTTGCACAGAAATGAGACTGGAAAGCGAAGAGTTGAGCGCCAGCGCGAGGAAGACATTTGAAGAATCCTCTCGTAGAATTCCGCAAATAAACGAATCGACTTTTCATTTCCTTGAGCAGGTCACGATTCGATCGCAATGGAATCCTTGAACCGTTCGTCGGTCACAATAAACTGTAGCCACGGCAATCCTCATCATGTCGTCAAGAAAACGGTGCATCGTGGTTCTCGCGTAGAGTTTTCTGCTTGCACCGACTTCTGGATGGTGTTCTTCAAATTCGATGAGATGCGGGATAAGGGTCGCACG
>CAWGEN010000009.1:0-39227 GCA_963821615.1 uncultured Verrucomicrobiae bacterium | reverse complement strand
GGCAAATCGATCATCATTGGCGCGCTCAAACTTCTTCTCGGCGAGCGCGCAGACAAGTCGCTTATCCGCACCGGTGCAGAAGCGTGCACGGTCGAGGCAATTTTTGTAGGCGATGATTTTTCCGAGCTGAATGCGCGGCTGGAGGAATCAGGAGTGGAGCCCTGCGAGGACGAGCTGATCGTGAAACGCACGTTTTCGTTAGGCGGAAGCAGCCGGCACTTCGTCAACGGCTCGCCAACCACGCTTTCCTTGCTCAAGGCGATCGGGGACGAACTGGTCGATCTGCATGGGCCACACGATCACCAGTCGCTTCTCGCCCCGGATCGACAGCTTGCCTTACTCGACGTTTTTGCGCAGGCCGGCGAGGCCTTGCGTGAATATCAGGAGTGGTTTCGCCGTTTGCAGTCGTTACTCGCGGAGAAACAGGCGCTGAGCAGCGCAGAAGCCGTCCGCGAAAAGGAGCTCGAGCTGCTCCGGCACCAGGTGCAGGAGATCACCGGGGCGAAGCTCGCGCCTGACGAAGAAGAAGAGATGCATACTCGCTACCGGCTGGCGAGCAACAGCCAACGCTTGATCGAATTGGCGAGCGCGATCGCGCGGCAGCTCTCGGAGAGTGACGAGGCTGTTCTCACTCGACTGGGCGAAACGCAGCGGCTTCTGCGTGAGCTGGAAAAAATCGATCCAAGCCTGGCCGAGACATCACAGGCGCACGCCACCGCAGTCGTCGAACTGACGGAAATCTCTCGGACTCTCACTCGCTATGCCGAGCGCCTCGACCTCGATCCCAACCAACTCGCGCAATTGGAGCAGCGCGTCACGCTTCTCGAAACATTGAAGCGAAAGTACGGAGGATCACTCGCAGAAGTCACCGCTTTCGCAGAGCGGGTGAAAGAACGGTTGCAAAAAATCGAAGGTCGCGAGGCAGAATTGGAACGATTGGCCGACGAGATTAAGGCGGCGCGTTCGACGCTCGCGCGGGCCGCGGCGTGCTGCGGAAGGCGCGCACCACGGCCGCGCCAAAACTGGCCGAAAGCGTGCGCCAAAATCTCGCCGATCTCGGTTTTCGGCAGTCAGAGTTTGAGGTCGGGGTCCGCCTAACGATGAACCGAAACTCAACGGGACCGAGTCGGTCGAATTGCTCTTTTCTCCGAATCCCGGGGAGCCACTTAAACCGCTGCGCCTGATCGCTTCGAGCGGCGAGATTTCGCGGTTGATGCTCGCGATCAAATCGTCTCTCGCGATGCAGGATGCCATCCCGCTCCTTATCTTCGACGAGATCGATGCCAATGTCGGCGGCGAAATTGCCAACGCTGTTGGTGCCAAGATGCGGGCCCTGGCGGACCGGCACCAGGTGCTGTGCATCACGCATTTGCCTCAGGTCGCGGCCGCGGCGGCGACCCATTTTGTGGTGACGAAAGAGGTCGCGCAGGGCCGCACATTCTCCGGACTGCGCGAAGTGAGAGGAAAGGCGCGTCAGGAAGAAATCGCGCGGATGCTCGGCGCCAAGTCCGAATCGGCGCTGAAACACGCTGCGAGCCTGCTTGCGGGTGCCTAGAGCTCCCGGGCGACCGCCGGAGCGCATTAAAACGATATGGCAATGGCGGTGGTTTTAGCTGTTAAGGCATTTCATTATCTCGCCGTTAAGATTTCCCTCGCCATCCGGTTGTCACATTCTCTATCGTCCGCTTTTCCGACATGATTCAACGTGACTATCTAATAATTGGCGGCGGCATCGGTGGCGCGAGCGTGTGCGAAGGCATTCGCAATCATCGACAAGAAAGGGACCGTCACTCTGGTCGGTGGCGAGACTTTCCTTCCCTACCAGCGCTGGATGCTTTCGAAGCAGTTCCTGCGCGATAAGACCGCGCCCGTTGAAGAAGCTGCCCCATGTCGATGAGCGTTGGTACCGGCGCACAAGATCGAGACGCGCCTCGGCACGGTCGTGACCCAATTCAATATCGATCGCCGTCTCGCGGTGCTCGGGAATGGCGAGACGATTGAATTCAAGAAAGCGTGTCTCGCGATGGGCAGCCGGCCCGTGCGTCCGCAAGTCGCCGGCATCGGACTCGGCAACGTGATTTATCTGCGCACCATCCGAGACGCGCTGGCCCTGCGCGAGATGTCGCATTCGGAAAAAATGATCGTCGTGGTCGGCGGCGGACTGCTCGCCTGCGAAGTGGCGGCCAGCTTGCGCCAGAGCAAACTCAAAGTGGCGATCATGCATCGTCATCAATCGCTCCTGAATCGCTATCTCGATCCGGAGACGGCGGCCTGGGTCACGGAGCAATTTGCGAAACGAGGCGTCACCTTGCTCATGGGTTCGAGCCTGAACGGCTTCGAGGGCAAGACCGTTCTGCGCAACATTCAAACCAAGAGCGGCGAGCGCGTGGCGGCGGGGGTCGCGGTCGTCGCCTGCGGATCGGAACCGAATCTCGAAATCGTCCGCAACACACCGCTCTCTGGTCCGCACGGCTCGCCGGTCACCGATTATCTCGAGACGGAAGAGAAAGGGATCTACGCCGTCGGCGACCTCGCCTTTTATCCCGACCGGCTGATGGGCGGGATGCGCCGGCAGACGCACTGGGAAAACGCGCGCGAGCAGGGCCTGATCGTGGGTGCAAACATCACGGGCAAGAAACGTCAGCGTTACGAGCAGATTCCGTATTTCTGGACGGAGATGTTTGACCTGAAGTTCGATTTTATCGGCGACTTCAACGTTCCGGCGACGCGCGTGCAGTTGAGCGGTTCCTACGCGAAGGGCCGCTTCGCGCTGCGCTATTTCCAAGGGGAAAAGCTGCGCGGGATCGTGCTCTGCCACCACAGCGCGAACGACGTGCAGTCAGCCAAGACCGAATTGCGCCAGGCGCTCGGCAAATAGGCGGGTAGTCATCGCGTAGTTCAGCGCGGGATTGCTCACCCGACAGCTTCCAATCCCAGGACGCCAGCTTTCCGCGCCAGGGAGACAAAGGTTCGTTAGGCGTTACCCGTCGATAATTTCCGGCGCAATTCGCCGCCGCGCCCGAGCGATCGAGCTCCAGTCGCGTCGGCGCGAGTCACCTGTGGTCGTCGGTGATCGTCAGGGAGGAAAAATCGCAATCGCAGGCGATTGAGACGAGCGTGCGGTCGTGCCCCAGTCGTCGTGGTAATCGGGCAGGAACGCCCGCCGCAGCCTTCGCTTTTCGATTTGCCGCAGAAAATGTTCGCTGTGCAGGCGCACCTGATTTTCCGCCGCCAAAGTGCGCGAGCCAAAGCCGAGACAGGCGCTGATCCCCGCGTGAAGCTGTTCTTAAAGTCGGCACGATTTCGTCGGGTCGAATATCGGCGCAGGCGACAATTCATTTGACGGTCAGTCGGACTTGGGCATGAAACGTGCGATCGTTTGCGTCCTATCATGCTCTCGCTTGCCCTTTCTCTTATCTTTTGCGGTCTGCTCGGTTCGGTCGGTGGGCCTGCGCTGAGGACAGAACGAAACGTAACGGAAAGCAACGGATGCTTGATCACGAGGACTTGAAATGGATCGCGGCTACCGTGACTGAGCTGAACCGTTTCTTGCAAAAGGCGCGCGTCAGGTCGAGATCAGGTCCGTCAGCACAAAGGCGAAGGCGAATCTCTCGACGTCCTCAATGAGCAAGTCGAACAGGCCTCCAAGTGCCTCGCAGGCCCTTTTCGATCGTATCACTTCGCGCATCCTCACCGGCACGGCCGGCGGCGTGCGGCCCGCCGAAGCGGCTCCAAGTCCGCCAGCCGACGCCAGCGTCCGCCGCGCGCGCCAGGTTTCCGTGAAAATGCCGGTCGGCGAAGTCGCGGTCGCGCCGACGACCGCGAGCGATGCCTCCGATCCTCAATCCCCAAGGTGAGCGCGAACTCATTCTCCTGGTCGACGACGATCAGAAGTTCTCCGGGTGACCGGGGAGATGCTCGAGTTCGAGGACTACCGCGTCATCCTGGCGAAAGATGGAATCGAAGCACTGCGGATTTATCGGCAAATGGGAAAGAAAATCGCCCTCATCCTTCTCGATTACTTTCTTCCGGTGATGGATGGCGACGCGGTCTTCGACGAGCTCAAAGCGATCGATCCCAAAGTCCAGGTTGTCCTGAGCAGCGGTTTCGGCGAACAGGCCAAGCTCGGCAGCATGCTGGCGCGCGGCCTGCGCGGTTTCATCCCGAAGCCGTACACGCACGAGAAGCTGATCGAGCAGATTCGCTCGATCCTCGAAGCCTAACGAACTGACGCCCGGAGGCGGCGTCGATCGCCGGACGATTCGACGGTCGAATTTGCGGTCGCTGGCATCAATTTAGCTTTGATGTGGGGCATCGCCCCATGGCCCGCATCGACGCATTCTTCAAATTGATGTCGGAGGAGAAGGCCTCCGATCTTCACCTCGCGACCAACAACCCGCCGATGCTGCGCATCAACGGCGAGCTGGTGCGCGTCGATTATCCGCCGCTCCAGAACGATGACCTCAAGGCGATGGTCTACGAGATCGCGCCGGAGGCAAAAATCAAAGTCTTCGAAGAAACCGCGGACGTCGACTTCGGCTACGAAGTTCCCGGGCGTGGCGCGTTATCGCGCCAATTTTTTCCAGCAGAAATACGGCATCTCGGCGGTCTTCCGTCTGATTCCCGTCGAAGATTTTGACGGTCGAAGAGCTGGGCCTGCCGCCGGTCCTGAAGAAGTTCCCGCTCCTGAAGAAGGGCCTCATCCTCGTCACCGGCCCGACCGGTTCGGGCAAGTCGACCACGCTGGCCGCGATGATGGATTACGCCAATCTGCAGCGGCACGACCACATCATCACGGTCGAAGATCCGATCGAGTTTGTGCATCGCAGCCAGAATTGTCTGGTCCAGCATCGCGAAGTCGGCGTGCACACCCACTCCTTCGCCTCCGCCCTGCGCGGCGCGCTGCGCGAAGATCCGGATATCATGCTCGTGGGTGAAATGCGCGACCTGGAAACGATCGAACTGGCGCTGACCGCCGCGGCGACCGGCCACCTTGTCTTCGGCACGCTGCACACGTCGAGCGCGCCCAAGACGGTCGACCGCGTGATCGACGTTTTCCCGACCGATCAGCAAAACCAGATTCGCACCACGCTGGCCGAATCGCTCAAGGGCGTCGTCGCGCAAAATCTTTTCAAGCGAATCGACAAGCCGGGCCGTGTCGCCGCGCTCGAAATTCTGGTCGTCGACACCGCGATCGCGAACCTGGTCCGCGAAGGCAAGACGCACCAGATTCCGGGCATGATTCAGGTCGGCAAGAAGAAGGGCAACCAACCGCTGGACGACGCGATCATGGAACACCTGCGGCAGATGCGCATTTCGCCCGGAGGAGGCTTACGACAAGGCGATCGACAAAAAGAAGTTCCGCGCCTTCCTCAAGACTCCGCCGCCGGACGATTTCGAAGAATAGGATTCCTGCCGACATGAGAGCGCCCGATCTCGACCGGATCCTCTCCGCGATGCTGAAGACTTACGACGGCATCTCCGATCTCATTTTTTCCGTCGGTCATCCGCTGCAGGTCGAAGATTACGGCGAACTGAAGCCGGTCTTCGTCGATCCGCCGATCGAGCGCCTGACGCCCTACCAGACCGAGCAACTGGCGCTCGCCCTCATCCAGGGCAATCGGCGCTTGATGCGCGACTTACCTGCTCGACGGTTCCTGCGATTGCAGTTACTCGCTCAACGATGAGGCGCGCTTCCGCGTCAACATTTTTCGTCAGCAAGGCCATTTCGCGATCGTGATGCGGAAACTGCAGACGGTCATTCCGACTCTCCAGACTCTTGGGTTGCCGTCGATTTTCTGAGGAAATCGCGAGGGAAAAAACGGGACTCGTGCTCGTTACCGGCGCCACCGGCAGCGGCAAGACGACGACGCTGGCCGCGCTCCTGAACGAAATCAACGAAACCAATCCGTCCATGTCGTCACGCTGGAGGATCCGATCGAGTTCGTTCATCCGGCGGGCCGGCGACCTTCAATCAACGGGAACTCGGCACGACTTCGACAATTATCCGAGCGGCTTGCGCGCGGCCCTGCGCCAGGCGCCCAAGGTCATTCTTGTCGGCGAAATGCGCGATCGCGCCACCGTGGAAGTTGCGCTGATGGCGGCGGAAACCGGCCACCTCGTCCTCAGCACGCTGCACACGGTCGATGCCGGCCAGTCGATCAACCGTATCCTCGGTCTCTTTTCGCTAGGCGAAGAACAGCAGTTGCGCATTCGCCTGGCCGACAGCATCCGCTACATCGTGAGCCAGCGACTCGCGCCCAAAGTCGGCGGCGGCCGGCAACTCCTGACCGAGATCATGGGCCACAATCTCCGCACCCGCGAAACGATCGCGCTCGGCGAAGGCGAGAATCGCAGCTTCTACGAAATCATCGAGGCGAGTTCACCCTTCGGCTGGATCACTTTCGACCAGTTCGATCCTGAACGCTTACGAAGCGGGCACGATCAGCGAAGAGACCGCCGCGTCTGTTCGCCTCGAAGAAAGGCAAGAGTCACCCGCGGGATCGATCTCATCCAGAAAACGCGCGGGATCGACAACCAAGTCGATACCGGCTTGCGGCTCGATCTGCCCGTCAATGCTGTTCGTTAGGCAGGAAGATGAACACCGAACAGGACAACAGCTTTTTCGATCTCGGGGACAAGACGGCGCTCGTCTGCATCGATCATCCGCAATACCAGAAATTGATCGTGCCGCAGTTGATCGATCTGGGTTACAAGGTGCACCTCGGTCTTTTCGAAGAGGACGTCCTGCTCAAGCTCGCGACCTACAGCTACAACGTGGTCGTCGATCTACGAGAATTTTAAAGGCTCGAGCGCTCGACGAATAATCCGATCCTGCGCGAGATGGTGCGACAGCCCGGTCCGCTCCGGCGGGAACATTTCGTCGTCCTTCTCAGCCGAGCGGTTCGCGACGAACGACGCGATGAGCGCCTTTGTGCAGAGCGTCGATCTGATCCTCAACGTCAACGACATCGCCAATTTCAAGCCGGTGGTGCGGCGCGGCGTGGCGCAGCATCACGACCTCTACCTGCCGTTTCAAGAGGCGATGCGGGTCGTGCAAGCGGCCTAGTGCTGCTCTGTATCACTGATCAGGCATGTCCGGCATTAATCCGCCGCGTTTCAGCAATGCATCGTAGGCTGCCAATTTATATAGGTCGCCCAACGTCGGGTAGTTGAAACAAACGCGGTTAAACAAGCTGGCGCCTACTCCGGCCAGCATCGCGACAAGGCCGATATGGACGAGTTCGGTGGCCTGTTCGCCAACAACGTGCACGCCGAGCAGGCGCATATCCTCGGGGCGAAAGATCAGCTTAAGAAGACCAGCCTCGTCGCCAATAATCTGACCGCGCGGGTTGTCGGCGTAGCGCGCGCGGCCGACGACATACGGGATGTTCTTTTCCTTCAACGATTCCTCGGTCTCCCCGGCCATGCTCGCCTCCGGAATTGTATAGATGCCGGTCGGCAGAATCGGCGCCGCTGCTTCTTTCCCCGGCGATCGAACGCGACACAGGCCGCCAATCTCGCTTGTTCCATGCCCGTGGCAGCGAGAGCAGGCGCACCGATGACGTCACCCGCAGCGAAAATGTGCCGCACCTCAGTGCGACCCTGCGCATCGACCTGCACAAGCCCGCGTTTGCCCGGAGTCAGGCCCGCGGCGGCAAGATTCAGGTCGGCTGTGTTGCTCTGCCTCCCGGCCGCAACCAGGACATCGTTGACCGCGAGCGTCGCTCCGGAAGTAAGTCTAAGAGTGACATCGCCCGTTGGCGGTGCACTGCAATGCGTCACTTTTTCTTTCCAGATGAAACGCACCCCATTCGCGGTCATCGCGCGCTGAATGCTTTCAGAAATTTCGCGATCGAGAAAACTGAGCAGCGAATCACGCCCGTCGATCAGATGGATCTCCACCCCGAGCGTCGCAAAAGTGCAGGCATACTCCGCCCCAATCACGCCCGCGCCGACCACGGCGAGCGTCTTGGGAAGGGCGCCGATCTCGAGAATTCCGTCGGAATCATGCACGCGCGGATGATCGAAGGGAAACTCCGCAGGACGCACCGGTGACGAGCCGGTGGCGATGAGGATTTTCTCGCCACGGAGCAACGTATCAGGGCCAACGCGCACCGTGTTGGGATCGACAAAACTGGCCGGACCGTGAAATGTCTGGACCTTATAGGTTCGCATTTGCTCTTCTCGGCGCCGACGTTCGTGAGCCGCGACGTGCTCCTCGTGGTGCGTGAAATCCGCGATCGTCGCCTCTCGCCGAAGCGAAAGGTCAACGCCAAAGAGCTTGCGCGAACGCCATCCGGAAAGAGCCAGCGCGGTTTCGCGCAGAGTTTTGCTCGGGATCGTGCCGGTATTGATTCCGGCTCCTCCGATGTCGGGGAGTTTTTCAATCAGTGCGACGCGCTTTCCGAAAATCGCGGCGGTGTTTGCCCCGCAGATTCCGGCCGGTCCGCCGCCGATGACCACGAGGTCGTAGGACTGAGTCTGCATTCGTTAGTCTGGTGCGCGGGACCTGCGAGCACGAACGATCCACCGCCCCGCTGAAAACGGCGTTGGGGGATCTCGTCGCAGGCCGCGCGATTACCTTCCTTCGACGATTTTCTTTAAGGTGGCCAGCCCCTTGGGCTGCATCGGGCCCATGCCCGTTCCCGGCAGGAACCACATTCCCTTCTCTTTGGAGTGACAATAGATGATTTGCACGCCGTCGTGCGTCATCGCGTGATGGAAAGTGGCGCTGGAGTTCTCGGTCACGAAATCGAAGAACTTGTCCCGCCACGGGTCGCCGATAAACGGGAAGAGCCGTTCGCCGAGCGTCTTCAACTCCTCGATGCTGATGGTGCGAATGGACGCTGCGATGGCTTTTTGCCGTTCTTGGTTGAGCTCGTCCATGTTCAGATTTTCGGATAACATGATGTTGCTTTCGGTTTGGTGTTTTTGCTCAGCGGTTAAAGTTGGATGCAAGAGCGCGTTTCAAGTGGCCCATCTCGGCGCATTACTGTCGGTCGAGCCGCCGAGGCCCTGTGAATCCGGAATGCACGCGAGCGCGAGATCTTCGGGGAGAAGGTAAAGTTTCTCGAGCATCCGATCAAGGAGATCGAGTTCTTGGCGCAAAGCCGACTGGCGTTCAGGCGGCAATCTATTGGAAAGATTCAAGATCATCGCGCGCAGCCGCCGCGCGATCTGGATGTTCGATGCGCCGTAGAAGCGGATCTCGGTGAAGGCGAGGTGGATGAAGTCGTCCCAATTCGGCGTGCGGAAAATCACGCGAAGGGTCCCGGCCGAGCTGAGGATAGAGTCGGTGCGGAGGTTGCGCTGGCCCGCGACGCGTAGGAGCCGCTGAAGCTGGTCGATCGCCAGCACGGCGGTCGTGGGATCGTTGATTGCCGCGGAGAGTGCCTTGATCGCGATATCGACCAGGATGCGGAACGCGAATAGCGGATCCTGTTCCAGCTGTACGCTCGGAGCCAAAGATGACGCAGTTACGCAGTGTCTTCTCATCGACAGCCTTCGCACCACCATGAAGCAGGAAAAGCGGCTCGTCGGCGCCGACGAAATCGCCGACCTGCGGCGCAAACTCGATTACCCCGTTCGCCTTCTCCGCCTCGGCGATGAGCTCCGGTATATCCACCGCGAGGATGACCCCGGACGTGCCGCGATGCAGGATCGTGCGCTCTACTGGCCCGGCATCCTGCGGTGAAGCCGCGACACCGGACGCTCCCGTGAGTTTCTCGGGATAAACACTCTCGATCACCGCAAGTCCATCGTTTCCAACACGCTTGACAAGGCTCACCGGACGCAGCAGCCGCGCGGCGTAATCAATGAGAAAGAGAAAGGCCGCCAGACAGACGAGACCGAGCAGGCCGGT
Organism: uncultured Verrucomicrobiae bacterium; assembly: GCA_963821615.1. Classification (GTDB taxonomy): domain Bacteria; phylum Verrucomicrobiota; class Verrucomicrobiia; order Chthoniobacterales; family UBA10450; genus Palsa-1392. Next base: position 29,362 of record CAWGEN010000009.1, on the reverse strand, counting down.
GATAAAGGTGGCGAGTTGCGCGACAGTCGTCTCGAGCTGATTCAGGGCCCTGACGCAAAAAAGAAATGTAAAGACAAACAGGCCTACCGTGTAGCGGATGACGTTGTCCCGCAGCAGCGTCGTTGCAATGATGCGCGGCGTGTATTGCCCACTGGCGACCTGGATTGCCACCAACAGCGAAGCAAACGTGAAGACAAGCAACGACAGTGTCAGCGTGATGACCGCGCTGGAGAGTGCCCTCGCCCCCTCGAGCCCAAGCCCGTATCCCACCCAACTCAGCCGTCCTTCGAGCGCCTCGACGATGAGCCTGAACACCCGCTCGGCCACTCCGGCAGCGACCGGAACGATCCACAGCGACGAGCGCAGATAGCTCTTGATTATGTAGCGCTGTTTCCAAGTCATATCAATTTAATTGCTTTAAACTCAGTTGCTGTCGATGCCAAAGATCGCGCCCGTGCCAAAGATACGCAGCAGCCTTGGAAATTGAGTGCGAGGATGAGAAGGAACGCCGCCAGCAGGGCGATGGTGGAGACCTGTTCGAGAACGGGACGCAATCGCGGGGCAATCGACGTTGAGCTCGCATTGACGGTCAGGCCGGCGATGAGCGGAAGGATCATCAGCAAGGTAAGGAACCGGGCGATCTTCCACGGATTGACTTGCACGCCCTTGACCAGCAGCGGCAGGGCGACCGGCAGAAAAAGGGTCGTGCCGAACATCAGCAACAAGAGACCAAGCGCGAACGGTTCGTCCGGCTGATACGAGCACCATGTCGTGCCGAGGGTTGTTAACGCCATCAGCAAGGCTACGAGGGGCTCCACCCATCCTTTCCTCTCTGGCTCGCGAGCCCGCCTAATCTGTAAGTCAGTAGGTTTCTCCATGACCGCGATCTTAAACCTTTAGTCTAATCACGGTGCAAACAGTTCCGCCGATATCGATCACCAATATCTTCGTGATGGCGTGGGTTCCTTCTTGCTTGGCCTCGCTAGGAATGAGATTGCTCACAACACGCGTACCTGGAAGACGTGGTATTTCCACGGCCCCAGCTCGACATAGAGACCAGCATCCCGCATCTCATCGCCGCTTCGGTCGTAGGATTCATCTGAGAGCACATCGCTGAGGCGCCACTGCTTTCCTCTTAGGTCATCCCACGGCACATGGACACGCGCCTGGGCGGCTTCGTTCCGGAAATTGATGACGACAAGATACTGCTCATCGTCCTTTACCCAGCACCACGTGAGGAGGTTTTGGCAGCTTTGGTTGTCGGGCCAGCCGTTCCGCTCGCAGAGACGCCATTCGCCGTTGCGGAAGGCATCACGATTGGTCGCTTGCAGCAGGCGGCCGTAGAAGACCGCGAGATCATGGTCGACCGGCTCCGCCGGGCGGCGAGCGAGAAAGACAGGCAATCTTACTTTCCGACCCTCGAACTGACCCTCATGCAATAGCTTTGCCCCGGTGAGTGTCAGGATTGCGACTGCGGCCGCGCGCGCCCTTCCATCCGGAAAAGCAGAAGTGGCTCTGGGCTCGTCATGGTTCTCGATGAACCGTACCATTTTTTCCTGATAAATCGGATCAGCCAGGAGGTGGAGGCGCACGCTCTCGGCGTCCCCATGTTCCATGCGGTCGTAGAGTTTCTTATCGTAACAGTTAGCAAAGCCTTGCTGTTGTAGCTCCCACTCAAGGTCCCAATAGGCTTCGGCGATGAACCTGAACTCCGGCCACTTCTCCTTGATCGCTGGGATGATCGTCCGCCAGTAGTCGTCGGATGGCTTCGCTCCGGCACGTGCTCCCCACGTGCGCTCGAAGATGGTGTTCAGCACCAGCATGGCCATGTCGCAGCGGATGCCGTCGCACTGCCCGGCAATCTCTGCGATTGTCTCGATCACTGCCTGCCGGAGTCCGGGATGAAAGGCGTCGAGCTGCAGCACATCAGGCCACGCAGGGAAGTAGGGATCACGGCCACGGGCGAATACCTTTCCGGCCATCTCAACGAATGACGCCGGGTCATTGCGCGCATCATCGGCGTTTCCTTGAATGAAGTATTCAGGATGCTCGATAACCCATGGATGGTCTGGCGCCACGTGGTTCGGAACAAAGTCGAGGAGGAGACCCAGGCCGCGCTCGCGGAGCATGCTTCGCGCGGCGGCGAGTCCGTGCGGCCCGCCGAGGTAGTCATCGATGGCATAACGGCGCACACAGTATGGCGAGCCGACATTGTCTTTCGCCACAAAGTCGGGGAGCGCTCTCCGAAAATCCTCGAGGAGCCCCGGGTTGCGCATGGAGATCGCTATCCCGGCGGGACTGCGTTCCCAAACACCCATGAACCACACGGCATCAAAGCCACCGGAGGCGATTCGATCCCACTCCTCCGCCGGCACCGCGGCCAAGTTCAGCGGTTGGTTGTATTTCCTGCTTATCTCACCCAGCCAGACCCGGGTATTGATCTCAAAGATAACTGGATGCCTCGGCCACGTACTCATTGCTTCGATTTGTTGAAGAGGGATTGCTTGCCACCTTCCAAGGCACTCTTTGCATTCAGTAGGCCGAAAAGCTGCATCATCTTGGCAACGAGTTCGGTTCAGCCGGTCTGATGGCTGGCGCCGAGCCCGGCGCCGTTGTCGCCGTGGAAATACTCGTGGAAGAGGATGTGGTCGCGCCAGTGAGGATCACTCCGGAACTTCTCGTTGCCGCCCTAGGGCTATAATCTTCCTGCACCGTCCCCCATTGCCGCTCGCTTAGATAAGGTCCCCACTTCCACGGAGCCTTCTTTTCCCGATCCTCCGTCAGTCTGGCTTGTTCACTGTTCATCGTTTTCTTTTTCGCTTGGGTTCAGTTTTCGACATTGAGCCTCGGCGACTCGTCCAACCTCCGCTCGCCGTTCCTTGGGGTTTTTTAACCGTCCTTTGGCGTTCTCGTTGCCGAGACTGCGCAACTGGCACAAAAGGTCAGGCTTACTTGCCTACGTCAGAACCGTTTCCGGAAGGAATGGCTGGCCGCTGGCGAAGGCAAGGAGGTTTGAAACCGTGACGCGCGCGATCTCAGCAAGCGCCTCGTTCGTAAGAAAGGCCTGGTGTGCGGTGATGAGCACGTTGGGAAAAGTGAGCAGACGAGCGAGCTCGTCGTCCTGCAGAATCTGGCCGGAAAGATCCTCGAAGAAGACACCTTCCTCTTCCTCATAGACGTCGAGCGCGACCCCGCCGAGTCGTCCGGACTTAAGCGCTTCGATCAATGCCGTGGTGTCGATGAGCGCGCCGCGGCTGACATTGATCAGAATCGCGCCCGGCTTCATCAGCTCGAGTATGTCACGGCAGATGATGTGGCGTGTCTCGGGCGTGAGCGGTGTGTGCAACGAGATGACTTCACACTCGCGCACGAGCGTGCGGGCGTCGGTGTACCCGACGCCATACTGCTGCGCCCACTCGACCGATTGAAACGGATCGAACGCCAGCAGCCTCATGCCGAACCCGCACAGAATCTGCGCGACGACGCGTCCAATTCTTCCTGTGCCGAAAATGCCGGCGGTCTTGCCGTGCAGGTCGAAACCGACGAGCCCGTTGAGCGAGAAATTGAGGTCATGCACGCGGTTGTTCGCGCGCGGAATTTTGCGATTGAGCGCGAGAAGCAGCGCGACCGCATGTTCGGCCACGGCGTAAGGCGAGTAAGCCGGGACGCGCGTGACCGAGAACCCAAGTCGCGTGGCCGCTGCGATGTCAACGCCGTTGTATCCGGCGCAGCGCAACGCGATGTGTTTGATTTTGAGCGCCGCGAGCGCTTCGAGGCATGGACGATCGGCGCAATCGTTCACGAAAATGCAAATTGCTTGCGCACCGCGCGCGGCCGCGGCCGTTTCGGCGGAAAGGCGGCAGTCCATGAAACGCCACTCGATATCAAGTCCGGAGGAAGCGCGCTGGAGCGCTTCGCGGTCGTAGGGCTTGGTGTCGAAGACGAAGGTCTGGATCATGGCGACGCCCTTCTTCTGGGTTTCAGGATAGCAGGTGGCAGTGGCAAGAATTGAACATGTTGGGCTATCCAGACTGGCACCAGTAACGCCACTGCCAACGCAATAGTTGGCAAACACTGTGCATTTCTTGGTCCTCCCCGGCCAAGGTTCCACCCATTTTGATCCCACTGACGCGCCCCCATGTGAATGATCGCATGTAAGAATTGGCTGTGCGCGACGAGGCTTTACAAATAGATTGGTTATTACGTGCCTGCGGCTCCTCTTTATTCTGGGTTCGTTCGAGCCGTGTGGATGACCGTCTTCCTCGGCTGCTTCAACCCGCGCTTGAGCGGCGGGACGGCGCCGGGCAGAGCGGCAATCAGTCCCTAGCACTCCACTGAGTACTCAACCCACCACCATGTATGCTTCCTGATTACCAACGCTCGATTCAATGTGTCGGCACATTGCTGGTGATGCTTTCACTCGGTGCGTGCGGTGGCCTTCCCAAGAGCGGCGCCCACCCGCCTTCCGCAGCCATGAAAAACAATGGGGGTACGGCGCTGGCGGCAGCGGTGCGTCCGCGTGTTGCAGCGCATCCGGGGCAGTCCGGCCTCCGCACACTTCTGGACGGGCGCGAGGCCTTGGCCGCGCGGGTGGCCCTGGCGGATGCGGCGCAACGCAGCCTCGATGTGCAGTATTTCATCTGGAACCAGGACATGGCGGGCAAAGTCCTGCTTGAGCATCTGTTCCGGGCGGCCGACCGCGGCGTGCGCGTGCGCTTGCTGCTCGACGATCTCGGCACGATGCCCTCCGACGCGACCCTGCTCGTCATCGATAGTCATCCGAACATCGAGGTGCGGATGTTTAACCCCGTGGCCCTGCGTTCGCCCCGCCTGCTCGGCATGGTCGTCGACTTCGGGCGCATCAATAAGCGGATGCACAACAAATCGTTCATCGCCGACGGGCAGGTCGCGATCGTCGGCGGCCGCAATATCGGCGACGAATATTTCGAGGCCCATGCGGTGATGAATTTTGCCGATTTCGACGTGGCGGTCATCGGGCCGGTGGTGAAGGAGGTGTCCGACGAATTCGATCTTTATTGGAATAACCAGTCGGCGATTCCGATCGCCGCGCTGGCGCGACAAGACACGACACCCGAGCAGTTCGCCGCGCAGCGGGCAGCGCTCATCGCATACCACGAGACCGCGGCTGATTCTGCCTACGCGCAAAGCCTGCGCGACAGTGAATTTGCCCGGCAACTCAGGAATCGAAACGTTTCCTACTACTGGGGAAAGGCCACGATCGTGGACGACCATCCGGACAAGGTGGCCACCTCCGCGGACAAGACCGAGACGCATCTCGCCCCGCAGTTGCGCGCGGTCGTCGCTAAAACGAAGCGCGAGCTGTTCCTCGTCTCGCCTTACTTCGTGCCGGGGAAGGAGGGCGTCGAGCTTCTGGCCGGCGTGCATCAGCGCGGCGCGCGAGTCGTCGTGATCACCAATTCGCTGGCTTCCACCGACGGGGTGCCGGTCCACGCTAAATACCAGCTCTACCGCAAGTCGCTGGTCGAGGCCGGCGTCGAACTCTACGAGATCAAGCCGACCGCGGGCGCCCAGCTCAAGCGGCGCTTTCGCGAACCGGCCGGATCGAGCATTGGTGGTTTGCATGCGAAGACGTTTACCTTCGACCGCCGGATTGGTTTCATCGGCTCCTACAATCTCGACCCGCGGTCGAGCAAACTGAACACGGAAATGGGTGTGCTCTTCGACTGTCCGGCGCTGGCGAGGCGTCTGCCGGAAACGACCGAGCGCGATCTCGGCCGCAGTGCGTATCGCGTCGAACTCGCGGGCAACCGCCTCGTATGGGTGACTCGCGAAGGTAACAAGCAAGTTCGCTACGACTCCGAGCCCGAGACCGGTCTCTGGAAGCGCATCAAAGTCCAAGTGATAAGCTGGCTGCCGATCGAGTGGCTGCTCTAGTTATCCGCGAAGACCGATTTCATGCGTCAGCTTTTCGCTTCCATTTTCACGCTGCTGCTCGCCGCTGCGATCGCGTTGGCGCTTGATCCGCAGACGAAGGCAGAAATCGATGAGTTGATTTCTTTCGTCCAGACATCCGGTGTTCGCTTCATTCGCAACGGCACGGAGTATTCCGGAGCCGAGGGAGCGCAACATCTGCGCGACAAACTCGCCAGGGCCGGTGACCGAGTGAAGACGACCGATGACTTTATCACGGGAATTGCCAGCAAAAGTTATCTCTCAGGCAAACCTTACCTGGTGAAATTCGCTGATGGGCACACGCAGTCCACCGGCGATTGGTTGCGAGCGCACCTCGCCGAGGTGAGGAAGAACAAACGGTGAAGGCCGAATCGTTGGCCCGGCGAATCGCCCTGGCCAGCTTCGCGCTCGTCTTGGCGTGTGGTTGCGCCACTCACGACCGGTCGGTCACCGCACCTAAGATGTCCAAACTCAGAACGGCGCACGAACTGCGCGTGATGACCTTCAACCTCCGCGTCCGCACGATCCTCGACGGGCACAATATCTGGGACAAGCGACGCGACCTTGTCGTGGAGCGCGTCCGCGCCTTTGACGCCGACTTGCTCGGCACGCAGGAAGGTTTGGACTCGATGGAAACCTATCTGCGTCAACAACTCGGCGATTACACCTTCCGCGGCGTCGGTCGCGACGATGGGAAACAGCGCGGCGAAATGTGCGGCGTGTTTTTCAAGACCGCCCGTTTCGAGCTGCTCGATGGCGGATATTTCTGGCTGAGCAAGACTCCCGAGAAGCCGGGCAGCCGCGGGTGGGCCGAGGTCGAGCCTCGCATCGTCACCTGGGTGAAGCTCCGGCCGCGCGCTGACGATGCGCCCTTTTACTGGTTCAATACGCACTTCGACGCCTACAGTCCTTGGGCGCGCGCGCAATCGTCGAAGCTGCTGCGCGATCGGATCGCCTACATCGCTGGCGCCATGCCCTGCATCGTCACCGGCGACTTCAACACTGGTCCCGGTTCCAAGCCCTACCGCACGCTGCTCGCTCCGCAGCCGGCCGCGTCGTCTTCGCTGCACGACGTTTTTCGCGCCGCGCATCCGGTCGCCACGCGCGACGAAGGTACGGTGCATTTCTTCACCGGCCGGACCCGCGGACAGCACATCGACTGGATTCTCGCCAGCTCGCATTTCCAGACCATCGATGCAGAGATCGACCACACGCGCGGACCCAACGGCTACCCGTCGGATCACTTCCCGGTCACCGCGACCCTTCGAGCCCCGGCCGCTACCGCACCGCAGGCGACGCGGCGCGAATCGCCGGAGGCATGAAAAAGTGAGGACAACCTATTGATCCGCTGCCCCGTGGGGAATTGCGGCGCTGCTCACTCGTCCCGAAGCACTTTGCCTGGGAGTTCGATCAAACCCTTCACCGCCCTGTCGTCTTCGTTCTCCGCCTCCCTCTCCGTCCTGGTGGTTTTCTTCGGGGCGTTGATGATCGGGTGAAAGCCTGGCAGAGCATTGAGGCTCCAGCGTACGCCACCCACCGGGCCTTCGCCTTTGAATTCCAGTAGCCAGGTGAGCAAGACCGTGACGAGACCCGGGAGTCTTCGCAGCCTCCCCCTCGCGGTGAGCTGAGTGTATTCGCGTGCAAGATCGATGGCGCCACTCGCTTCGATGAGGGCCTGCTCGCTGATGAGTTTCAACTCCTCGAGATACAGGGAGCTGCCCGCGATCCGATGATTCACGGTCATCGTGGATGGCTCATCCTTGCGAAATCCTGGCGCCAGTATCCCGAACACGCGATACAGCGGACCGACAATCGGCATGCGACAGAACTCCGCCTCGTCGATGCTCAGCGCGCCTGAACCAGCGAGCGACGCCAGATCAAATTCACCGCCGCCCTTCCAATCGCATTGCACGACACCAGGCTCCGGATGAGTGCCGCCAAAACTGCTGATGATCGATTGCAGTCGGGCGTCCTTGAGTGTGAACTGCGTTTCAAATCGCGATTTCTTCTTCGCCGAAGGCAGATAGACCAGCGTCCTCGGCGCGATCAGACTCCCCTTCCAGAGGCCTGCCTTGAAGTTGGAGATCGACACCACCTGCTTCTCGACCCGCACTGAAAAAGTCGGCTTCTGCAATGCGACCTTTGTCTCGCCGCTCACGTAGGCGAGGTCACCACCGAGTGCCACCTCGCCGTTCCAGCGGAATTTCTCAGGGTGATCCATCGGGATCTCTCCCGCTGCGCTGATTCGCCAGGCGCCCTTCCAGTTCAACCGAATGACACGAGGCTGCTTCTGACCGACGCTAAAACTCTTCCTGACTGCTCGCGGCTGCGCACCATTGATTGTGAGCTGCGTTTCGAATTGCACCTTCTTCACCTTCGAAGGCAGAAGGACCTTCATCTTCGGCACATTGAGGCTTCCATCCCAGAGTCCCGCCTTGAAATCAGAGATCGACAGTATCTGCTTCTCGACGCGTACTGAAAAAGTTGGTTTCTGCAGTGCGATCTTTGTTTGGCCGCTTGCATAGACGAAGTCGCCATCGAGCGCCGCATCACCATTCCAGCGGAAGTGCTCAGGCTGATCCATGGGGATCTCTGCCGTCCCGCTGATTCGCCAGGCGCCCTTCCAGTTCAACGGCACGACAGCAGGCTGCTTCCGAGCCTCGCTAAAACTGTTGATGATCGATTGCAGCCGGGAGCCGTTGAGTGTGAGCTGCGTTTCGATTCGCAGTTTCTTCTCCTTCGAGGCCAGAGGGACCTGCAATCTCGGAACATCGAGACTCCCATCCCAGAGACCCGCCTTGAAGTCCGAGATCGACAGCATCTGCTCCTCGACGCGTACTGAAAAAGTCGGTTTCTGCAGTGAGACGTTCGTTTCGCCGCTCGCATAAACGAGGTCGCCATCGAGTGTCATGTCACCATTCCAGCGAAAGTTCTCAGGGTGATCCATCGGAACCTCAGCCACCCCGCTGATTCGCCAGGCGCCCTTCCAGTTCAACGGAACGACAGCCGACTGCGTCCGAGCTTCGCTAAAACTGTTGATGATCGATTGTGACTGCGCGCCGTCGAGTGTGAACTGCGTTTCGAATCGCAGTTTCTTATCCTTCGAGGGCAGATGGAGCCTGCATCCTCGAGACGTCGAGACCCCCATCCCAGAGACCCGCCTTGAAATCCGAGATGGTCACCACCTGCTCCTCCACGCGCACTGAAAAAGTCGGCTTCTGCAGTGAGATGTTTGTTTCGCCGCTCGCATAGACGAGATCGCCATCGAGCGCCATGTGGCCATTCCAGCGGAAATTCTCCGGGTGATCCACCGGGATCTCTCCCGCTACCACTGATCGACCAAGCGCCGCTGGTGCTTGCCGCGGACAAACCCTCCACGGCACCGGGCATCATGGCTCGCGCGAGTGCCAGCAGGTCGATCCCCGAATCAAATTTGCGGATGCGGATGACACGACTGACGGGATCGAATGCCCCGGCGATCTCCGCTTTCCGACCCGCATGGCCGATGCGCACATGATCGAACTCGATCGGTGAATTTGAATTCTTCTTGCCGACGGGGATCTTCACCGCCGCCTGGATGAAATCCCACCGCTGCCCTCGCCATTGAAACTTTTCTCCATCAAACGTCATCGTGGACTCCATGCCGCGGTCGTCCGGAAGTGAATGCAGTTCCATCCTTAGCACCGGTTCATCCTTCTCCGGTTGAAACTTCAGCCCCTCCTTCACCGACTTCAGCCAGTCGAGATTCACATCGCGGAACAAGCCCTCGCGCTGTGTCACTTGTCTCGCTGCGGCAACCGCCTCGGCATTTCCAGCGTGAGTCGAGGCCACAAACGCGCATTTCGCTTCGACACGCAATCCCTGCAGGCTCGCATGACACACTCGGCAGGTCCGCCTTCCCCGGCTGGACGAGCAAGAGCATGTCCATGTGCTCGAGTCTCGTCTCACCCGCTCCGCTGCCGACCACGATCTGCGTATCCACCGCCTTGAAGTTCATCTTGTCCCAGCGAAGAAATGACGGCTCCGGTCTTCTCGCCGTGACGAGACCAAGCAGTGCGAGTCGGTCGCGCCTCGCTGCATCACGATACACGGCCAGCCCATGCAGCCGGATCCCCCCTCCCGGCAACCAGTCGGCGGATTTCCAAGCGATGAAAACGCCGTCCTCAGCAAGCCGCTCGTCGAGTTTGCCCGCAAAAAACTCTCCGATCTGCCGCCGGGCGAAGAAAAACCCGGCCACCACGACGACCAAGGCAATCACAACCACGCTGAGCAAAATCCACAAACCACCACGGCGGCGCGCCGGGGGCGGCGAATGACCCACGAGACTGCTCATACCATTCTTAGACTACCCACCACGCGCGACCGGACCAAGCGATCAATGCGGCGGCGCGTGAGGCGATAGCGCGCAGCATTTGCGCGACAAACTGGTGACCGCGTGAAGACCACCGACGATTCCATCGCAGGCATTGCCGCCTCGAGTTATATCCCCCGCAAACCCTATCCGCTGAAATTCGCGGATGGCCACACCCAACCCACCGGCGATTGGTTAAGGGCGCGCCTGTCCGAGATAGGGGAGGACAAACGGTGAAGGTTGATTCCCACGACGTCCTCATCAATGGAGAGTACGCGTCATCGTTTGGATGAGAAGCTGTTGCCAAGCGGACGATATCAGTGTGCCGTGGACGCTCAAGCCTGCGGTCGCCTGGGCTGGTTGGTCCTTGAGGTGCTGCACTCCACATATTATACGCAAGGAGGCGAGATGACTTGCGACGAAATCATTGGGGGCATTATGAGAAGAAGAGGACTGGCCATTGTTTCACTAAGCATGGCGCTCGGTTTTTTCCTGGTTCCTTTTCCCAGTGCGCTGGAAGCCCAGAATGTGGCGTCCTCTCCAGGAACGGGTGAGACAGTTGAACGCAGGATGTTTGTCGATCCAAGCTCAACCACGGTTTCCCATAACAAAGTCAGACTGATCGTGGAGCCGCTGACTCACAAGGGGAAGTTCTATCTTGGTTCTTACCAGCTGAAAGTATTTCCGTATTTCTTCAAGAACGAAACAGGCACATTGAAACTGGATGCTCCAGATGGAGGTTTCCGAAAGTTTACGGAAGGAACCGAAGTGAAATTCACAGGCAAGGCGACGAATAACAAAGGCGCAAAAGACAAAGTCATCACCGGAAAAGCGAAGCCATCCGACGAAGACAAAGGGAGCCTGATCTTTTCCCTGGAAACGGACAATGGTCGAATGACCTTCAAAACCTCCTACCACTTTGCGGAATAGTGGCCGGAGATTAGCTCTGACCCCTGGCCTGGTCGAAACCCCTCCACCCAGATCATCGTCATTCAGCACCGATTGATGCCCTGCCGCAAATATGCGGTTTGACATCTCACAGCAACGACCTATAAAAGTAATTAACTTTATCAGGAGGTTCAGATATGCGCTTGAGAATACGAACTGTACTTTTTTGCACAGCGATCTTTTCCGCTGTCAGCTTTTTCACAATCACGTTTGCCGAGACAAATCCATTTTCAAAGGCTCAGGTGGCTGACCGCATCCGCAAAGTGGAAAACGGCGTGGATGATTTCGAGAAGTATCTGACCAGCCGCGGGGAAAACGCCAAGGATCAGGCCGGATCGGCGAAGAGCAGCGGAGCAGCAAAGCGCGGCCAGGGTGCAAACTCCGCGAACAAGGATGCGCGGAAGGATCAAGCTGGGCAATCAAAAGACGACCTTCAGAATGCCATGGACGATCTGAATCGCACGACAAACCGTCTGCGGCGCAAGTTCGATGCAACGGCGAATTATCTGGAGACGAAAGTGCAAATGGAGCAGGTCATGGACAGCGCGCGCCGCGTTAATCAGGTGGTGGGGAAGGGGAGTAATGACGGCCAGGCACAACGCCTCTGGACTGCTTTGCGCGCGAGTATCAACGACCTGGCGCGCTGCTACAACCTGACCCCGATGGGCGCATAGGGAAGGGCATACGGTCGCGGGTTACCGTTCCATTTGGGTATTGTGAGCCGCTTGCCGGTAACCGCCCTCGTCTCAGTGGACGCTGCGACCCGGAAACAAAGCGTCGCTGCAACAGGCAGACAGGGCGGGCGGGCGTGAAGAGTCGCGCTTGGTTTTGTAACGGTTATCGCAACTTCGAAACCGCGCGAGCCGTGGACGCGTTTGCGCGAGCGCGGGTCGGTGGCAGTTGGGCCGCTACGGCGTCCAGCTGACGATGCTTGACCTTCGACGCCGAATTATGTTCATTCGAACGAATAGGTCCAAAATCGCCTGCAAAACGCTCTCGCGGCAGTCGGCGACGCTATGCGTTAAGTGAATTTGGCGATCGAGGAAATGCGGAGGAAGCGCGATCCGTTGGCGTCGCACATCTTCGTCTCACATCGGAATTATCGGAATGTGCACGACACGAAAAGCGACAAACAGCGCGATACCTCAGCGCGCCTTCAGTTGGCAGTCCGCCTGCGAGCTCGATTTCGCGGTGCCCTCAGCGAATGGAAGCGGTTATTGGCCGCGACGCCAAAGCGGTGAAAGGGGCCGCTTGTCGAAGTAGATCTGTTGGTTCGCGAGATTGTCAGCCACGACACTAGGAACAGGAGCTTGTGTTGCAAGCCGGTCGTCTGCCCGGGTCGTCGGAGCCTCTTATAGAAGTCAAAAACAATTTGACATCGTCGAATGTTGAGCTCATTGCTTGACCATGAGAAACCCATTAATCACCCCGACTCAACCGCAAGGAACTCTATTGAAAAATCTGGCGTCCGTAGCAGCAATCATCGCCGTGTTTCTGTCCGTTTCGGCACAAGCCGGCCCACCTGCCGCTAGCGATTCGAAGACCGTCGCCCCAGCACCGCCACCAGCACCGGAGGTTTATGGGACAGGCTGGTACGGGGCGATCCTGCTCGGAGCCAACGTTTATCAGGAAACCCGCGGAGACAGAAGCTTCACCAACAGTGATGGGGACACTCTGACGATCGATCCGAAGACTGACCCCGGTTTCTTTGGCGGTGTCAAACTCGGCTACGTTTTCGGAACCGGCAAGTTCCGCTTCGCACTCGAAGAAGACATGTTCTACAATGGATGGACAAGGGGAGCCGATTCCACCGTCACGGATATTGACGGCGTGGTCACCCGGACCAGCAGCTCAAGCGTCAACATCAACTCCGGCGCTTTCCTCACCAACGGCATTATTAAGTTCGGCAATCAGAGATTCCAACCCTACATTGGCGCTGGGGCCGGTTTTTACTTTGCCGAAACCCCCGGTCTTGACGTTAATGGCTTCCAGACCAACGGAAGCGGCAACGCTTCGGGCTTCGCCTGGCAGGCCGTCGCGGGAGCCGATTACTATTTTAACCCCAAGACCAGCATCTTCATCGAATACAAGTTCTTGGAATATGTCCACTACAACAGCAACTTCGACAACACGAGTGAATTCAACCAACAGTTGGTAGGCGCCGGCTTCCGATTCCACTTCTAAGACCGATGCTAATTGTCATAAGTGGGCGATTTCCCAACTGACAAGCAATACCCTTCAATTAGGTTGCGGGCAGGTTAGGGCTTGAACATCTGACCCGAAAAAGGTCGGGCCTGCGACCGCTCCAAACGCAGGAGCTCGGTGCCCGCTGCCATCCGTTCGAACGTGCGGACCGACGCTCGGAATGCCGGAGGCCACGCCGAACAAGAATCGCCGCTACGGTCTGATCGCGTCCGGGATTCGGCCGCTAGGAGGAGATCAGATCGCGCAGGTGCTCTGGTCGGCGGTCACGCCGATCAATCAAATCCCCAGATCTTGACTGTGGCCGTCGGTTTACCCCCGAGGATCTTGTACTGGATCTTCACCCATGTGAGACGCCCCTTGCGTCCCGGAGCATCCGTCGGAGCCGTCTGTCCTCCGTCCTTTAGGGTTCCAACGGTGAGCGTCGTGTCCTTGCGATTGTCCCAGCCAAAGACGGCGCTTGTGATCTCTACGTCAGCGCCCTCGACAGAGAGCTTTACCTGCTTGACGTCTTTCTTCCGTCGACCCCCTTCCGTCTTGATCTCCGCGCTGGGATCGGCGGACTTGAGCGTCTGCTGGCCCATCACAAACCACTCGTCAGCTCTGGCATTGTCCACAGCCCCCAGCAGGACGGCGGACGCGGCGACAACGAAAAACACTGTCAGATTATGGATTTTGATCTTCATATTATTTACCTCTTTTCACCATGATTATGAGGGCCTGCGAGTCGGGATGATATAGGACCTTGGTCCTACTCCGAACAATGGTAGTGGCTCAGTGATATTTCGATGGGGTTTGGCCTGTTTTGTGTCATTCGGCTAATTTTTACTAAGCCTTCCGATTTCATCCGCTCACAGCTCGTGTGACGTGTGATCTCTCGTTGGCGCATAGGCGGAGTATTGGCATGCGTCCGCCTGCTTTGTTCAAAATCCACCACCCCAGCGGTATTGCCAGGCGATGCCGAAGACTTCGAAGTCATGGTGGCGATCCGCATTGTAGCCGGTGACGGCATAGAACTTCACGGATTGATACCGATTCACGGGAAGCGCGAAGGTCGCGCCAAAACGAGGACCTTCCTGTTGATCGTTGTTCTTCACGCCATCGACCGTTGTGCGTCCACCTGCGAAATACGCGGCATTCACCGCCAGCCAGCAACTCGGTGCGAAGGTGTAGATCAGGTTCGCCTGCGCGGAGTAAATTGGCGCCTGTGCGCGTGTCTGACCACCGAAGAAATCGCCATTGTTCGTGTAGATAGTAACAGCGGGCGCAACCTCGACGGTCCATGGTCCGAACGCTTTCGAGCAGCCGATCTCGGGTTTCAGCGACCAGCGATTGCTGCCGATATTCACGAGTTTCGTGTCGTCGTATTGTCCGAGCGGCACGATAATACGCAGGCTCGCACCAAGGATCAGATCTTGCCGGTAATCCTTGAACTCCGCCGCCGTCAGCGCGGGCGCACCGACGAAGTTCATCGAGAATCGGAACGCCGGGTCGCCGAAGCCGATGACGAAGCGTTCGCGCGGCATGCCGAAAGCGAGGCCTTTCGCAAACAATGAGCCGTAGGGCACGAAGATGTCGAACTTTGCCGACTGGCCGAGCACCTTGAGGGTTCTGGCGAAAGCGACGACGCCGACGTGTGCGTCGTTAGTCACGTTGTCCAGCGGAAGCGCGGGATCGGTCAGCACGCTTCCTTTCGCGTAGCCATAGCCAGCGACGAGGAAATTGAGGCCGACTGGCGAGTTGCTATAAGCCCTCGGTTCGAGGTCCTGTGCGCGCACCGCCGAGCAGAGTAAGCCCATATTCAGAGCGACCGCCGCGGTGATCAAATGGCGCACAATCCTTCTGCCTATCATGAACGCCCCAGACCAGTCGAACAGAATGCGCCTGAGGTGGAGATTGGCGCGGCCTACGTTAGGCCGTATCCGGGAGAACGGTCGGCTGCTGGCAAAAGCGGGAGGTTGCCACCGTCACACGCGCGATCTCGGTCAGGGCCTCGTGGGTGAGAAATGCCTGGTGCGCAGTGATGAGCACATTGGGAAAAGTGAGCAGGCGCGCCAGCTCGTCGTCGGGCAGAATCTGGCCGGATAGGCTTCGAAAGAAGACGCCCTTCTGCGGTGAGACGGTCCGGATGTTGTTGGACGAATTCACATCAGCTGTTGGTCTGGCCCAATGTCGTCATCTCGGCAGCAACGCCGTCCGCACAATGGAAAACACGAACACCGCCACAGCGAAGGCAAACGCGACGACGCGCACGCGCTTCTGCTCGAACTTGATCACGGCGTTGGCAAAAAAGAGCATCGTTGCAAAGAGAACGGTGTTCGCGAGGTATTGCCCCGACGTATTGCCGGCACGGCGAGCTTCCAGAAGATTGTTCGCCGCTTTCGCGCTCAGTTCGGCAGCCTCGCGCGTGCCGCGCGACTCGTAGAGATTTGGGACGAATGGATGCGGGTCGGCCTTCGGATTTTCAAAAGGTTTCTCTGCCAGCCAGGCATCGTAGGCCTTGCGGACATCGGGCGGGAAACGTTCGATGTAGAAATTCGCCAGTTTCTCGTTTCCCGCCTCCTGTGCCGCGAGCATTTGCATGAACATCGCAGTGTGAATGGTGGCCGACTGCATCCCTTGCAGAGTCAGGATTCCGGCGCGCCGCTCGAGAGCGTTGTATTCATTCATCAGCCGATTGCTCTGGCGGGTCCAAGCCGCCGATTCGTAGGAACACCACGCCGTGCCGACCGTCGCCAACGCCATCAGCACAGCGGTGACGGGCTCGACCCATCGCTTCCTTGGCGATTCCTTACCTGCCGTGACTTGAGGGTCAGAGGGTTTCTCCACGGGTAAACTAGTCAAGGCCACGGCTAGCGACTGGTTGTGAGTTCGGCGAGGCGGGAAGTGATCTCGGCTTTGAGCTTCTCGTCCATCAACGGGGCCTTCAACGCATCTTGCAGCAGCGCGGTGGCGCGTGCCTTGTCGTCAGCCGTCACCACATCCTTGATTGGGGCATTGCTCCGACCCAGCAGGCGGATGATCATCAAGCCGTCGCGCTCGCCGCCGGATGCGCTGTAGGCAGCGAGACGGGTGAGCGGCCGCAGGTCGGAATAGACGTAGAGCGGATAGAGCAGGCTCGTGAGTTCCTGCGGCGTGAGCGGACTGATTTGCATGACTGCTTCCACCGCGGCATAGGGAGGTACGGCCGGGTCGTCGTTGAAGAAGCGCACGATGTCGAGGAGGTACGGCTTCGCTGCGGCGCCGGCTGCGCCGAGCGCGCGGACGGCGGCGGAGCGGACGGTCTGATCCTCGTCTTTGAGCCGCGCGGCGATCTCGGCCACGAGTGCCGCATCCGTCCCGGGGTCGAGTTCGTGGAGGGTATCGAGCGCGGCCCAGCGCACCTGGGCATCGCGATCCTTGAGCAGCGGGCGCAGCGCTTCGCGGAACTTTTGCTTCGAGCCGTCATCGGTCACAAAGGCTCGCAGCGAAATGGCCGCAGCTCCGCGGACCGGTGCCTCGGGATCCTTCACCAGGGCGAGAAGTTCTGGCAGCAGCGGGCCGCCGAGTTTGGCTCCCAGCTGGCTCATCACGAAAGCTATCCCGACACGGATGTCGGGGTCCGGGTCGGTGAGCGCGGCACGAGCGCGGCTGACTGCTTCTTCATCCATGCCGAGGATCCGCACGTTGATAGGCAGCGCCTTCACGAGCGTGGCGCGCACGGCGGGCGAGGCCTTGGGAATAATGTCGCGCACCTTGTAAGGGAAATTGCGCAGCGCGTCGCCGGCAGCGGGGAGCGCTTGCAGCGCTTCGTCGCGCACGAGGTCGGATTCGTCGAGCAGCGCATTGGCGATGAGCACGACGTTGGGCTTCACCGCGGCGGGTCCGAGCGAACCGAGCGCGGAGATGGCGGCGGCACGCACGACGGAGTCGGGATCTTTCGCCTGCTCGGTGATCAGCGCGATTTGCCCGAGCGCCGCGTCGCCGGCCTTTCCGAGCACGCGCAGTGAGGCGGCCTTTATCTCGATCGTCCCGGTCCGAATCTGTTTCACGAGTGGAGCGATGGAGGCTTCGACAGCCGCTTTGTTCTTTCCGAGGTCCTCGATGATCGCCGCCTTGATTTCCGGCGGTTCGTTTTGGAATTGCGCGACCAGCATCTCGCGAACCGACTTGTCCCTTTCATCGGTGATCGCGCCCGCCGCCTTTGCATCGACGAGCCCGCTCAGAGTGGACGCCCACGCAGCGATGCGCACTTCGGCATCGCGGTCGCGGATCAGCGGAACGATCGCATCAATGTCCGCGCCGGTCAGTCCGCCGATTTGCGCGAGCGCGTGGAGCGCCGCGGCCTTGAACTCCGGACTGCCCGAGGTCGCAAGCGCATCAAGCAAAGCCTTGCGGTGCGCTTTGGCGGCCTTGCCCGCCTGGCCGAGGCACTTCGCCGCGGCGACTCGCACATCGCTGCGCGAGTCGTTGAGCAGTGGTCGAATCGCTCCCGTATTTTCCGCGGACGCCTGCGCCGCGAAAACGACGGCGAGGACGGCGGCGCGGATGTTTGGGTCCGGGATCTCCGGCATATTTGAGCACCTCCGCGACGTGCGGCTTCGCTTGCGCGCCCAGCCGAGCGAAAAATTGAAACGCCTCCATGCGGACAGCCTCGGGCGCTGCGGGCACGAGCAGTTTCGCAACGTCTGCGGCGACCGACGCCTGACGCCAGTCGGCCAGCGCACGCACGGCGAGCGCGGCGACTTCATCGGACGAGTCCGCAAGCGCAGCGACGGTGCCTTTCACGACGGACGCGGAAGGTTTAAAAGGACGATCTTCGAGCGAGTTGGTTTGGGCACGGGCACCGCAGCAGAGCAGCGTAGTAGCGACGATAGGCAAGAGCAGTAACGAGGTTTTCATGGCGTGATAGGCGATCGGTCAGTTGTTGATGTATTGACTGTAGGTTGGATGTTTGTAGGCGCTGCGGCCGCTGTAGGAGTATTTCGGGATACACTTTTTGCCCACGACGCGATCGGCCTCGATGATCTCCGCCGTGTTGGTTGGATCGAGGATGATCCACGTGCCGCCATTCGGCCAAAGCAGCCACACGTGCGAGATGCGCGAACCGGTTGTCGCCTTTCCGAGGACGTAGCGCACGCCGCGCGTGTCCATCTTGCTTAGAAGCCAGAGCGACTTCGCCTTACAGTCGCCTTGCTGGCGCGACTCGGTCACCTCGGGAAGTCTGCGGCGTGTAAGGCTGCGCCGCGTCGAAGTAGTAGCGAAAGCGATAAGCGGTTCGCAGTTGCGAGCGCACATCGTTGATGGACGGCGACCCGTCTCCGAGCCGCGCGTAAGTCTGCCGCATCGGGCCCATGTAGGCATCGTAAGGCGTGCCCCCGCATGGGCGGCCGGTGTCCACTTCGGCGCGGAGCAGCACGGAAGTCGCGATGAGGATGATTGGAAGTATCAGGATGAGCTTCATAAGAATCGTTCGGGTTGGCCGGTCGCGGCGAGGACCGAGCGCCACCAACCGCTGGCTGGGTCGAGGCGCTTCGTATGCGTGCAGCGAATCGCGGTTCGCCAAGATTGGGAGTTTGCATGATAATCGAAAGCGCCTGAACCTGCCCCGGCCGCCGTCCGCAGGTCTATCGGACTTTGGTCTTACGGATCTCTTGACGCTGTTCATTGGTTTGTGTCGCTGGACGTTTGGTTTCCGCGGTGACTCGCCAGTTTTGCATAGAGCCACATCATCAATTGTGCAGCAAGTGCATAGGCAGCAATGGCCGGAAGCGCTTTCTGGTTGCGAAAGTACGTGCCGGAAAGGAGCAGAGCGAGGCCAACGTGTCGATTCACGTTGCAGATTACGAGTGTCTCGGTCATCGCCGTTCCACCAGTCAGCAGGGCAAAACTGGCCGCAATGCAGCCAGCTGCGAGTAGCAACGCGGCGATGGCTACCCAAGGGCTGACCTCTCCGAGCGCCGGCCCCATTTTCACGAGGAGGACGATCAAAGTCACCAGGAGTAGGCCGTTCCCGATGACGTTGAGTGGGCGGCGTATTTTTGTCGAAAACGCTGGCGCAAAATGCATCAATGCCATGCCGACGATCAGTGGGACAAACTGCTGTTTCGCGATGGCCGACAGCACCTTGGCGGGTGACACCCAGATATTGCGTCCGTAGAGCCACCCCGCCGCGGCGACTAGCAGCGGAATCATGACAGGCGTGAGCAACGCCCCCCAAACCTGATAGCTTGCAGCCAACGGCATGTCGAAACCACGTTTTGCTACACCGCGAGTCATGAGTGGCGCACCGGGCGCGACCGCGACGAGGAACAGACCAATCAGCGCTCCTCGATCCAGTGACAGCAAATTGCCAAGCGCGAGCGCGAGGATCGGCGGAATAATGAATGTCGCCAGCAGCACCTTCCCCCAGGTCGCCAGGGTGAGCTGTCGCCAGTTGGCCAGGAATTGAGTCCAACTCAAGCTCATCCCGATGGAGATCATCAACAGCAGGACGGTGCTGGGCAGAAGGTATTTCATCGCATCGGAACCATGATGGCTTGTCGCTTTGGTAGCCGAAACTGTCTTACCATTCCCGCCGAGCGAAACCAAACATCGAATTCCCATGGCTGATGTGAGAGCGTCTATCGGAAAAGCAGGATTGCGAGTACCTGGGCGGAAAGAATTCTAGCAGCGTCGTGAGTGGATAGACGGTAGGGCCCTGAGAATGCGCAACAGTTCGGCGGTGGCGTGCGGATATTGACGCACACGGTTGCCGAAGAGAGCGATCTTTTCGCTCTGCGCGATTCAGCGCGAGCCGGATCTGCCCGGCGGCAAACCCTCAACCCTCCAGGATCGCGATGTTGGCGGGCTTTCGCACGACTGGTTTATCCGTGATGATGACCGTCGTGCCCGGCGCGAACGTGTCGTAAACCTTGTTCGCAAACTCCGGATTGACCCTCAGGCGCGACGCGATCTTGTCGGCATCGACGCTGCGGCCGTTGCTCGTCACGGCCATCCACTGGCGCGCCTCGCGGCCCGGAGCCAATGAGCTTTGCCGACCGGTCGCGCCTTGGAGCAGTGAGTAAACACGATCGCCAAGCGATCCACGGCCACTGATCTCGACCGGGGCGCGGCCAATGGGCTTACCATTGCGATAGACGTAGATCGTTTTGTCGGCGGCGCTGACCACCATCGTAACCGGTCCGCTCGCGCTGCTATCCGGGTTCCAGTCGTAGTCAGTTTTCGCAAGCGGGCGCAGCGTCTGGGACGTCAAATCTTTTGGCGCAAGCAACAGACCAGGATTCGATGCAAGGTACGGTACGGGTACTTTGCCATCGCCCACCACGACGGTACCACCTTTCGCAGTTGCGCTGAAAAGCAACTGCGAGAAATCAAACGGCAGGCGAATGCAACCGTGGCTGGCCGGGTAGCCGGGCAGGTTGCCCGAGTGCATGGCGATGCCAGTCCAGGTCAGCCGCTGCATGTTGGGCATTGGCGCGTTGTTGTATTTTTTTGAATAGTGCTCCTGCTTTTTCTCGAGGATTTCGAAGACGCCGCCTGGCGTCGCGTGGCCTTTCGAGCCGGTGCTCACGGTCGAGCGACCGATAAGGATGCCATTGCGATAAACGTGCATCGTCTGCTCGGGGACGCTCACCAGGACCATGAGCGGACCGCTCGGCGAGAGCTGCGGCTTCCACCAATATTCGCCCGGCTTAAGTGGTCCGGTCGGCCCGCCAGTTGGCGTTCCCTTGGTGTGAGCAGAAGGTTGTTGCACGGCCTGTGCGGAGGTGAGCAGGGCGGCGGCGATGGCGAGGACGCTAAGTATTTTCATGAGTGATTAAGAAACGGTGAAAGCGATAACAGCAAAAGCCCGACAACGATGCAATAAGGTTTTTATCCATGCCGGCCGCTCGTCGGTTCACGTGGCGTCGGGGATGTCATCGTGCCTCGGCGGGTGGTGGACTTGGCGCGAGGTTTGGGAATGGTGTTCACGCGAGAAATCTGACGCGACCCGTTTCGATTTCGTAGACCGCGCCGACGAGCTTCATGCTTCCCTCGGCGACACGTTCCCGGCCTTCGGGTGTTTCGAGAATCTGGCGCATGCTCCAACGAACGTTGGCCTCGACGGCCTGTGCACGCATCGCTTCCGGGGTGAGTTGTAGATCGAGATCGGTCAGTCCAGGCAGAATGCAATCGACGAGAAGTTGAATCCGCGAGGGCTGCCGGGCGCCGTGCAGTCTCGCCTCGACGGCAGCGGCGACCGCGCCGCAATTCGTGTGGCCGAGGACGACAAAGAGCGGCGTTTTCAGGTGGCGACCCGCGTATTGCAGGCTCCCAGCGACTTCCGGCGACATGACATTTCCTGCTACGCGGACGATGAACAGCTCGCCAAAGCCGGCGTCGAAAATCAACTCGGGCGGCACCCGGGAATCGCTGCAGCTCAGAATGGTCGCGTAGGGATGCTGGCCCTTCACGAGATCGATAAGGATTTCCTTTTGCATGGTGGGAAATCTCGCGGTCCCAGCGACGAATCGTTCGTTCCCTGCTTTGAGGCGCAGCAATGCTTCATCAGCTGACAGCGTGGGTTCCGCGTTCGAACTCATTTCAGCAACGCAGCGCGTTGATCCCGCGACGCTCCAAGGTGGGTTTCATCGTGACAGCGGCGCGGCGGCTTTGACCTCGGCGCTCGCTCCCGCAGCATAGGTCTCGAAGTTCCAAAGGCATCACAAGTAAGAAAAATCACATCGGAATGCGTGGCTTTTTTGGCTTGTTACATTCGCACCAATTACGCCACTGCCAACGCAATAGTTGGCAAACACTGTGCATTTCTTGATCCTCCCCAGCCAGGGTTCCACCCATTTTGATTCCACTGACGCCGGTTTTCAGATTGCGTTCGTCGTAGGAAAGACGGGCGCTGGCCGCTCTCTCATGTTGATTTCGGCGCTTCGCCAACTCATCGGCAGCGAGAAAATCTCCGTTCCCGCAAAAAACGAACAGTTTTTGCCAATAACTGGTAGGCCGCGGCGAACCGTAGCCATTTACTTCTTCATATATGAAAGCCAATTACAAATTCCTGTTAGCTGCGATTATTGCGCTTTCCTCCAGTGTCTGGGATCAAGGCTCAAAGTGTTACCTTTGACTTCGACTCCGCACCGCAATACTCGCCTTTGCCGCTGGACCTCACGTCTGGCGGCATTACCGGTCACTTCAGTTCCGGTTCGTCGTCTTATAATTACTCCATCCAGGCGGCCAACGTCCTCGGGTTTACTCCTCCCGGGTTCTCCGGTCTCTGCATCTATCCGAGCACGGTGTTTGCGTCCGATTTGCTGGTTTCGTTCGGCACCACCTTGAACGCTGCCTCAATCTTGTACTCACCGGAAGAATATGCTACGGACTCCTCCTGTACCATGAGAATGACGGCCTATCTGGGGACGACTTATGTCGGCACAAACACGCACCAGATTCCCAATGGTGGCACCTGGCCGAGCGGCACTCTGGCCTTCAGTTCAACCCTGCCCTTCGATAACATCGTGATCCACTATGACGCGCCCCCGCCGACCGGCGGAGATTACGGGCCCATTTTCATGGCCGATAATCTCATCGTGACACCGTTTGGCTCAACATCGCTGCCGACTGTGACGTTGAAAGTCGCTGATGGCAGCGCCTCCGAGGTCCCCGCGACCGACACGGGCAAAGTGCAGATTACCCGCACTGGCGCGACCACGAGCGCTCTCACTGTGTTTTACACGATCGGCGGCACAGCGAAAAACGGCAAAGACTATAAGAAGCTGCGCGGTCAGGCGATCATCAAAAGTGGCAAGAGTTCGGCCAACGTCGTGATTCAGGCAATCGATGACACGATCGCCGAACCGGACGAGACCGCTATCTTTACGTTATCGCCAAACGCAAGTTATACGATCGGCTCGCCCAGCAGCGGCACGGTCGTGATCCACAGTAACGAGTAACCGGTTGAGCAGCTGCCGCGGCGGTTCTCATCCTCCCAGCGCCATGGTCATGCCGACGAGAATCGACCCCAGAACAACCATCGAAAGACCCACGAGCCACGGGTGACGCCCGGTCAGGCGTCCGAAGGCGTAGCCTGTGAAAAACAACATCACGATCGCGATGACGTTGGAGACGCGCAGAGCCGGCCCGGCGCTGCGCATGAAAATAAACGGAATCACGACCGGAAAAGTGGACACGAACACGAGGAGAAAAACGCCGACGGCACCACGCCAATCGTCCCGGCCCAAACGGGCGCGCTCGGGCGGCTCGGGCAGTTGCTTCAAACGCTCGTGCATCGCTTCAAGTTCGGCTGGCGTCAGGACGCCCGCGACCACCGATGGCAGCGCTTCCGCGATGACCCGCTGCGCTACTTTTGGATCGGTCGCTTTGCGCACGGCGTGGAACGTTATCAGTCCCTGTCCCTTTTCTGCCAGACAACCCATTAGATACAAGATTCCGTCAATGATCCCCCAGGCCAGGTTGCATCCGAGCGCGCCAATGAGCATCGCGCGCACATCATCACGCCCCGCCTCGGCCACACTAAGCGAGCCGGTAAAGGTAAGGACCATGATCAGACCGAAGAGGACTTCGGAGACACGATCAATCGGATCCAAGACACGCTTAGAGGACTTAACTGCTTCGACAGACATGGACGTGGTAACTTGGAGTGGTAACTATGTTTTGCTGGGATCGAGATTCTCGGAATTCATCAGTGCTCTACTTGCGCCACCGCCGGGGCGACGGCGGGCGCGGGCGTTTTCTTCCCGCCGTGCTCGACGATCCGCTGCACGAACACATAGCAGACCGGGATTAGGAATAACCCAATCGCCGTGGCGATGGTCATGCCGAAGACGACGCCCGTGCCCAAGGTGCTGCGCGAGGCGGCGCCGGAACCGGTCGCGAGCATCAGGGGTACACAACCGAGGATGAACGCGAAGGAGGTCATCAGGATCGGCCGCAACCGCAGTCGCGAGCCTTCCACTGCCGCATCGATAATCGCGACGCCTTCCTCTCGCTTCATCTTGGCGAACTCGACGATAAGAATGGCGTTCTTGGCGGCGAGTCCGATGAGCATGACCAGGCCGATTTGCGCATAGACGTTCAGATCGAAGTGGCGCACGAACATGCCGATCATCAGGCCGAGGATGACGGTCGGAGTGGCCAGCAGCACGGCGAAGGGCAGCCCCCAGCTCTCGTATTGGGCTGCGAGCAGCAGGAAGACGAAGAGCACCGCCGCGCCAAAGACGATCGGCGCCTGACCCTCGGATTTCTTTTCCTGCAGGGTGAGCCCGGACCATTCATAGCCGACTTCGCTGGGCATGGTTTTCATCACTTCCTCGATGGCCTTGATCGCCTGGCCGGAGCTGTAACCGGGGGCCGACGTGCCCATGATCTCGGCGGCATTGTAAAGATTGAAGCGGCTGACGAAGTTCGGGCCGGACATCTTGCTGACTTTCACGAGCGTGTTCAGCGGCACCATCTTGCCGGCGTTGCTACGCACGTAGAATTGCCCGATTTCCTCGGGCTGATTGGTGAATCTCGGCTCGGCCTGGAGGAACACTTTATAGACCTTGCCGAAGCGCACGAAGTCGTTCACATAAAGCCCGCTCAGATAGGCCTGCAGGGTCTGGAACACGCTGTCCACCGGCACGCCCAGCGTGCGCGCCTTCTCGCGGTCCAGTTCGACTTTCACCTGCGGCGTGGACGGATTGAAGGTCGGTACTGACTCGGGCGAGCTCGGGGCGCTTGGCCGCTTCAGCCTGAAGTTGCCGGACGTAGTCCGCCAGTTGCTCGATTGTTCCACCGGACCGATCCTGCAACTGCATCGTGAAGCCGGACACGTTGCCGTAGCCCGGCAAAGGCGGCGGGCCAAACGCGAAGGCGCGTGCGCCGGGAATGGCCGCGAACTTTTTCGTCCACTCCTGTGCGATGGCTTTGGCCTGCAACTCGGGACTTTTGCGTTCTTCCCATGGTTCAAGGCCCACGAACATCATCGCCGTGTTGGGGAAGTTCAGCGAGTTGAGGATGTTCAATCCGGCGATCCCCAGCGCGGAGCGGACGCCGTGGGTTTTGGTCACGATTTCCTCCACCTGCTTCAGCACTTCATCGGTGCGTTGGAGCGAGGCGCCCTCGGGCAACTGGAGGGCGACGAAGAGATAGCCCTTGTCCTCATCGGGAATGAATCCGCCGGGCACGTGCCGGCCAAGAATCAAGATGCCGCCGACCACCACGACCAGTAGCAGCATGGAGAACGCGGCCTTGCGAACCATGCCGCCGACGATGCGGCCATACTTTTGCGTGAGCCAGTCAAAGGCGCGGTTGAACAACCTGAAAAAGGCCGCGATCGGACCGCGGCCCGGCGTCGGCTTCTTGAGCAGCAGCGCCGACGAGCGCGGGGCTGAGCGTGAGCGCATTGATCACTGAGAAAATCACCGCGACGGCGATGGTGAGCGCGAACTGGCTGTAGAGCTGGCCGGTCACGCCGCCCATGAACGCCACCGGCACAAACACGGCGCACAGGACCAAACCAATGGCCACGACCGGTCCGGACACTTCCTTCATCGCCTGCCGCGTCGCCTCCACCGGTGTCATGCCATGCTCAAGGTGGTGCTGCACGGCCTCGACCACGACGATGGCGTCATCGACCACGATGCCGATGGCCAACACGAGGCCGAACATGGTGAGCACGTTCACGCTGAAGCCGAGCGCGGGGAACATGATGAACGCGCCGAGCAGCGAGACCGGCACGGTGCACATCGGGATGATCGTCGCGCGGAAACTTTGCAGGAAGATGTAAACGACGATCAACACGAGGATCACCGCCTCGAACAAGCGTGTGCACGATCTCTTCCATCGAGGCCTTGATCGGCAGCGTGGAATCGAGCGTGATGTCGTAAGCCATGTCGGGCGGAAAGCGCGTTTTGGCTTCCTCGAGAATCTTCTTCACGTTGTCCGCGGTCTCGATGGCGTTGGCGCCGGGCGCGAGATAGATGCCGATGGCGCCGGCGGGCGTCTTGTTCAGCCGCGCGCGCAGGTCGTAGGTCTGCGCGCCGAGTTCCACGCGGGCCACGTCCTTGATCTTCACCTGCGAACCGTTGGGATTGGAGCGGATGATGATTTCCTCGAACTCCTTCGGATCTTTGAGCAAGCCGAGCGCGCGGACGTTGAACTGCATTTCCTGTCCCGGCGGCGCGGGCTCGGCACCGACGCGTCCGGCGGGTGACTGCGCGTTCTGCTCCTTGATCGCATTCGCGATATCCTGCGGCGTGATGCCCAGCACAGCCAGTCGGTCGGGGCGCAGCCAGATGCGCATGGAGTAGTCCTGCGCGGTATAATTCTTCACGTCGCCCACGCCCTTCACGCGCTTGATGGCATCGACCAGATTGATGTCGCAGTAATTCCCCAGAAAAGTGGCGTCGTAAGTGCCCTTGGGGGAATTGAGGCCGATCACCATCAGGATGTCCGGGCTGGAGCGATTGACGATCACGCCTTCCTGCTTCACCGCCGCCGGTAACTGCGCCTCGGCCTGGCCCACGCGGTTCTGCGCGTTGACCTGCATGATGTCCACGTCCGTGCCGACATCGAAATACATGTTCAACGTCAACTTGCCGTCGTTGGTGTTGTAAGACTGCATGTAGAGCAGCTTGTCCACGCCGTTGACTTTCGACTCGATGGGCGAGGCGACGGATTCCATGACCGCCTCGGCCGCAGCACCGCGATAGGTCGTGGTCGCCTGGATCATCGTAGGGCTAACCGGCGGATACTCGGAGATGGGGAGGCGCTTGAGGGAGATCAGGCCCATGATCACCGTCAGGATGGCGATGACCATCGCGACGATGGGACGGCGAATGAAGAAGTCAGCCATGACAATTACTCCTTCCCGGATTTGGCTTCGCCTTGCTTGGCGGGGCTGGCTTCCGTCGGTTTGGCCGCTGGTGTCGAATCGGCGGCGCGGCCATGGCTTGAACCGGCGCGCCCTCTCGCAATTTCTGCACGCCCTCGACGACGACGCGCTCGCCGGGCTGTAGTCCTTCCAGAATGATCACATCCGAGCCGACCCGATTCGGAGCCACCTGCGACCGAACGCTGCGTGGCCTTGTTGTCGGCACCGACGACCCACACGAAATTCTTGCCCTGCAGTTCCGTCAGCGCGCGCTCCGGCACCAGAATATTGCCCTCCCTGGTCGGCAGGCTGATGCGGACGCGGGCAAACATGCCGGGGCGAAGGGCCCTGGTCGGATTCGGAAATTCCGCCCGCGCCTTGATCGTCGCCGTGGTCGCGTCCACCACGCGATCCACGAAGACCCACTTGCCCGGTTCGGGATGCTCCGTGCCATCGGACAGGATCAGGTGCACGGGCAGCTCACCCATTTTCCGCCCCGCCTCGCGGGCAAGACGATCGGCGTGGAGAAAATCCACTTCGCTGATCGCGCAGTAGAACCAGATGGGATCGACCTGCGAGATGGTCGCGAGAAGCGTGGGCTCGCCCTTCCCGACGAAGCTGCCCACCGGCACCGCCTTCGCGCCGATGCGCCCCGCCAACGGCGCCCTCACATCACAATACCCGAGATCCAGTTCCGCCGATTTCACCTGCGCCTCAGCGGAAGCCACCTTGGCCTCGTTCGATTCCTTCGCGGCCACGGCGGTGTCGAGATCCTTCTGGGGAGTGGCCTTCTGTGCCACGAGCACCGTGAGCCGGGGAACTTCCAGACTGCTCCGGGTCAGCGCGGCCTTGGCTTCCGCCAGCACTCCCTTCGCAGCCGCGAGCTTCTCTTCGTAAGGCTTCTTATCGAGTTCAAATAGCGGATCACCCTCCTTAACCTCACTCCCTTCGAGGAAGAGAATCTTGTCCAGGAATGCTTCAATTCGCGCCCGCACCTCCACATTTTGCGGCGAGTCGAGCTGGCCGATGAACGTGGTCGAGCGCGGGACATTGACCTTGGCCACCTCCATAACCTGCACGATAGGGGGCGGAGGTGCCGCCGACGGCCCGGCCTTCGTGCAGCCGGATGCAGCCAGTGCTACTGCCGTCGTCAACAATACGCCACCCGTCAGAACGCTGGTGTTTCTTTCCGTGGCCCGGTGTCTTTGCGCTGGTTTTCATATCGATTTTCATATGGCGGACGTGCTTTGTCTGCTATTGCGCAGCCACTGTCTTATAGGCAGGCGCGATTCATCCGCCCACCATTGTTTGCGAAAAAAGGCCCTTTTTTTGTTGGGTAGGCGGAGCGTCGCCCCAGATGATGAGGATGTCCGGCTTCTTGCCAGAGGCGGGTCTTGCAGCCTGCGCTGGAGCGAGCATGCCCAATGCAAGCCCGAAGGCCAGCGCGAGGTTTTTGATTTTGGTGGTTCGTTTCATGAATCGTTAGTTCCCTGTTGAGTTTTCTTTGGCCGGCCTTGAGAAGTGTTTTCATCGGATCATTTCCTCTTTGCCTCCAGGTGGGATGCGTAGATCCGGCTGACCACCGCGAAGAAAAGGCCGGCGGACAATCCGCACATGAGAATGCCGGTCAACCCCTCAATGGGGCCTAGTATCCGCCATGGCTTCAGCAAGACCACATCGCCGTAGCCAATGGTTGTATAGGTGGCTCCGGAAAAGTAGAAGGCCGCCTCGGCGTCGGGCAGACATCCGCTCCAAAAATAGAACAATGACCAAAGCGTGATCTCGGTCACGTGAATCAGGATCAGCCACCACGTCACGCTGATCAGCAGCCCGACGATGGGCCAGGTTTCCGTTCGTGGCGCTGCGTGGGATTTCATTAACGCCCGCAACAGCAGGGCGAATCCGGTGGCATGAACGAGCACCGTGAGGGTGACGAGAACACCGGCGATGAGGATTGGGAAGTGCATGATTGAGATTTGGCTTTCAGATCAGTTCTCCGGGAAACGGTCGTGCTGCTCCTCCGAGCAAAAGCCCATCACATACGAGATTTACAGCCTGGCCGGATCTGCGATTTTGAA
>CAWGEN010000008.1:0-158519 GCA_963821615.1 uncultured Verrucomicrobiae bacterium | reverse complement strand
GTGCCGCGGAATCGACAACGCGATTCCCTCCAAATCGGATTCCCTTCTCTCGAGAGTTAAGGGATCGAGTGGCCTTTGTTGGTCTTCACCAGATTGGCGTCCGAACTCTTGATCCGACCGTCTGGGTTAAGATCCTCGCGGAAATTGGCGCTCGTCACCGGCTGGCCCACCTGCCCCTTGACGAGTGTCTGATCGGGCTTGGCAACAACACGACTGGCGTCGGCGTCGGCGACAAGGAAACCAAACGGGACATCTCCATGCGGTTGTCCATCGCCATTGATGTTCTGCGCACGGAGAGTTACAACCTCGGCCGTCGTAACGCCCGTGAGTTGTGCCGTCATGCTGTTGCCACTGAAGGTAATGGCTCCTACCGTGGCCGTGCCGCCAATGACCGTAACCTCGCCGGATGTGACCGGGGCGTCGAAGGTAAAGACGGCGTTGTAGCTGGTCGCGCTACGACATTCCACCCCGGAGACACCGATTAGCGGCATATTCACATCGAATGTACCCGCCGAACCGTGAGTCAGACGCGACGCCGCGCTCAGCAGGGTGAGTCCAGAGCTAGTAGGCGCGACCCGGACATAATAAACGTCCTCTTCGTGCTGCCCACGGCTCGAATTGAAATTGAACGTAGCGGAATAGGCCACGTCGGCTCCCGTGTTGTCCGACACGATTGTGATGTAGTCGCCTATCTTGCTCTGGTTCGGATAGCCTTCGAACGGATTAAACGAATTGCTCACCGCGACGTTCGGCGCCCAGGTAACGCCCGCGTCGGTGCTCCAGGAATAGAATAGTTGCGAATCGGTGTTATTCGCAGCGTTCCGCGAGTCATGCCAGACAGCATCGAGTCGTCCATTGGGAGCTACGGAAAATGTCCCAAACCAGTGCCACTTGCTGGGATTGACCGGGTCGTCATTGATCTTCTTCGGTGCGCTGAAGGTGAGGCCGCCGTCTGTGCTGCGGACAAACATCACGTCGGTTGTGCTGCGCCCGTTCGGCACCACGCTGGCCAGCATGTAGATGTTATTGTTAGTCGCTCCGCCCGAGTGATCGATCGCCAGAAATACCATTCCATCCAGTCCTGCGGGATTGATTCCTCCGAAACCGAGGAAGCCACCCATGTTAACGGAAGTGCTTTGGTCAAATCTTGGCGTCTGGGTCGCGATCTGCGCATTGCTTGAGCGTTCGCAAAAGAAAGTGCTGGATCCTTCGCCGCCGACAAACAGGTTGCCGTTACTGTCCACGTCGAGCGTTCCATCTGTCGGCCCGTTAGGAATAGAAACTGGATTCTGCCAGGTGACGCCACCGTCGACGGAACGTTGGAATTGCACGCCCCCGCCGCTGCAGTTAATGCCATCATCTGCCTGGTATTGGAACCCGTGCCCCGGGCCGTTGGTCTTATCGATCGTAAGCCATTGCTTGTCGCCGCCACCAGCCCCTTTCTCACCCGAGAGCAGCGTCCAGGATTGGCCACCGTTTAGCGAGCGCCACAGGTCATCACAAAAAAACGACTGGTTTACGTCGGACTGAAGGCTGAGATAGAAGAAGTTTCCTACCTCATCGGAATTTGTCACTGGGTCGCTGCGGAAGACGCCATTTTCGAGGACACCGGGGAAAGTCCATGTTGCACCGCCATCGGTCGTGTAACCCCATCCGCCCTGCCGGAAGTTGGAGGCCACGTCGTTGAACTGTCGCCAGGCGATTGTCTTTTTGCTGCCGTCGATGGGGTTAACCGAAATCGAGCACTCGTTTGCGGCGTCGCCGACGATATTCTGGCCACTCGCATTGACATTCACCTGGAAACTGGTGAATGACGCCGAATTGCGAGATCATTCGCGGCGAAGTCTCCATCAGGCGAGGCGACGGCAGGCGGGTTATCGTATGTCTCCAGCGGCTCACTCCGGGGGACTCTCGTAGTGGGCGCCAGTTGGCCCGACGCCATGGGAACTAACAATAGCGATAGCAGACAGGTTAAAACGCTGTCCCTTAACATTCTAAAAAGCATCATAAAAGACTCCCTGTGCGAAGCGTCCCGACTACAGAAACAGACGACGTCAGTCAAGGCAAAACGGGGAGACAGCCTACGAGAGCAAGTGCGCTTCATTCGTGGGCCGCTCACCTTACTTTTTTGTCAGATGTTATGAGCCGCGGAAACAACCCGTGGTCAGCCCCACGTTCGCGATGCGACCGCGAGCGTGACGGAGGCAATGAGATGGCGGCATTGCTTGTTCCTGCGCTCCTCCACGCGCAGGATTCTGAGGAGGTAAGCTCTGAAGCCCTTCTCCATTTCCGGTTGCCAGCCGGTCGACCGTTAATCTACGGATGGGTTTACCGTGAGGGTGAAATCAAAAGTTTCGGTAAGGCTGCCCGAAGTGCCGGTGATCGTGACGGGCCTCGACCCCGTGGTCGCGGTAGGAGTGGCCTGGAAGAGTAACTTCTGCCGATACGTCCCCTGGCCCTGGATGCGGGCTTTCACCCCTCGCGGGAGACGCGACAGACTAAGCGTTACCGCGCCGTTGAAACCGTTCAAGGGAGTGATCGTGATCAAGGCCTGAGCGGTGGAACCCTGGGTGATCGATACGTTACTCGGTCCCGAAATCGTGAAGCTCTCCTCGCTCGCGACCGCGGCATTGATCGCGGCGGCGTATTGTGCGGCAAGGCCGTTGCCGACGAAGTCGTCGTAGAGCCACATGAAGCCGCCGTTGATGCCGCACTGGTTATTCCAGCCACTCATGATGCTCTGCACCTGACTCGGAGAGTCATTCAGATCCCAGAGACCGGGCCAGACCGGAACGCTGCCGAAATTCCATCCGACGCACGGATTATTTCCCGCTCCGCCGGCGTAGGCCTGAAGGTGCACACCATCGACCGTGCCCGGGAGCTGCGCGTTGATCTGGGCGACGACGTTGATCCAGTAACTGTTGTTCGTGTAAGGGTCGGGATTCACGTGGTAACCCAAACCGCCGAGCATCACTCCGAAGGCGATGGTCGTAGGAGTGTTATAGCTGTTCTCGTCGTCGAAATCGAGCGCGTCGAGCGCGGGGATTGCCGCCTTCAGCGCGGCGAAGTTCTTGTAAAGGATACTATCCGTGCCGGTGCCCTGCGCGTTCACCAGCGCGGTCACATCCTGCCAGTCGCCGACGTTGGAAGAGCCGATGCTGAAGGTCACTCTTTTCACCGTGCCCTGTTTCAGGACGGCCATGTTCCCGGCGAAGTCAGGATGAGTCTGGCCGCCGATGTAGACGCCGTTCGAAACGAGCGGGAACTCGCCGTTGAAATTCAGGTCGCCGTTGGTCTTGACCTCGATGTTCCAGACGATGACTTCGGTAAAACCGGAATTCTTGATTTCGTTGATATTGTTGGTCGCGTTGATGTAGAGCGGCCCGCCACCGAAGATCCCGGTATAACCGGTTTGGCCGAAGGCGGCGGACGAAGAGGCGAGACCGAAAGCGAAACAAAGAAACGGGCGAGCGAAGCGAATCATTTTCATAAGCGAAGAAGCAGGTTGCCGACCGGCAAGAGCGACGTCAAGACCCGCGCTGACCCCGTTCAAGTGTGTCTAGGCGCAGGCCGCGGTTGCCCTACGGATTCCAGCGGGCCTGGCTGGCCTGACCGGGGCGCGTCGTCCGCACCGGGGCGCTTCGGCGCGGCGCTGAGTTGCCATTGCCGGGGTTCACGCGCGAGCGGCGGACGCACGCTGGGTCCCGTCACCACCGGAGCCGGGCGCGTCACGGGCCGACCGCCTTGCACCGGCGGTGTGGCGCACGGGTTCCGGTTAGGCGCGTTCATCGGTCCCCACGGAAAGTTGCAACGGATCAGTCGGTTCCGTGGCACAAACACTCTGTTATTATTCAGGATCACGATCTGCACCGGCTGCGAGTAGCCGTAGGGCGAGTAATAACCATACGGCGGATCGAGGACCGGTTCCGGGTAGATGCCGACAGAGTCCGCCGGATTCTGATTCACGATGTAACCCTCCACGCCCGGCTGATCATAACCGTAGCTCGACTGCCCGTTCCCATCGCCCGTATCGCCATAACCTCCGGCCGTCAGTCCCGGATCATAGGTCTGCACCGTGGCAACGGGATACTGCGCGGGAGCCTGCGCCACCGGGAGATCGTCGGCTGGGTAATTGACCGGCGCGCGACGACGAGGCGGCGGCGGCTGGTAGATCGGCGACACGGTCGCAAGCGACGCGTCGGCGGGTTCCTCAGTTTCCGCCACCGCGCGAGGTTTCATCCCCGGGATCCCTGCGAACGCGATCCACGTCAGCACCGCGATCAGCAGCCCCAACTCAAACGCAATCACCTTCGAAATCGTCGTCGGCCTTGTCTCCATCACCTCACGCCCTCCGGTTTAATGTCCATCGATACATTGCCTGAAATCCAGCTGCGGGACAAGAAAAGTTTCCGCGTCTGATTTTCGATAAACAGAGCCGTTTCCGTTCACGGCACGCAAAAAACGTGCAGGCTGCCCACTCGCCGGCAACCCTGGAGGGCACCGCGCCGTCGGTGCCGGGGAATCGACAACGCGATTCCCTCCAATCCCATCGTCCAGGAACGAGTAGTTCCCCTAACGAGAAGCATCGACGCAATGCCGCGCCAATGCCAGTCGTTGGGATTTCGATGTTACTGGCTAACCACAGTTTTCGTCAGGACGCTGTTTGCCGGGTCGAAGACGTAACCGGTCTTGGTCAGGTTCGTGACCGTGATCGTGTAGCTGCCGGAAATGTCCTTGACCCTGAGGGTCGCGACTCCTTTGGTGTTCGTGGTCGCGGTCTGCGATGTCGTTTGGCCGCTCGGTAGGTTCCATGTTACAGCCACCGTCACGCCCGGCACCGCGGCGCCGTTGGCGTCCTGCACCGTGACTTTGCTCGTGGCCTTAATCCCATTGCGAGCAGCGCTCGTCGTCAGGGTGAGTTTGGTGCTGCGCAGTAACGCCTGGGACGTTTCCGCGGCGGTGTTGAGCGCGTAAACAAAGGATCTGCTCGTGTTGTTATCGCCCGTCGCCGTGTAGGTGGTGTAATAGGCAGTTAAGCCATCGGAGCGTAAAGCGGGCCCGCGTATCAGTGGATTGGTTAAAGCCAGCCTCAGCGGGCAGGTTCACGCGCCAGAGCTCGTGACCGTCCTGGGCGCTCTCCGCGATGATGTAGCCCGCGAAGTTGAGCGTCGCGGCACCGCCGACGAGCAATTGCGTATTCTGCGGATCGACAATCGGACCGCCGACATAATCACCGAGGGTGCGGTGCCAGCGCTGTGATCCATCGGGATTGAGCGCGAAGAGTTCGACCGTGTTTTGCACGAAGTAATGAATCCCATCGCTGCCGATGTCGGGTGGCGAGGTGACATTGACCGGGTAACCCGAGTCGAAATTCCAATTGATGCTGCCACTCGGCGCATAGGAGGTGAAGGTGATGTGCACGCTGCCGTCCGGGGCGACCGCAGGCTGTCCTCTGGTCGCGGTGAAGACGGAGCTGCCGTCGAGTCCCACCGCCCGCATGTGAGCGTTGGCGGAGAAGTAGAGTTGCTGCTTGCTGCCATTCGGGCCAAAAACAATCTCGGCGTAGTCAACAATCGGCCGCTGGTAGGGCTCGGGATTCGTCCAACGCAGCGCCCCCGCAGGGGTGAGCGAAAAGACGCCCATGCCTTGCGTGCCGACGGCGTAAATGTTTCCATCCGGCCCGACCGAGACCCCGATGCAGGTAAGCGCGCGCGGATTCTGCACGAACGTCCACTTGAGCGAGCCGTCCGGATTATACGCGTTAATCAAACTCTCTGAGGCCACGTAGATCGTCCCATCCGGGTTCACGGCCACGCCTTTGCTCCCTGCGCCTCGCACCAGCCACTTCAGGCTTCCATCCGGGGTCAGCGCGTAGAGATGGGCAAAGGCATCGACCGAATAGATCGTTCCATCCGGTCCAATCGCCGGGCGCACCAGAGAGTAGGGCCCGTTTTGGCGGAAGCGCCAGTTGACCCGACCGTCGGCCTGGCGCGCCGTTACGGTGAGATTCAGAGTGTTACTCGGGACCCCCGAGGCGTTCACCATCTGCACCGGCACTGTCGCCAGCCGGGTCGATTCCGGCACATAAGCTACGATCTTCGTGCTCTGCCAGTCCGCCACCAGCGCGGATACGCCATCGATCAGGACCGTGCCGTCGCTCCCGAAATTGGTGCCGTTGATTTCGAGATAGCCGCTCCGCTCCAGCGTCGTCGCCGAGAGGCTCGTGATCTGCCCTGCACCGCTCACCGTTCCATAGAGGGAAAAGGCAAGATCCGAGTTTGGATAAAAGACGCTGTTATCGTGCTGCCAAACGACGTCGCCGGCGGCGTTATCGCGATAATAGAAGTTTGTCCCGTGCGGATTATTAGTGTTCGCGCTCCACCAATACCAGCCATTGAGCACCGGCTGGACGGAGAGGAAATGCTTCCCGGTTGCCGCAAACGGCGGTGATAAGGTCACATCCACCGTCCCAGCGGTGTAACCGGTCGTGAAGAAATACTCCTGTTGAAGCGCGCCGGGTGTGCCATCGCTGTTATAGGCATAAAAGCGGACATTCACCCCCTTGAAGGTCAGGAAGTCTGAGGCTGAGCCACTCGCGACGACGCGGTCGATATTGCCCACGACATCGAAATCGTCCGCGACTTCCCGGTCGACGTGCGACGGCGTCCAGACATCGCTCGGGCCGAAAACGGATTGACCATCGACAAATTGCGAAAAGAGCAGGTCGCTGGCCTCTGCCGGAACTGCGATTGTGCCAAGCCAAGCCGCGATCGCAGCTGCCATCAGTCGTTTCATTGTCTTCATGATTGTGGTGTCCTCTTTGCCAGTGGTGTTCGTGCGCGTTGAAAAAAATACGTTCTGGTGCCGCCCTTCTGACTTAAACTTCTGCGGGTCACGGCGTCCCGAAGTCATAGAAGACCCCATCACGTCGTCCGCCAAACCATGTATAGTTACGCGGTTGTTACTTTTGCCCGAAGCGTGATTCCGCCTAGCGTGGATCGTGCCGATCCCGGGCACGACGAAGCTGCATCGGCTGGAGGAGAATCTCGGCGCGGGAAATATCGAACTGACGTCGGATGATTTGCGCGAGATCGATGAGGCGGCGTCGGAGATCGACGTGCAAGGCGGCGTATCCCAGAAGTTCGACGCATTGACGGGGCGGTAGTGTTCGCTCGTTGGACGAGTTGGATCGGATACGCCGCGGGAGCAGGTGCGTCCCGTTTCGGATTCACTCCGCCGGGCGTAATCGGTTGCATCGGTTCGATGGCGCGCAAGGGACGTTCGGGTATTGCCCCAATCTTCGTCGGGCCGGACGGTCTGCGAGCGGGTTGGCGCGGCGCCGTTCCATTTCTCGCGCATCTTCAACGACCGGCCTTTCCCCGCTGCAATTCGTCACCCGCGAGTTGCACTTCCGGCAACGGCTGAGTTCCTACTTCTTCCTTCCGCCTTCTCACTTTCTGACTGCCATCCCGAGCCATTTCGCCCAAGCCGTCCGGCGCGTCGCCGGCGTGGCGCCGACTTAGTTTCGGAGCGCAGTGTAGCTGCCCGTCAGGCGGACACTTTTCCGGCGTAGCGTTGCATTGGGTAAACCGCTGCCTAGTAATATCAGGTACGTGACCAAGACCGCGTCTAAGATCCGATTCAAAGCAAAACTCTTCCGGCCGGCCGAGACCGAGAAGGACGGTTCCTGGACTTTTCTCATCCTGCCAAAGACCGCCAGTGCTACGCTTCCTTCGCGCGGCATAACGGCGATCGAAGGCACCATCAATGGCTCCCCGTTTCAAGCCATGCTCAAGCCAGACGGCCAGAAAAGTCACTGGCTCAAAGTTGACCGGAAGCTGCGCGAAGCTGCCGGCGCAGACGCGGGCGACGTTGTCACTCTCGAGATCGCGCCCGCGGCAGAGGAACCGGAACCCACAGTGCCGGCAGATCTGAGAAAGGCTCTCGCGGCCGCCCCGAAAGCGCGGGCGTTATGGTCGGACATCACGCGCAACGCGCGCCGAGATTGGATCCACTGGATCACCTCCGCCAGGCAAACCGAGACCCGCGCGCGCCGGATCAAAAATGCCTGCTCGATGCTCGCTGCCGGGAAGCGACGCGTTTGCTGCTTCGACCGGTCTGGGTTCTACAGTAAGAGCCTAAGCGCTCCCAAAGCGGCAACCCAGACGAATACTAATTTGTCGCGTTAATTGCCAAGATTCACAGACTGACGCCTACTAGCCCTCTTTGAAGAAAATTAGGTAGCGACACTCGAGCAGAGGCTTCGCTTCCTTGTCGAGTTGAGCCCTTGCGCTGCTACGAGTGAAGTCAACCCGCCGGGCTGGACGTCGCCCGCTCGCGCTTTTTTCGCTTCGTCGATCACGCGCTGCTCGATCTCGCGCGGCATTTCTTCGTAGTGGCTGAACTGCTCGGAGTGAACGCCGCGTCCGCCGGTGAGCGAGCGCAGCGTACTGGAGTAGCGATAGAGTTCCATCGCGGGAACGTCGGCGCGGATGATTTGAAATTGTCCATCGACATCCGTGCCGAGAATTTTCCCGCGACGGCTGGAAAGATCGCCCATGACTTTGCCCATGCAATCTTCGGGAATGCGCATCTCGACCACATTGATCGGTTCGAGCAGACAGGGCCGCGCTGTCATGAACGCTTCCTTGAACGCGAAATAGCCGGCGATCTGGAACGCGATGTCCTTCGAGTCCACCGGGTGCATCTTGCCGTCGTAGAAATTCGCCTCGACGTCCACGACGCGATAGCCGGCGAGAATTCCTTCCGCGCACGCGATCTCGATGCCGCGCTCGACCGACGGCACGAAGACGCGGTCCACGTTCTGGCCGAAAGTGATTCGCTGAACTCCACGCCGGAGTCGCGCGGCTTGGGCTCGAGCTTGAGCGCGACTTCGGCGAATTGCCCCGCGCCGCCGGTCTGCTTCTTGTGCCGATACTTGTGCTCGGCGCGGCCTTGAATCGTTTCGCGATACGGCACACGCGGCTCGATCAGGTCGAAATGAACGTTGAACCGCCGCCGAAGACGCTCGGCGATCACTTCGAGATGCAGTTCGCCCTGCGCGGAAATGATCGTCTGGTGCAACTCGGGATCCACGTGGAAGACAAACGTCGGATCTTCGTTGTGCAACGTGGCGAGGCCCGCGGCGATTTTGTCCTCCTCACCTTTCGCCTTGGGTTCCAGCGCGGCGTGAATGTTCGGGCGCGGATATTCCGGCACGGGAAGTTTCACCGGATGATTCGCGGCGCAAAGCGTGTCGCCGGTGTGCGTGTCCTTGAGTTTCACCGTCGCGCCAATGTCGCCCGCGCCGAGACGCGACACCGTCTCGCGCGTCTGGCCGTTGAGCAGAAAAATCTGCCCGATGCGTTCCGTGATGTTGCGGTTGGCGTTGAACGAATCGCCGCCGGTCGTGATTTGGCCGGAATAAATCCGGAAGAACGAAAGCTCGCCGAAGTGTTCTTCGTTCATCGTCTTGAACACGTGCAACACCGGCTCGGTGCCGCCGAGTTTCACTTCGAGCTGGGCGCCGCTGCGCGCGTCAACTGCCATCGACCTTCTCGCGATCGACCGGCGAGGAGCCGTATTTCGCAATAAAATCCAGCAGGCGCGCGACGCCGACGTTCGACGTGGCCGACGTGCAGAAGAGCGGGATGAACATCTGCTTCTGCACCGCCGCGTGAATGTCCGCGCGAAATTCCTCCTCCGACAACGAGCCTTGCTCGAAAAATTTGTTCAGCAACGTGTCGTCCGATTCCGCGATGAGTTCGATCAATTCACGATGCAGTTGTGTGACGCGCTCTTTCCATTCGCCCGTCGCCGGCTCTTCGCGAAACTTCCCGCGCCCGTCGGTTTCATAGGTCACGACTTCGTTGCGCAACACGTCGAGCACCTGGTTGAAGTTCGGCCCGGGATTGATCGGCACGTTCAACGGAAAAACTTTCGGCCCGTAGTGCGCTCGCGCGTCGGCCAGCACTTCGTCGAAGTGCGCGTTCTCTTTGTCCACGGCGTTGACCACGATCACCTTCGGGATGCCGCAGTCCGTCGCGCAATTCCACACCCGCTCCGTGCCCACGCCGATGCCGTGTTGCGCGTGCACCACCACGAGAGCGAAATCCGCCACGCGCACGGCCGCGAGCGCCTCGCTCATGAAGTCGAGATAACCCGGTGTGTCGAGGATGTTCAACTTCTTGCCCATCCACGTGCAATGCAGCAGCGAAGTCTGGGTGGAAATCTGGTGCTGCTGCTCGCTGACGTGATAATCCGAAACGGTGGTGCCTGGCGCGATGCTGCCCATGCGCCCGATGACGCCCGCGCACGCGAGCATCGCCTCGCTGAGCATCGTCTTGCCGGACGACGCGTGACCCACGATGGCAAAATTCCGAAGATCCCCTGGAGAAGGCGTGGCCATAACTCAAATCCGTTCCTGCTCTAAGCACGCCTCTAATTCGCCGCGGGCGCAAGCGGAAATCTCCGGCTTGTTACGCGGAGGTTGCGGTCGGGCTCAGCCCGTTCCATTTCTCCCGCGTCTTCAAGCAACGATCGGCCTTGCCCCACTTTGCCATGCAATCGCACAGCGAGATCGCTTTGAGGCGCGATGTTGTTCGCATCAAAAAGCGGAAACTTGGTCGCGTAAGTCGCTTTGTTCCGCGCGACGGAGTTCCATAAGAACGGGAGCTGATCTAACTTCCAACATTATGATCACCTCAATTCACACCTTGATTTACTCCGACGACGCTCAGGCAACGCGGGCGTTTCTGCGCGACGTGCTCGGCTGGAAGTTTGTGGCCGAAGATTGGGATAACAATTGGTTGATTTTCAAATCGGGACCGAGCGAAATCGGGGTGCACCCGACGCACAGCGAATGGGAAGGCAAGACCTACGATCACCCGCGGCAGCACTCGATCGCGTTCATGTGCGATAATATCGAGGCGACGGTGGAGGAGTTGCGGGCGAGAAGTGCGCAATTCCGCGGCCCGATCGAGGACGAGATCTACGGTCGCGTGATCATGATGATCGTGCCCGGCGCGGACGACATGCAGCTTTATCAGCCAACACACAAGCTAGCGTATAATCTTTAGCCGAATCGCGCGACTTCAGGGCGCGCGCTACCCGAGCACGCACCGATGGTGCGGTGTCGCGCTTGTTCAAGGTGTGTTCAGCGCATCGGTCACGGTGAGGCGGCCGACGACCAGTTCGCCGATTTCGAGGCGGCCGATTTTGGCGCGGCCGATGACGAGGCAACCAATCGCGACGGCCCCGAGGGCAAATGCGCCGACGGCAATCACGCCGGTTGCCAATGCTCCCATCGACTGCGCCCCGATCGCGACGGCGCGGGCCCTAACGACTCCCTTTTCCTCTATGGTTTTTCCTGGGCTGATCATGATTGTATCCTCGCTCGTTCTGCCCTCCTTCGCATACATTCAAGGTTATTTTGACGCCCGTTGCATTATTCGGGGGCAACAGCCGGGCTTTCAAATAGGGGATTCGCCGGGACTGCGCAAGGCTCAAACTTGGTAGGACTAATTTGAAAGTATCGGCGATCGGGCGCAGCTGCATGGGGAGGTGCAAAAAGGAGGAAGGAAGAAGGATGAATTAAGAAAGGGTTTCTCGCGCTCTTGCTCAACGTGAAGGCGCTGTAATTAGATGACCGCCGGTGCTGCAGCGTCGATCGCAGCGTGACGTTCTTCGACGCCGCGGGGGTCTATGGACTGTAAAGGTTCCTAAAGAGTTCGAAGAATCAATTCAGCCCGTAGGCTTCGACCAATGCCACGCCGGTTGTGTTTCCGACGCCACTCACGATTGCGGTGTAGCTGCCCGGGGCCAGGGTCTCGACGAGGGCGGATTCGGCATCGTTCGTAGGCGCGAGACCGGTCGCCTCGATCGCGGCTTCCTGCGTGTCGCGCCAGTTGTCATTCGTATCCACTGTGTCGCCGTCAGCGTTGTGTAACTCAACCAACGGATCGGCAAGCGTGCCGGTAAGCGGAAGCGAGGGTCCGAGAGCGCGAATAAGGACATAATCGTCGCTCGCCCCGGAAATGATGAATCCACCGATCATGACATTGTTGCCCGTCTGGACAAAGCCGCGAGTCGAGATGTTGCCCAACTGCGAGTCGGTCGTCAGGTCGAGATCATAGGCTTCGATCAAGCCGATCCCTGTCCCATTATTGGCTCCGCTGACAATTGCGGTGTAGGCGCCGGGATCGAGGGTGACGAGAAGCGCAGATTCCAACGGATTGGTCGGTGCCAGGCCCGAATTGGCGATGTCTTGTTCATTCGCATTGGTTCGCCAGTTGTCATTGCTCGCGATCACGGCGCCCGAAGCGTCGTGTAATTCCAGAACCGGATTTGCCAACTTGC
Source organism: uncultured Verrucomicrobiae bacterium (assembly GCA_963821615.1). Classification (GTDB taxonomy): domain Bacteria; phylum Verrucomicrobiota; class Verrucomicrobiia; order Chthoniobacterales; family UBA10450; genus Palsa-1392. The sequence goes on along the minus strand of CAWGEN010000008.1, from coordinate 146,162 downwards.
CGTCAAGAGTGAGCGAAGATCCAATAGCGCGGAGTAAGACCTGCTTGCTATGGGTTCCCGTGATAATAAGGCCGCCGATCAGGACATTGTTCCCCGTCTGGACCAAGCCGCGAGTGGAGATGTTCCCTAGTGTCTGTGGGATGGTTGCTCCCAGCTCAAAAGCACCGATGTCAGGTGCATTGATGCGATTGTATGGGCGCTGGTCGGTTGCCGGTGCGTTCGGGTCCCCGGCATCGATCGCGGGGCTACCGGGAAGAAGCGCGCGGGTTTGAGTCAAGCCTCCGTTATCCGCCAACGGCCCTAACATGGGATCAATGGGTAAGAGGAATGTGCCGATCTGGTCGCCGGTTGCGGGGACAATATCGCCACCCGTGCCATTGCCGATTAGATTGTAACCCTCGGAAATAAACCCAAATATAGTGCCGTCTAAGATTCCTACATCGGGATGCGTCGGTGAGTGGTTTCCTGCGATGATTGTGTTCTTAAGAGTGGTCTGGCCTTGGAAATTCGAAATACCGCCCCCGCCAATATCGTCGTCGAAGGCTGAATTCTGGGAAGCGGTGTTATTCGTAATCGTGCAATCGGTCACGGTGGCTCCGCCATCATTTTCTATTGCACCGCCGTCTCCTTTGGCCGTATTGCCGAAGAAAGTGCTTTCACTCAGGGTGAGCAGTCCTGAATTCCGCATTCCGCCTCCATCCCCAAACAGGTTGGTGTTGTTGGCGATCGTAGAGTGATCAATGAAGAGCGGACCGCCGCCCATGTTGTAGATACCTGCTCCGTCGGCTGCATTTTGACCCGGATCGGAATCCAATTTGTTATCGGAGACGGTGCTGAAGCTTATTTGCATGAATCCCCCGTCAAGAATTCCTCCACCGGCGTAAGTCGACGAATTGGAGGAAACGGTGCAGTGGGATACGAAGACCCCGGCCTCACTGAGAGCGTATATCGCGCCGCCAGCACCTGAGGGGGCAGCATTATCGGTAAAGGTGCAATTGGTTAGACGGGTACTACCCTGCCCATCGCTGTAAAAGCCTCCTCCGAAGGTTGCCTGGTTGTTGATGAAATGGCACCCAGAGACGATCAACTGGCCAAAGCTATGCATGTAAAGACCGCCTCCACTTGGCGGTCCTGCGATTCCACCGTAGTTTCCGTTGCTGATCGTTAGCCCATTTATCGTAACGGCGCCCTCGACGACATCGAAGATGCGGAAGGCCGGCGTGCCGCTGGCGCTGCTTCTCGCTACGGCGAGCACATCTGCGCCGGGGCCGGTGATGGTGAGGTCCTTATCAATCAGCAATTCGTCTGTGGTGAGCGTGATCGTGTCGGGGACAGGCAGTTCAAAAGTGATGATATCCCCTGGCGCAGCGTTTGCGATTGCGTCCCGCAACGAGCCGGGACCGCTGTCGTCGTGGTTAGTCACCGTCAGCGTTGCGGCAAAAGCAGCTACGGTGGTGAAGAGCGAGAGAGTGATGCCTGCGAGGAACGTTTTCATTTTGGTTGTGATTTTTTTGCGCCCGGAGTTTCATTCGTAACCGGTGCGTGTCAAGTTTTTGCGTCCGCATTGAAATCCCGGACTCGTCCACGGCGGCGGGGCTGGGTTACGGCGCACGTGTGATCACCCGCGCGCGCATGCTCCTTTCACTGGAGACGGATCCTTTTTCTCCCGGCCGCAAGAAGCTCAAGAGTCGCGAGGGCTGGCGCGTCGCCGCAACCGCCGTCGAACTGACGCCGGACGATCTGCGCGAGATCGACCAGGCCGCTCCAGAGATTGAGGTGCAAGGTGCGCCTTATCCGGAAAAGCTGGAGGCTATGACTGGCCGTTGAGCGGCTAAAGAACGGCTGCCAAGAATATTCTCCTGACCTTGCCAGCTCTGCTGGCTGACCCTATTTCCTATCAGAATCTCTGCTATTTGCGGCGATTTTACGGTTGGATTTTGCTGATCTTGTCGACGGTGTTACTTACATTGTTCGCCACCCAGATGTTGGTTCCATCAAAAAGAATGGCTACGGGAGAGGTCCCGACGGTCAAGGTGTTCTTGATGGCCCCATTGCCTTCTCGCAATCTCATCACGGTGTTGTCCTGATCATTAGCGACCCAAATGCTAGCTCCATCAAAGGCGAGAGCAACGGGAATGCGACCGACTGCGCGCGTGCCTAGCACAACGCCATCGCTTGTCCGCAGCTTTGTGACCGTGTTGACCTGATCGCTGGCGACCCAGATATTGGCGCCATCAAAGACGACACCCATGGGACCTGCTCCCACCGGAAAGGTGCCCAGGACAACCCCATCACTCGCCCGTAGCTTCGTGACAGTGCGGCTAAGTTCATTTGTTGCCCAAATATTAGCACCGTCGAAAGCGAGATAAACCGGGAATGCAGTTGGAAAGGTGCCAAGCACGGCCCCATCGCTGGTTCGCAACTTCGCCACGGTGCTGCTGCTTTGATTGGCGACCCAGATATCGGTGCCATCAAAGAGAATGCCCGTGGGACCTGATCCCCCTGTCGGAAAGGTGCCCAACAGGGCGCCATCGCTCGCCCGTAATTCCGTGACCGTGGCGTTGTAATAGTTAGTTACCCAGACATTGGCGCCGTCGAAGGCTGCGCCGAGCGTTTGTCCGCCGGCTGGAAATGTCCCAAGCGAAACGCCGTCACTCGCTCGCAGCTTGGTCACAGAGAAATTGTTCAGGCTTGTGACCCAGATGTTAGCTCCATCGGAGGTCAGACCGTACGGGCCGGCACCGACGGGAAAACTTTGGATTAAAACGGAAGCATCCAGTCGCTGCGCTGCGGCTGGCCTAGGGAGTAAGGCACTCAGGCCCAGCAAGAGCGTGAGTGATAACAATCTAGCAACGAAGGCACCGGTTGAGTTGAAATGAGGTCTTGCTTTCATTGTTGGCGTTGTGATGAAAACGCCGAACTGGTCTTAGTAGGGCCACCCTTCGTGTGTCAAGCCTAATCCTGTCCTTTCGAGGCGACCCAGCGCTTCAACTTTGCGGCGCGCTTCTGCACACTGGGGCGATACGGTCAACATCTCGATATATCGGGGTTGAAATCGACCGCCACCGTGGGCCATCCTCCCGTGGGTAACAACCATCGTGGACACGACCGAATTAATTTTGATTTGTCTCGTCGCGGTCGCACTGCTGGCGATCGTCGCCCGGAAGATCAGCGTCCCTTATCCCATCCTGCTGACCGTCGCTGGTGGCGGCCTCGCGCTGGTGCCCGGCCTGCCGGTGATTCATCTCGAGCCGAAACTGGTCTTTGATTTGTTTCTTCCGCCCCTGCTTTATCCCGCGGCGGTCTTCACTTCCTGGAGAGATTTCCGCGCCAACCTGCGGTCGATTCTTCCTCTGGCCACCGTCTTGGTCCTCTTGACGATGGGCGCGACGGCCTTCCTGTTTCATGCCCTGACGGGATTGCCTTTGGCCGTTGGTTTTGTCTTTGGTGCGCTCATTTCGCCACCGGACGCCGTGGCCGCGTTGGCGGTGACGCAAAGTCTGAAGGTGCCCCGCAAAATCGTGGTCATTCTCGAAGGGCGAGAGCCTGGTCAACGACGCTACTTCCTTCATCTCTTTCCGTTTCGCGGTCGCGGCCGTGTTGACCGGGACCTTTTCGCTGGGAGAGGCGAGCTTGGAGTTTCTTCTCGTCGCCGCGGGTGGCATCGGGGTCGGTCTCGCCACCGGCTGGCTGGCGACGCAGGTGCAGAAGCGTCTGGATGATCCGCCGGTGCAAACCATGTTTTCCCTCCTCACTCCCTACGTCGCCTATTTTTCCGGGGAAATGCTTCATGTCTCCGGCATTCTCGCGGTCGTCATTGCCGGCATTTTTTACGGGTGGCGCGCGCCCCGTGTCTTGAGCGGGAGGATGAGACTCCAGGCGATACCGGTTTGGCAGATGGTGACCTTCATTCTCAATGGCATCCTTTTCATGCTCATTGGCCTGCAACTGCCACAGGTGATCCACGCGCTCCCTCACGGTTCGGCGATGGCGGTCGCGAAGCTGGCCATCCTTGTTTTTCTGACGATCGTACTGGTTCGTTTTGTCTGGCTCTTCGGCGCCACCTATTTGCCGCGACTCTTTAGCCGAACGTTGCGTCACAAGAACCCCGCGCCCTGGCAACAGACGGCCTTCATCGCCTGGACCGGGCTGCGCGGCGCGGATTCGCTGGCCGGCGCGCTCGCCATTCCATTTCTACTCGCTGACGGCACGCCATTCCCCGGGCGCAACCTCATCCTCTTAGTGACGTTCTGCGTTATTTTCGGAACGCTCGTCGCGCAAGGACTCACTCTTAAGCCGCTGCTTGGCTGGTTGAAAATCGTGGACGATCACGTTCCGGAAAAAGAAGAGAGAATGGCGCGCCTGAAGGCGAACGAAGCCGCCCTCGCTCGCATCGAAGAGATAGGATCGTCGAGTCAGGTCCGGCCCGAGACCGTCGACCGCCTGCGCTCCGAGTACGCCGACCGCATCCGGCAACTGAGCAGGGAAGCTTCGCATGAAGATAGCGTCCGGCGGTTATACTCGCGGGAGTTTGAAGAGTTAGCCCGGGAAGCGCTGGACACAGAACGCGACACCGTCATCGCCCTGCGCAACGACGAGTCGATCAACGACGAAGTTCTCCGCCGCATCCAGCATGATATCGACCTCGCCGAAGCCCGTCTCCAGGGGCGAAGATGACGAATCAGGTCTGCGCCTCGAAGGAGCGGTTTCGAGATTCGTGACCTGCAAATGGCGGTCGAGACGACCGCCCTACACTGGCGCAAAGCGCCGGGAATTCAGATTGTAGGGCGGTTGTGTCAGCCGCCTGGCTTTTTCGCGGCGAAGAGACCAAAAGCCATCGCGCCTTGCGCATAGGCCTGCCGCATAAGAGGAAAAGAATTTACAAATCGACGAGTAGAGGGAGCTGTGAACCGAACCAGCCAATGAAGTGCGGGATGTTCGACCATGCGAGCGCAATGGGTCCACGTTGGCTCAATGTAGGTCGTGATGTCTTCGGCTACTTTTACGTGCAACCCGGCCTCACCCATCCAGGAGGCATAGGCAGTTAAACCGTCCAAGCTCGCGCTTAGCATCGCTTCACCGATGGTGGCGACCAATTCAGCTTCGTCTTTGCGAATCGGGCCATCTCTCCTCAGCCAGGCGCATACCGCCAGGGTGCCACCAGGTTTCAAAGCGGTCGCGCAGCGAGCGAAGAATCCTTTCTTATCCCGGAAATGCTCGCTGCTTTCCATAATCCAGATGACGTCCACGCTTTCAGGCTCGGGTAACCAATCGTTCGCGTCCTTGACTGCAAAATTCACCCTGGCGCTCAGGCCACGGGCGCGGGCTTTCTTCGTCGCGATTCGAGCCTGGACAGGACTGATCGTGAGGCCGGTGACATGACAATCCAACTGATCTGCGAGCCAGAATGCTGACCCTCCAAGACCGCAACCGATATCGAGGACACGGCTACCTAACGGAATCTCAGCCGTCTCGGCCAATCGCTCCATCAATCGAACCTGGGCTTGAGCCGGAGACTGGTTGTTATCCCAATAGCCGTGGTGAAGATGTTCGCCCCAAAACAGGCGATACAATCCAGACAAGCGATCGTAATGCTTTCGAATATGATCGATCTCGACGGGAAATTGGGGCGAGGCGGGCGTGGGAGTCATTGTTTCTTGTCCGCAATCTGAGCCAGCTCGAGAGCATAGAGTTCATTATGCGGGAACCGATCGCGCAGCTCGCCGAGAAGAACGGTCGCCTGCCCGGGATTGTTATCGCGCAGCGCCGCCACGGCGAGCAGAAGCTTCGCGAAAGGCTCGAGGTAGTATCCGTGGAGGGCGGTCTTCCTGAGTTCTTCCATTCCCTTGTCACGGTCGGTCTTTGACCCTGTCCATCGCAGCAGGACGCGAAGGGGCGCGGGTTCCAGACTGAGCAGGTAGTTCTCCACTCCGGGGCCGAGGTAGGCATCAGACGCACTGGGATCGATCGATAGCAGTCGTTCCGAGAATGGGCGGCCCTGTTTTGTGTAACTGAGGGCGGTGAAATTTCGCTTCTCGATCAACCCGGCGTAATTCGCGCGGAGGCCGAAGGTCAGGGATTTCACAAACAACGCATTCGTGTCTTCGCTCGATTTCCCCAATGCGACATCGGCCAGACGGTCGGCCTCGTCGAGTCGCTGCGTGAAATGCAGTTTCACTCCGGGATCCGGCGATAGCTTCTTTCGGTTGGTAAAGCGAGCGTCGTCCACGAACAACTCAGCCTCGAGCGAACCGAGGCGAGCTAACTCGGAGAACAGGTAAGCAGCAGCATCCGATGCGGGCGCGAGGCAATCATCGGGATGCGATTCCCGCCATTGATCAAAGACTCGATGGGCCTCGTCGAACTGCAGATCATACATACAAAGCCAGCCGCGATAGACCTGATCCGATGGGAGACTTATCTCCGCAGCGATCCCGTGAGCAGGCGATGCCAGAAGGAGCAACGAAGCGCCGAGGAGCGTGCGGCTAACCAGGGACGCCATAGGCATAAACACGGCGCAGATTGTACTCGAATATCCTGGCGGGCAGAAGCCGGGTAACCACGCGACGCCCCCTAACGACTAACGGATTTTCCCATTGGCCGATCCTTCCCATCAACTGCGAACGCTGTTGCATGTGCCTGGTTCGCTTGCGCCGCAGAAACTCATAACGGCGCAGAGCTCGCACCAGAGTAGGTTCTTGCTCCACGGAGCGGGCAAGAACAAATGCGTCCTCCAGCGCCATGCATCCGCCTTGCCCGAGATTTGGAGTGCAGGGATGGGCCGCGTCGCCCATTAACGTAACGCGGTCGATTCCCCAGCGCGCCAGAGGCGGCCGATCGCGCGCGCCATGTTTCAAAATTTTGCCTTCCTCCGTCGCCTTGAGAAAGTGAGCGATCGGCTCGTGCCAGCCGTCAAACATCTCCTGCAATTCCTTCTTTCTTCCGCCTGGCCCGTCGACGTGATCTTTCGGGACATTCGCGGTCGCGTACCAGGTGAAATCGCTATCTCCGGTATTCAAGATTCCGAACCGTTTGCCGTTGCCCCACGTTTCGCTGTTGTAGCCCGGCATCGTCTCAGGGCCAGAATAGCGCACCAGGCCGCGCCAGATGGCGTAACCCCGGTAAACGGGATCAGAAGCACCGAAGAGCTCAGCCCGGACGCGCGAACGGCTGCCGTCGGCGCCGACAAGCGCGGCGTGTTCTTCTATCGCGCCGTTCTTAAAGTGAATCTGAACCTTGCCGCTCGCTTGCTTCAGATGGTCGAGTTCGTAACCGAGACGGATGCATTCCGACGGAAGCGCCCGCAACAGGATCGCGAGCAGATCCGTCCGTCGGATACACACGGCAGGGACATCGAATTTTCCCAGGGCGATGTTCATCAGAATTCTACCGGTTGCGGCGCGAACCAGAAAATGCGTGTTGGGCCCACTCCTCGCCACCACTTGATCGAGCAATCCCAGGTCGCGTAAAACCCGGGTGGCATTCGGCCACAGCATCATGCCCGCGCCAACTTCTCGCAGGCGATCAGTCTTTTCGTAGACAACGACAGGAACGCCGACTTGATGAAGCGCCAACGCCGTCGCGATTCCTCCAATTCCACCGCCGACAATTCCGATCTGACAGCGACGCATGGATTGAACTCTGGAAAGGAGCGTGGTCAGCAGCGGATAGACAGCGCGGGTGGGTGCCTGTTCAATTTAGCTAGACGTGTAATCTGTCGGTCAGAAGATCGTAATCCAACTGGGATTAATAAATGCGTCGCAGGATACTCCCAGCCAATCTTGATGCATCCAGTTGATTTCTGGGCGGTGTAACGCGGGCGCGCTATCCTCGAGTGATGCCACGAATGGACCGTGCTACTTCACAACCCAGCTACCGCAGCGGGCGCGTTCGTCGCTGGGCGATGAGACTGTGGCGCGATGCGATCCTGCAGCGTGGCCAGCCGATCGCCACCCCGCCGGCCAGACCGACCCCCGCTGATTGGACCGACGATCGAATCACCGCCGCGTGGCTGGGACATGCGACCGTCCTGATTAATTTCTTTGGCCTAACGATTTTGACCGATCCGGCTCTCTTTCCCGGAATAGGAATCCGGCTACCGGGACTGACACTCGGCCCGCGACGATTGATCGCACCGGCCTTGAATCCTAAAGAGCTGCCAAATATTGACCTCGTTCTCGTCTCGCACGCGCACTTCGACCACCTCGATCGGCAAACCCTGCGCTTCTTCGATTCCTCCACGCACGTCGTGACGGCAGCGCGCACGCGAGACCTTTTTCCCGGCAAGCGGTGTCGCGCCGATTTGTCCGAATTACGCTGGGGCGAAAGCAAGACAGTCACGAGCCGCAACCGGAGCGTGAAAATCACGGCCTTCCCCGTGAAACATTGGGGAGCGCGTCTGCACTACGACAGCTACCGTGGCTACAACGGTTACCTCATCGAGCGCGAAGGTCGAAGTATCATCTTCGGTGGCGACACCGCCTTTAGCGATACTTTCACCTCGTTGCGCGACCGGCGCGGGATCGATCTCGCGATCATGGGCATTGGTTGTTACAACCCGTGGATTCGCACCCATTGCACTCCCGAGCAAGCTGTGAGGATGGCGAACGACGCGGCCACGCGCTTCATCATGCCTGTGCACCATCAAACTTTCCGCCTCAGCTTCGAATCAGCGCGCGAACCGCTCGTGCGCTTCGAAACTGCCCTGGCCAGGGAACCTGAGCGCATCGCTCTGCGAGAGATCGGGCAAACTTTCTTGCTCCCGCGATGAAATTTGCCGCGCTGCCACCTTCGTGATGCGCTCGGCTTGGCGCGATTCCGTCAGGCACACCTGCTCAAAGCGCGATTGCGGCGCCTGCCCTGAAGGGAGAATTCGAGGACCTTTCCCAATCTCACATGTTCATTTCATGAGGAGCCTTGTTTCAGCTCCACGCTGACGACCCGCAATTCAACCTTCCCGACGTTCTCAAGGGAGTGAGCAGTTAAGGGAGGAGTCCAGAGGGCCTGGGAAGGTTCTGCTGATCCGGGCAGAGTCCGGCTGTCGAGAATCACCTTGTCCTGGGCGTTCCGACGGACAAAGGCACTCCAGCTCAAGATGTAGAGCACGCCTCGCCACCGATGCGTATGCACTGGAGTCCTATCCCCGGGAGCAATGCGGGTGTCGAGAACCCGCACGAACTCGTTCTCGAACAACAAGGTGTGGTGCTGCGGAGCAGCGACCAGCGCGTCAAGCTCGTCAGGCCATGATTCCTCTCTGGAAGAAGATGTCGTCATGATGACCCCGGGATTTACCAGCCTAACGAGAAGGACGTTTTCCTCAAACGGTTGCCCCGAAGAGGGCGCCGACTCCGGCCGTCACCGCCATCGCCAGCGCTCCCCAAAAGGTCACCCGCGCGACTGATTTCCAGATGGGTGAACCGCCGACCTGGGCGGCGAGTGCGCCGAGGAGGCCGAGAAAAAACAGGGAGCTCACCGAGACCGACCAAATCAGTGTGGAGGCAGGCGCAAGGAAAACAATCAAAAGCGGCAGGGCCGCGCCGACGGCAAAAGTCACGGCGGAAGCCATCGCAGCCTGCACGGGCCGGGCACTGAGAGCGTCGGAGATGCCGAGCTCGTCCCGGGCGTGGGCGCCCAAAGCGTCTTTGGCCATGAGTTGCACGGCGACCTTTTCGGCGAGCGCGCTATCAAGACCTCGTTTCACGTAGATGTCTCTCAGTTCGGCGTGCTCGCGTTCGCCATCCGTCGCCAGCTCCTTCCGTTCCCGGTCGAGATCGGCGCTCTCTGTATCTGCCTGCGAGCTGACGGAGACATACTCGCCTGCAGCCATCGACATCGCGCCCGCTACCAGACCCGCGATGCCCGCCACGAGGATGCCGCCGCGGCCAGATTCGGCTGCCGCCACACCGACGATCAGACTCGCGGTGGAGACGAGTCCGTCATTCGCCCCGAGGACCGCAGCCCGGAGCCATCCGACGCGGTGGGTGCGATGAACTTCAAGATGTTTGACCACGACGAGCTTGTGACAGATCGACGGTGAGAGAGCAAGCGGTGGATGTTAGGATTTTACAATCCCGTAGTGCGCGCCTGAAGGCGAACGAAGCCACCCTCGCTCGCATCGAAGAGATCGGTCAGGTCAGGCCCGAGACCGTCGACCGCCTGCGCTCCGAATACGCCGACCGGATCCGGCAATTGAGCAGGGAAGCGACGCACGAAGATGGCGTCCGCCGATTGTACTCGCGGGAGTTTGAGGAATTGGCCTGCGAAGCCCTGGACACAGAACGCGAGACCGTCATCGCCCTGCGCAACGAAGAGTCGATCAACGACGAAGTCCTCCGCCGCATTCAGCACGACATCGACCTCGCCGAAGCCCGCCTCCAGGGACGAAGATAAGAAATGAGGTTACGCTTCGAAGAGCGGTTTCAAGATTCGTAACCTGCAAATGGCGGTCGAGACGACCGCCCTACACCGGCGCAAAGCGCCGGGAATTCAGATTGTAGGGCGGCTGTGTCAGCCGCCTGGTTCGAACGCTCCGCGACGCATCGGACGACGCTATTTCTTGAACCGAGCTAATCTGGAATTTCAGCCTCGACCAACTTCGCCAGGAGGATGAGTGACTCCTGCCAGCCGAGATAGCAGGCCTCGGGCGGAATGACCGAGGGGATCCCTTCCTGCACAATACTCAGCTCCGTGCCACAGGAGACCTTCTTCAGATCGATCGTCGTCTCCATTTCTCCGGGCAGATTTGGGTCGTCGAATTTGTCGGTGTAGCGGATGCGTTCGTGTGGCGTCAGTTCGCGATATTCCCCACCGAAAGAGTGAGCCGCACCGGTGGTAAAGTTGGTAAACGACATTTTGTAGGTGCCGCCGACTTTCGCCTCGAGGTGATGCACCTTGCCGGTGAATCCGTTTGGTGGAAGCCATTTCACCTTGGCTTCCGGATCAAGGAATGCGCGGTAGATTTTCTCGGGCGCGGCCCGAACGACACGATGAAGCCGGATTGTGTTCGTGGACATGATGATTACTCCTTCCGGTTGATGGGACACGCAACTTTGCCGGGCGATTCGAAGTGTTGATCGGCGGTCGCTCCGCGACCGTCGATTCCTCTTGTTAGCGCTTTCTCTTTCAGATATTCGATCCCGAAAAATGAGTGTCCCATTCGTCGCCCGGTTCCTGGTTTCATTAGTTGGGGTCGCGTCCCTATCCACGCCGGCCGACTCGGCAGTCAAGGATCCGCAGGTCATCGTCGAAATGAGGAACCTGCAGCGGCCGGAGTACGCGCCGCTGCCCGCTTATCCGAAGGAGGCGCGTCAACATCACTGGGGCGGTCTCGCGATTTACGAGATCCATAGCAAATTTAGCGGGGAGGTCGCATATGTTTTTGTGCGTCTCTCGACCGGCCATCCGATACTCGACGAGGCCGGCAAGGCTGCACTCGCGCAATGGCGCTGGCATGGTGGCAGATATCGATTACTGCCTGTCTTTATGACCTTTGACCCTGGCACTGTACCTCCGCCTCCATCGCGGGCGGCCTCCCGATGAGCCAAAGGAATTCGCCGCCGCGAAAGAAAAAGGGTTCACCTACGCGCCGCGGCCACCCTATCCGGAGTCAGCCCGCAGGAAGCACTGGACCGGAAAAGGGAGTCTTCGAGCTGCGTTTCAACTCGGACGGCACTGTCGCCAGCGTCCTAGTAATGGAGTCCAGCGGTCACGACCTGCTCGACGACACCTGCGGGAAGACTCTCATCAAATGGCGCTGTCGTCCGGGCCTCTGTGCCAAGATGCGATTCCCGATCGATTTTTCAATTGATGGCGCGAAGCAGTGAACCGATAGCCAAGGAGCGACATTCTCCCTCCATTCGTATCCAGCGCTACCCGTTATCCGTGCAACCAAATCAAGGCCGCGACACAATCACGGTTCGAATGTGATCGGTGGAATTCTCAACTGCATCCAGCGCCGCGTTAATCTGTGCCGCGTCAAGATCGACAAAGCGCAGCGTGCTCTGCGAAAAGGATAGCTTCCCGCGACACGCGAGTTGCATGAGCGACGATAGTTCCGCCGCCAGGTGATCGGAAACCCCGATAATCTCGGCCTCCTTGTTGATGATCTCGGTATAGGGAAGAACGGACATTGACTCCGCGGTCAGGCCGACAAGCGCAGCGCGGCCGAAAATCCCCAGGCACCGGACGGCCTGTTCCATGGTAATGGCAGAGCCAACGAGTTCGATCGAGACATCCACTCCTTTTCCGCCGGTTGCTTCTCGAATCTGCTGGACGGGATCTCCCGCGGTCGCATCGATCGCAATGCCTCCGGCCTCCGCGATCGCGGCAAGTTTGGCCGGGTTGATATCGACGACGTATATCTCCCGACAGCCGAAGGCTCTGGCCAGTTGGAAAGCTGAAAATCCCAATCCACCGAAGCCGAAAATGGCGACAGAGTCATCGCTTTGCACACGGGCCTTGTTCAAGGCATGAAGGGCCGTCGCCGAGGAACACATCATGATTGCGCCGTGCTCGAATGGAATCTCATCCGGGAGCACAAAAACATTTCGGCCGGGGACTTTAATGAACTCGGCGTAGCCGCCGTCGCGATGCTTTCCGATCATTTGCCCTTTGACGCAGAATTGCTCGTGACCGCGGAGGCAGAAATCACAGCAACCGCAGCTGACCAGATAGTGCACGTAGACGCGGTCGTTCGGTGAGACGTGGGTGACTTCTTCGCCGACCGCTTCGACACGACCCGCTACTTCGTGTCCGAGAGTCAATGGCAGACGATCGATCGCCGAGATGCCGCCGCGATAGTGCGCGTCGGAGTGGCAAATTCCGCAGGCTGCTACTCGGACCAGGACTTCGGACGGCCCGATCTTTGGAAGTGCAACCTCGGCATTTTCCAACGGTTTACCGACCTGCACGAGTTGGACAGCCCTCATAAAAGCGTCTTCTTTAGGAGGCACCTGGCTGATTGGTCTTACCGAAGTTCGAGGGGAATGCGTCGCCAGCAGCCCATCGACCCATCGCGCAAAGTCTTCCGAAAAGCTTGGGCCAATATCAACCCAGACTTCTCTGAACCCGGATGACTGTATGTAGCGCGTCATGTATCGGGCATATCCGCGCCAGTGTTCATCAGGCATGAGTCCCAAATCGTGATGATGAAAATACGTCTCGGCATGCAGCAGCAATTGGACATGACTCCAATACTGAAACTGACGATCCCCGTCGGTTAGTTCCGCTCCGCTCTCAAGCTTGGCCAATCGATCCGCGTGCTCTGCCCGAAAAATCGAGATGCGGAGAACGAACTCGGAGATGGCATGGCGGGCTTGTGCACTCGCGACTCTGGTATTGCCCCGGATCTGAATCGCCAGATAGACGAGCGTAATCATGACGCCAATCGCGCCGACGATCTGCCCGAGGTTGGCGAGGTCTGCAAGATTCATGGTCGCCAACGACAACTAACCATCGACACCGTGCTTGAGCTGGTGTTCGTACTCCGCGCTGTCGAACTGCCCTTTCGATTCTGCGATGAGCCCGTCGTTGTCGATCTTCCAAAGTTCGTATCCGCTAATTCGAACGCGTTTTCCCGTGCCGCCGGGTCCGGTGTTCGTGCCCGTCAGTGTCCAATGGAACTTCGTTCCATCCGAATCGCGCGTCACCTTGTCCATCATCACGACAATGTCGGGAAGATCGCGCATGAATCCTCTCGCCACCTCGGCAATCGCCGCGCGCCCAACCGCGGGCGGTCCGTCGTTCACGGAGAGCGAACCGGTTGCGGCGAAGAACGCCGCGACACTCTCCGGATTTTGGCTGCACCATGCTTGGGCGTAGCGATTAGCGAACCTGGTGGGCTCGGCGAAATCACTCATGCGTGTCGGGCGCTTTGCGATCAAACGGTGCGTGCCTGGCGGTGAACCGACCGGTCAGGGCGCCGCGGGGAGGTCGGAATTCCACGCGTCCGCGCCGCACTTCCAGCTCCCGTCGGACTGCCTTTCCCAGACCTCGAGATATTTGCCGCGATCTTCCACCGTCTTGCCGCCGGCGTCCTTGAAATTAAATGTGTAGGTCCCGCTGACGTAAGCCATGTCGCCGGACTTCGCGACTTCCACTCTGGTCGGTTTCCAACCGCCGCTGATCATGCTGTCGATGTCCTTTTTCCACTGCGCGCGAATCGCCATTGGCGTGGTCGCGAGCGGCGAATTCGGCGGGAGCACGACGGCGTCGTTCGAATAATACGAAACCGTCTTGTCGAGATCTCTAGCCGAGGCGGCTGCGGACCATTCCGCGTCAAGCTTGCGGAGCGCGTTCTCGATCGCGGTTTGCTCCGTAGAACTCGCCTTTTGTGCGTTCACTGTGCTCGACGGTAAGAGGACGAGGCAGCCGGCGATCGCCGCTGCGGCTATGGAACTTTTTGTGTATTGAATGACTTTCATAATTACCTCCAGATTTGGAATTAACGAAGCAACACTGAAATCGAATACTGCCTCGACAAGGCAACGCGACACAATCCAATTGTTAAGCCGTCTAATATTTGCACGCGAGGAACCTTGAAAATTCGCCGAGCCCGATCAAGCTCCTGAACCAATCGATAGCGCGTTCGCGGCGCCGATTGCGGCAGGGCGCGTCCTGAATCTCAATCCGGCGCAGATGGTTTCGGCGATGGGAATCAGCGCCGCCCGCACCTTTTGTCCGGGCGCAGTCACGGCAGGCAAGCTGACCAACATGAAGAACACGGTTGATCCCTGGGCGGGACGAATGGGCGCGGAGAGCGCGCTCCTCGCGCGTGGCGGATTTTCCGGACCGGAGCACATCATCGATGGCAAGGAAGGGCTCTTCGCCATTTTCCATCATGTGCAATACAAGGGCGAGCCGGCAACGTTCGATGGTGAGGCACTGGTCGCTGACCTGCCGAACTCACCGAAGTCGCATTACCGGATTCTGGATTGCGGGATGAAGAGTTTCCCGATCGAGGCGCTCAGTCACGCGCCGCTCACCGCGATGATGAAGACGGTCAAGGAACACAACATCAAGGCGGACGATGTGAAGGAAATCAAAGTGGAAGTGATTGCCCGCGCTGCCGATATCCTCGGCGACCCGCACAAGTATCGGCCCGACTCGAAGGAGACGGCCGATCATTCGCTGCCGTATTGTATGGCAGCGGGTCTGGTTGATGGAATGGTGACGCCGCTGCAATTCAAAGAAGAGCGCGTCCTCGACAAGGCTCTCATCCCGATCATGGACAAGGTAAAAGTCGTGCCTAACGAAGAGTTCGAGGCGCTCTTTCCCAAGTTCCAACCGAGCCGGGTGACGATCACGACGAATGATGGTAAATCGTACGCCACGCGGGTTGATGTTCCGAAGGGCGACCCGCGCGACCCGATGACGGAGGACGAGATCGCGGTGAAATTCACCGCGCTCGGCGGTGACGTGATCGGCAAGGATCAGTGCAAGAAGCTGCAGAGCTTCATCATGAGCATGGAAAAGGCGAAAGACCGCGCGGAATCTTGAATCCGTTGGCGGCGAGAATTTCTTTGCCCTGATATTCGTGGAGTCGAGCCATGGCTGGGTGCTATTTCCACGATCCTAACCAATCCCGCAACTGCAGCCAATGTGGGAGGAGCCTTTGTGCCCGATCTGTCGCGACCCGTTAAGTCATCGGGGCGCAAAGGCCCCTCCCACATTGGTATCCAGGATGACAGAAGGTAGGGCGTGGCTTAGCTTGCGACAGCCATGAACGAACCAGTTTACATCCTCGGCGCCGGCCGAACCGACTTTAAGCGTAACCTAAAAAAGGAAGGCAAGGCCCTGCGCGACGTGATCAAGGAAGCCGGCCGTAAAGCCCTCGATGATGCGAAGATCGATCCGGCCGAAATCGGCGCCGCGGCGGTGGGAAATTTCAACGCCGGCCAGTTTACCAAACAGCTCCATCTCGGAGCGTTCATCCCCGAGATTGATGAAAAGCTGCACGGCATTCCGACCATGCACACCGAAGCGGCCTGCGCTTCCGGCGCGCTTTCCGTTCTCCTCGGCGCACAATGGATCATGGGCGGATTTCACGACGCCGTCCTCGTCGTCGGCGCGGAGCAGCAAAAAACCATGTCGTCACGCGATGGCTCCGATGTGCTCGGGGCGGCGGCCGATTTCGACGTCGAGCGGCCGGAATATGGCGACTTCATGTTCCCGAAATTGTTCGGGCGCATCGCGCAGATTTACATTGATAAATACGGCGCTTCGCCGGACGACCTCGCTGCGGTCGCCTACAAGAATTACGCGCACGCCGCGTTGAATCCGCTTGCCCAGATGCGCGAAGCGAATCTGACCTACGATTGCGCGTCGCAGGTGTCGGAGAAAAATCCGAGCGTCGCGCCGCCTTTGCGCGTTTCCGATTGCTCGCAGATCACCGATGGCGCGGCCGCCGTCGTTCTCGTCTCGGGCAAATATCTCGACAAACATGGCATTGATAAATCGAAGGTCCCGCAACTGCTCGGTTTCGGACACACGACCGATTACCTGGCGCTCGAAAAAAAGGATGCGCCGACCTTCAGCACCGCGCGCAAGGCCGCCGAAAAAGCATTTGGAATGGCGAACCTGAAGCCGCGCGACATGAACGGCGCCGAAGTGCACGATTGTTTTTCGATCACCGAGATTGTGGCCTACGAAATTCTCGGGCTGGCCGAGCCGGGCAAGGGCGCCGAGTTGGCCAAGAGCGGCGCGACCGCGCTTCCGCAAGTGCGCGGCGAACACCTCAGCGGCAAGATCGACTTTGAGATTCCGGTCAACGCCGGCGGCGGCCTGATCGGCGACGGCCATCCGGTCGGCGCGACCGGCGTGCGGCAGGTGGTCGATGCCTATCAACAGCTGACCAACCAGGCAGGCGCGCACCAGATCCCGGGCGCGAAAAAATTCCTCACTTTTAACATGGGCGGCAGCCTAACGACTTCCGTCGCCATGATCTGGGGTCGCGAATAAGGTCATCTAACCGACGAAACTGGACGCTCAGGGAGGGCGCGATCCTCCCAGGGACAGGACATGCTTCGGCAGGTCATGGACGGCGATGCGCGTCTAATTCGCGGTGTAGGTCGCCTCGCCAGTCTGACCGTTGACTCGCGCCTCGCCAATTTGGTGCGGCGGGACTGACTCCGCGTAAACGACAAGGGTGAGATCCTGGTGCGGAAAACCCTGCGCCAATTCAGTCATGAGCTTGCGCATCAGCTCCGGAACCTGGTCGGGCACAACCCTTGAGAATAAAACCAGGCCAAGCTGATTTTGATCGTTGACCAGAGTGCGCGCGATCGAGTCGCTGAAGGGGTCGTCCTGGCGAACCCTATTGAGGTAGTTCCAAATCTCTTGCGTAGCCTTCGGCACCTGCGCCGCGCGTTCGAGACGACGCTCCTGGACCGATGGAGTCGGCGCTGCAACGGCCGGCTCCGGTTTGTGGCACGCGGCCAGGAAGGGGAGGCTCACCGCGAGGAGGAAATCGACCTTTTTGAGATACACTCCGTCAATCTTATGAATTTTTTTCTGTTTCGCGAACCCGATCGCGCTTACTCGTGAAGCGATGAGCGCTCAGGATACCGAGGCCACGATGGCCGTCTTCCTCGATTTGGAAAACATTGCCCTCGGTGCGCACGACGCGCAATTCCCGGCCTTCGACGTTCGCAAGGTGCTCGAGCGTCTCCTGCTCAAGGGCCACATCGTGGTGAAAAAGGCCTATTGCGATTTCGAACGCTACAAGGCTTTCAAGCGCGGATTGCACGAAGCCGCCTTCGAGATGATCGAGATTCCGCACGTCAGGCAATCGGGCAAGAATTCCGCCGACATCCGGATGGTGGTCGATGCGCTCGATCTTTGCTACACGAAGAGTCACGTCGACACGTTTGCCATCATCAGCGGCGACTCCGATTTCTCACCGCTTGTGAGCAAGTTGCGCGAGAACGACAAGACGGTCATCGGCGTTGGCGTCAAGCAGTCGACTTCCGATCTCTTCATCAACAACTGCGACGAGTTTCTCTACTACGACGACCTGGTGCGGGCGGTGCCGGCCCGGAAGCGTCCGGGCGCGGTTGCGGCGAAGGCGCCTGTGAAAGCCGTGGTGGAAAAAAACCAGGGTCCGCCGATCGAAGAAGCACTCGAACTCCTCATCAGGACGCTCGACGCGCTTCGGGCGGAACGCGGCGAAGATTCGCGTCGTGCACGGCTCGCGCGTGAAGCAGACAATCAAGCGGCAGCATCCCGGTTTCAACGAGCGCGCCTACGGTTTTCGCACCTTCAGCGATCTCCTCCTGGAAGCGCAAAAGCGCGGATTATTGAAACTCGAAAGCGACAAGAACGCCGGCGGCTACTTTCTCCATTCGGACGAATAAGACGGTGCATCATCGAGCCGCTGTCGCCGAGCCACGGTCCGGAGCGGGCGCTTGCCTAACGAGCCGGCGAGCACCTCCGCGGCGATCTCGAACGAGCGCAACCGCGCTGCGTGATCGTAAATCTGCGCGGTGGCGATGATTTCGTCCGCCTGCGTCTCCTTGAGCAACGTCTCCAGCCGGTGTCGCACCGTTTCCGGTGAGCCGACCGCGGAGCAGCGAGTCCGCTCCAGCACTGCCGCCTCTTCACCCCGACTCCAGCGACCCTCCATGCTCTCGACAGGTGGCGGGAGCTTGCCCGGGCGACCGCGGACCATGTTGAGGAATTGAAGCTGCGCCGACGTGAAAAGACGTTGCGCTTCCGCGTCAGTCGCGGCCGCGAAAATTCCGGCGCCGATCATCGCGTGCGGCTGCGCGAGGGCGGCGGATGGTTTGAAATTTTGTCGATAAAGCGCGAGCGCGACGTCCAGATATTCGGGCGCGAAATGGGAAGCGAAGGCGAAAGGCAAACCGAGCTCCGCCGCGAGCCGGGCGCTGAAGTCGCTCGAGCCCAGCAAATAAAGCGGGACCTTTGCGCCCGCGCCCGGCACCGCCTGCAACGCTTGGTCCGGCACCGCCGGCGCGAGGTAGGATTGCAGCTCGAGGACGTCTTGCGGAAACGTATCGCCGCTGCTGCCGAGATTGCGGCGCAACGCCCGCGCTGTCAGTTGGTCGCTTCCCGGGGCGCGCCCAAGCCCGAGGTCGATCCGGCCCGGATAAAGCGCGTCCAGGGTGCCAAACTGCTCCGCGATCACGAGCGGAGCATGGTTAGGCAACATGATCCCGCCCGCACCGACCCGGATGCGTTTCGTGCCGCCAGCGACATGTCCGATTACGACGGAAGTCGCAGCGCTGGCAATGCCCGGAAGATTGTGATGTTCCGCCAGCCAGTAGCGATGGTAACCCCATTCCTCAGCGTGCCGCGCGAGGTCGAGCGTGTTGCGAAAAGCGAGCGCTGCGTCGCCGCCTTCGATGATCGGCGAGAGATCGAGCAGGGAAAAATATTTCACGGGTGGTGTAGTCTACGGCTGCTGCCGGGAGCGTCACGTTTTGCTTGCGGCGCGGATCCGTCCTATAGGACCAATGGGTCCGATAGGACCTATGTCATGGAATATACCCGCCTCGGAAAATCCGGCCTCAAGGTTTCGCGTCTCTGCCTCGGTTGCATGACCTACGGTGTGCCGGAGCGTGGCGGTCACCCCTGGAGTTTGAACGAAGAGCAGAGCCGCCCGTTCATCGCGCGCGCCTTGGAGCTTGGGATAAACTTCTTCGACACCGCGAACGCCTATTCCGATGGCACGAGCGAAGAGATCGTCGGCCGCGCCCTGCGCGAGATGGGTCGGCGTGATGAGCTGGTGGTCGCGACGAAAGTTTTTTTCCCGTGGCGCGATCGGCCAAATACCGGTGGCCTTTCGCGCAAGGCCATCATGACCGCGATCGACGCGAGCCTGCAGCGGCTGGGGATGGATTACGTCGATCTTTATCAGATTCATCGTTGGGATTACGACGTGCCGATCGAGGAAACGCTCGAAGCGCTGCACGATGTCGTGCAGGCGGGCAAGGCGCGTTACATCGGCGCGTCCTCGATGTATTCGTGGCAATTTTGCCAGGCGCTTTATCTCGCCGATCAACACGGCTGGACGCGCTTCGTCTCGATGCAGCCGCATTACAATCTGCTCTATCGCGAAGAGGAGCGGGAAATGCTGCCGTTGTGCGAGGAGGAAGGGATCGGCGTGATTCCATGGAGCCCGCTGGCGCGCGGCCGGCTGGCGCGGCCATGGGGCGATCGCGGGTGGCGGACGCGCCGCGCGCGATGAATACGGCAAGCACGCTCTATCGCCAAACGGAGGCATCCGATCGTGTCGTGGTGGAACGCTTGAATGAACTTGCCGCGGCGAAGCAGCTGCCGCCCGCGCAGCATTGCGCTGGCGTGGTTGCTGCACAAATCGGCCGTGACCGCGCCGATTGTGGGCGCGTCCAAGCCGCACCATCTCGATGACGCGGTCGCAGCGCTCGCGCTCAAACTTTCGCCTAACGAGATCGCCGCGCTGGAGGAACCGTACGTTCCCCATCCCGTGCTCGGCTTTTCCTAGCGGGTGAAGATTCGCGGCGCAATTAGCGCTTTCCGCATTCGGGCCGCTCTCGTAACCTTCGCTCATGGAATCGCTCTATCTCGTCGGCGTGGCAGCGCTGGGGGTCATCGCCCTCGTGCTCGCGATCGTGCTCTTTAATTTCTTCGGGCTCTGGCTCCGCGCCCGGATCGCAAACGCGCCGGTCGGCATCGGCAAAATGGTCGGGATGCGACTGCGCAAAGTGCCGGTCGGTCTGATCGTCGATAACCGCATCACCGCCGTCAAAGCCGGCATCGACATCCCGAGCGATCCGCTCGAGGCGCATTACCTCGCGGGCGGCGACGTGAGCCACGTCATCCTCGCCCTCATCGCAGCCGACAAAGTCGGGCATCTCGCTCGACTTCAACCGCGCCTGCGCGATCGACCTCGCGACCAAAGGCACCGGCAAGACGGTGCTCGAAGCCGTGCGCACCAGCATCAATCCGAAAATCATCGACGTGCCGAGCGCCGCAATGGGCCGCAACACGATCGACGGTGTGGCCAAGGACGGCATCGGCGTGAAAGTCAAAGCGCGCGTCACGGTACGCTCGCACCTCGATCGCTTCGTTGGTGGCGCGACCGAGGAGACAATCATCGCGCGGGTGGGGGAGGGGATCGTGACCTCGATCGGCTCGGCCGACACCTACAAGGATGTGCTCGAAAATCCGGATCGCATTTCCAAGCTCGTGCTCCAAAAAGGACTCGATAGCGGAACCGCCTTCGAGATCCTTTCAATCGACATCGCGGACGTCGACATCGGCGATAACATTGGCGCCAAACTGCAAACCGAACAGGCCGACGCGGACAAGCGGGTTGCCCAGGCGAAAGCCGAAGTGCGCCGTGCCGCCGCCGTCGCCGTCGAGCAGGAAATGCGCGCCAAGACCCAGGAAATGCGCGCCAAAGTGGTGGAAGCGGAATCGCTCGTGCCGCAGGCGATGGCCGACGCCTTCCGTTCCGGCAATCTCGGGATCATGGATTACGTGCGGATGAAAAATGTGCAGGCCGACACGACGATGCGGGAATCGATTGGTGCCGCGGAAAAGCCCACGACGGAGGGTGCCTAACCAACTCGTCACTTGTCAGCTGTCACTCATCACTGTTCCAGATGAACGACACGCTCATCCTTCTCGTCCTCGCTGGACTCGCGCTTGCTTTTAAGTGGTTCACCCGGCAGACCTCCGGCGATTCCGAGAAACCGGAGGCGCCTTCGCCTAACGAACAGGCGCCGCCGCCTCAACCGCCGCAGAGCGAGGAGGAACGAATCCGCCGGTTCCTCGAAGCGCTCGGGGCGCCGCCAGGGACGCGTCCCCCGCCACCGGTTCGCCCGCGCCGGGTAGTCACGCCCACGACCCCGCCGGCGCAGAGACCAAAGGCGAAGCGCAGCTGGGTGCAACCCCTGCCACCCCTGGTTACAACACCCAAAGATCTCGCTCCTCCTCCGCCAACGACCACTCCGTTCGAGCCGGTCGTAGCCAAGGTCACGCCACTCGTTACCGTTGCGCCGTCACCGCCAATCATTTTGCCATCCGCACCGGCAGCAATGCCCCGCGCGACTGTGCCCGCGCGTGTAATGCCGCGCCAGTCGTTAGGCACGTTGCTTCGCCAGCGCGGCAGTGTTCGCCAGGCGATTATCCTGCGCGAAGTGCTCGGTCCACCGCGTGGCTTGCAAGCCCTCGACGATCTCCGTAGCTTCTGACCCGCTCGAAAAGCCGGCGTGGCGGAACTGGCAGACGCGCTGGACTCAAAATCCAGTACTCGCAAGGGTGTGTGGGTTCGATCCCCTCCGCCGGCACCTCCAGGCCTGGCATTTGCGACAACTCATGCGCGACGTGACAGTTCGCGCTTTCTTGCAATGCTCACCGTTTCTCAAGTCAGCAAATCTTTCGCCGGGCGCATCCTCTTTGAGGATGTCTCGCTCCAGGTGAACCGCGGCGATCGCATCGGGCTGGTCGGGCCTAACGGCGCCGGCAAATCAACACTCTTCTCGCTCATTCTCGATGAAACGTCCCCTGATTCGGGAAAAATCTCCCTCGAGAAGAATGTCACACTTGGCTATCTGCCACAGGAAACAGCCGCGGCCGGCGATGAGTCAGTCCTCGAGCTCGCCTGCGGCAAGTCGCATCAGGCGCTGGAAGATGAGCACGATTGGGAGATCGAACCGAAAGCGAAACGCATTCTCGCTGGCCTGGCTTTTCGCGAAAGTGATTTCGCGCGACCAGCGCGCGCCTTGAGTGGCGGCTGGATCATGCGCGCGCATCTCGCGCGCCTCCTCGTGATGGAGCCGGATCTCTTGCTCCTCGACGAGCCGACCAACCATCTCGATCTTGAGTCGTTAGTCTGGTTTCAGGAATATTTGCAGAATTATCCGGGCGCGATCCTCATGATCTCGCACGACCGCGAATTCCTGAACGCGCTCGTCGGCAGCATCGTCGAGATCGCGCATTCGAAGCTGCTCCGCTATCGCGGCAACTGGGACAGCTACGTCGAGCAGAAAGCTGCGCGCGAAGAACAACAGCTTTCGGCCTACAAGAACCAGCAGAAAGAAATCGCGTCGCTCCAGCAATTTGCCGACCGCTTTCGCGCCAAGGCGAGCAAAGCCTCGCAAGCGCAAAGCAAGCTCAAGCAGATCGATCGCATGGAAAAAATCGCCGTGCCCACCGCGCAGGCGAAGACGATCAAATTTCGTTTTCCGCAGCCGCCGCGAAGCGGGTTGCGGGTGATTACGCTCAAGGATGTGCGCCATGCATACGACCAATTGGTCGTATACGACCTATTAAACTTCACAGCCGAGCGCGGCCAACGGACGGTGCTCGTGGGGCCGAACGGCGCCGGTAAATCGACGCTCCTGAAGTTACTCGCCGGCGTCCTGCCGGTGCAAAAGGGCGAGCGTGAGCTTGGCCACAATGTCCGGGTCGGTTATTTTTCGCAGCATCGCGTCGAGATGCTGGACGTTAGGCAAACCGTCCTCGAAAGCGTGCTCGACGCATCCGATCCTGTCCCGGAGCAAACCGCCCGAACGGTGCTCGGCTCGTTTCTCTTTCGCGGGGATGACGTCTTTAAGACGGTCGGTGTCTTGAGCGGAGGCGAGAAATCGCGCCTCGCGCTCGTCAAGCTGCTGCTCCATCCGCCAAATCTCCTCCTCATGGACGAGCCCACGACCCATCTCGATGTCGGCTCGATCGACGCCTTGATCGGCGCGCTCGAGCAGTACGAAGGGACGCTCATTTTCATTAGCCACGACGTCCATTTCATCCGCGCGATCGCGACGAGCGTGCTGCACATCAACGCAGGCCGGCTCACGCCCTACGCCGGCGATTACCAATATTATCTCGATAAATCAAAGGCCACGTCGGAGCGGGCAGCTTTGACCGCGGGCGCTGGCCTAACGAACTTTCAGCCCGTTGTGGCCGGCCGCGTCGGTGCCGGAGCCGGCGTCAGCGCCCCAGGCTACAAGCCCGGCTTGCGGGAACAAAAGGCGCAAAAGCGCGCCGAGGCGGAAGTGCGCAAGGTGTTGGCGAAACAACAACGGGAACGCGAGCAGCGCCTGCGTGAGCTGGAAATGCACATTGCTGCGCTCGAAGGTCAGCAGAAGGAGTTGGCGCTGGAGTTGGAAGATCCGGCTGTTTACGAAGCGGGCGGTCGCGCGGTGGCGATCAATCGCGAACTCTCGGCGGTCTCTGATGAGCTGGAGCGCCTGACGGCGGAATGGGAAAAAGCGACCGCGGAGGTCGCTCCGGCCTAACGAAACTTTATTCGACCGTTGCCTGCTCCGCGCCCAGCCCGGTGTTGGCGCGCACGATCAACTCGGCAAAGCGCGATTCCGCTTCCGGCTCGCGACGCAGGAGGGTGCCGAGAATCGCGCCGAGAAATCCGAGCGGGATACTGAGAATTCCGGGGTTTTCCAGCGGGAAAATCGGCGGTCGCTGGATGAGATGACGCGCCGCGCCGATGACCGTCGGCGGATCGACTTTCATGATGCTCGGACTGAGGGCAATCAGAACAAGCGAAGCGACCAGGCCAGTGGCCAGACCGGCGACTGCGCCGGTCGTGTTGAAGCGTTTCCAAAAAAGCGAGAGCACGATGACCGGCAAATTGGCCGAGGCCGCGACGGCGAAGGCGAGGGCGACGAGGAAGGCGACATTGGCATCCTTGCCTAACAAGATGGCAACGCCGATCGCGATCGCGCCGACGAAGAAAGCCGTAATGCGCGCCACGCGCACTTCTTCGCCTGGGCTGCGCTCCGTCCCTTTGTGGATGACTGCGGTATAAAAGTCGTGGGCGAACGAAGTCGATGCGCTGATCGTCAGGCCGGCGACCACCGCGAGGATGGTGGCGAAGGCAATCGCCGCGATGAAGGCGAAAAAGATGTCGCCCGCCAGCGCCTGGGCGAGGAGCGGCGCGCTCATGTTATTTCCGCCGTGGCTGGCGATGTGATCGCGCCCAACGATTGTGGCGGCGCCGAAGCCGAGAAAGGTCGTCATGATGTAGAAAGCCGCCGATCAGCACCATCGCCCAGACGACGCTGATGCGCGCCGTCTTCGCGTCGGGCACGGTATAGAAACGAACGAGGATATGCGGCAATCCCGCGGTGCCGAAGACGAGCGCCATGCCTAATGAAATGAGATCGAGCGCCCCGTGATTCGCGGCGCGTGTAGCGCAGACCGGGGTCGAGAAAATTCTTTGTCACCAGCTCTCCCTTGTCGTGATAGGTCACGTGCGTCGCGGCGTTGAAGAAGTTCGTCAGGCTCCAGCCGAAGTGGGCGAGCACGAGGAGACTGAGAAGAATGGTTCCCGCCATGAGCAGGATCGCCTTGATGATCTGCACCCAGGTTGTCGCCAACATCCCGCCGAAGACGACGTAGATGATCATGAGGATCCCGACGCCGATGACCGCGGCCTGGTAGCTGACATGCGAACTGCCTAACAACAGCGCGACAAGCGCTCCCGCGCCGACCATCTGGGCGATCATGTAAAACGTGCTCACCGTGATCGTGCTCAACGCGGCCATGGCGCGGACCGGTCGCGGGTTCAGTCGGTAGGCGAGCACATCCGCCATCGTATATTTGCCGGCATTGCGGAGCGGTTCCGCAACCACGAGCAGGACGGTGAGATACGCGACCAGCCAGCCGACCGAGAACATAAAGCCGTCGTAGCCGTAGAACGCGATCAAGCCCGCGATGCCGAGAAACGACGCCGCGCTCATGTAATCGCCCGCCACCGCGACGCCGTTTTGCCAGCCGGTAATGCGCCGGCTCGCAGTGAAGAAGGCCGCGGCGCTTTGCGAACGGCGCGCCGCCCACCAGGTGATCCCGAGCGTGATCAGCACGAAGAGCAGGAACATCCCGAGCGCCGGTGTCATGTATTTTTCTTACTCGTGCTCATGCTCGTGCTCGAAGAATTCCCGGATCGATTACGAGCACGAGCATGAGCACGAGTGGGAATCATCACGTCGATGAATCTTTCGAAATGATTTCGCGCGCCTGGCGATCAAAGCGATTCGCCGCACGGACATAGAGTGCGGCGATAATCCAGGCCATGAAAAACTGCGAGAGCGCGAAGAGATACGCGAGGTTGACCGGCCCGAGAACGCGCTTCTCCATCAGCGGCCGGGCATAGCCGACCAGCGTCGGAAGGGCGAAGTAATAGACGATGAAAACGATCATCGCCGGGATGATGAAACGGCGCTTGGCGCGCAACAGCTCTTTGAAGCGCGCGCTCGCCGCGATCGCCTCCCAATTGATCGCGCCCGCTTCCTCCGCGGCGGTCTTTTCGTGCGCTGGTTTCGGTCCGGTGTGCGTTAGGGGCGAGATGTCGGTCGCTGAGCCGACAATCGCGGTGGGGTCTGGCGGTAATTTCGAATCATCCGGCGGCACGCGCTGCGATTAAGTACGAGATGATGGCCGGCCGCAAGCAAAAGCGACCGCTGGCAGCCGTGGACCGATGGCGCATCGTGGATGTGAGCTGCCCGAAGCGGCGCACGGTTCTCCGACGCGTGAGAAGAGACATGCCAGCAGGAGGCGCCCCCGCACGAGTCGATCTGCGATCCGACGGTGACTGGCTACGGTTTCTTCGCCGTTTTCTCGCCTTTGGCTTCCACTTCAGTCGCCGTCATCGTGTACGTGATCTTGACCTTTGCGCCGACTTTGACGTCCCCTGTCATTTTGGTATTGGCATCACGGGCGATCTCCCAGCGATCTTTGCCCTTTTGTACCGCAATCATGCTGTCACTCACTTCCAGCACCGGTCCGGTTACTTGATAAGTTTTAACCGTCCCCGCCTGTACCGCTCCGCTGAAGGCCAGCAGACCGGCGGCCATCATTCCGCACCACGTGGTTGATTTAATCATGCGCGATTCAATCCAGCGGCGCCCGGACTTGGCAAGAAATATTTCAGTCACCGCTTCGGCTCGCCAGTCGATGTTGCCGGGGAGTCCTAAATTACTCCACGAACTGCCTGTTTTCCGTCGCGATCTCCTGGGTTCAACCGACGATGCATCCCCCTGTGCCGTTCCGGTTTTATTCCGGTCCGGCCTTCCCCGGATCACCATGCTAGTGCTTCAGGCGGACGAACTCACTCTGTGCATCGTTATCCTGTCGATTCTGTCCGACACGAGTATGCCGATTTCGACCAGTCCTGCGACAGGCAGAACGACCGCCCAGAAGAGCCCGAACGCCATCACCCAAAGGGCTTCGACGATCGCTTTCATTTTTCGAACTCCTGCTAATAAATCCGTAATTTGTTTTCTGTGCCGGTTGCAACCCGGCACTCTCCGCGCCGCACGCGGCGGAGAGCGCCACCCACGAGAGAAGCGGCTCTCAATCGAAACTCGAGTCGTAGAAGTCATGAATGCCGTGTTTCAATTCCCAAACTCGTAAGGCGGCCATCAGAAGCCTCCGGAACCGCATGATGGAATCGCTCTGCGGTGTCGAGCGTCTCATCTCAATCGTTGCTCGAAATCGCCGCTTCCGCCTTGATGCAGACGACCGCTTCCTCTTGCGTGGCTCGCGGCGTGGCGCTGCGACCACGGCGAGGTTCTCGTCGAGGATTAGCAACCGATCCGGCTTGGAAACTTTGCGTGGCATCTTTGCCTCGAGTCTATTTCCCTGCGTGTGAAGTGGCCGCAACGATTGATCGGTAACGGTTCTGTTACCACCGCGGACGAGACTTTTGCACGGATCAAAAGGGGATTGCAGAGGCGACCGCTTTGGAGGAAAATTTCAGCCAAGGCAGCCAACCCAATTGGGGGGCGCCGATTGATCAAACGTGATGAAAAAATCCATCCTTCTGCTTGGTGTCGCCATTGGCATTAGCTTCGCCGCCGTGAGTTGCCGGAATCAAAACGAAGTCTCCTACGAAATCGCTCCCGCCGCCTCCGCAGCCGGTTCCGGCGGAGGTGGAGTCAAGGCCAAGCCCGGCGCGTCGCCGAGCGTCTTTGGCCCGGCGGACAATCCTGGTCGCTAGTTTCCTCTTCGGGAGACTGGCCAGGTGCGTTCAGGTCATGATTCGAAAACGCTCCAACAACTCCTGACGCATTTCGAGCGCGACCTTCGGGTTCAGCCGGCTCAGCATCTTTTTGCGTTGCTCGACATCCATCGCCGCCAGTTGTCTCACGAGATCGTTGCGCGATTTTGTTTTCGCATAACGGCTCCAGCCCATCCCGATCGCGAGGAGCGCGGCGGCTGCCCAAACCGCAATGTCCCTTTGCTCGATCACACCCCAAAGATAATCGCTTGCGAGTCTTTTTCCAGACGACTCATGCCGCCTTTGACAGTTCGATTTGCTTTTCTTCGAGGATCTCCCTGGCGGCGCGGTTGCCAGACTGGACCACGCCGTTCATAAAGCCGGAAAGGTCACCGCCGATCTGCTTGCGAAACATAAAGTGCGTCCTTCTGGACGATATTTTGCGACCTGACTATGGGGATGAGGGCCTAACGACGAAAACCATACTCCAGAGTGAAGAATTGCGGGTTCAATTTCGCCAGAGGATCGCGAAGCTTGGCCAACTCCTCTTCCGGACCATGGATCTCCAGTCGGATGAGTTCCACGATCTTGAACGCTTCGTCGAGCAGTTGTCCGACATTCTCGAGGTGCGCCAGCAGACCCTCGGCGTCGGCATAGCCTTCCCGGCAATGAGCTTCGTTGCCGTGAAAACTGAAACCGTAGTAAAGACACTTTGGCTCCCCGCTCGCCTTGGCTACAAATCGCTGACAGAGATCCCTGAACGCGTTCAGCCGGCCGTCGGGCACCCGGAAATACGGAACGATCGTGCAGCACCTATCTTTTGTAGACATGCTTTCTCTTCCTTTCCCCTGAGCCAATCACGGAGCATCAAGCCGAGTCGAGAGAAAACGGCTGGAGCGGCGCGTTTCTGCTCGCCAAGGGCGACTCCCGCATTTAATAATCCGCGCCATGCCCGCGCGTTCCAGCAAGCAACCTGTCACCGTCGTGACCGGCGGCGCCGGGTTTCTCGGCTCGCACCTGACCGACCGGTTGCTGGCCGAAGGCCATCGTGTGATCGCGATCGACAACCTCATCACGGGGCACCTCACGAACATCGAGCATCTCGCCGGGAACGAAAACTACCGGTTCATCAAGCAGGATGTGACTCAGTATTTGTTTGTTCCCGATGAGATCGATTACGTCTTCCATTTCGCCTCGCCTGCCAGCCCGATTGATTATCTCGAATTGCCGATCCCGACCTTGAAAGTCGGCGCGCTCGGGACGCACAACACGCTTGGCCTGGCGAAGGCCAAGAAGGCGACGTTCCTGCTCGCATCCACCTCCGAATGCTACGGCGATCCGCTCGTCCATCCGCAGAAGGAAGATTATTGGGGGAACGTGAACCCGATCGGACCGCGCGGCGTTTACGATGAGGCGAAACGGTTCGCGGAAGCGATGACGATGGCTTATCACCGCTATCACGGCATCGATACCAAGATCGTCCGCATCTTCAACACCTACGGCCCGCGCATGCGATTGCGCGATGGGCGCGTTGTGCCGGCCTTTATCGGTCAGGCGCTGGCTGGCACTCCGCTCACGATTTTTGGCGACGGCGCGCAGACGCGCTCGTTTTGTTACGTCTCGGATTTGATCGACGGGATTTTCCGGCTCTCGCAAGCGGATTTCCATGAACCGGTCAACATCGGCAACCCGCGCGAGATGACGATCAAACAATTCGCCGAGCAAATCATCCGCATCACTGGAACGAAATCGGGGATCGAATACAAGCCGCTGCCGGTGGACGATCCGAAGGTGCGCCAGCCCGACATCGCGCGTGCGAAGAAAATTCTCGGCTGGGAACCGAAAGTGGAATTCGAGGAGGGGATTGTTCGAACGATCGATTATTTCCGTCAATGGCTCGAGCGCGCACATCAGCGCTGAGCCTATGGAATGTGGGAGCCGCCTTTGTGCGGCGAAAGGCTAGGGAGCAAGATCTGGTCATCTTTTCGAAAATCGGGGCTCACAGGCCCCTCCCACATTCCTGCTCGCTTTCTTTCCGCGCTTCGTCTCAAATGACATCGCGATGGACCGAAAGACTGCCCTAACGATTCTCCCTTTCGCTCTCGGTGGCTCAGTCTCTGCGCAGAACGGTATGCGTGATTTTCAAATTACCAGGATTCTCCGCGACCTGTCCGGCCCTTGATTTTACCCCATGTCTGCTTCCCCCCGCATCCTCAGCCTTGACCTCGGTTCGCAAACGTTAGGATTGGCCGAGTTTCAGGCTCAGCCCAACGGCGGCTTGGTCCTAACCGGCTACCGGCGACGCGACATCCTGGCCGATCCCACCGCGGAAACGGATCGCAATCGGCAGATCAGCGAGACGTTGTCAGCCATGATGCGCGAACTCGGGATCAAGGGCGGTCCGATCGATTACGCGGTCTCGGGGCAATCGGTCTTCGCCCGTTTTGTGAAATTGCCCTTGGTCGATCAGGACAAAATCGAGCGCATCGTCACCTTCGAGGCGCAACAGAATGTGCCTTTCCCGATCGAGGAAGTGGTCTGGGATTATCAGCTCGTTGCCAGCAGCGAGGTGGACAAAATCGAGGTCGTGCTGGTCGCGATCAAGGCGGACCTCCTCGATGGGATCAATACAGCGGTCGAGGCAGCCGGCTTGCAGACCAGACGGGTGGATGTGGCGCCAATGGCGCTCTACAACGCGTTTCGTTTCAATTACAGCGAACTGACCGGCCCTTCGCTCCTCCTCTACATCGGCGCGCGCACGACCAATCTGCTTTTCATCGAACCGGGAAAAGTTTTCAGCCGCAGTATTCCAATCGGCGGCAGTGCGATCACCGTAGCGATCGCGAAGGAATTCAACGAGCCCTTCGGCGCGGCCGAACTGCGCAAGAAACACGACGGATTCGTTAGTCTTGGTGGCCCCGAAACGGAAGCCTCCGACCCGGATGTCGCGCGGGTCGCGAAGCTGGTCCGCAGCGCCATGACGCGGCTGCTCTGCCGAGCTGGCGCGCTCGATTAGTTTCTATCGAACGCAGCAGCAGGGGAGCCGCCCCGAGCGCGTCTTCCTCTGTGGCGGGGCGGCGAGCACGCCTTACCTGCGCGAGTTTTTCCAGGAGAAACTCCAGGGGCCGGTCGAATTCTTCGATCCGCTGCGCAATGTCACCGTGGGCGAGTCGGTCGCGACCGAGGAGGTCGCAGGCTCCGCCCATTTGTTAGGCGAACTGGTCGGGCTCGCGCTTCGCAGCACCATGGCGTGTCCGATGGAGTTGAACCTGCGACCGGCCAATGTCGTCCGCCGGCAGCAGCTGGCGCAACGTCGTCCGTTCTTGGTCGTGGCCGGCGCATGTCTCGTGCTCGGTCTGGCTCGGCTGGGCCTCTTATTTTCTGCGTGTGGAGCGGGTCGAGGCGCGGGTGGCCGATACGTTGCAGGTCGAGGTCGACCGAATGCGCGGATTGGAGAACCGGATCGCCAGCTTGCGCAAGGAAACCGCCGCGCTCGATGCACAGACAACCCCCTTGCTCAGCGCGATCAGCGACCGCGGTGTCTGGCTGCGCATTCTGGATGATCTCAGCGCGCGTCTCCCAAAGGAAAACATATGGATCACTGAACTCGTGCCCACTTCCGGTGGAAAGATTCTTAGCAGGTCGGGTCCGGCTGGGGTTAACGGCCCCGGTTACAACTTTACGCCTACGGGTGGTGCGGGTGGTCCGACAACGATTCCGACGATCGACGGTGTTTTTGTGAGGGGCCTTTACCTTTCCAATCCGAAGCAGCAGGAAATCGTAGTCGATTATTTCCGGAATCTGCTCGGCTCCGCCATTTTCGAGGTCGATCCAAACAGGCAATCGGAAGTGATCAAACCGAGCACGCCGACGAACACGGAATGGGCCTACCCCTACGAGCTGCGTCTGAAATTGCGCCAGCCTTTTGGCCTGCCATGAACTGGTTTCAGCAAAATCGATTTCTCGGCGTTTTCCTCGCCGTGCTCGTCTTCACGACCCTCCTCAGCGTCTATTTTTTGCTTCGCGAAAAGAGCGCCGCCGATAGAGAACAGGCGCGGCTCGAGACGACGATCGACGAGCTGTCTCGGCTGCGGCGGAGCACCCCGTTCCCGAACGAAGAAAATCTCCGCAGGGCGAAGGCGCAGGCCGACAGCTACCGAGAGTCGCTACTCGCGCTGAAGAACGAGTTGAAGTCCCGGATGTTTCCCAAGCCGTTTCTCCAGCCTAACGAATTCCAGGCGCAACTGCGTCAGGCCGCGACCGACGTGATCGAGCGGGCGCGCGCGAGCAAGGTGAAGCTGCCGGAGAATTTCAATCTTGGTTTCGACGAGTATGCGACTTCGCTGCCGAATAGCGCGGCGGCCCCACGCCTCGGGCAGCAGTTGCGGGCGATCGAATGGATCGCAAACACGATCGTCGATGCGCATGTCGATTCGCTCCAGAGCCTGACGCGGAGCACGCTCCCGGAAGAAAAGACAACGCCAGCTCCGACCCTGGCCAGGGCACGCGATCGCAGGGAACCGAAGACTGCAGAAGCTGGCGTCAGGATCGTCGATTCGACCTCGATCGATGTCGCGTTTTCCGGCAGCCCGGCCGCGGCACGGCGCATCTTGAACCAGATCGCGGCGGCGAAAG
Organism: uncultured Verrucomicrobiae bacterium; assembly: GCA_963821615.1. GTDB lineage: Bacteria > Verrucomicrobiota > Verrucomicrobiia > Chthoniobacterales > UBA10450 > Palsa-1392. The sequence continues at coordinate 113,569 of CAWGEN010000008.1, read as the reverse complement.
AGCAGGCCTACATTATTCGTACGCTGCAAGTGCGAAATCAGGCTGATAAAGGACCGGAGCGAGGAGGCACGGAGAAACTCGCGCCGTGCCGCCGCAGCCGGCGTTCCGTCCGCCCCGGCCGGTGCCGCAAGGAAGGAGCAGGGGATCAGTTTCATCGTGGGGACGGAGCATCTCAATGTCGGAGCGAAGATCGAGATCCTGCGTTTCAACTTTCCGGAAATGGAGGGTCGTTAGGCGATGGACTGGCTTCGGGCAAATTACGATCGCGCACTCGCGCTGGCCGCCGCTCTTTTCCTCGTCCTCTGCGCCGGTTTTATTTTTCTCGGCGCCTCCGGTTTCGGAGAAAAGTTCAGCGCCCTGCAAAGCATTCCGCCGCCGAATAACAAGATCCCGGCGGGCCAGGTGCCGGAGATTGTCGAGGCGACGGAGCAACTGCGGACGCCCTCGCAGTGGACTTCCAGCGGGCCGTCCGGGCTCTTCGTTCCGGAAAAGCATTTCATCGGTCCGGATGGTCAGCCCGCGACTTTGCAGAACACGCTCCTCCATCCTCCTGTGCCTAACGAATGGCTGGAGGAATTCGGCCTCCCCATCACCGAGGCCGACGTTCTCACACAGGATGCCGATGGCGATGGCTTCACCAATCGCGACGAGTGGGAAGGCCACTCAAATCCGACCGATAAGGAATCCCACCCGCCTTATGTCGCGAAGCTAACCTTGCGGTCCTTCGCGCGAGAGGTATTTCCCCTTATTTTCTCGTCCTCGGTCGATGACACTTACGCGATCAACAGCGTCAACCGGCGAATGCCGACGCAGTTTCTCCAAATCGGCCAGATGGTCGCCGGCACGAAATACAAGCTGGCGGGCTACACGGAGAAACACGACACCGACAAATACGGAACGACCATCGACATCTCCGAATTGACCCTTGAACAGGTCGACACACACGACCAGGTCGTACTTGTAAAAGAGAAAGGCGCCACCTCGCCCGAATCGGTCGCGAACTTCCTTTACACCTGGGCGGGATCGGAGCGGGCCTTTGCCGTCAAAAAAGATCAGGAATTTTCATTGCAACCGCTGCCGGAGATCAAATATAAGCTGCTCAATGTCCAGTCGGACAAGGCGATCATCATCAACACCCAAAAGCCTAACGATAAGATCGAAGTCCTCGCCTTGAAACAGTAGCGGCGCAAGGATCTGCGCCTTCTCCCCAGGCATTACCCCCATGAACACTAAATCCCGCCCCAGTTCTTTACTCCTTTTCACTCTCCTCCTCGCCGCACTCGGCCCGCTCGCCACCGGGCAGAATCTGCGGAGCATCGCCGAGCATGAGATCGCACGGCGACAGGCCGGTGTCGTGGAGGGCCAGACGGCGCTGGAACGCGGCAAGCTCGCTCTCCAGACGAATGATTTCGCCCGGGCACATGATGAATTCCGGGTCGCGGTCAACTTCCTGCCCGACGCCCTGACGACCGCCGCCGAGCACGACGCCGCGGTCGCCGGCTTTTGCGAGAGCGGTGTAAAGTTGACCGAGCAGCGCATCGCCGAAGGAAAGTACGCCGAGGCTGAACAGATTGTGCGCGAAGTGGTGAGCGATCGCTACGATCCAAACTGCCGCCAGGCCCTGGAACTCCTCGCCCATCTCTCCGAGCCCGGATATTTCAATAAGACGATAGGGCCGAAGTTTATCGCCAAGGTCGAGGACGTGAAGAAGCTTCTGAGCGACGCCGACGGCTATTATGACTCCGGCCGTTACGATCTCGCCTTCAAGAAATACGAGCAGGTCCTTAACCTTGATCCCTACAACGTCGCTGCCCGCCACGGGGAGGAGCGGATCAATCTCAACAAGACGCACTATGGCGAAGAGGCCTTCAACGAAACCCGTTCGCGCCAGCTCTGGCAGGTCCAGAAAGGCTGGGAAGAACCGGTCCGCCAATACGGCCAGACGGTCGGCCCGATCAGCGACGCCTTCGCTCGCGATGCCGGCGGCACAGCGCGACTCACGAACAAGCTCAACAGCATCATCATTCCGAAGATCGAGTTCCGTGACGCCAGTATTCGGGAGGCGATCGATTTCCTGCGCCAGCAGGCCGCGGCCAACGATCCCGCCACAGAAGACAAACGCGGGGTCGACATCGTCCTGCGCACCGCGTCGTTAGGCCGGTCCGGGCCGCCTGCGCCGCTGCCAGAGGGCGCGCCGCCCCTTCCCGGCACAGCGACTGAGGCGGGCGTCGAGCCCACGCCGGTGCCCCTGCCGGCCGCGCCTTCCATCGCGCCCTCCGATGCGCGCATCACGCTCACGCTTAACCAGATTCCGTTAGGCGAAGCACTCCGCTACATCGCGAGCCAGGCGGGATTGAAGGTCAAGGTGGAGCCCTACGCCGTCTCGATCATCCCGATCAGCGAGCAGAGCAGCGACCTTTTCACCAAGGAATACCGGGTGCCGCCCGGTTTCGTCAGCAGCGCGGTGAACGTGGGTGCGAATCCCCTCGACCGCCCTGCCACGAGAGTGGGGGGAAGTGCGGGAACCGGCAGGGACACACAGGAATCCACTGGTGGCCAGCAATTGGTTACCCGCCAGACCGCACTCGATTTTCTGAAGGATCAGGGCGTTCCGTTTCCGCCTGGGGCGAGCGCCAATTTCCTCCCGCAGAGCAGCCGCTTGATCGTGCGGAATACGGAAGAGAACCTCGAGCTGGTGGATGCGCTGGTAGAACAGGCCAACGTTGCCGGACCCAAGCAGGTGGAGATCGAGGCGAAATTCGTCGAGATCACGCAAAATAACCTGAAGGAACTCGGCTTCGATTGGTTGTTAGGCCAATTCAACATCGGACACCAGGGCGTCTTCGGCAGCGGCGGAACCTCCGGCACTAATCTGCCCGTCAATTCGAACGACTTTCCTTTCGTCGGGCCCAACGGCGTGCCGGTTGGCCAGTTCCCCGTCACCGCCGGCAATCGCAGCGGTAACGTCGCCATCACCGCCAACGCGCTCGACGCGCTCCTCTTTGGCATTCCCGGCGCCAGCGCGCTCGCGCCGGGCTTCTTCGGTTTGAGCGGAGTTTTCACCGATCCCCAATTCCAGGTTGTGGTCAGGGCGCTGAACCAGAAGAAGGGCGTGGACCTGCTCTCCGCACCGCGCGTCACGACCAAGAGCGGCCAGCGCGCCGTGATTGAGATCGTGCGAGAGTTTCGTTATCCGACGCAGTTTGATCCGCCGAAAATCCCCGATAGCACCGGTGCTACTGGAGTCCAGGGAATCGTGGGCGGATCGACCAGCAATGCATTCCCGGTCACACCGACGACTCCTACTAATTTTGAGACGCGCAATACCGGTGTCACTCTGGAGGTCGAGCCGGTGGTCGGTCCCGATGGCGTGACGATCGATCTCAACCTTGTTCCCCAAGTGGTCGAGTTTGAGGGATTCATCAATTACGGCAGTCCCATCCAAACATTTTCCACCAATGCTCTTGGGATCACCACCACTCAGGTTCTCACGCCTAACGTGATTAACCAGCCGATCTTCAACTCGCGCAAAGTGACGACGAGCGTGAGCGTGTGGGACGGCCAGACTGTTGTCCTCGGCGGCCTGATGCGCGAGGATGTTCAGAAGACCGAAGATCGTACCCCGATCATCGGCGACATTCCCCTAGTCGGCCGGCTTTTCCGTAGCAACAGCGAGCAACACATCAAGCGGAACCTGGTCATCTTTGTGACGGCACGGTTGGTTAACCCCGCCGGTCAGCCGATCAATGCGACGGAGGAAGAAGAGGAAACCGAAACAGTCAGCCAAATCGAGCCACCGGTGTTACCCGAGGTTCCGTATTACAAAAAATAACCTCGTTATCCAGAAAGCCTCTCCTAAGCTCTACAGAAAGCGCATCAGTACGATTATTCGCCCCCCCGGCGGAGGATAACAAAATGAAAAAGACATGTTCAGAACCGCTCCGTATTCTTACATTGAAACTATTGTTGATTGGCTCCTTATTCGTTTGTCCCATGGCCCAAGCGCAGAACGTCCCGGCTCTTTTTGAGCGACCGGGCGGTTTAGTACCCGATAAGGACACGGCAGTGAAAATCGCCGAGGCTGTCTTGTTTCCTATTTACAGCGAGAAGGATATTCGCGACCAGCAGCCATATCGCATCGAGCTAAAGGACGGAAGATGGATTATTAAGGGTACACTTACACCCTCTAGCCCTGATAATCCGGTAGTCGGAGGAACGTTTTACATCGTTATCTCGCAAAGAGACGCTCGTGTAGTTGAGATCGGTCACGGTGCATAGTTAGGCAAGCGCGGCGTCATCCCACACTCGCGGGATCACGACTTCGATTTTGGTAAGAAAAGAATCGAGTAGAGGAAAACGGGGTCGTTCCTTTAGACATTTGACATTTCACTGCCGTTTCGAGTCATCCCAACCGTCCGACGCTATCCTTTGAAATGTGAAACGTTTAGAGGGGACCGCGTTTTGACCCAGGGCCGAGCGAGGTCATTGACCTGAATTGGCCTGCCCCCACTATTCGAGTTCTGGCTTTTTCTCCGCGATCGGCTTTTGCTGGTATGTTGTTCCATGCCTACGCCTGGTTTTTTGGAGGAAGTGATGGGTCAGCTTCTGGTGCGTCTGCGACGGAGCGAAGCGAATAACTACGACGCGGGGCGATTTTCCTTTGACGGCGTTGATCGTTCCAGCGTGTTTGATCTCGAGTACCACAAAGAGAATCTGTGTTTCCTCATCGCTAACCACGAAAAATTCGCGGTCGCCATGTCACTGCTGGAAGACGAGGCTTCGCGTATCTTGTTTCGGGAACTGATTTTGTTCAGGCTCGCCGGCCACCTGCATATCAGGCTTCCGACAAATACTCCCGGCTACTGGGAATTCCGTGAACGAGCGTCCGCATACCCTTCCCAGCCTTCGCGCTTTGATTTCAAAAGCATGTTTGGGCCACTCAGGCATTATGAGGACGTCGAACTTTATGGGAGCAAGTTTTCGCTCGATTGTTGGCCAGAAGACATCGCTTCGACAGCTTTCATCCGGCAATATCACCTGGAGAGAGACGACGTTCGCATTTTTCCCGAGCCGGAGAATCATGTCATCGATGCCGGGTCATGTTTCGGCGACACTGCGGTTTCCTTCGCCGGGGCGGTCGGTCCCGGCGGCCGCGTATATGCGTTCGATCCCTTGCAAAGTCACGGAGAAATCATCCAGCATAACATCGCTCAAAACGGCCTTGGGGAAACGATCTCCTTGTTTCCGGTCGGGCTCGGCGGACAGGCCAATGCTGTGCCCGGCCCGGTGCCGGAAGAAGACGCCGTGAACCCTGGCTTTCGTCCGTCTGCCATCAAGCCCGATCAGGCATTTCCCGTCCGTACCATAGACGGTCTTGCAGCTATGGGAGACATCCAACGCGTTGATTTTGTGAAAATGGATATTGAAGGCTCCGAATTGACGGCGCTGCAAGGCGCTGAGCAAACTCTCCGCCAATTCAAACCAAAATTAGCGATCTCGATCTATCACAGGTTCGGCGACTTCTTTGAAATCCCCCTGTATCTGCAAGGCCTCAATCTCGGTTATCGATTTTATCTGGGTCATTACACCATTTTCGCCGAGGAGACCGTTCTCTACGCTGCTGTGGATTAACCGAGATAGGCACTGCGCTTGATCGCCGGGCGAAACAACATCGTGTTCTAGAGATCATTTCGCTGGACTGATTAAGCGTCGACATGAGATCATACCAGGATGGCAACACAAGATCCTAAGGGTGGCGCTGGGCATCAACTCGCCGGTGTGCCGCAACAAGGTGAGGTTGCTGGACAACCTGCATGGTTAGGACTCGGTCAAAGTGTCGGCTTCTGTCAGGCCGCACGAGACGGCGGGGTCACAGGGCGACTCCGAACCCTTTTCGCTGCGCTCGCGGCGCTCGCACTGACCGCTGGTGCCGGTCTGGCTGCCGCCGCAGTCGACTGGCCGATGTATGGCTTCAACCTTCAACGGACGGGTGAGAACCCATTCGAGTCGATTCTCACACCCTCGACGGTTGGAGGGCTCCGCAAACTATGGAGCTTCGACTTAGGCGCGGTGACGATCATGCAGCCGGTCATGGCGGTCGGGGTTGTCGTCAACGGATCTTCGAAGGACCTGGTCTACATGGGAGCCGAACACGGTGACCTTTACGCGATCGACGTGGCCTCGGGGACGATGGTCTGGCAACGGAACCTGGGATCGCAGCAGACCACTTGCCACGACATTCCTGACGCCGTGTTCGGGGTGAGCGGCTCGCCGTTCCTCGACCGGACCAACAACCGGATGTTTGTGGTGGGCGGCGATGGCAATATGTATGCCCTCGACCTCTCGACCGGCGCCACGCTCCCGGGCTGGCCGGTTGCCGTCACCTCCGATCCGGCCCACGAGCATACCTACGGAGCCGTCAACGTCAGCAATGGCGTCGCCTATGCGGAGATTGCCAGTTATTGTGACTTGCGGCCGTATCACGGCAAAGTGGTGGCGATCAAGATCGCGACCCACAAGCAAGTGGGAGCGTTTCTTCCGGCTGGCCCGAGGATCGACGGAGGCGGGATCTGGGGACCCGGCGGAGTCTCAATCGATCCAGCGACTGGCAACGTATTCACCGCGACTGGCAACGCTTTTACCAACCCGGAGAGCTTCCGATACTCTGAGGACGTGGTCGAGCTCTCGTCGAGACTGCGCGTGCTCGGCGCTAACTATCCTGGTTTGACAGGCGACGACGTTGACTTCGGGGCCACTCCCATCCTCTACCAGCCGCCGGGCTGCCCGCCTCAGGTGGCGGCGAAGAATAAGACGGGCGTTCTGGTCGCCTACGAGCGTGGCAACGTCTCCGCGGGACCCACCCAGCGGTTGCAAGTCGCGAACATCGGCGACTGGCAGTTTAACGGCATCCCGGCGTGGTCGGACACGACGCAGCTGCTCTACATTGGTAACTCGTCCGACTCAAACTCGGACACGACCAAGCATGGGATGGTGGCCTTCTCGGTGGACGCAAACTGTCAGCTGCACCTTGCCTGGCAGACGACGGCCGGACTGAACTTCGCCTCGGTCTCGCCGCCCACCGTTGCCGGGGGCGTGGTCTACTACGGGGACGGGCCCGGCAACCAGCTCATCGCCTTCGACGCGACGACTGGGACCCAGCTCTGGTCAAGCGGTTCGACGATCGGGAGCGCGGTCTACGCAGCGCCGATCGTAGTCAACGGGCGGGTCTTCGTGGGCGCGTGGGATGGCAAGCTCTACGCGTTTGGGCTGTAGCTCGACTCTTTGAACCGGCGGCGTTCCCAGTCGTGGGAGTCCCGGGGAATCCCCCAATTTGAAAAGATATGCCTCCGATCTACGCATGACATTTGCCGGATCGAATAAACGCGGCCGGGGAAACCTGACGACGAGAGAAAGGCTCTAGTTCATGGGTACCGCACTTTCCGGGATTTTTAGGTGCCGCGACCGGCAACAGACAGGATTGACGAAGGCGACCCGGTTCCGTTAGAAGCGACTTCATTGATGCCCAAACCCGCGACCGTCATTGGGATCACTGGCGGTATTTCCACTGGTAAATCCACTTTCTCACGCTGCCTGCAAGAGGTGACGGCCGCGCGGCTTTTCGATGCCGATCGGGCCGCGCGCCAGCTGACCGATGGGGACGAGGAGGTGCGCCGGCTTTTGCGAGAGCGTTTTGGGACAGAGATTTTTTCTGCCAACGGCGATTTGAATCGTGCCGCACTTCGAGCGATAGTCTTCTCCGACTCGGAAAAGAAGCGCGCGCTCGAGCAAGTCCTCCATCCGCGCATCCGCCAGCAGTGGTCCACTGCGGCGGAGGAAAGCCGCCAGTCCGGCCAACTTTTCCTGGCCGATATCCCTCTTCTCTATGAAACCCAAGGTGAATTGTTATGCGACCGCGTCGTGGTCGTGGCCTGCGCGCAGGAGATTCAGCAGCAACGCTTGATCTCGCGCATGCATCTCACGTCCTCCGCCGCTCTCGCCATGATTGACTCGCAAATGCCGCTCTCAGAAAAAATCTCCCGGGCCGACCACCTTGTTTGGAACAACGGGCCGGTCGCAGTTCTCGATGCGCAGGCCCGGATTCTGGCGCGATTCTGGCACTAATCCCAATGGACGACCCAACTTTTGCCGACCCCGGTAACGGCTCCGCCTCAGCCACCATGGCGCCCGACCCTAACGAGCCGCAGCCTGACGTGCTCGATCTGCCCGCGCTCCAGGATCTGGGTCCGGCAGCGTTGCAGGAATTATTTGCCCGCTTCGAGCTGCAGCTCCACCCAGGCCGGACGCGTCATCAGTTGATTGTCGATCTTCTCCGCCATGCCATCTCACGCGGTCAGGTGGCGCGGACAAGTGGCTTCCTCGAGCAGCCTAACGACGGGCCGGCAATCTTGCGTTCGCCCCGGTTTAATTTCCTCCCGCTTCCGGAGGATGTTGGCGTGCCGCATCATCTCATCCGGCACTTCGGATTGCGCCCCGGGCAGGCGTTGGCCGGGACGATTCGCACGCCGCGCGATCGGGAAAGGACCCTGATGCTCGATCACGTCATCTCGATTGAAGGGCAGCCGACGGAGGAATGGAAAGCCCCGACGGCGTTCGACAACCTGACGCCGCTTTATCCGCAGGGCCGCATCATGTTGGAGAACGACTCGGGAGATTCGGCCTGTGTCCGCGCCGTCGACCTGCTCACGCCGCTCGGTCGCGGGCAGCGCGGATTGATCGTCGCCCCGCCGCGGGTCGGAAAAACGATTCTGCTCAAGCAGATCGCAAAAGCGATTCGCATCAACCATCCCGACATCGAGCTGATCATTCTGCTCGTCGATGAGCGCCCGGAGGAAGTGACTGATCTGGAGCGCGAAGTGGATTGCCAGATCTACAGCTCGACCTTTGATGAACCCCCGACCCGCCACGTCCAAGTGGCGGAGCTGGTGATCGAGCGGGCCAAGCGGCTGGTAGAGCAAAAGAAAGATGTCGTCCTGATGCTCGACAGCATTACGCGCCTGGCGCGCGGGCTATAATTCCCTGATCCGCGGCAAGGGCCGGACGATGTCGGGCGGCGTCGACGCGAAGGCCTTGCTCAAGCCGAAGCGCTTCTTCGGCGCGGCGCGCAACGTGGAAGAAGGCGGCAGCCTGACGATCCTCGCGACGTGCTTGATCGAGACCGGCAGCCGGATGGACGAAGTGATTTTTGAAGAGTTCAAGGGCACGGGCAACATGGAGTTGCATCTCGACCGTTCGCTTGTCGAGAAACGGCTTTATCCCGCGATCCACATCCTGCAATCCGGCACCCGTCGCGAAGACCTGCTCTATCACCCGGAGGAGTGGGAACGCGTGCAGTTGTTGCGCAAAACGATGGCGGCGCTTCCGCCGCTTGAGGCGATGGAGCAGTTGATCAACAACCTGCACGCCACCAAATCCAACGCGGAACTCCTGCTCGCTGGCCTCCGGTGATCGCGTCGGATTCACAACTCGCGGAGATCCTCCCACGGCTGCGCCAATTCGATCGCGTCGCCGTCGATACCGAGGCCGACAGTTTGCACTGCTACTTCGAAAAGTTGTGCCTCATCCAACTGACCTTCGACGGCGAGGACATGCTGGTCGATCCGCTCGCGCCGCTCGATTTGCAGCCCCTCTGCACTGCGCTCGCCGAACGCGAGATTGTGCTCCAGGGAATGGATTTCGATCTGCGCCTGCTCCGGCGTTCGTTCGATCTTCCGGTGGGCGAGGTTTTCGACACGGTAATCGCGGCGCGCATGCTGGGCTTGGGCGAATTCAGTCTCGCAGCCCTGGTGCAACAATATTTTGATGTCACCCTGGCCAAGGGATCGCAGAAGGCGAACTGGGCGCGCCGCCCCCTCCCTGCGGCGATGGAAGCCTACGCCAAGAACGATACGCGTTACCTCCTTCCCCTCGCGACAAAAATGGAAGAGCAGATGCGAGCGCTCGGCCGAATGGAATGGTTCCGCCAATCGTGTCAGCGGGCGCTCGAGCAGACGCTCGTCTCGCGCGAGCGCGATCCGGACGATGGCTGGCGGATCACCGGCAGTGGGACGTTGCCGGCCCAAACCGGGGCGGTCCTGCGTGCGATCTGGCAATGGCGGGATAGCGAAGCGCAACAAGCCGATCGGCCGTCGTTTCACATCCTGCAAAACAGCGACATGATTGAGGCCGCAAAGCAATTTGTCGCCGGTGAGACACCGGATTTCCGGCACTTGTCGGAGCGCCGGCGACGAGGTTTTGTCGCAGCGGCACGCGAGGCACTGGCGTTGCCGGAATCGGCCTGGCCGCAACGGCCACCGCGACTGAGTCGGGTGCGGACGCCGGGGTTCGACAAGAAGGTGGAGGAACTGCGTCGTCGCCGTGATCATCATGCGAAGGAGCTTGCGATCGACCCCGCGTTCATCGCGCCGCGCAGTGCGCTGGAGGGAATCGCCGCGGATCCGAGCCGCAGCGAAACATTGCTCGTCCAATGGCAGCGCGAGTTGCTCGGGTTGTGAGTCGTTAGGCGATCGTCGCGGCCGAGAAACCGATTGCGCGGGGGCCTGCTTCGCGGGAAGTTTTGGCTCCGTCAGGGGCTATGGACTGAGGACTAACGAACCCCGCCAGGGCAGGAATGCAGCAACGGTAGTCTGATCCTCTTTGCCGTAGTCCTCTGGCGGTCTTTTTTTGTGAGGCACAGAATGCCGCGCGCGCATCGTATGCGAAGCGCACTACCGCCTTGCAAACACCGCCTTCTCAAAGGATCCATTTCTGTCGCTTCGCGCTTTGAAAATCCTCACGACCAAAACCGCGCGCTTTGCCCTTGTCGTCGAGGCCTGCGGCGCACCGCAGGTTTACATCCCCTGGCAATTGCCAGAAGAAGATCGGCGTTTGCAGGCGCAGATTCGGCAGGCACGCATCATGACCATCCAAGAATCCGGAAACGGGAGTGACTTCGGCTGCGTCGGCTTGATCGAGCGCAAGGGCGCACAGTATCTCGTTTTTCCGAAATCCTTGAAGCGCTTCGCGGATCAGCGGATCGTGGGGATCAAATGGGAGCTGGTCAAAAAATAACGGCGGCGTGCGCCTAACGAGAAGACGAGCGCCGGACTGAACGACGACGAACGCCGGCGCTATTCGCGTCACGTCATGTTGCCGGAGATCGGCGTGGCGGGCCAGGAACGGTTGAAAGCGGCGCGCGTCCTCTGTCTCGGCGCGGGCGGGCTCGGCTCACCCGCGGCCCTCTATCTTGCCGCGGCGGGGGTCGGCACGATCGGGCTGGTGGACGATGATCGGGTGGCGCTTTCCAATCTCCATCGCCAGCTGCTCCACGGGACGAAGGATGTCGGTCGTCCAAAAACAGAATCGGCGCGTGATCGCTTGAGCGACGTGAACCCGCAGATCGAAGTGCGGCTGCATCCATGCCGTTTCGGAAGCGCGAACGCCGAGGAGATATTGCGCGAATACGATTTGATTGTGGATGGAACGGACAATTTTGCGACCCGTTATCTTTCCAACGACGTCGCCGTTTTCGCGCGCAAGCCCAATGTCTACGGCTCGATCTTTCGATTCGATGGACAGATGACGGTCTTCGCTCCACACCTGGGCGGACCCTGCTATCGCTGTCTTTTTCCCGAGCCGCCGCCGCCCGGCGCGGTCCCGAGTTGCGCGGAAGCCGGGGTGCTGGGCGTGCTGCCGGGGATCGTCGGCACGATGCAGGCGGCCGAGGCGCTCAAGCTGATTCTCGGAATCGGCGAGCCGCTGATCGGCCGTCTTGTGCACTTCGATGCGCTGAAGATGAAGTTCCGGGAATTTAATCTAAAGCGGGATCCGGATTGTCCGGTCTGTGGCGAGCGCCCGACGATCGTTTCGCCGATCGATTACGAGACGTTTTGCCATGGCGCGCCGGACCTGACAAGGGCCGTTCCGGAAATCGCGGTGGGTGAACTGGAACGGCGGATGAAGTCGGGTCCACCTTTCATCCTGCTCGACGTGCGCGAGCCGTTTGAATTCGAGATGGCGCAGATCGATGGGGCGAATCTGATTCCGTTAGGCGAGCTGCCGGGGCGCTGGCAGGAGCTCGACCGGGAAAAAGAGATCTTCGTCTTCTGTCACAGCGGGGTGCGGAGCGCGCGGGCGGCAGAGTTCCTGCGCTCAGCCGGCTTTCCAAGAGTTGCAAGTGTCGCGGGCGGGATCGACGCGTGGTCCGAGGAGATCGATCCGAATGTTCCACGCTATTAGAACGAATGGCGCCGACTCTTTCTCTGACTCCTGTTCCTGTTTGCGATCGTAATCGTATTTGGAAACGGATGCTTCCGCGAACGCGATTACGAGCACGAGGAATGGCGCTCCTTTTTCTTTGTTCGTTAGGGGGACTGACGGGTTGCAATCGCATGATCACTCCGCGCCAGACGCAACTGAGCAAGGATGCGGATGCGAAAGCGGCCGAGGGCCGCTACGCGGAGGCGATCAACTTCTACGAAGCGGCGCTCGACGGCAGTGCGAGTTCGGCCGATGTGCACTACAAACTCGCGCTCATTTACGACGACAAGATGAATGATCCGCTGAATGCGCTGCATCATTTCAAGCGCTTCCTGACCCTCGAGCCGAACGGGAAACGGGCGCAGGAAGTGAAGGACTTTATGAAACGCGACGAGCTCACTTTGCTGACCAATCTGACCGGCGACTCGATGGTGCCGCGGTCCGAGTTGGTCCGGTTGAACAATGAAAATCTGAGCCTGCGCAAACAGATTGGCGAGCGCTGGGCCGAACAGAAGGCCGCCGCCCGCGGGAAGGGGACGCCTGCCGAGAAGATAACGCGGACCGGGAAAGAGCGCAGTTATGCCGTGCAGCCGGGCGACACTCTCGCCTCCATCTCGCGCAAGTTTTACAAGAGCTCGGCCCGCTGGCAGAGAATCCTCGATGCCAATTCCGACATTCTTTCCAAGCCGAGCGATTTGAAGCCGGGCCAGATGCTGGTCATTCCATGAGGCGAAAGTGAGATCGTCAAAACGCCAAATTGTGAGATGGTGCAAATGCGAATCATTAAGAGTGGCCGGCCTGGCCTGCCCTTCTTGACGATGTACATGTTTTAGCAGGTTAACTTCATTCCATGCAGGCGATCGAACGAATTGCTCCCGATGTCGGCTGGCAGCCGATCAGTTTCGTGAATGCGTATTTCGTCGGCCATTCCGGCGGACCGTGGGCCTTGATCGATTCCGGATTGCCCGGGCGCGCCGGGGAAATTTTCGACGCGGCCGAGGCACGTTTCGGCTCCGGTTCGCGCCCGCAGGCGATTTATCTGACGCACGGGCATTTCGACCACGCGGGCTCGGCGGCGGAGTTGGCGGATCGTTGGGAGGTGCCGATTTTCGCGCACCGGATGGAGCTGCCTTACGTGACCGGTCGCTCGGATTATCCGCCACCTGATCCGACGATCGGAGGGGCGATGGCGTTCTTCTCGCGTTTCGTGCCGTATCGAGCGCGCGATTTGGGTGATCGTGTCGCGGAATTGCCTGACGGCGAGCTGCCCGGATTGCCGGGGTGGGAGCGGATTGCCACACCGGGCCATTCTCCCGGGCATGTCTCGTTTTTCCGCTCATCCGATCGGGTGTTGCTGGCGGGCGATGCTTTCGCGACGATGAACATGGATTCCTGGCTCGGGCTGGCAAGCGGGAAAAAGGAACTGTCCCGCGGGGAAGCGCCATTCAACATCGATTGGCAGGCGACACGGGAGTCGATCGAAAAACTGGCGGACTTGCGACCGAATGTGGTGGGTTGCGGCCACGGCATTCCGATGAGGGACGGAGCGTTGCCCGATCGGCTGAAGCGATTTGCCGATCGCTTCCGGCGGCCGCGGCACGGACGTTATGCCATCGCGCCTGCCGAGGTGAACGAAGCGGGCGTCGCGGCGCTGCCCCCGGCGCCATTCGATCCGGTCCCACTGGCCACGGCCGGAGCGTTGCTCATCGCGGGGATAGCGCTGGGCTCCGGCTATGTGGAAGAGCAACTGCGCGAATATTCGCGTGGGACTTAGGGACGTGCAGAAGGACGCCGCCCCGAAAAGGGAAGAGCGGATCGCACCTCGCCTAACGATCCAACTCAGCTGCCACGATACGGCCCGGCTGGGAAGATCACTCAGTTGGCTGTCCGAACGGCGATCGACCGTGCATGGACTTCGTCCGGCGGCGTCTTTTTCGGTACGGGCAGATTCCGGGCACTGTTAGGCGTGTTGCTGCCATCGTGTATGAATGGCTTTGCAACGCGCTTCGGGTTAACGATCACTTTACCCTTCGCCGTCGTCGCGGTCGATCCCTCGAGCAGGTCTAGGAGTTGGTCAGTGTTCTTAAGATTAATTGCGATCGACCGCCCTCTTCCCTTTGTCGTGGCGGTTTTTCGGTCGGCAAGCCGAATCGAAGGCGACACCTTTGGTTTGTTCGCGATCGGGATGGCGGATGATTGATCAGGGGCTTGCTCGGCGCTTGCGCTCGGCGCATTCTGAACTTCGTTCCAAGTGTCACCCTCCAGGTTTTTCGGTTGCACTTTCGAGCCGGGCCCAACAAAACGCGGTCCAACGACTGTTTCGGTCGATTTGTCTGTACTCGAAGACGGCGCAGCCAGCGTCCCACCAAGTTGGAAGTCGGAAAGGACCACGGTGGTGCCGTTGTAAGTGACCAGAAAAGTGCCCGAGCTATCGGTCGTCGCGAGCCGCATCCCGGAAGCGACGTTGGTGAAAGCGCCGGACAGAGCCGTCGAACTTAGGACGGTGAAGATATCCTTATTCCCAGCCTGGAACGAATTGACGAAGGAGACAACAAGGTTGCCGTTGAGGGCGACTGAACCATTCACATTAAGGAACCCGTATTGGTTGCCCTGAGTGAGTCCGCCGAGCTGGAAGGTCAGTTTTGAGGTGGTGAGCAAGGAAACTGCGCCCGTCACCGAAAGTCCGGTCCCGCCGAGTGCGGGTTGGAGATTGCCGCCGTTGGTGATGGCGGAGTTGACGGTGCCACGGGCGTCGATCAGGCCACCAATAAAGTTAAGTGCAGTCGACGAAGTGACTGTGCCGCCGGCCAACCGGAAGGTGCCGGCCGTCTGGGTGTAGCTGCCACTGCCGGTAACGGAGAGAGTGTCGCTGCCGACATCGACCGTACCGGTGGAAGTGACGGCGCCGGTGAACTGGAGCGCGCCACCGGACAGAGCCTTGATCGTGCCGCTGTTGGTAAAGCCGCCGCCGCCGTTGCCGTTGAGCAGGAGAATGCCGCCGTTGATCGCTTGCATCGTTCCCTGATTGACGAGGCCGTTGGTCAAATTCGGATCCACGTTCAAGGTCAGTCCGGAGACATTCGCGGAGATAACCCCGCCGGCCTGGTTCACGATCCCGATTTCGTTGTTCCCGAGGCTGCCGGAGTTACTCGTCTCGCCCTGGATGATGTTGTTCGTGTTGGTCAGGATTCCACTGCCACGAACGCGATCGGCATTGACCAGATTAACGATACCGCCGCCGCTCAAGGTGACGTTGCTGCCGAGCAGCAGGTCGGTGAAGGAACCGCTGGAATTGATCGAGATACTGCCGCTGTTCACGATCGCGCCATTCAGGGTGGTTGTGCTCGCGTTGTTGCCGATAAAAGTGCCGGCGTTCGTGAGTGAGGTGAGGGTGGCTGTATTGAGATTGCGGAAAACGCCTGTGCCAACAGTGCTCAGTGTGCCGCCAGTGATGGATGCGCCACTGGTTAACTGTACCTCGGAACCGGTCAGGGCACTGATGGTTCCACCCGTGTTTGTAAAGTCACCGCCACCATTGCCGGTGAGAAGGAGAATGCCACCGCTGCTCGCGCGCATGACGCCGAGGTTGATCAATCCGTCGATTGCACGCGGATCAACGACCAGCGTCAGGCCTACGATACCATTGAAGACATTGGCGTCGATCAGGCCACCACTGCGATTGACGATCGCGAGTTCATTAGCGCCAATGCTACCCGAATTGCTGGTCTCGCCCTGGATGGTGAAGGCTTCGCCGTTGGTCCCGCCATTGAAGAGTGTCCCGGTGCCGCGAACACGCGCCGCATTCTGCAGGGTGAGGGTGCTGCCACCGGTGAATGTAACGTCTCCGTTGATGGTCAGAGTCGGTGAAACTCCCGGTTGAATTGATGAGAATGCTGCCGGTGCTGTTGATCGTGCCGCCGAGGGTGGTGATCGAAGCGTTGTTCGCGATGAATGCGCCGCTATTGGTGACGTCGTTGAGGGTCGCGGTGCCGAGATTGCGAATCACGCCGCTGCCCGAGGTCGTGAGCGTTCCACCGTTGATTGTCGCGCCACCCGTCAGTTGAACCTCCGAGCCGTCAAGCGCCTGGATCAGGCCGCCGTTGTTGTTGAAATCGCCGCCGCCGTTTCCCGTCAAGCGCAGCAACCCGCCGCCGCTCGCCTGCATAATACCTGTGTTCGTTAGGCCGGAGGTGGCGTTGGGGTCAACGAGCAGAAAGAGGCCCGCGACATTGGCGTTGATCAAGCCGCCGCTGCGATTGACGATCGCGAGTTCGTTCAATCCCGAGGCTGCCCGAGTTGCTCGTTTCGCCTTGAATAGTGAAGGCTTCGCCGTTGCTCCCGCCATTGAAGAGTGTCCCGGTGCCGCGAACACGCGCCGCATTCTGCAGGGTGAGAGTGCTGCCGGTGAAGGTCACGTCACCGTTGATGAACAGATCGGTAAAACTCCCGGTTGAATTGATGAGAATACTGCCGGTGCTGTTGATCGTGCCGCCGAGGGTGGTGACCGAAGCGTTGTTGGCGATGAATGTGCCGCTATTGGTCACGTCGTTGAGGGTCGCGGTGCCGAGATTGCGGATCACGCCGCTGCCCGAGGTCGTGAGCGTTCCACCGTTGATTGTCGCGCCACCCGTCAGTTGAACCTCCGAGCCGTCCAGCGCCTGGATCAGGCCCCCATTGTTATTGAAATCGCCGCCGCCGTTTCCCGTCAAGCGCAGCAACCCGCCGCCGCTCGCCTGCATAATACCTGTGTTCGTTAGGCCGGAGGTGGCGTTGGGGTCAACGAGCAGAAAGAGGCCCGCGACATTGGCGTTGATCAAGCCGCCGCTGCGGTTGACGATCGCGAGTTCGTTCATCCGAGGCTGCCCGAGTTGCTCGTTTCGCCTTGAATAGTGAAGGCTTCGCCGTTGCTCCCGCCATTGAAGAGTGTCCCGGTACCGCGAACACGCGCCGCATTCTGCAGGGTGAAGGTGCTGCCACCGGTCAAGATTACGTCACCGTTGATGAACAGATCGGTAAAACTCCCGGTCGAATTGATGAGAATACTGCCAGTGCTGTTGATCGTGCCGCCGAAGGTGGTGACCGAAGCGTTGTTCGCGATGAATGCGCCGCTGTTGGTGACGTCGTTGAGGGTCGCGGTGCCGAGATTGCGAATCACGCCGCTGCCCGAGGTCGTGAGCGTTCCACCGTTGATTGTCGCGCCGCCCGTGAGCTGAACCTCCGAACCGTCCAGCGCCTGGATCAATCCGCCGCTGTTATTGAAATCGCCGCTGCCATTCCCCGTCAGCCGGAGCAGTCCGCCGCCGCTCGCCTGCATGATGCCTGTGTTCGTCAGGCCGTCGCTGCTGTCGGGATCGACGAGCAGAAAAAGCCCCGCCACGTTGGCGTCGATCAGGCCTCCGGCCTGGTTGATAATGCCAATTTCGTTGTTCCCAAGGCTCCCGGAATTACTTGTCTCGCCCTGGATGGTGTTGCCCGCGTTGGTCAAAATTCCGCTGCCACGGACACGATCGGCGTTAACCAGACTAACGACTCCGGCGCCGGTGAAGGTGACATCGCCATTGAGCATGAAGTCGGTAAAGCTGCCGGTGGAGTTGATCAAGACGTTGCCGTTGTTGGTGATCGTACCGAAGAGATTCGTGATGGTGGCATTACTGAAGCGAACCACGCCGGCGCCGGCGAATTGAGCGCCGTCGGCGATCGTAAAGTTGCTGCCGAATTGAAGCACCGCGCCAGCCGCGGCCGAGGCAGTGCCGGAAATGGTCCCACCGCTGATCAGGTTAAAGGTGCCACTCTCGGCCGAAACGGTGCCCGAATTGTCGAGCGCCATGTTGAAGCTGACCGTCCCGATGTCGGCATGGGCGAGAAGCATGCCGGTGTTGTTGAAATTCGAGCTCCCGCCGCTGAAGACGTTTCCGCTCGTCAGAGTGATGTCGTAGTGGCCGGAATTGTTGATCGTCGTACCGTTGACGGTCATGATGGCAGACTGGGTGCTGTCCCCAAAGATATTGAGAATGCCGGAGGTGATTCCGCCGCCGCTGAAATGCAGACCGAAATCGAGGGTGAGCGGATTAGCCAGGATTAAGGTCCCGCCACTCATGAAGAGTTGGTTGATCGTGACGCCAGCAACGATGTCCTGGGTGAGGGTGCCGCTGGAAAAGTAAGACGTCGTAGTCAGCATCGTTGTTTCCATTATTCGGGACAACCTCGGGGGTCCCACTTGGTCGGGTCGCTCCAGTTGCCGGTGCCGCCGTTATAGGTGGCCTTGTCCGCCGGCGGCGGGGTAATTGTCGGAGTCGGTGTGGGAGTGAGTGTCGGAGAGGGGGTGGGTGTAATCGTTGGTGTAGGTGTCGGACTCGGTGTCGCGGTTGGAGTAGGAGTCGGTGTCGGGGTCGGAGTAGGAGTAGGAGTCGGAGTAGGGGTCGGAGTTGGGGTCGGCGTAGCGGTGTCGGAGTTGGAGTAGGGGTGGGACTGGGAGTTGGCGTAGGAGTTGGGGTCGGGGTTGGGAGTTGGCGTTGGAGAAGGTGTGGGAGTTGGAGAAGGTGTGGGACTGGGAGTTGGCGTTGGGGAGGGTGTGGGAGTTGGAGAAGGTGTGGGACTGGGAGTTGGCGTTGGGGAGGGTGTCGGAGTTGGAGAAGGAGTGGGATGGGAGTTGGAGTGGGAGAAGGTGTGGGACTGGGAGTTGGCGTGGGAGGGTGTGGGACTCGGTGTGGGTGTCGCTGTTGGCGTCGGGGAGGGTGATTTCGCAGCCGTGGTTTCCTTCACTGTGATCCGCTGATCGATCGCTGCCGTTGCTTCGATCATGGTTACCGCGGTCCCGCCGCCGAAGATAACCAGGTTGGTATCGAGCAACGCCTGGTCGGCCTTCTCCTTCGTCTGCACCTGGATCTCGCGCGCGATGAGATTCATGCTCGGGAGCGGAGCGAAATCGCTGGACAAGAGCGCGGACGTCTTGCTCAGGCGATCAAGATCGACATCCACCGGATTGGGCAGCGTGGTGCCCTTCGGACTAACGATCAACATCTGCCCGGCGTGCAGGAGGACGGATTCGCCGACACGATTATTGCGAAAAATCCGTCCCGTTCCCTCGAGGATGATAAACTTGATGAAAGCGTCCGGGTGATACTCGAGCATCACGGTGGTGCCGGTGATCGCGGCGGTAACTGCCGCGGTATTGATTTGCGCCCCTCCCGCATCCTTCGGCACGCGCAAGAGCATGGCGCCACCGCCAAGCTCAAGATTGCGGGTACCTTTGTTGAAACTGAAAATCGTGTTCGCGCCGAGGCGGGCGAGAGTCTGGTCGGTAAAGGTGAGCTCGGCCCGTGATTCGACACCGGTGCGGACGGCGGTGCCGTTGCGCACTTCATCGCTCACCGCCGCCGGTCGCGGCGCGGCTTGCGTGGGGAGGAGCTTGACATCCCTGATCACCTGACTGACGCGCGCCTCCTGAAGTTGGGCCGCATCCAGACGAGCGAAGCCCACGCTGAGGAGGAGCAGCGCGAAGGCGGGAGACTTCCGGAAAAGAGCGCCTGAAAAGAAAGAGAGCCGTCGACAGCTGCGGGGGGTGTTGGCCTAACGAATCGTTGTTTTTCATTTTGCGGAGCGCATCGATTCGAGATCGAGCATGGCCCGAAGGCTAAACCGGCGCGAGAAAGGGTGGCTGTCGCGGAGCCGTTCTGCCTTATCGCCGGCGCGAAGTCAAGCTTTTGGAATTGTGCTCCGATTGACGGAGGACCGCACGCTCCTAATCGGAGCAATTAGCCGCCGGGAGGAAGGCCGAGCGGAGGTGCGTTGGAGAGAGGCTGCGGGGGGTTGGCCCCCGAGCCGGCAAAGGTGCCGGTTGTATTTCCGTTACCCCCGAAGCCGGTGTAATTGGCCTTGGGCACGTTCTTCAAGCTATTGACGTAAACCGACGCCTTGGGGCCGTTGACGGTCACGAGAACCCCATTCTTGATCGTGACACTGTCGCCCGCGATGCTCTTGGTCGAGTTGCCGTTCAGGCTCACATTGCCAATGAAAACGACCTGGCCGTTGCCGTTAGACGCATAAAGCTGCAGGGTGGTGTCGGCGGAAAGGCTTCCGCCGCCGATTTGCAGCACGCCGTTGCTGCCGAGTGCAGCGACTTTGAGAGTGTCGGCGTGGATGTCGGCGTTCGTTAGGTTGACCTGCCCGCTGGCGCCGGAGCTGCGGATGTCGACTGTCCCGCGGTCGGCCTGCACTTTGCCGCTGACATTGACCTGGCTGTTGCCAGTCGACGCGGTGGCTTGGATAACGACTTTGCCACCGGGGCCTGGCGCGGCGGCATCGAGGAGGGAGAGTAACTGGCCGGTATTGGCGACGTTGATCGCGACGCCGGACGTCTTGCCGCTCTTCAGTGTGATGGAGCCACCCGAGGCGCTGTGCCGGTTCGCCGTGTTATGCGAAACTTGAACGCGGTTGTTGATCGCGACCTGGCCAGCGTTTGAGGTCAGCGTAACCGAACCGCCCTTGCCGCCGATCACGTCTTTTCCATTGAGACCGCTGGAGGCTTCAATATCGCTGTTAATGATCACGTCGCCCGTCGTCGCAGTGGCGACGAGACTGCCGCCGTCGCCACCGAGGAAGGCGGTGCCGGACGCACCATTCCCTCCGTCGAAGGAAGCTCCATGATATTCCATGGCGCCACTGCCGAAGGTAACGGCGGGCGCGCTAAAGGTCAGGCTGCGTCCATTTCCACCCGTGCCAGTCGCCGAATTCGGTCCGGAGAAGTCCAGGAATACGCCATTTGGGAGGAAGTTGGAAAGAACGACTCGAGTCGCATCGTAGTCGACTTGGAATGACCCAAAGCCATCGCTCGTATCGAGCCGATCGCCCGGCGCGATGTTGGTGAAGCGGCCATCCAAACCGGCGCTCAAAGAGTTCAAAACGGTGAAATCGTCGCTGTTGCTTACCGAATTCTGAAAACCTCTGGCGAAGGTGAGGACGAGCTGTCCACCAAGGGCGAGCGTTCCGTTGACGTTAAGATGTCCATACTCGCTGCCCTGAGTGAGACCGCCTAATTGGAAAGTGAGTTGGGATGAGGTGAGAAGGACGACCTTTCCATTCACGGTGAGGCCAGCGCCGCCGAGCGCCGGTTGCAAGTTGGCGTTGTTCGTGATCGCGCCGTTTATTGTTCCCCACGCGTCGACCAGACCGCCTTCGAAATCCAGCGTTGTCGTTGAGGTGACACTCCCGCCGGCGAGGCGAAACGTTCCTCCGCTCTGCGTATAACTGCCGGTGACCGAGAGGGTGTCGGCGCCGACATCGACCGTCCCCGAGGAAGTAACGTCGCCGCCGAACTGCAGCGTGCCGCCGCTCGCCTTGATCGTTCCGCTGTTAGTAAAAGTGCCGCCGCCGTTTCCGCTGAGGAGCAGGATGCCTCCGTCGACGGCTTGCATCGTTCCCTGGTTCACAAGTCCATCGGTGGCATCCGGATCCACAACCAGCGTGAGTCCAGAGGCATTCGCGGAAATAACGCCCCCGACCCGATTGACAATGCCAATCTCGTCAGCCCCGAGGCTGCCCGAGTTGCTCGTCTCGCCTTCGATGGTGGTGCCGGCGTTGGTAAAAATGCCGGAGCCGCGAATGCGATCGGCGGCGACGAGCGAGAGAACACCCCTGCCCCTAAATAATACATTACCGTTGAGCACGAAATCGGTGAAGCTGCCGGTCGAGTTGAGGAGGAGGTTGCTGTTGTTCGTGATCCTGCCGGAAAGGGTTGTGCTGGTGGAGTTATTGAATTGCACCAAGCCCGCGCCAACGAATTGCGTGCCATCGGTTATCGTGAAATTGCTCCCAAATTGGAGAACCGCGCCGCTGGCGGCGGAGGCGGTGCCGGAAATCGCGCCGCCGCCCGCGAGCACGAAATTGCCCAATTCGGCGGAAACAGTGCCGGTGTTAACGAGCGGAATATTGAACTCGACCGTCCCATCGGTCGCATGAGCGGTCAGGATGCCGGAATTATTGAACGTGGAACCTCCACCGTTAAAGGCGTTGCCGTTCAAGACGAGGTCATAGCTGCCCGAGTTGTTGATGGTCGTGTTATCGACCGTCATGAGGGCCGACTGACTGCTGGTCCCGGCGACGTTCAAGATGCCAGAGGTGATCGAGCCACCGCTAAATTGCAGGCCGACTTCAAGCGTGAGCGGGTTGGCCAGGACGAGGGTGCCGCCGCTCATGAAGAGTTGGTTGATTGTGACGCCCGCAACGATGTCCTGCGTGAGGGTGCCGCTGGAAAAGTTGACGTCATATTCGACCCCATTATTTCCGTTATTCGGGACAATCCCAGGGGTCCACTTGGTCGAGTCGCTCCAATTTCCTGTGCCACCTTTATAGGTGGCCGAGCTCACTCCCGGGGTGGCAGTCGGAGTGGGTGTCGGTGACGGAGTTGGACTTGGAGCTTGGTGTCGGAGTTGGAGTTGGAGTTGGTGTCGGTGTCGGTGTCGACGTCGGTGTCGGTGTCGGTGTCGGTGTCGACGTCGGAGTTGGTGTTGGTGTTGGAGTTGGTTCGGTAACACCTCTGACCGTGGTCATGGTACTGGTGACCGCTGCCCGCTGATCGATCGTGTTGATCAAGGTCACGGCGGTCCCTCCACCGAGGATGACGAGATTGGTATCGAGCAATGCCTGTTCCGCTTTTTGCTTCTCCTGCACCTTGATCTCTTGCGTGATAAGATCATTGCTCGGGATCGGCTTGAAATCTTTCGACAAAAGCGCCGAGGTCTTCTTTAAGCGGGCAATATCGACGTCGACCGGATTGGGGAGCATCACGCCCTTCGGGCTGGCAATGAGCATTTGTCCGGCCTTGACGAGGACGGATTCGCCCACGCGGTCATTGCGAAAGACGCGACCGGTGCCTTCAAGGACGATGAACTTGATGAAGGCGTCCTTGTGATACTCGAGCATGATCGTGGTGCCGGTGATCGCTGCGGTGACCGCCGCGGTATTGATCTGCGCCCCGCCTGCGTTCTTCGGCACCCGCAGGAGCATGGCGCCGCCGCCGAGCTCGAGATTGCGTGTGCCCTCGTTGAAAGTGAAAATCGTGTTCGCACCAAGGCGAGCCATGGTCTGGTCGGTAAAGGTGAGTTCGGCGCGCGAGTCGACGCCGGTGCGCACGGCGCTGCCATCGCGCACTTCATCACTGATCTGCGCCGGGCGGGCGGCGGCTTGTTTTGGGAGAATCTTGACGTCGTGAATTACCTGGCTGACCCGCGCTTCCTCCAACTGCGTGGCGTTCGCTCCCAGCACCGGGAGGACAGCCGAGAGGAGAAGAAGAAATCGCCAGTGGAGAGACTTGGGAGCGAAAGCGCGACCGATCAAATCACCCGCGCGTCGGAGTAGCGAGTCGCCGTCTTGAACGGAAGAGGTTGAAGATTTCACGATGGGAATTGGTCAGCGTCGTCCGAGCCCCTGAGCCCGTAAGACGATCAAGCTCAACGAAGAGAGTATCTTGTTTAGCAGCAATGCCTGCAGGACGTCAAGCCTTCTCTGCGAGGGAAGACATAGGGGTGGTGTCAATTCGTGCTCGTTTTCGAACTCCTCGACGTCCTCGTTGTGGATGAGTGGGAGCGTCGCTAGAACTTCCAACTCAACGCGATGCCACCGCCGATGTTGAAGACATTGTAGTCGAAGACGCTCTGGTTCGACTGGTTGGCCACGAAGCTGCTCACTGCACTCACGATCAGCCAGTCGCGGACGTGATAGTTGCCGCTCAAGGCGACGATTTCGCTCACATCTGTGCGGCCGCCGGAGTTGTAGGGCCGCACGACAAAGGTAGTGGCGGCGTTCAGGGAGAAATTGCGGGTCAGGCTAACCGCGTAGCCCGCATAGAGGCCGAAATCATTGCGGCGCGGCGGTTGCGGGTCTGCGTAAAGGCTGATGTTGGCGTACGTCCCGAGTGATATCTGCTGGGCGCGTCCGATGGGGATCGGGACTTCGGCATTGAGCACAAGCCCCAGATTCGAAAAGAAACCGTCAAAGTCATCCGTGCCCGTGAGTCGATTAAAATCGACGTTCGCGCGCAATGCCAGATTGTGCAGCTTTGGTACATAATAGGCCAGGCCGGCGATGGCATCGAAGCTGGCGAAGTTGAAACTGCTCAAGTTGTTGCCGTAATAAAAAAACTGCTGCCGAAGTGTGAAGTCGCCGAAAAGCGAGCGCTGGAAGCGCGGCGCGTAGGTCAGGCCAACGACGGGCGCGGTGATCACGGCGCCGACCTGGCCGTGGTCCACCAGAGCGACGTTCGAGGTATAATAGATGGGCACCCCGGTATCCAGAGTGAAAGCGTCATAGCTCTCGACTCGCTTCAGGATGGCCTGCTCGCCGAGATCAGAATCGTTAGGGCTGGCCGCGGCGTAGTCTTGGTCGACGCCTTCGGCAGAGACATTGTTCGGCGTTTGAAAGGCCGATTGCATCCGCAGCAATCGCGCCCGATCCGCAGCGCTGTTCTGCGCCCTGGCCGACTGGCCCGCTGGAATGAGCGCGAGGAGGAGAAAAATTCGCAGGGTCGAACGGACGAAGGAAGCACGGGTATTTCATGAACGCGCCCGTTTTAGAGGGCGAAGACCTCCCGCGTCAAGCCTTTCCCGGAGCAGACCAGGCGCGGCCGACTGCGGGCCTAAGCAAAAGGCAAATTCGCCTTGATTCGCTGCACGTCCGTCTTGTGCACGACAGCCGACTTGGCGAGCTGGCGCTTGCGCTTTGCGTTCTTGGTCGCCATGAGATGCCGGCGCGTAGCATGGGAGCGCAGCACTTTTCCGGTTCCGGTGATCTTGAACCGTTTGGCGACTGCTTTTCTCGTCTTGCTGCGCGCGATGGGCTTCGGCATAAGGCGCGGAAGATAAGCACACCGCCTGGTGCTGACAACCGATTTTCTGTTTACCGACCCTCTATTCCGGCGATCATTTGACGATGGAAATGCAAGAACCGACCGACCCGCGCGTTGTGATCATCGGCGCCGGCTTTGGCGGTCTGGAGGCGGCCAAGCATCTGGGCAACAAACCGGTCCGAGTGACCGTGATCGACCGCACGAACTATCATCTCTTTCAACCGCTGCTCTACCAGGTTGCGACCGCAGCCCTCTCGCCGGCCGACATCGCGGCGCCAATTCGCGGTATTCTCAGCAAATACGAAAACATCGAAGTGTTTCTGGCCGAAGCCCGGGCGGTCGATGTCGAGGCGCGCCTCGTGCGGACGGCGGAGCACGAGATCTCCTACGATTATCTGATCGTCGCGACCGGTTCGCGCCATTCTTATTTCGGGCACAACGAATGGGAAACACTCGCCCCCGGCCTCAAGAGTCTCGAAGACGCGCTCGAGATCCGGCGGCGCATTTTGATGGCCTTCGAGTTTGCGGAGAAAACCCAGGACCCCGAAGCGCGGAGCGCGGCAATGAATTTCGTTATCATCGGCGGCGGCCCGACCGGGGTGGAAATGGCGGGTGCGATCGCCGAGATCGCGCGCGAGACATTGGCCAGGGATTTCCGGCACATCGATCCATCGACTGCACGCGTGATTCTGGTGGAAGGCGAAAAGCGGGTGCTCGCCTCGTATCCGGAAGACTTATCGGCCAGCGCGCTCAAGCAATTGCAGGAGCTGGGCGTCGAGGTGATGACTGGAGTTCACGCGCAGAATCTGACCGAGAACGGCCTCGAGGTGGCTGGGAAGTTCATCCCGTGCCGGGTGAAAATTTGGGCTGCGGGCAACGCCGCGTCGTTTGTCGGCAAAACATTAGGCCTGCCGGTCGACCGCGCCGGGCGGGTCATCGTGCAGGACGATCTGACGATCCCGGGCCACCCCGAGGTGCAGGTGATTGGCGACCTGGCGAACTTCACTTCCGCGAAGGACGGCAAACCGCTCCCGGGCGTCTCGCCGGTGGCGATCCAGCAAGGCCGCCACGCGGCGCACAACATCCTGCTCATGATCGAGCACGCGAAGCCGCAGCGTTTCTACTATTGGGACAAAGGCAGCATGGCCACGATCGGTCGCAACCGCGCCGTCGCCGACCTGAACGTTGTGCACTTCAGTGGATTCCCGGCCTGGCTGGCCTGGCTTTTCGTTCACGTCCTTTTTCTCGTCGGATTCCGGAATCGGATCGCTGGTCCTCTTCCAGTGGGCCTGGGCCTATTTCACCTTCAATAAGGGCGCGCGCCTCATCACGCGGAACTTCCAAGCCGAACAACGGCCGCTTGGTTAATAATGTGCGCTGTAGACGCTTCGCTCTGCGAAGCGAGGGGAGAGCCCAGCCTTATTTGATCGATGGTCCGCACCCGCCATATCCTTCCAAACTTCCGCATTGCGATCGTCGGGGCAGGCGCGATCGGGCTTTACTACGGAGGGAAGCTGGCCCACTTCGGACGCGACGTGCATTTCCTTCTGCGCAGCGATTACGAGGCCGTGCGCAAGCGCGGGTTGCGCATCCGGAGCAAGAGCGAAAACATTCACGTCGCGAAGGTAAACGCCTCTCGTTCGACCGAGGAGATCGGGCCGTGCGATCTGGTCATCGTGGCGGTGAAAACGACCTCCAATGCGGATCTGCCGCCGCTCATCGCGCCATTGTTAGGCGAGCAGACGATGATCCTGACTCTGCAAAATGGGCTCGGGAACGAAGAGTTTCTCGCCCAAAATTTCGGCGCCGAGCGGATTCTCGGTGGGATCTGCCTCATCTGCCTCAATCGCGCCGAACCGGGCGTGATCGAGCGTTTCGATAACGGTCGCCTCGTGATTGGGGAATTTCACGGTTATCCCCGCCCGCGCTTGCACGACATCGCCTGGGAATTCAAACGCTGTGGGGTCGTTTGCAGCGTAACGGCGGATCTCGCGCTCGAGCGTTGGCGCAAGCTGGTCTGGAACATTCCTTTTAATGGCCTTTCGGTTGTCGCCGGCGGTATCGACACCGCGAGCGATCCTGGCGGATGACGGTTTGCGCCAGCTCGCCCTTGATTTGATGGACGAAACAATTGCGATTGCCAATGCCTGCGGACACAACCTGCCAACCGCGATCGCGCTCGAGCAGATAAAGCAAACCAGAACGATGGGCCATTTCAAGCCGTCGACCCTGGTCGACCATCTCGCTGGCCGGCCGCTGGAGATCGAACCGATCTGGGGCGAACCGCTCCGCCGTGGCCAGGCTAAGGGGATCGAGGCGCCGCAGCTCTCAAGGCTTTATCGTGAGCTAAGCGCGCTCGATCGGGCGGAGCGAAAATGAAATCCGTCCGGCTACCGCAAATCTCTGTTTTCAACCGCCAGCGCAAAGCTGCCCTTGATCGCGCGGAGCTGGAAGACTTCGCGCGACGCGCCCTGCCGTTGTGTGCGCGCGAACGGGGCTCTGGCCTAACGAGTTTAGAAGAAATCGGCGTCCTTCTCATTTCCGATCGCAAGATCGACCAACTGCATCGTCGCTTCATGGGAATCGCGGGGCCGACCGACGTCATCACTTTTCAGCACGGCGAGATCTGCATCAGTGTCGAGACGGCGCAACGGCAGGCGGCAGCATTTGGGACCTCGCCGGAGCACGAGTTACGGCTCTATCTGGTGCACGGCCTGCTTCATCTCCACGGTTTCGACGACCGAGAAGCGCGCGGGCCGCGCTCGCATGAAGGCAGTGCAGGAGAATATCGTCGCCGCAATCGGCTAGGCGCGCACTTCGTTCGGCTGTCTCGCGCGGGATCAGACTTGCGCCAAGCGCTTCAGACTACGATTCGCCGTGCGGCGGTCGAAAGTGCGAAGACTTCGCCGGCGGCCGCCTCTGCTGGTTGATTCACGCGCGTCGCGTGATATTCTTTTTGTTATGCTTTCGGCGGACGGTGTCCTGTTCTTATCCCGGTCATTTAGTTCCGCTTAGAGGAGCGGCCTGGTTCGTTCTCATGCAGGTGTTTTCGGAGATCATCAACGCGGTCGAGACCCCGGCTGTAGGGGAAGAGACCGAGACAAAAGAGGCGCTCGATCTTCCTTGGAACGTGGTCGTGCATAACGATCCGGTAAATTTGATGAGCTACGTGACGATGGTTTTCCAAAAGGTCTTCGGCTACCCAAAGGAAAAGGCGGAGATGCACATGCTCGAGGTGCATCGCAAGGGACAATCGATTTTGTGGAGTGGTGTGCGGGAACGGGCCGAGTTGTTCGTTCAGCAGCTGCACGGCTACCTCCTTCTCGCCACGATCGAACGAACCGGCTGAGATGGAAGTCTTCCGCAACAACGGCCTGCTCGAGATCAGCGAGATCGATCCTTTTCTCGCGGAGTTGTTGCGGCAGATCCCGGTCAGCACAAACCCGGAATCAGTCCCGGCCGCGGAGCAGCGTCTCTTCAGTGCGCCGGCCGGGCCTAACGAAAAGGAACTTTGCGCGGAGTGGAAGGTTTACGTCGAACCTGAACTGCGCCGGCTCTTTCGGACCGCGACGGAAACGGTCGAAGCCGATCTGCGCCAGTTGGGTGCGAATGAAAAGCCTTTTGCCAACAGCACGCTGCGGATTCCACAGGAACATTCCGAAGCCTGGCTCAACGCGCTCAACCAGGCGCGGCTCGCCATCGCCGCGAAGTATGACTTCACCGAGGCGGAACTTTGCGACCATTATCGCTCGCCAATCGGTTCCCGCCGTGACCTGAGTCTTTTTCAGGTCAACTTCTACGGGTTTTTGCAGGAGTTCATCCTCCGCGAGATGGAATGCGGCACGCCGTCTGCGCCCGGCGAATAACGGCGAGAATCAGACGCGTTTCGCCTAACGAGCGTCGCGCTGCTTCCGCTCGCGGACCATTTTCATGAGGCGTTCCTTGAGGGCCTCGGACGATTTCGCCGGCCGCAAGCTCAGAGCAAGAGCCGCATGGAGGCGATAGCATTCGGTGATGAAGTCTTCCGCCTTCTCTCCGAACTGCCGGCGCGCCTTCTCGAATTCACGGCATTCCCCATTTTCCAGCGCGCCGATGACGTAGAGCCGCGCGCGGTTCTGGAATTCTTTAAAGCTCATCTTTAAATTCCTTGAGGCCGTCGTAGATTTTCTTCAGACCCAGTTCGAGACGCGTTTTCACCGTCCCTAAAGGGGTATTCGTTTTTGCGGCGATTTCGCGCTGACTCATTCCGCGAAAAAATGCGAGGTCGATCGCCTGCTGCTGCGCCGGAGGCAATCCACTGATCACTTTGCGAATCAGCATCCGGGTATCGGCGAAGTTTATTTCCTCTTCGGTCGCGTTATGCACCCAGGCGTCGGGCTGCTGCTCGGTTTCGTTCTGCAAGCGTTCGCCAGCGCGCAGGTAGGCTTGTTTCTTGCGCAAGCCATCGATCGCTCGTCGCCGGGCCAGGGTCACCATCCAGCCGAGGGGTTTTCCCTTCTGCGCGGAGAAATTTTTCGCCTGCTTCCACAACTCCATGAAGATCTCTTGTAGCAAGTCGTCTGCCTCCGCCTCGTTATGGACGACACGCAGGATGAGTGCCTTGATGATACCGCTGTAGCGATCGTAGAGCTTGGAAAGCGCCTCCGGGTCCTCGTCCTGGATGCCACGCATCAATTCCAAATCCGTTGGCTCGCCGGGCGCAAGCGGGGGGGCTGCGGCCGGCATGCGCGGCGCAGACTCGTCCGGGTCAGCATCGAGTGGAAGTTTTGGTCGGCGCGGCACGGTCGGGAGAAGTGAGAAGATGTAAGGCGGACGCTGAGTTGCGTCCAATGGGATTACCCGCTCGCTGCGAAAAACCTATCCATCCACTGCGGCCAAACCCGACCGACTTGCGTCGCAGCAAGCGACTCTCTGGCAGTGAGCTAAGGCCCGATCAACTGTTGTTCCCGACCATCGGCTGACCAGCGAAGTGAAGCGTCTCGAGGATATCCCCGCGCAGGCGCAGGAACTCGGAACTGCTGCGATCGCGGGGACGATCCATCTCCACCGGAATGATCTGCTCAATCTTCCCGGGGCGCTGGGTCATGATGACGATCCGATCGCTCATGTAAATCGCCTCATCGATGTCGTGGGTCACAAAGAGCATGGTGGTACCGCGCGCCCGCCAAAGGCGAAGCACCTCATCCTGCATCCGCATGCGTGTAAAGGCGTCGAGCGCCCCCAGCGGTTCGTCGAGAAGGAGGACTCTTGGGTGATTAATCAATGCGCGCGCGAGGGAGACGCGTTGGGCCATGCCGCCCGAGAGATGGTGGGGGAAGGAGTTAGCAAAAGCTTCTAGCCCGACCAGGCGCATGAATTCATCGACTTCGGCGCGCTTTTCGCGCAGTACTCCGCGCGCAACGAGCCCGGACTCGATATTTCGCCGGACGGTTAGCCACGGAAAAAGATTTGGATCCTGAAAAACGAGCCCGCGTTCAGCGTTGGGCTCGGTAATCGGCTCAGCGCCGACGGAGATTTCGCCACTCGTAGGACTCGTAAGCCCTGCAATCATCCGCAAAAGGGTCGACTTGCCGCACCCACTCGGGCCGACAATCGAAACAAGCTCTCCTGCCCCAACGGTCAGAGATACGTCGTCCAGCGCCAGCGCGCCGGGCGTAACTCCGCCGTCGAGCGAGTCGAATTTCTTCCTGACGTGCCAGACTCTGATGGAGGCGGCCTTGTCATGGCCTCGATCGCTATTATTACTTACCACTTGATCACTCCTTTTTGCCAGACCAGAACGCGATCGCGCACCTTGAAGAGGAGCGTCATGATGGTGGAAAAGAAAGCCGCCATAACGACCAGGGCGCCGTAGACTTTCCCGTACTCGGCCCAGCCCTGCGCCCAGCTCACATACCAGCCAAGACCTGACTTGACGCCTACCGTCTCGGCCACCACGAGGGTAAGAAAGGAGGTGCCGAGCCCCATGAAGAGCCCAATAAAAATGTTCGGCATGGCCGCGGGAATCGCGACCCGAAAAATGAGAAAAGCCCGGCCTGCACCCAGGGTGCGAGCAACATCCAGATAGGACGCGCGCGTATTGGAAATGCCGGAAGCGGTCAGCATCGTGACCGGAAACCAAACCGCGAGTGCCACCAGGCCGACGGCAGAGAACATTGCCGAGGGCGCAACCACCATCGCGAGCGGGATCCAGGCCGTGGCGGGAATCGGGCCGACTATCTTAAGGATTGGCATGCCCCAGTAACGCGCATGCGGAAACCAGCCAATCGTCACGCCGGTAATCAGAGCAATGGTGACTCCGATCGCATAACCGCTCAGGAGCAGGGCAAGTGAGTGCCAGGTGCTGTCAAAAATCAGTCCGCGGTCGTGCACCAGCGAAGAGATCACGCCTTCCGGCCCAGGAAAGTAGGGCAGCGGCATCCATGCCAGACAACTTGTAAAGAGTTCCCAAACGCCCAGCGTGAGCGTTGCCATTCCAAGGATCGGACACATCTGGCGCATCCACTTCCGCACGCCCATGAAGAATGGGTAAAGCCCTGCCCCGAGCACACCGAGTCCCAGCACGATGTAGAGGAGGAGAGGATAGTATTTTGTCTCTGGAACGGCCTCACCTTTTGGAACGAAGAAGTGGATCGCAAGGGCAATCGACGCTCCGATCGGGATGGCCAAAACGGTCTGCCAACGAGGTTTCAGGACTGGTCGGACAGCAGATATCGTTTCGCGAGCCTGAGGCGTTGTTTCAGTGATCGGCAGAGCTTTCTGCCCTATTTCTTGGAACGTAGTACTCATTTGTCGGCTAGTGTATTTTTGGGCAGGCAATGGGCGTTCGGGTCGGCTAGATTGGGCGCATCTTGATCAGGCTGATCGAGCATTTTTCTGGCGCAACAAGCGTCCTGCGTGTCGCTTTGAATCAGTGCGGCGTAGAGCCGGATATCTAGGTGAGGGTCGACCTGACCTCCGGGGACTTTTTCCACCTTGACGGTCTTGATCCACTCATCAGTCACGCCGTCAAGATGGAAGAAGGCTTGTCTTCGCCAATGCGTCGGTATCGGTGTTGGGTGAAAGCATTTTGGCCACTTTCATTTCTTTGGCCGCGGTGTAAAGTGTCTGCTCGGCGATCGAGTACAGAAGGAATGTACTTCAGGCGGCTGATCGCGATGGTGTTTAGTTCGACCGTCGAAGCGAGGTATTTCTTGTCCACCGCCAACTGAGCCGCAGCCTTCGGGTTTTGCTGCACCCACACCGCCCCTCTCAGGATCGCTCGGGTCGCTCGGGCGGCGCTGTCGGGGTTGGCATCGATCCATTTGCCATTCGCGATGATTTCACAGCAATACTCTTTGGCGTAAGGTTGATCCGTCGCCTCGTCCATGCCTTCGATATTTCTTGCCCTCCCGTCCGCGACTAGCAGGGTCCCAATCGGCTCCGCGTCGGCCACGGCATCCACTTCTCCCTTGGTCAGCGCCAATCCCAGTTCTCCGGCTGGAAATACCTTCCACTCAATGTCTGTGCTGGGATCGACCCCGTGGGTTCCGAGAACCCGGTTGGCGAAGACGAACGGTGGCGTACCCATCCCGGGAACTCCAATCCGTTTTCCTTTCAAGTCTTGAATTTTGTGAATCGGACTGTTCACGCCGGTTTGGACTCGGAGGCAACCGGTGTGCACGCCTCCGAGAAACCTCACATCCAGGCCCTGCTCGATTGGTTTGAGGAAATACATCACCAGATGGTGCGTGATGTCGTAGCTGCCGAGCGCAAGGTTATCTTTGTAACTCGCCCAGCTGCATTTCACCAACTCCGGCTCGAGGCCTTCGTCCTTGAAGAACCCCTTCTCGTAAGCGCGTATAAATGGTCGCTTCGCAGGTCAACCCGATAAAGCCGATCTTCACATGCTTCGAGTTGACGACTTTCGTTGTGCCCGTCTTCTTGCCGCAGCCGGTGAAAAGGAGCAGAGCGCAGAGAGCGGGACCGACGATTCTTGGAATTGTCATGGTTTTGTAATTTTAGAGATTCCGACAATAGAACAATAAGTGCCGACTATGGAAGCAAAAATTTCGGCAAAAATTCGGGTGTGCTTGTCATCCCAGCAGGTTTCGGGCAACCTGCCTGCGGGAAATGATTCACGATCCGATCGAAATTCGTCACCTACGCTATTTCCTCGCCGTGGCGGAGGCAGGAAGCTTTAGCCGCGCGGCCGACCGGCTTGGCGTCTCGCAGCCCAATATCTCGCAACAGATGCGCGACCTCGAGGTCGCCCTGCGGGTCGACCTTTTCCAGCGCCGTGGCAAGCGCATCCTTCTCACCTCCGCCGGTCACATTTTTGAGGAGCACGCCCGTTCCATCCTGCACCAGGTCGAAAATCTTCTTCAGGAACTGAGCATCGAGCCAGGCCAGATGCGCGGTGCCCTCCATCTCGGCGTCGTGCCGATTCTCAATATTGCCCTCATTCCGCCGCTCCTCGGAATGTTTGCGGCCGCTCATCCCCGTGTGAGCCTTACCGTCGAAGAAATTTCCTCGACTGAGATTGAGACGGCGATCGAGGAAGGTCGAATGGATGTCGGGCTGGGATTTCTCACCCGGCATTCGCCTCGCCTGCATTACGAACGCCTCTACGTCGATCAGTTTGCCCTCATCGTCCACCGGGATCACCCATGGGCGAAGCGGCGCCTCGTCGAGGTCTCCGAATTGCACCAGAAACGCCTGCTCCAACTTCCCGATAGCTTCGTGATGCGTCGCATGACGGACATCGTCTGTCGCGAGCATCAGGTGCGCCCACGCACCGTGGCCGAGATCAATGCGATCGAGACACTCCTCCGTTCTCTTGGTCCCTTGAAGGCGGCCGCGCTGATGCCTAAGATCGCTCTCCGCGACGCAACCGGGCTGGTTGCGATCCGTTTAAAGGGCAAGAACCTCGCGATTGAGATCGGGCTGTTGCGATTGATCGACTCCGGCGCCAGCAGTGCCGTCCAAGAGTTCACAAAACTGGCCCGCTCCACGGTCCCCCTGATGATTCGAAAACAGAAAACACAGCGAGGCTAGCTGGCTTTTCGTTAGGCTGCGAATTGCCGCAAGCCGATCACCGTCCCGCCCCGACATTCGCGCCCTCCGTCCTCGTCCTCCGGCAGGTGGGAAGCAGGGGTGGGTGTGAGATTGACCATGGGCCAATCTTCCCGTCGCGCGATGCGCGGCACTCGCGCGGATGCCAAGAAATGCCCAGAAAATGACAAGCGATGCCGCGAGGCTCTGCCGCGCGTCGCTAATCTGGAGGCGTGAAACAGACCAAGCTTCCGCCGACGGACCTCCTGCGAGGCACCGCGAAAACCGTTTCTTATCATCCCAGATCAAATGCTCCGCGATCATCGGCGCACGCTTGCTCCGGCAGGGCGGACTCTCGCTGTTGCGGTCAGTGCCGGCGGCGTCGGGAGGTTTCACTGCCCATTTCACCATCAACCTGACCAACCTATGGACTATCTAGTTGTCTTCCTGGCCGCTTGCTTTGTCGCGAGCTACACGCTGATCGTCGGCCGAATCGTTTTCCGGAGCGAGTAATCTTCTCGCCAAGCCACCGCCGCCGCGCCATGCTGCCGCAGTTTGTTGCGGAACTCGACAGCTTCGCGGATTGACCTCGCGGAATTTTCCTTTCAGGCGGACGAGTTTGTCGTCGGCGCCGGCGAGCCGATTAGCTTCCAGGTCGAGGCGGACATTGATCCGCGCAAGATCGATCACGTCTGGGTCACGATCGGCGCCGGCCGTTTCGGCCCGGTTGCGAGTTTCGATCAATACTTATTCGCTGAAACACCTGGCCGATGGCTTCGATCCGCGGATGCGTGTGGGCGCACTCACTTCCCTGTGGTCGCAACTGCCCGAGAGCGGAATTTTTCCCGTCACGGGATTGGACTACGCAGAATTGGAGCGTGCTCAGGTGGTCGAGTACCGGGAAATGGAACGGACGGCCTTGGAAACGATGCTCAAGGCAAAGGCGGATCGGGCGATTTTCGTGGAAGCCTGGGGCGCGTTCTATCGACGAGACGGGCTCGGGATTCATCAGGTGCACAGCCGCCGCGCGAGTTGCAGTGTGCGCACTGATTATGTCGGACGCGACGGGGCGCTCCGGTTTTATTATCGCGAGGATTCCGCGGCAGAAATGTTTCTCTTCAAATACTGTGGCCAGGTTTGACCCGAAGCAGCCGCAGTCCATTCAAGACGACCACCACCGTGCTGCCCTCGCGCCCAGGATGAAGATGACTGGTGTCTGGTCGAAATTACACGCAAGACTTGCGACCCGGCCCCCGCACAGAATCGATCATTCGCGCTTGCTCGCGAGCAACACCGGACGGCGTCACGGATTCGTTAGGGTGTAGATGATGGAGATCGTATATGTGCCTGGCGGATCAGTGCTGAGATTCGAGTTGAGCCGGTAGTCCAGCACCCGGGTTTGGTTGCCGCCCGATTGTGGTCCGGTCGAGAGCACTTGATTGGCGGTGGTAAGGACGAGCCAGGTGCTGGAGGTCGCAGGTGCGCGGACCGCGAGATCGCCTGCAGGCTTGTTTGGATTGGGGTCGCCGAGGCTCGGGACGAACGAGAAGGTGGACGTGAGCGCCCGCACGCTAAGCGTCCACGTGGATGTCGTTGAACGGATCGTTAGGGTTTGCGCCGATGTCTTGATGACTTGAGCGGCGCCGGTGGACGAGTTGTAATCCGTCGTCACAAAGGGGATGGAGACAGAGTTCGTACTCGTGGTCAGGGTGGTCAGCGCGAGCAGGCTCGGGGTCAGGAGCAGGCTGAAAAACGTGATTGCGATGATAGTCCGCTGCGATAAGCGCTTCATGGATTTTTTGCCGTGAAGGTTTTGCGGATGCGTTTGGATCGTTCGGTTACGGTAAAGGTGAGATTTTCGATCCGGGTGCGCTCCACTTTCACGGTCAGCTTCTCCGGCGAAACACTCTGCTGCGGTTTCAACGTGCTCGGAGTTGATTTTGATCTCGTAGGTGCCTGGATCGAGGTAAATCGCAAAGAAGCCGTCGGCGCGGGTGGCGCTGCGCTGGACGCGGCCGGCGGAGTCGGTGCAGACGATTTCAAGCCCAGAGAGATCTTCGGGCTTGTCGCTCGCGGCGACGTCCGCTCCCGAATTTTCGCGGACGAATCGGACCTTGCCCTCGCAAGTCGTCGGTTTGGTCAGACCAATGGCCAGTTGGGTAATCGCGCCTTTGGTGAGAAGCGTCTTCTCCGTTGGATGATCGCTGCTTTGGTTGAAGTGGACCTCGGTCGGAGGAGTGACCTCAACCGGGTAAGCTCCGTCCGTCATGGGAGGAAAGCTGAACTCGCCGTCCGGTCCGCTGAGAGCCTGACTCTTGCCGACTGCAACCTTTACTCCCTCCAGTCCGGGCTCGTTTGAATCCTGGCGTCCGTTGTTGTTGACGTCGTTAAAGACCCGACCGGCAACTTGACCGCGGCGCGGCAGCCATGGGACGGGAATTTCGAAGTCGTGCCGGAAGGTGAAGAGGACGGCACTTTCATCCGGCAGGCCGCCAGTACTGGTGCCGCTGCCGCGATGCGTGTAAGCGGCTTCGATTCCCGCCCACCATCCCTTCGCAACTTTTCGGTTGATGCTTGCCCAGACGCGATCGGAGAGGCCTTCGCCTGCGTAGCTGTAAAGCGTCGTTCCGGCCCGTGCCGACCACGTGTCCGTTTGCCAGCTGGCCGCCGCAGTCACGGAAACGCCGGTGCGATTCAAGGCCTGGGTGTCGCCGTCGAGGTTGACGGTGTAGCGGCCGGAAAACTCGGCGCTCAGGTGCCCGGGCCCCCCGATTTGGTTGAGAAACCCGGGAGCTGGCCGGCTGAAGTTGAAATCGGTCCCTAAGGTGAGGAACTGCGAATTCCGTTCTGGCGTTGCGTTCGCCTCATCGGTTTCCGTGCCGCCGCGGGCGAAAAGATTCAAGAACCATGCAGTCCCGCTCGCGCTCGGTTGAACGAATGGCTGGAGGTTGATCGCCACCGCCCGCTCGTCCGTCTTGTCGAAGAAATTGCTCTTGTTGAAAAAGCTCGTCTCTTCAAATTGGGCGTTGCCGGAAGGGAGATGCCACGTGCCGGCGGCTGCAACCAAGGTGTTCCATCGAACGCCGGCATTGAGCAGGCGCGACTGGCTGGTGAGCAGAAAATCGGGCACAATGCCTTGCTCTTCCTCGACCGTCTTTTGGATATCTGGCACGACTTGGTAGTTGTAGTTGTTGTA
The DNA here is from genome assembly GCA_963821615.1 of uncultured Verrucomicrobiae bacterium. Taxonomy (GTDB): domain Bacteria; phylum Verrucomicrobiota; class Verrucomicrobiia; order Chthoniobacterales; family UBA10450; genus Palsa-1392. The sequence continues at coordinate 76,244 of CAWGEN010000008.1, read as the reverse complement.
GTTCGCGTAGGCCTCCACGTAAGTCGGGCTTGAGCTGAAGCGATAACTCAGATACGCGACCTGGTCGTCGAGCCCGTTTTGCTCGCCGGGAAAGCCATTGCCGCCGGACGCAATCTCGACCCCCAACTTGAGCGGCGAAGTGTCGGGTTCTCCCGGAAGGACGCGGTTATAATGCAACCCGGCGAGCCAGGCGATCCCGTTCTGGCCCTCGCTGTTTTGGCCGCCCGCCAGGGCAACTTCCGCCCGCAGCGGAATCGTTAGGGGAATTTTCCAGCCCGTATCCACGCCGACCGCATTCCAATCGCTGCCTTGCGGTCCGATGTCTCCTCGTTTGCCCAAAATCCCAACGCGCCAAAACTCCAGCGGACTATTTAGGACCAGGCCGCTGACCGTCGCGCCAAAGACGTCATTGTGGTTAAGAGTCAGCGTGTTCTCTCCGCCGAACGCTTCAATCTGGAGTTTGGCGCTCCCGGTTGGACGCACCGCGACGCGGAATCCAGCGGCGGTTTCATGCGGTGCGAGCAACCGGTCGGCCCCGATCGTGATCTCGCCGGCTTCGAGGTCGAAAGAGGGATTGTAGAGGCCGAGGTGGAAGAAATTGGGGCCTTGGCCGCTCTGCAACGAGCTGAGCGCGCTCGACTGGTAGCCGTTATTTCCGTTAGGGTAAGTGAAAGCTTGAACCAACTGGAGCTGTGTGTTCTCTGCGATCAAGCCCTCAAGAGTCAGCGCTTCGCCAGCCAGTCCATCCGTTCCACTGCGGTCCTGCTGGTTGCCGCTTCCGGCGCCGACGCCGACGACGACGCTGCCCTTGAGCGTCTCAAAAAGATGCGTGTGGTCCGGCGGCGCGGGCTGCGGGAACGCGTCGGTGTGAAAGTAGAGAAACTGTCGGGCAGCGTCTCCGCTCAACTCCGCAGTATTGATTTCCACGGAAGTGACAAACGGAGTAAAATCCGTCATCTCGCCACCAGTTGCGACTTCGACCGCGGCCTCGGCGCTGCCTCCGACTGGGACGACCAGATCCTCCGTTGCTACGCTCGTACTCGCAGCCTGCGGCGAAGTCGTCGGGCGCACTGCGCAGTGTAGCGGAATGTTCCCGGTGTTAACGATCTTTACCTTGTAAGCTGCTTTTTCGCCGGGGCGGACGAAACGCGTATCCACTGACTCGGCGGTGGCCTTGCAATTAGGCATTGCTTTGATGCGAATGTTCGTGCCGTGCTCTGTTCCATCGTTCGCGCGCGCGCGCAGCGGGATGTCGCTTCCGCCGGGCGCCTCCGGTGGCACGTGCAGCGTGTAAAGGACTGTCTTCTCCTCGCTCGCTTGGAGCGCGACTTCCAAGTCCGGGCCGTCCAGGGAACGCAGCGGACCGAGATCAAAATGCAGGCGAAGCGTTTGCGCCGAGGTGGTTTGGTTTCGGAGGTGAATCGCGATGGCGGGAAAGCTCTTCGGATCGGCTTCTGATGGAGGGGCGCTGAGCGACCACTCGATGTCGCTTGGGTTCATATCAGCACGGACCCCGTCGGGATTCGTGAGCGAGAACAGACTGATGGCCAGTGCGGCCCGCCGGAGAAGCGGTAGAGACGGTGGCCACATGCATCGGCTCCGCTCAGTAGGTGAATTCGATTTCCCCTGCCACCAGATCGCTTCCGCCGTAGTCGATCACGGCGAGTGCGTTGTATTTCTTCCCTTTTTCGAGTTTGGATTTTCCCGGCTCCGGCAGTTCGACGAAGACCTTGCGTTGGTGATCCGGCAGAATTGAGAAAGGCGGAACTGGCTGACTCTCGACCGTCTTGCCGGTATGATCGCGGAAAGCGATCTTCGACGCGTCGCTTTGGATGTGGACGTTGCCGTGGTTGCTTGTGCTAATCTCCAGGCCTCGTTTGGTCTCACGGGTCGCCTCAGCCAGCTTCGTCACCTCGCAATCGAGTTTTGCTGGCCCTTGCGGATTGCGGACAAAAATCTTTGTGCCAATACGGCTGATCACATGGACGCGCAGTTCGCGTCCTGGTGCGGCGGTTTGCGATTGGGTATCCGATGTCTCGGTAAAGACCATCGAATGGTATTCCTTCAGTGGCATTTCGGTGGCGCCCTTTGGCGTGGCCAGCGAAACGGTGACGATTTTCTTCTCGCCTTTTTTCAGGACAAAGCGCTGGGGATTCACCCCAATCCAGGCGGTCGCGGAATCCGGGGCTTTTTCGGTGCTCGGATCGACCGCGTCGACGGCGCCGTCTTCGTCCTGCCTCCAATTGGCGACAAAGACGCTGATCTCGGCGGGCTTTTCCTCCGTATTTACAATTTCCAATTGGCGGGTCGTGCGGCCGTCCGGGCCGAGCTCGAGATCGACTGTGCCGAGATTAACGATAATGCCGGCGTTCACGACCGAAAGCCACGCGCCGGATAGAACGGCCAGCGTGGCGAGCCTGGAAAGACAAAAGCGGGAGAAGCTTTTCATACGGATCTGATCTGACTCAGGAGTTACTCAAGCATTGGAGAAGTGGCTGTGCGTGAGCATCCTGTCTCAGTTAGGGATTGGTCAGCGTGTAGACCACATCGAGCGCGTAAGATCCCGGGGGATCAAGGGTGATGTCGGTCGCGATCTGGTAGTCCACCGCGAAGGTGTTGCCAGCGTGACCGGTTCCGCCCGCGGTGCCGGTGGCGAGCGTGAAGTTGGTCGTGGTCAGGCTCTGATACGTGCCGGAAGCCTTCCGCACCGAGAGATCGGTGGAGGGCTTGGTTCGCGTGTCACCCGCGTTGGAGGGTGTGAAGGCGAAGTTGGCCGTACTGCTCTTGGCGCTGACGGTCCAGGTGCGGTTGGAGCGAACCGCGAGCTGGTGGGCGGCCAGATCCTCGGTGAGGATGGCATCCGAGCCAGCGTAGTCGGCGGCCGTCAGGTTAACGGTGACGGCATTACTCGTCGTCGTGAGTTCGAGCACGCTTGGGACAGTGACCGTGAATGTGACCGTTTGGGTCGTGGCGGCGAAGGCGTAGCCTGCGCCGATGGTGAGAGCTGCACAAAGCAGCGCGATTTTCAGTTTCATTTGTTTCCTAGTGTTTGTTTGTTTGCTTATTCACCCCCTTCTCGCCGCGTCCCAGGTCGGCTCAAAGTCAGGCGAAAATTTTATGGCGCAGTCAGGGTATAGACGATCGCCAGGGTATAGGTGCCGGGCGGGTCTTGTGAGAGGTTGCTCGTCAGCTGGTAATCCATCGCAAAGGTGTTTCCAGACGTGGCTGTGCCCCCTTTGTTCCCGGTCTTCACGGAGACGTTACGTCGTGGTGATCGTGATAAAGCTGGGCCCGCCGGAGACCTTGTAGGAAAGATTGCCCGCGGGCTTCGATGGATCCGGATCGCCCGCCGATGGAACAAACGAGAACGCCGCCGTGTTCGCTTTTAGACTCACGGTCCAGTTCTTGTTGCTCGAGACCGAAAGCGTGTTCGCGCTGGAGATCGTCTTGGTCGCGGCGCCAGTCGAGGCGTTGTAATCGCTGGTCAGAAACGGAATCGAGACCGCATTGGTGTCGATCGCGAGCGTGAGCACTTGCGGGACAGTGCTGGTGATGGTGACCGTCTGGGTCGTTTGTCCGAACGTGGGCGAGAGATTCGCTGCGGCGATCATGGCCAGCACCCAGCGGCACACTCGGCAAATTGATCTTTGTCGGGAGAGTTGGCTTTTCACAGAATGCCCGCAATAAAGCGGGTTGCATGCCACTCCGTATCGTTTTCCTGGGGCTTGGGAGCGTCAGCGAATCCTGGACCTTGATCTACCGCGGTCGAAACGCTTTCACTTCAAATACTGTGGCCGGGTTTGATCCGCAGCAGCCGCAGTCCGTTCAAGACGACGACCACCGTGCTGCCTTCGTGACCGACGACACCGATGGAGAGCTTGATTTTTTGGGCGAGTGCGCAGGCGACGAGGACGGCGACCGTGCCTAACGAAACAATCAGGTTTTGACGAATGATGCGACGGGCGCGTCGGCTCAGGTGCAGAGCGGTGGGCACGTTCTCAATCCGGTCGTGCATCAGTATGACATCGGCCTGGGCGAGGGCGGCGTCGGAACCGCGCGCGCCCATCCCGAGACCGACGTCGGCCGCGATCAGGCTGGGAGCGTCGTTGATCCCGTCGCCGACCATCGCGACGGTTTTGCCGGACTGACGCCAGCGATGGATCCACTCCAGTTTTTCGTTAGGGGTGAGCGCCGGGTGCACTTCGTCGATGCCGGCTTCGCGTGCCACGGCCGCGGCCGCTTCCGCCCGGTCACCGGAGATGAGCGCGACCGAGTTGCCATCCTTCTTCAGCGCGGCGATGACCGCCGGTGTGGCCGCGCGCAGCCGATCGCGCAGGTAGATCACGCCGAGCAGCGTGTCGCGCGCCACCCAGACCTGAGCCTCGGCGCCTTCGGATTCGAGCGCGGAGACGTCGAAGCCGCGCTCTTCCATCAATCTGCGGCTGCCAACAACGACCTGCTGGGCGCCGATCGTCGCCTCCACGCCGAAACCGGGAATGTTGGTCACACTGCCCGCTTCGCTCCGCTTGAGATCGAGGCGTTTCGCTTCCTCTACGACAGCGCGGGATAGGGGATGGGTCGAGTATTGCGCGACCGCCGCCGCGACTTCGAGCACCTCCGCGGTAGAGATCTGCCCGCGCGCTTCGACTCGTGCGACCTGCAGTTGGCCAGTCGTGAGCGTCCCGGTCTTGTCGAAAGCGAAATGATTGACTCCCGCGAGGCTTTCGACTGCTACCCCGCCGCGAAAGAGAATTCCCTGCCGCGCTCCGGAAGCGATCGCGACCAGAATGGCCGACGGGATCGAGAGAACGAGCGCGCAGGGTGACGCCACGACCAGCAGCGTCATCATTCGGTAAATCGCTTGGGCGAACGGCTCGTGAAGCCAGAGCAAGAGCCAGCCGAGAAAAGCGACACTGCCGGCGAGGACGACGACCGTGTAGTAGCGGGTAAACGTGTCGGTGAAACGTTGCGCGGGCGCCTTCTGTTCGCGCGCGCTCTCGATCAGATCGATGATGCGTTGCACCGCGCTCTCGCTCGGCAGCCGTCGCACCCGGATCACCGCCTGGCCCTCCAGATTCACCGTGCCGCCGCTCACCGTATCGCCGGCGGTGTTTCGAAACCGGGAGCGCTTCACCGGTGAGCGCCGATTCGTCCGCCGAGGTCGCGCCTTCGATCAATTCGCCATCGACCGGAAAGAGGTCGCCCGGCTTCACCAGCAACTCATCACCGACGCCTAACGAGTCGGCGGGAACTTCAACCCACTCCCCGTCCGCGCGCCGCCAGGCGGTCTTCGGGCGCCGACTTGAGCAGCGAGCTGATCGTCTGTTCGGTGCGATAATTCGCGAACCGCTCGAGCGCGTTGCTGAGCGAAAAGAGGAAAAGCAAAGTCCCCCCTTCCGCCCATGCGCCGACGCAGGCGGCGCCGATCGCGACCACGATCATGAGCAGGTTGATATCGAAGACTTGCCGCGGCGCAGTTCGCCGGCCGAGTTGAATCGAGGCGAACCAACCGCCGCTCAAGTAAGCCCCGACGAAAAGCGTCACGGCGAGCGATGGCACCGATCGTTGGAGAAGAAATCCAGCCAGAGTCCCGAGGCCGCAAAGGCCCACGAGGACGAACATCACCTGGAAATCTGGAGCCAACAGCAAGATGTTCCCCAGTTTCTTTGGGCGTTGCGAGAGCGTCTTGGGCGCGCTTTCGCCAATCGACCGCTGCGCGGCCGCAGGTTCCTCAATGGGTGAAGTGACGCTCTTCATCTGTAGCTCATTTCGCCAGAACTCGATCGCCGTTGGCGAGATCGGATTCTCGTTAGGCTAGAGCGCTCCTGAAGCCTGTTGGTCGTTTTCGTTCATCGAAACTCGCGCGATAAGCGGCACGCGGTCTTCCACGACAGGTGCCGCTCCCTCCTCACGGCCGCCGCTTTACCCGGTTCTTTGCTCTTACCTGGTTGGAATGGCTGCTGAGGAGACGGGCGCGAGCGGACTGTAAGCGCTCGACCATCACCTGGCTCATCCTCTTAAAAAGCTCGAAGCCTAACGACGGATCCTTGGCGCAGTATTCGCGCAGGATCGTGCCGTAGAAGAAGAGCGCGCTGGTCGGCTCGGCCGCACGCGCGTCGAAATGCCAGATATAGGGAGGGAAAAGCCACGACCAACCCACCAGTTTGCCCGCTCCGACCTCCTCGATCACGACGCAGGTTCCCGCGTTGTCGAGTGCTTCCAGGACAACCATGCCCTGTTCGATCAGGTAAAACCGGTTTGCGAAATCACCCTGCCGGAAAAGGTATTCGCCGGCCTCAAAGCTGCCTCGCCATCGCGCAATCGGCCAGCAACCGGATGTGATGGGACCGCAGCCCGACGAGGAAGGGGTGCAATTCCACCCGCATCTCGAGTGGCTCGCGTTCCGGCGCAGTGTCCATCGTCGTCATGAAAATAACTCGTGTTGTTTCTCGCGCACCACGAAAACCGGGCAGGGCGCCGTCCGCACGACGCGCTCGGCGGTGCTGCCGATGCAGAGATGTTTCCAACCGGTGTAGCCGTGGGTCGCAATGACGATCAGGTCGGAATCGAGGTCCCGGGCTGCTTCCACAATCTCGTGCGCGGCCAGGCCGGTGCGCACAACGGTGTGAATGGCGGACGACTTGAGCGTCTGCTGCGCGGCGAGGGCTTGCAGCGCCTTTTCCGCATTCTCGAAATCCTCCTCCATATAATCGAGATAGGGCGGGACCTCGGGAAAGGGAGCGACGGCGGTTTGTTGCACGACATGCAAAAGGGTGATCTCGCCGCCAAAGTGCTGCGCGAAGCGGGCCGCGTAGCGGAGCGCCTGGTTGGACGGATCGGAGAAGTCGACCGGAACGAGGATCATTTTCAATCGAATGGCCGGCGGGGTTGGGCTGCGTAATGTAGTTGGTTCCATGACTCTTGAAACTATTGCGACCGATTGCGTGACTGCTGCGCAGAGTTTGCGAATTGCCGGTCATTTATTGGCGCCGGAATGAAACGCATCGCCCTCCTCACGAGCGGCGGCGACGCGCCCGGCATGAACGCCGCCATCCGCGCCGTGACCCGGCGCGCCCTCTTTCATGGCGCGGAAGTGTTCGGGGTCCGACGCGGCTATGCCGGGTTGATCAAGCAGGATTTCATGCCGCTCGGACCGCGGGATGTGGGCAGGATTTTGCATCTCGGCGGGACGATGCTGGGCAGCGCGCGGTGTGCGGAATTCCAGACGGAAGCCGGCGTGGCCTGCGCGCTCGAGTCGTTAGGCAAGCGCGGGATCGAGGGCCTGGTGGTGATCGGCGGCAACGGCTCCCAGGGCGGAGCGTCACGACCTCGCGCAGCGCGGCTGGCCGGTGGTCGGCGTGGCTTCGACCATCGACAACGATCTTTGCGGGACGGACGTCACGATCGGCGTGGACACGGCGCTCAACATCGCGCTCGAGGCGATCGATCGTTTGAAAGTGACGGCGCTTTCGCATCAACGTGGTTTCCTCGTCGAAACGATGGGGCGCAACTGCGGCTATCTCGGCCTAATGGCGGGCTTCGCCGGTGGCGCGGATGTGATCGTGATTCCCGAAATGCCAACCGACCCGGAAGCCGTCGCGACCGAATTGCGCAGCGCTTATGCGCGCGGGAAATCACACGCTCTGGTGGTGGTGGCGGAGGGCGCGGCCTACAACGCCGAAAGACTCGGCGCTTATTTTTCCGAGCACCGCGCTCGGCTCCAGTTCGAGTTGCGCGTGACCAAGTTGGGGCATGTCCAGCGCGGCGGCGCGCCGACCGCTTTCGACCGCATCCTGGCCAGCCGGCTCGGCGCGGCCGCGGCCGATCACCTCCTTGCGGGCAGCCACGGTGTGCTCATCGGGATGCAACGCTCCGAGATCACGGCGACGCCGTTAGGCGAAATCCACGGAAAGCAGAAACCGCTTGACCTGGAGCTTTTCCGGCTCGCCCAGAGTCTCGCGAAGTAGCTTTGCCTAACGAGATCAGGAACGAATGCGGAAAAGCTTGCCAGTCTTCGCGGCAACGCCGAAATTGAGTTGAATGTTTTTGACATGACCGGAACGGCCGAGAATGAAGTTCATGCCCGGGCGAACCGGGAGTTGGTCGACGTGCTGCGGCGCTCGAAATTGTTCCGCGATTACGAGCGCGTTTTCGCGCAGGCAACCGGGTTGCCGCTCGCCTTGCGCCCGCTGGAGTATTGGCAACTCGCCCATCACGGGAAGCGAAACGAGAATCCTTTCTGCGCGCTCCTCGCCGAGAATCCAAAGACGCTCGCAGTTTGCCTCGAAGCCCATGACGAGATGATTCGCCACACGGGCGATTTGCCGACCACGGTGACCTGCCCTTTTGGCCTTACCGAGACGGCAGTGCCGCTCAAGCTGGGCCAGAAAGCGATCGGCTATCTGCGGGTCGGACAGGTCTTGCGGCGTTCCCCGAGCCAGGCTGACACGAACAAGGCGGGCCGGGCGGTTGAGCATGCCGGCGCCAGTTTTACTCCCGCGATCCGGCGAGCCTGGGAGAAGAACCCGTTCATTCCCGGCGAACGCTACAGCGCCATTGTTAGGCTGCTGACTTTCTTTGCGCGAACAGCTTTCCGCCTTGAGCAACCAACTGCTGGTCGAGGAGCAGAACCGGGAGCCGGCGATCGTGAGCAAGGCGCGCCGCTACATCGAGGAGCACCAGGCGGAAAAAATCTCGCTCCCCGATGTGGCCGCGGCCGCCGGCGCCAGTGTCTTCCATTTTTGCAAGGTCTTTCACAAGAGCACCGGCCTGACGTTTACCGATTTCCTGGCGCGAGTCCGGGCGGAGACAGCCCGCGGGCAGTTGCTTAACCCGAACCGGCGCATCAGCGAGATCGCCTACGACGTTGGCTTTCAATCGCTCACCCAATTCAATCGCACTTTCCGGCGCATCTACGGGCAGTCGCCGAGCCAATTCCGGGCGCAGCTCCATCCGAAAACGCGCCCCCAAAAGACCCGCCCCCGGAAATAGGTCTTCAGCCAAGAAACGCCCCGCTTTTCGCAATAAACGCCCGGCTGCTGCGCCGGCGCGGCGTACTTTTCCCCTAACGAAAGGCGGAAAGATGAAAGAGAAAGTCATACTGCTGGTGGATGCAGATGCGGATTGTGCTGGGATCGTTCTGGAAGCTGGGGCGCGGACCGGTCATGGCGTTCGGTTAAGCCGGGACTGCCGGGAGGCTTTCGGCTTTCTTAATCGCGAATTCGACCGCATCGATAGCCTTGTTGTCGATGTCGATCCGGGCAGCCATGGCATGGCGCTCCTCGCGGCTTTGGGCGCGCTTCGGCGTCGCCCGCCGATCATTGTCCTGACCGCATTGGAGGAAAGCCACATGGAGCCGGTGGCGGCGCGACATGGCGCGGTCGGCTGCCTGGGGAAGCCGTTGTCAATCGAGCGACTGAGAGCGGTGATCGATCGCTTCGTCCGGTCCGAAAATGATCAGGAAATTTCATGCGATTCTTGGGGACACCCGTTCGGCCTTGAAACAGAGTTGGAAAACGCGGCCCATGCCTAAGCCATCAACTCTCCGTCGACGATCAGCGCGCCCCGCGCCGGCGCGCTCGATCTCAACGTCAAGGAACGGCGTCACTGCGCGTTCGGCGTTTGCTCGTGCCGACTGATTTTTCCGCTTCCGCAAATGCGGCGCTCGTTGCCGCAGTTCCATGGCTCGATCGGTTTCAGGCCGAACTGCATCTCGTGCATGTTTATTCGCCCGATTATCCGGTCCCGGCGCCGATGGTCTCGTCGCTCATCGTTTCGGAATCGCAGATCGGCGAGCGAGTCCGGTCGCGTCTGCAAGAGGTGGCCCGGGATCACGTCCGGGTGTTGCGACGAGTGAGCCTCCACGCGATTGTCGGGCGGCCCTATGAACAGATCTGCCGGCTGGCCAGCCGACTCGAAATTGATCTGATCATCACCGCGACTCGCGGCCGGACGGGATTGAAGCATCTCGCCTTGGGCAGCACGGCGGAACGGGTGGTGCGCCACGCCCCGTGCCCTGTTCTCGTCGTGCACCCGCAGGCGCGGTCTGCCCGCCGTCTGCCGCCGGCCTTCAAGAAAATCCTGGTGCCGATCGATTTCTCAGCTTGTGCCGCACACGGCCTGGCCTATGCCAAGGCGCTCGCGACGCAATTCGGATCCCGGCTCGTGCTGCTTCATTCGGTTGACCTTTCCTATTACAGCACCAGTCCCGAATACGTTCTTTACGATTTTCCGCCGCTGCTGGAAGCGGCGGAAAAATCGGCACGCGAACGAATGCTCGAATTGATCAGCGCCACCGACTGGGAGGGCCTGGAGGTGGAACACACCCTGGAAAGCGGGCACGCGGGAGAGCAGGTTTGCCGTTGTGCGCGTGATTTGGACGCGGACGTGATCGTGACTTCGACGCACGGCCGGACCGGACTGAAGCGCATTTTGCTCGGAAGCACCGCGGAATACATCGTGCGTCATGCGTCCTGCCCGGTGCTCGTCGTGCCAAGCCATCAGCGGCCGGCCGTTCCTTCGGGAAAAGGCGGTCGCCGGTGAAACCTCCCTCGCGGCTCGGCCTAACGATGCTTGCGCTCGGCGCTGCGGCGATGACTTCGGGTTCGACTACATCGCAGGCGCCACGGCCTCTCACCTTCGCCAACGTCCGTTCGTTTTTCTCCGACACGCTGCACATCCGACCGACCGAAGTGCAAAAGCGCTGCGTTATCTTTTATGAGGGCGAATGGCAGAACGCGAACACCTACAACTATTGCGTGATCATTGTCGAAAACTCCGACGAGGATCTTCAGCTCACCTTTTATCTGACCGACGATCGCGAGATGAATTGGGTGAATGAATTTCTCGACAGTCCGTTTTTCACGCGGAGCGAAACAGAGAACCTCTTCCGTCTCCTCAATCAAAAACAGTCATGCGCGCGACGAACGAGTCGGCCGTTTCCGGGTCGACGTGAGCCATTGGGAACCACGCCACGCCGAGATCATCGTCTTCAGCTTTACTCCGGTGCAGCGAGCAAGGCGCTGACTGTTTCCGGTCAGGCAAAAAAATCGCGCGAAACGAAGCGGACGATTGTGCTCTGCGCTCCCCGTTGCTAAGCCAATAGCGTCATGAAACCCTCATCGATCGCCGGACCACCGGAGCCGACAGGTTCCGCGTCGACCGCGCCGCCCGAGTGCGCCGACGAGGTCATGCTCGAAGGTCCGCATTCGCGGCTCGACGAATTCTTCACTCTCTTCCGCGTGATGGCGGATTTTCTGCGCGGCTTTCGCGTCCTGCATTTCGTCGGACCGTGCGTGACCGTCTTTGGCTCGGCGCGGACCAAGGCTGGCAGCCCCGATTACGAGCTGGCGCGAAAGATGGGCGCTGGTATTGCGCGGCTTGGCTTCACCGTCATGACCGGCGGCGGACCCGGAATCATGGAAGCGGCGAATCGCGGCGCGAAGGAGGCGGGTGGTCGCTCGGTCGGTTGCAACATCAAACTGCCGTTCGAACAGGCCCCTAACGAATACCTCGATCGTTCCGTCACGCTTTATTATTTCTTTGTCCGCAAGACACTCCTCCTCAAATACTCCTACGCTTTCGTCGTCATGCCCGGTGGAGCGGGCACACTCGATGAATTATTTGAGGCGCTCACCCTCATTCAGACGGGCAAGATCCAAAACTTCCCGATCGTGGTCATGGGAACAGATTATTGGCGGGAACTGACCGATTTGCTGAACAAAATGGCGCGGCTCGGGATGATCAACCCGGCGGACGCTGAACCTTGTCTACGTCACCGATTCGGTCGAGGAAGCGATCGAGCACATTCGCGCAAAAGCGATCGAGCCGTTCGGCCTCAAGCGAGTCGTTAGGCGCACTCTCCCCTGGCTGGGCGAGCGCGGATTGCGTGCCGCGACGTCATGAAAGGAAAAGCCGGCGGGTGGGGGAGCGAGTGCCTGGCCGCTTTGCCTAACGATCGCCGTTACCTGGTCGGCGTCTCGGGCGGGCGCGACTCCGTTGCGCTTGCTCCACTGTCTGCTCGCCCAGGGTTATCGCCAGTTGATCGTCTGCCATTTCGAGCACGGATTGCGGGGACGGGCCGGGAAAGCGGACGCACGCTTCGTCGAGCGTCTCGCGGAAAAGTACGGACTGAAATTCGAGCTTGGCTTCGCGGATGTCGCCGCGCTGGCCGCGCGCCGGAAGCAATCGATCGAAACGGCGGCGCGTCACGAGCGACTCGCATTTTTTCAACGGGTCGCCCGGCGTCGTCGTTGTCCGACGATTTTCCTTGCGCATCAAGCCGATGACCAGGTCGAGACTTTCCTGCTTAACCTGTTGCGCGGCGCGGGCGGCCGCGGCCTCGGCGCGATGCGCCCGGGCTCAAGCTTCGGCGTCGTTGCAGATCGTGCGACCATTCCTTGGCGTCTGGCGTTCCGAGATCGACGCCTACGTCGGGCAACATCGGCCTGAAGTTTCGCGAAGACGCGACCAACGTGGACTTGAACGCCCGCCGCAATCGAATGCGACACCAGATTATTCCGTGGCTGGAAAAGCATTCCGGACGCAATATTCGCGCGACGATTTGGCGCGCCGCCACCGTGCTGGCCGAAGAGGAAGAATACCTGGAGTCGCAGCTGCCGGTCGACCTAACGACTCAACCGGAGCTGGCAGTGAAGAAGGTCGCGGCCCTGCCCGTCGTCTTGCAACGCCGGACGATTCGCCGCTGGCTCGGACAACAGGGCATCGCCGATCTCGCTTTCGACGACATTGAAAACGTCAGGCGACTGCTCGCGGGTGGCGCGCCCGCTAAGATCAATCTGCCCCGCGATCGCCATGCCCGTCGTCGGGCCGGGAAAATTTTCCTGGAGTGAAGCGCGATGCAACGAAATCGGGGAACTTGGCCCTTGGCAAACCGCCGCGCACGAGTGACGAAGGTAGATGATGAAAGTCGGTCTTGTTCTTCGTACGGTTCTGGTCGGCGATCTCCCTCGTCGCGCCGTCCTTCGCGTGGGCCGAGGACGAGCTTCAACCCTTCCTCGAACAAACGCTTGCCGCGGCGCGCGAGAAGGATCACCTGCCCGCCGTCGCCGCCGTGGTTCAGATCGACGGCAAGCTTGCGGCCGAGGCGGCGCTGGGCGTGCGCGCGCTCGGCCACCCCGAGACGGTCACGACCAACGATCGCTGGCACATCGGCTCCGACACCAAGGCCTTCACCGCCACGCTCATCGCGCGCCTGGTCGAACAAGGCGTCATGCGCTTCGACGACACTCTCGCGGCCTCTTTCCCCGCTTTCGCGGAAGCCATGAACCCCGCCTATCGCAATGTGACCGTGACACAGCTCTTGAGTCACACCGCCGGCCTGCCGCCGCTGACCGACGACAAGGAGCTGCCTCCGTTCATGGCCGCGATCAAGTCAGCGAACGGAGTGAAGGCGCAGCGCGAGGCGATCGCGCGCAAGTATTTGACGATGCCGCCAGCCTCCAAAGCCGGCGACTTCGCATATTCCAATCTCGGCTTCATCATCGCCGGCGCCATCGCCGAGGCGCGCACCGGCAAGACGTGGGAAGACCTCATCCGCGAACAAATCTTCGCGCCGCTCGGCATCAAGAGCGCGGGCTTCGGCCCGCCCGGGCACGCCGGGCAAACTCGATCAACCCTGGGGTCATAAAGAAGAGGCGGGCAAACTCGTCGCGCTCGATCCCGCGAGCGCCGACGCCGACAATCCACCGGCGCTCGGTCCCGCCGGCACGATCAATATCGCGCTGAAGGATTGGCTGCTCTTCGCCCAGGATCAGCTCGACGGCGAGCACGGCCACGGCAAACTTCTGAAACCGGAAACCTATCGCAAACTGCACACGCCGGTGACGGGGAACTACGCGCTCGGCTGGGGCGTGAAGCTCGGCCCCGATGGTGTGCCTCTGCTTCTGACGCATACCGGGAGCAACGGATTCTGGGTCGCCGACATCCGCATCATGCCGAAGCACGACATGATCTTCCTTGTCGTCACGAACGCCGGCAACGACGCCGCAAACCAGGCGGTCAAAGATATCGGCACACCCTTGAAAGACCGCCTCAAGCCGTTCGAATGAGGCGGCGGATTATGTTAGAAATCAGTCAATGAATTGGTGTCTTCTTCCTGCGTTCGCTGAAGCCCGGCCTCATCTTTGATTTCGTTACGGCCTGATTCAAATTCCGAAGAATGAGTTCCGCTGTCCGCGTTCGTTTTGCGCCATCGCCCACCGGCTATCCTCCACATCGGTGGCGCGCGCACCGCGCTCTTCAACTGGCTCTTCGCGCATCACACCGGCGGCACACTTGTCCTGCGGATCGAGGATACCGATCAGGCCCGCAACACCGCCGAAGCCGCGCAGGCAATCTACGACGGACTCCGCTGGCTCGGGCTCGAATGGGACGAAGGTCCGCAGGCCGGCGGAGATTTCGGGCCGTATTTTCAAAGTGAGCGCAACGAAATCTACGAGCGGCATCTGCGAAACTGGAAGCCGGCGGCCATCTTTTTGAAGAGCACGGCGCGATTCGTTTCCGCTCGCCGCGCGAACATGTCGTGGTCGATGACGTCGTCTGCGGGAAGATCGATTTTGACCTGACGAATCCCGAGAACGCATCCGGACATGACGATTCGGCGGCCGGACGGCTCGTGGATTTTTCATTTCGTCAACGTGGTCGACGACATCGAGATGAAAATCACGCACGTCATTCGGGGCGAGGATCATCTTTCCAATACGCCGAAGCACATCGAGCTCTATCGCGCGCTCGGCGCGGAGCCGCCGCGTTTCGCGCACATCCCGCTCATTCTGAATCAGGACGGCTCGAAGATGAGCAAGCGCGACGCTGGGGCGAGCCTCAACACCTACATTGAGGAAGGTTTCCTGCCCGAAGCGGTGCGCAATTATCTCTGCCTGCTCGGCTGGTCGCCGAAGGACAACCGGGAAAAAATCGAGATCGAGGAAGTCGTCAGGCTGTTTGAGCTGGAGAAAATCCATCGCAAGAACGCGTCGTTCGATCTCGCCAAATGCACCTGGCTGAACGGCGAATACGTGCGCGAATTGCCGGACGAACGTTTTCACGCGCTCGCGCGCGATTGCACTGCGCGCGGGCGGGCATCGACACGATCGAAGTTTCCCGCCCGATTACGTGCGCGCCGCGCTCGATACCTGCAAAGGCAAGTTCAAGATCTTCAGCGAGCTGCCCGCCTATTGCGGCTTCTATTTCACGGACGAGATCCGCTACGAGCCCGAGGGTGTGGCGAAACATTTCATTGCCGGAAAACAAGCCGCGCCTGCAAGCGTTGCGCGATGCGTTCGCCGCCGTGGAGAGCTTTCGACGCGACCGTCAATCGAAGCGGCGCTGAAAGCGACTGCTGCGCAGCTCGGGGTCAAAGCCGGCGCGCTTGTTCATCCGACGCGGCTCGCCGTCACCGGCAGCAACGCCGGCCCGAGTCTCTATCATCTGCTCGAAATTCTGGGCAGAGAAAAAGTGCTCGCGCGCTTGATCAGGCGCTCATGACGTAGCCAGGCTTCTGAGCCTGTCTCTGTCGAGCGGCATGCAGCTCGCGGATCAACGGCAGTGCTAAGATGCCCGACGTCCCCGTCAGGTCAAGTGCCTGCGTTACTTCTGCTTCCTTCGCCCAGGTGTCGCGGAGCGTGATGGTGCGATTGAAGACGAGTTTGTCTGGCCGGGAATCGGGATCGAGCGCGAAATAGGCGAGCCGCTCGAATTGATATCGCACCTCCGGCTTCGCCTCGCCTAACGACGGTTCGCACTTCGCGGTCACGACTTCGAGCGAGTGCGGATTGATGAACGATTTGAAGTCCCCGTCGGCGTCCGGTTCCGGGACGGTGAAAAGCCGATCGTAAAGTCGCACCTCCGCATCGATCGCATGCGGCGCGCTCACCCAGTGGATCGTGCCCTTGATCTTGCGGTTCGAAGTCGCGCCGCCCGATTTGCTCTCGAGATCGGCCGTGCAGCGCAGCTCGATGACCTGGCCTGACGAATCCTTGATCACCTCGTCGCACTTGATGATGTAGGCATATTTCAGACGCACTTCGCCGCCCGGTTTGAGCCGGAAATATTTCGGCGGCGGCGTCTCCATGAAATCGGCGCTCTCGATGAAGAGCTCGCGGCTGAACGGCATCTTGCGTGTGCCGGTCGTCTGGATCTTCCGGATTGTTCACGGCGTCGAGTTCCTCGGTTTTCCCTTCGGGATAATTGGTGATCACGACTTTGATCGGATGCAGCACCGCGAGCCGGCGCAGCGCCGTCTTGTTGAACTCGTCGCGCATCGCGTACTCGAGCGCGTCCACGTCGGTCAGCGACGGATATTTCGTGATTCCGATTCGGTAGGCAAAATCGCGCAGCACGCTCGCGGTCACGCCGCGTCGGCGCATGCCGGAGATGGTCGGCAGGCGCGGATCGTCCCAGCCGTTGACGAGTCCTTCGTCGACGAGCTGCTTGAGCTTGCGCTTGCTCATCACGGTGTAGGTGAGATTGAGGCGCGCGAATTCGTATTGGTGCGGCAGCGGCCGCGGCAGATCGAGCGACTCCAGGATCCAGTCGTAGAGCGGGCGGTGGACTTCGAACTCCAGCGTGCAAACCGAGTGGGTGATGCCTTCGAGGTAATCGCTCAGGCCATGCGCGAAATCGTAGAGCGGATAAATGCACCACTTGTCGCCGGTGTGATGATGCGCGGCGTGCCGGATGCGATAGAGGACCGGATCGCGCAGCCACACGTTAGGCGCCTGCATGTCGATCTTGGCGCGCAAGGTGCGCGCGCCGTCGGGAAATTCGCCCGCTTTCATGCGCGCGAGCAGATCGAGGTTTTCTTCGACCGAGCGATTGCGAAAAGGTCTATCCTTGCCGAGCCGGCGATATTCGTCGGTTTGTCCCGGCGTCATGTCGCAGACGTAGGCCTTGCCTTTGCGCACGAGCTGCTCGAGCGAATTCGTAGAGTTGATCGAAATAATCGGAAGCGAAAGAGCGGAGTGCCGTCGCCTTTCAGTCCGAAATTCTTGTCCGCCCAGCCGTCGATCAGCCAATGGATGTCGGCCATGATCGAGTCGACGAATTCGGTCTCTTCCTTCTCCGGGTTGGTGTCGTCCATCCGCACGTTGCAAATGCCGCCGAATTCGCGCGCGATGCCGAAGTTGAGGCAGATCGCCTTGGTGTGTCCGATGTGGAGATAGCCGTTCGGCTCGGGCGGGAAGCGGGTGTGAATTTTCGCGTGCTTTCCGCTGCGCACATCTTCTGCGACGATATCGCGGATGAAATCGGAAGGGGCGGGCTGGTCAGTTCGCTGGTTCAGACATGCGGTGGCGCGACGTTAACCACGGCGTGCCCGCTTGTCATCCCGAGGCGCGGCGGGAAGTTGGATGCGTCAAATCGCAGATGAACGCCATTTACACCCTCGCCGATCTCCGCGATTGGGAAAAAAAGACGCGCGACATCTCGCCGCCGATCCGCCTCGGCGTTTTGGGCGACCCGGTGGCGCATTCGCTTTCGCCGCAGATGCAGAACGCCGCGTTGCAGGAAAGCGAGCATCGCCATGCGTATACGCGCCTTTCCAAATCGCGCCTAACGAACTGGAGACCGCGCTGCAGTTGCTTCGCGAGCTCGACTTCGTCGGCCTCAACCTGACTGTGCCGCACAAGATCGCGGCGCTCTCCTTGGTCGACGAAGTCGAGGAGCGCGCGCGAAAGATCGGCGCGATCAACACGATCGTCTTCCGCGATGGCAAGTCGGTGGGCTGCAACACCGATGGTCCCGGCTTCGAGCACGCCATTCGGGAGGAGTTCTCCGTCGATCTGCGCGATTTGCGCGTCCTCCTGCTCGGAGCGGGTGGGGGAGCGGGCCGCGCCCTTGCCTACCAATGCGCCTTCGAAAATTGCGAGCGTCTTGTCCTCGTGAATCGCACCTTCGACAAGGCGCAGGCGCTGGCGCGCGAACTGGCCGGCTCTTTAGCGGACCGCGCGTGCTCGGTCCCGAAGCGCGGCTGCGAGGCGATCCCCTGGGAGGCGATCGGTCGCTTGCGCACCCAGCTCGGCCGCACCGATCTGGTCATTAACGCGACCACGCTCGGCCTGAAACAATCCGATCCGTCGCCGCTTCCGCGCGCGCTGATCGCGCCGCATCTGATGATCTATGACCTCATCTACAAGAAGAACCCTACGGCACTGCTCGCGGCCGCGACCGAAGCCGGCGCGCGCGGGGCCAATGGCCTAACGATGTTGTTGCACCAGGGAGCGCTCGCCTTTGAGCTTTGGTTCGATCGCCCCGCGCCGCTCGCCGCGATGCGCGGAGCGCTCGCCTGATCGGCCCATGTCTTTCCGCTTGCTCTCCCCCCCGTAGGCCCAACAGCATGGCGATCATGAATCCGTCTTTCCCGCCCGTTTGCTCCGCTGCGTGGCGGATTAGGCTGAAATATCCCGTCTTTAATTGCCGAATAACTCGGTCTACTTCTCGTTAGGCCGACCTGTCGCCGTCATGAATGCACTATGGGATTTCACGGCCGCCCTGCCGCAAGAACGCCGCGAAAGGTTACTCAGTGTGCCCTCCTTCGACAAGATCGTAGATTGGATTGTCGCAGGAACAGTCGATTCTTTCACGGCTGAGGAGCGCAGACGCTTACCTTGCCAGGGTTGCAAGCGAGCATTCTTTACAATTCGAGTATCTGAATCCCATTACGATGCGTTCTTCAACTCGCCCGTCGGCTACCGTGCGCAGTACTGCATGAGCATCGCGCGCGGCGAAGAACAGAATCAACGACTTATTGAGGCAGTTACGCCAATGTGCCTTCAGTTCGCGACAGGAACGCCCGAGCATGGGTTCCCAATCGAGATGATTGAAGCCTCACTTCGATGTACCGACGCCAAGGCTTGGATTCCTGAGAGAGACCGACCCGATGCCTACGAAGTGCATATTGATTATGGCCCCTGGTTGGCGAAAGCGCAGGCAGCGACAGAAGGTGGGCCGAGTGACCAGGCAGCAAGGTCTAATGCAGAGGTTGGCGTTCTCGCCCCAATCGGAAGCCATCTCGAAGTAAAGGGTGGCTGGCTTGCCGCAGACGGCAGGGAATGGCGAGATCCCTGCAAAGCGCGAAGAAGCGAAGAGATACGGAACTATGGCTACACCTAGGATTCGGAAGGGTCTGCCTAACACTTCGCTACAGCCAACAGCCGGAGCCGTTTCAGTTCGGACGCTCATGGATTCATTGGACACACTCGGAGGTTCATCAGCCCGGCTCACACGGCTGTGGCTGAGCTTTCATCGTTAGGTTTCCGCCATCATGTCACCGGAACTTAAGACTTTTAGAGCGGCTATTGGGGACGTTCCGTTGCTTGCTCCGCTCTTTGACGCTTACCGCGTCTTCTATGGACAATCGTCTGATTTGAAGCTGGCAGAGAAGTTTCTTTTTGATCGGCTAAGCACCGGTGAGTCTGTCATCATATTTTGCTGCCAATCGTCAGGTAGTTCACCAGCTGGATTTACCCAGCTTTATCCCTCATTTTCTTCTACCTCAGCAGGACGCATTTGGATTTTGAATGACCTGTTTGTTGCGCCAGCCTTCCGGCGCCTTGGTGTCGGCCGGGTTCTTATCCAGGCCGCACACGATCATGCTCGAGAGACAGGAGCGCTGGAAGTTGTTCTTTCAACCGCCCATACCAACAAGGCGGCGCAAGCACTCTATGAGTCTATCGGCTACATTCAGGATACTGAGTTCCGAAGCTACTCTTTTGCAATTCGCCCAACCTAATCATGCGCTGCAGAGCATTTTGGCGAGGCGCCTAAAAGAGCGGGCCGGGCGCCCGCGCTCCCCGGAGAACTGATGGCGCGTCCGCTTCTCGAGGAGAAGCGACGCTAAGCAAATATGGGATCGGTGATCCCGGATGCTAGGAACGTCGCGCATGGTTGCTGCGATGGTCTAACACTGGCCGGTTTGGTTTGGAAACGTCTCGAAATCTTTCGGTCGTACCGTCGCGGGACGGTGGAGAAGCTTGCGAGCGGTTTCGCGGATTCGATCGGCGCCTTGCGCCGCGCTACTCTGGAGAAGCCGGAGCGAGTAGTTTTCGCGACCGGCTTCGAAACAGCCCATGGTTGCGCCGTAGACCCGGCGCAGCGCGTTTGATGTCGGCGGCGGCGTTCGACGACTGGAATCGAGCGAGGCATAGCGTTGGACCCATTCCGGATCATCGCTCAGAACTGCGGAAGGTAGATAACGATCGACAAAGCGACGCGCGGGGGAGCCGAGCCACAGATCGTGGACAAAGACAGCCGCGGGTTTGCCACTGCGCAGGAGTCGAAAAGCGAGTTTCAATGCGCGAAAGTCTTTCGGGCCGTCGATCAGAACGACGTCGCCCGCCTGGACCAGCTCCGGCAGGAGAAGAAGTGAATCGCCGAAGTGGCACTCCACGTTCCCGGATCCGCGCAGCCGTTCCGCGGCCACGGCAACGTCCGGAGAAGCGGCGTCTGATTCCAGACTAACGATCGAGGTTTCCGGAAAGAGACGCGACAAAACGAGTGTGCTCTGCGCCCGGGCGCGACCTGATTCGACGATTCGTGCCGGATTCTTCGGAGCGGCAAACGCGTAGAAAAAAAACAGCTCGCTGCGGCGAATTCCCTTTTTCTCGTGGGCCAGCCCGGCGGTCGCTTCGAGATAGCGCGGCAGGAGGCGCTCGGCCTCGCCTAGCAAACTTTCAATTCGGCCCGCCTTTCGGTTCATGGTTGCACGGAAGATTGCGTCATTCTCAGCCTCTTGTCAGACCGACTGCGCGACTTGTCATCCCGAGGCCGGCGCAGCGTGCAAAAGAGGGCCTGCACTGAGCGAAGCGAACGTAGCCTCGCAGTTGCAGGTGGACCGGTCCGAGAAATAACAACCCGAGGATTGCAGAGGAGAGGTCCTCTCCGCGTCTCCGCGCGTCGGGATGACAAAACGGGCGCGTGTGCCGCTCGATGTCCGTCCGACCGATCGTTGACGCGCTGCTTGCGTCAGCGATACACCCTTGCGGCATGACAAACCGCAAAGCGAGCGGCGCGCGATATGGTCCCTGGCTGGTCGCGCTCGGAGCGGCGCTTTGGGGCACCGAAAGCGCCTGGCGCATCCCGCTTAACAATCTGTTCGACGCCGAGGTGATCGTCTTTTGGGAACACGTGCTGATCCTCCTCATCTTTCTGCCCCTTCTCGTGATGCAGCTTCGCGAGATCCCCAGGATCGACGCGCGCACCTGGGGCTTTCTGATCTTCTCCGGATTCGCCGGCTCGGCGGTGGGGACGATTTTCTTCACCCTCGCGCTCAAGCACGGCAACCCGACGGTCGTCAACGTCATCCTCAACATCCAGCCCGTGATCTCGACCACCGCGGCCTGTTTGCTCTTTGGCGATCGCCTCGCGCCGCGTTTCTACCTCTACGCCGGCATCGCCATCCTCGCCGGCGTTTTTCTCTCCGTCGATCATCCGGAATTGATCGGCGTGTCGTTCGCAGCAGGCGGGCTTGAATCGCGGCACCGGCTTCGCGTTGATCTGCGCGCTTTTCTGGGGGCTCTCGACCGTGGCCGGCCGCGGCGTGATGACGGGCATGTCGCTCCGGCTGGCTTCGAGTCTGCGCATCGTCGTCGGATTATTTTGCATGACGCTGATCCTGCTCTTCGCCGGCAAAATGCACGGCGCTTCTCTTTGGCCGGCCGCGGCGCAGGCAAACCCGACCACGGCAATCGGCGCTCTGCTGCTTCTCGCCACGATCTCGGGCGGCATCCCGCTCTTGATTTACTTCGCAGGGTTGCGCCTAACGAGAGCCTCGACCGCCGGCTACTTCGAAATGATGCAGACGCTCGCGGCGGTTTGCATCACCTGGGGATTCTTCCACGCCGCGCTCCGCCCGCATCAGGTCGTCGCCGCGCTCGTGCTCATGGGTGCGGTGACGATGGTGCAGCGCGTCCAGGGCAAATTGGAGTAGGCTTGGTTCCCGCCGAAGATCAGCGCCTTGAATTCCTCCCGGAAAATGAGACAACCTCGGATTATTAGAGTGACCGGATTCTTCGTAGAATTTGAACGGCGGTAACGTCGTGCCCATGACCGGATTGCGCCTGGTCGCCGGGCGGCCGATCGTGGGGGACGGAAATACGGCGAATGCGCCGGCATGATGAGCGGGCGGTTTCTTGAAGAACTCAATCGTCGCCATGTCTATCGGGTGGCGGCGGCTTTCTGGGCGCCGTTGAAAATGCCGCAGGCCGGCGAGAAAGACGCTGCGCAATGAATGAATTCCTGCAGCGCCTGAGACAACGCAAACTGGTGCAGTGGGCGATCGCCTACATCGCGGCGGCTTTCGCCCTGTTGCAGGGAATCGACATTATCGCCCAGCAGTTCGGGTGGCCGGAAGGACTGCGGCGCGGCATCACGCTGGCGCTTGTGGTCGGCTTCTTTGTCGCACTGCTCCTGGCATGGTATCACGGCGAGCGCGGGGCCCAAAAAGTCACCGGTCCAGAGCTGTTGTTCCTGGCGCTGATATTGGCCGTGGGCGGTGGGCTGCTCTGGCGATTTGCCGATGTGTCGCGGTCGAGCGCGACGTCCGCAACCGCGCCGGCAGGGGTGGCCGCGACGCCGGCGATTGCGGCTGCCTCGTCTCCGACGGCCATTGCCATCCCGGCCAAGTCCGTCGCCGTCCTGCCATTTGAAAACCTCAGCGCCGAGAAGGACAACGCCTATTTTGCCGACGGTATCCAGGACGAAATCCTGACTGGGCTGGCCAAGATCGGCGATCTGAAGGTGATCTCGCGGACCTCAACTCAGGGCTATGGCAGCCGGCCCCAAAACCTGGCGGAGATCGGGCGCCAGCTCGGTGTCGCCCACGTCCTCGAAGGCAGCGTGCAGAAAGCGGGCAGCCGCGTCCGTGTCAACGTGCAGTTGATTGATGCCGCGAACGACGACCATCTCTGGGCCGAGACCTACGACCGCACGTTGGAGGATGTGTTTGCGGTGGAAACCGAAGTGGCGCAGAAGATCGCCTCGTCGCTCCAGGCTCAGTTGACGCGCGACGAACGGGCCGCGTTGACGAAAAAGCCGACCGATAATCCCGCGGCCTACGACGCCTTCCTGAAAGCCCGGAGCCTGCTGCTCGGCTCGTCCTACGACCGCGTGAATACCGAACGCATTCTCGATTCGCTCGAGAGCGCGGTGAAACTGGACCCCGGCTTTGCCGAAGCCTGGGCGCAATTATCCATCACGAACTCCTGGATGTACTGGTCGGGCTTCGATCCCACACCGAGCCGGTTGGCCGCGGCCAAATCGGCGCTGGATCGGGCCGCGGCGCTGGAACCGGGCCTGCCGCGAGTGCAGAAGGCGCACGCGCTATATGTCTATTTCGGCGAGCGCGATTTCGCTTCTGCGCTAGATATTTGGCGCTCCTTGCGGCATTCCCTGCCTAACGATGATGAGGTCTGGTATTTCACGGCCTTGCTTGAGCGCCGGCTCGGGCTTTTCGATGCGTCCGTGGCCGACCTCGAGCGGGCCCGGACACTGAACCCGAACGGCGTTTCCTTTGCGACGGAACTTGGCCTGACCTTGTTCCTCTTGCACCGCTATCAGGAAACGGTGCCCGTGCTCGACGCGGGCCTGGCCTGGCAACCCGCCGATCCGAGTTTGCTTATGCTCAGGCTCTATTGCGCGTGGAACCTGGACGGCATCGCCGGCGGCGAAAAGATGCTGGCGGCGGTCAAGTCCGATAGGCCAGCGGTCATAGGGCTGCGCGCTCTCCAGGCGTTATTCGAGCGCGATTACAAGACCGCCGCGACTCTGTTCCGTCGCGCGATCGCGAGCAAGGATGATTCGCTGCTGCCGATCAGCCTGTGTGGCTACGTCCCGGCAAATGTGGAGTGGCAACTGCTCCTGGCTTTAAGCGAGCAACGCAACGGGTCGCCGGCAGCGGCGGCGGAGTCTTATCGTGAGGTGCAGGCGCGGGCCCGGGCAGCGCTCTCAGAACCGCAGGCTAACCGCAACGTCGAAGCGGCCTGGCATGTCGCGCTGGCGTGGGCCAATGCTGGTTTGGGACAGCGTGACGAATCGATCGCGGAAGCGCAGCGTGCGACCGCTCTGATTCCTGAGTCAACCGATACTCTCGAGGGTCCGGTCTGGCAGGGATTTCTGGCCAGGACTTATGCCATGAACGGCGACGCCGATCACGCTCTGCCGCTGATCGAGCACCTGTTGCAAAGCGAAATCAGCTTGCTGAGCCCGCCCATCCTGCAGCTCGATCCAGTGTGGGATCCGATCCGCGACGATCCTCGCTTCCAGGCGCTATTGAAATCGCCGGCTGCCGGCGAGAAGGACACCGGGCATGAATGAATTCCTGCAATGCCTGAAACAGAACGAAGACATTGCGCTCGCTACAGCGCGCTAATCAAGCAAATGAGAGGATCATGAGCATGCGGAGATTCATTGCATTCACGCTGGCGTTCGTCGGCCTCGCGCAAGTCGCGGCCGCGCAACGCACGGACAAGATACTTATCCAGGGTAACGCGGCCGGGACACAAACCGTGCAGCAGGAGCCTGGCGGTGCAGTGCGGGCTGAATACTCCTACAACGATCGCGGCCGCGGCGATCACATCGTTGCCACTTGGAAACTCGATGCCGACGGTGTGCCGATCGAATACGAAGGCCGCGGCAACGATTACATGAAAGCGCCGATCGATGAGCGCTTCGAAATCAAGAACGGCCGGGCTAGCTGGAAGAATCGCAGCGAAAAAGGCGAGCAGGCGGTCACGGGCGAGGCATTCTACCTGCCGATCAATCGCGCCCCCGGAATTCCTTGGGGTGCTCGCGCGTGCTTTGCTCAAAGCGCCAAACCACAAACTGGCGCTCCTCCCGGCCGGCGAAGCGAGCATCGAAGAGGCGGGCAAAGCAAGTGTCGCTTCGGGCAAGGGCGACTTGACCCAGTACCGCATTACGGGTCTTGGCTTTTCGCCGCAATCGATCTGGCTCGACCACGACGGTAATGCGGCGTCCATATCGACCTGGTTCTCGGTGGTGCCGGCTCAATACGAAGCGGCAGTGGCGCAACTGCAATCCGCTCAGCAGAAAACTGACGACCAGTGGTCAGAGCGCATCGCGCACGAACTTGCCCACACTCCGAAAGGCGATCTCGTCATCCGCAACGCCCGCCTTTTCGATCCGCGCGACCTGAGCGTGACTTCGGGGACCAGTGTTCTTGTGCGCGGCGATCGCATCGTGCGAATAGCCGCAGACGCCGACCTGAAGCCATCTGCCAACGCCGAGATCATCGACGCGCACGGTCGGTTCCTGATGCCCGGATTGTGGGACAACCACCAGCACTTTAACGATGTCGATGGCGCGCTCGATCTGGCCAACGGCGTGACCAGCGCGCGCGACATGGCGAACGACACCGATAGCTTCTTACAGCGAGTCGCGCGCTTTGACGACGGCCGCGAGCTTGGGCCGCGCGTCTTGAAGGCCGGCATTATCGATGGCACCGGTGAGTTCGCCGGCCCGACCAAGATGCGAGTCGACACCGCCGAGCAGGCGATAAAGGACGTCGACTGGTACGCCGACCACGGCTACGTCCAGATCAAGATTTATTCTTCCGTCAAACCGGAGCTGGTTCCGATCATTGCCGATCATGCGCATGCGCACGGGATGCGGGTGAGCGGGCACGTTCCGGCGTTCATGTCAGCGCGCCAATTCGTCGAAGGCGGCGCTGATGAGATCCAGCATCTTAATTTTATCGAACTGAACTTTCTCTTTCCGGAAGTGAAGGAAACGCGCAATCGCGATCGCTTTATCAAGGTGGCCGAGCATGCGCGCGAGTTCACACCGGACAAGCCTCAGGTGCGCGAGTTCATCGACTTCCTCAAACGGCATCACACGGTGCTCGATCCGACGATGAGCGTCTTTGAAGGACTCTTCTGCGGCGACCCGAACGCTGTCACACCCGGTCTGGAAGACATCGTGCCGCGGTTTCCAGTGCAGGTCCGGCGCTCGATGCTGAGCGGCGCGCTCGAAGTCCCGGCCGACAAAGCGGCCGCTTATCGCGAAGCCTTCCCCGCGATGTTGCGCTTGCTCAAAGCTCTTTACGACGCCGGCGTCACGATTATTCCGGGGACAGACGCGCTCGCCGGTTACACGCTCCATCACGAACTCGAACTCTACGTGCGCGCCGGGATCGCTCCGGCCGAGGTTCTGCGCATGGCGACATTGACGCCAGCGCTGGTCATGGGTGTGAACAAAGACCGCGGTGTCATTGCCGCGGGAAAACTGGCCGACATGGTTCTCGTCGATGGTGACCCGACGAAAAACATTCGCGATTTCCGCAAGATCACGACCGTGATCAAGGGCGGAAAAGTCTACGACCCGGCTGCGATCGAGAAAGCGCTGGGCATCACGCCGCACGAAGCCAGGCCGTAGACGGACGATCTTGCGGAGAGCCAAAGTAGTTTCTTCGCCGAGATGAAGCGGCTATGGCCGCCTGAGTGGCTGCTAGTTACCTGCTGTCGGCGAAGTGTCGGCTGCCCACCACAAGTTATTCCGATTTCGTACGTGCCCGGAGCCTAACGAACGTCCAGGTCAGTGTTCGGGATTTGCAACCGTTGGCCGTTGGCGGAAGCTCCGCCCGAGCAAAAAGACTTTGAACCCGAACGACTTCTTCGCCGAACTGAAACGCCGCAACGTCATGCGCATGGCCGGGCTTTATCTGGTCGGCGCATGGCTGCTCGTGCAGGTCGCGGGGACGTTGCTGCCGGTCTTCGATGCGCCGGCCTGGGTGATGAAAACGCTGGTCGGCTTGCTCGCGGTCGGCCTTGCGCCCGCGTTGATTTTTTCCTGGGCGTTTGAGCTGACACCGGCCGGCTTGAAGCGCGAAGAGGAGGTCGCACCCGATTCATCCGTCGCGCCGCACACCGCGCGGCGCATGGATCGCACGATCATGGTCGTGCTGGCGCTGGCGCTGGCCTACTTTGCCTTCGACAAATTTGTGCTCGCGCCAAAACGAGTAGCAGCACCGGCCAGCCTAACAACTGCCGAGAAACCACAGCTGACCGAAGCGGAGAAATTGATTCAGCAGGCCCACGCGTTGATCGACGATCCGCTGGCGGTCCGCGAGAACTATCGGCTGGCGGAGGAGGTGGGCCAGAAGGCAGTGCAGCTCAATCCCACGGATGCGGAAGCCTGGGCCGTGCTGGCACAGGCCTCGTTAAGTTTGGTAGCCGGCCGATACGATGATACTCCCGCCCGTCGCGAGGCCGCGGGCAGCCAAGCCGAGCGCGCCATCCGTCTTGCTCCCGATTCCCTCGAGTCTGGTTTGGCGATGGCCACCCACCTCCTCGTTTCGCGCCAGTTCAGTGAGAGCGAAAGCCGGGCGCGGGAATTGTTGCGCCGATTTCCGACGGACCAGCGCGTCGTTGGTCTACTGGCTTTGTCGCTTCAATTCCAGGACCGCAAAGACGAGGTCCGGGAACTTCTTCAGCAACATGCAAGCACCCCGCGAGGACGGACCGAGTTTCTTGAGTGGGACGCCTATGACCATTTCGACAAGAACGAGCTGGTGGAAGCGGACGCGTTGCTGGATCAACTGTTTGCGGCAACGCCGGGCGCAGGTGCTTACATGACCCGGCTCTTGACGCTTTGGACTGGCTGGGGCGATTTGCCAGCCGCTGCTGCGTTCGTCGACAAGATTCCTTCCCAATTGTTGCTCGAAGACGCTTTTGCTCATCATGCAGCCAATGTCTGGATGGAAATCGGCCAGACGGAAAAAGCGCTCGAGGCATTGCGACGGATTCCGCGCGAATTCCTGGAAGAAAAACGCGTGATTCGCCCGAAAGGTCTCGTGGTCGGCAATATTCTGAACGCAGCCGGGCGGACGGAGGCAGCCAAGGTTGAATGGCGGCAAGCGCTCGCGTTGGTGGAGAAGCGCATTGCCGCCGAGCCCGGCCGGCCCGACTGGGTGCGGCTGAAGGCGCTCTTGTTGGGGCGTCTCGGGGAAAAAACGGAAGGCGAGAAACAACTCAAACTGTGGCTGGAAATGATCGGACCGTCGGACCCTGATCAGGCGTTCCGGTCGCTTGATGTCCAGATGGCGCTTGGAAATTACGAGGAGGTCATTCGCGGGTTTCAAAGCGTGATCAATTCAAAAAAAGGGCGCTGGCTCGCTCCGTTGAACTTGTTGCGCCATGATCCGTTTTACGCGCCAATCCGTTCGGACCCGCGCGTGCAAGAGATGATCGCCGCCGGCGAAGCCTGGCTGGAGAATTTACGCGAAGAGAAGGCGCGCCAGACGAAGGGCGCAGGATCAGAGACGCCCAAGAAGTGATCAAAATCGCGGAGCGGTCCTGCCCATCTCGCCAGGATTTATGAGTCATGGCTTCTGTTCTATCCGCCCTGCCAAGATCAGCTTTCAATTCCGTGTCGACAGTGAGAAAACCACCGAATTAAGACCGTGAACGGATTCCTCAACGAACTGAAACGCCGCAACGTCATTCGCATGGCCGGGCTCTATCTGGTCGGCGCGTGGTTGCTCGTGCAAGTGGCGGGAACCGTGCTGCCGATGTTCGGCGCGCCCGAATGGCTGCCCCGCACCATTGTCATTTTGCTGGCGATCGGATTTCTTCCCGCACTGATATTCAGCTGGGCGTTTGAACTGACGCCCCAGGGCCTGAAGCGCGACGAGGATGTTAAGCCCGAGGAATCCATCGCGCCGAAGATCGCGCGGCGCATGAATCGCCTGATCACCGCCGTGCTGATTCTCGCGCTGGCTTATTTTTGTTTCGACAAATTTGTCCTGACGCCACGGCGCGAGGCCGCGCTCGTTGTGGCGACGGAGAAATCGGTGACGGCACGGCCCTCGCCAGAATCCACGACCGCAGTCAACGCCAAGTCGATTGCCGTGCTGCCCTTCGTCAACATGAGTTCCGATGCCGGTAATCAATATTTTTCCGACGGTATTTCCGAGGAACTACTCAATGCGCTGGTCCATGTGGACGGGATCGAGGTCGCTTCGCGCACCTCCTCTTTTGCCTTCCGGGGCAGCCCGCTTGGCACCACGGCGATCGCGGCCGCGCTCAAGGTCGGCTACATCGTGGAAGGCAGCGTGCGCAAGTCCGGCGATCGGGTGCGCATCACCGCACAGTTGATCGACGCCATCCACGATCGGCATCTCTTCTCGGAAACCTACGACCGCGACCTGACCGACATCTTTGCCATCCAGGACGAGATCGCCAATGCCGTTGTCGCCGCGCTTCGCGGAACGCTCGCCGGCGCGCAGCAGGCGCCGCGCGTAGTGAAAGTGCGGGCCGACACCGAGAACCTGCAGGCCTACGATCTCTACCTCAAAGCGCGTGAACTTTTCATCGCGCGCAAGGACCTGAAGGAAAGCATTCAGCTCTTTGAACAGGTCGTGGAGTTGGACCCAAAATTTGCCCGTGGCTGGGAAGGCCTTGCTGGCAGTCTAGCGCTGTCGCCGAAAGCTGGGGGATCCGTGACCGCGACTACACCGCGCTCGCCAAAAGCGCTGCGGAGCGTGCCTTGGAATTGGACTCGTCACTCTCCCTGCCCTGGGCCGCGCTCGCGCAGGTGGAGCAACGGACATTGCCGGTGAATTGGGAAAAAGCTCTGGCCATGTCGGATCGAGCCATTGCCGCCGATCCGAAGAATGCCACCGCGTATCTGTGGCGCAGCATCTCCTGGATAAATCTGGGCTTTTTCAAGGAGGCTATAGCCGATCAGGATCGCGCTCTGGCGATCGATCCCAACTACCAAAATTGTGAGCGCTGGAAGGCTCTCGCGTTGCTCTTCAACGGCGACACCGACCAGGCACTGGCCGCGTTCGAGCGTGGCGTGGCCGGCGATTTCATCGTCAACCGCGCTGATAGCTTCGTTCCGCTGCTGCTCCAGCGCGGCAATCGGATGGCGGCACTGCTGCTGATGGATGCGATGGGCGCGAAGCCTGAGCTGAGCAAGATCCTGCTCGAAGCGGTGACCCGACCCGGTGGTCCGCGCCCGGATGCCAGGGCGAT
This sequence comes from uncultured Verrucomicrobiae bacterium, assembly GCA_963821615.1. Taxonomy (GTDB): domain Bacteria; phylum Verrucomicrobiota; class Verrucomicrobiia; order Chthoniobacterales; family UBA10450; genus Palsa-1392. The sequence continues at coordinate 46,239 of CAWGEN010000008.1, read as the reverse complement.
CGTCGAGCATTATATGTCCGCCAAGGACGACAGGTTCGTGTGGAGGTTCTCACTGGCGAAAGCTTATCTGTGGCTGGGCGATTACGATCAGATCGCGACCGACAACGACGACCCCAGTAACACCATTGTGGCTTGGGAACGCATCCCGGCCTCGTTCCGCAACTCGCCCGGATTCAAGCGTGCGCTCGAACGCCTCGGCGTGCCCGCGTATTGGCGCAAGCATGGTTTCCCGCCGCAATGCCGCCCGGTCGGTGCAACCGATTTCGAGTGCAAGTAACGCGCGCAACGAAAGCCGTGAGTCCGAGTAATCTCTTTGCCGAACTGAAGCGCCGTAATGTCCTGCGCGCGGCCGCGTTTTACGCGGCGAGCGCGTGGCTGCTGGTGCAGATTGCGACGCAGGTCTTCCCGTTCTTCCACATTGCCGAGTGGGTGGTTCGCTGGGTCGTGGTGGCGGCGGCGATCGGGTTTCCCTTCGCGATGCTCTTTTCCTGGTTCTACGAATGGACCCCGCAGGGCCTCCAGCGCGAGAGCGAGATTCCGCCTAACGACTCTATCACTCGCCAGACCGGAAAGAAGCTCGATCGCTGGATCATCGCTATCCTGGCCCTGGCGGTCGTCCTCTTGCTAACCAACCAATTCGTCCTCCAGCGGGACGAGAAGACGACCGATACCGCAGCCGTGGCGACACCGATTCCGGGCAAATCGATCGCGGTGCTGCCGTTCACCGACCTCTCGCCCAACCACGATCAGGAGTCCTTCTCCGTCGGCATGGCGGAAGAAATTCTCAACGCCCTCGCCCGGATCAGGAACCTGAAAGTGGTCGGACGCGCTTCGTCGTTTTACTACAAGGGCAAGGACGTCAGCCTGAAAAAGATCGGAACCGATCTCGGGGTGGCGAACATTCTCGAGGGCTCGGTGCGCAAGCAGGGCGAGCAGCTCCGGATCACGGCCACGCTGCTGCAGACCTCCGATGGGGTGCAGCAATGGTCGAACACTTACGACGGTCAGCTCGCCGATGTCTTTAGGCTGCAGGAATCCTGCGCGCACGATATTGCCGACCAGTTAAATGTCGTGCTGGGCGATGATGGCAAACAACGACTGGTCGATAAGACCACGGACAACGCCGAGGCCTATGCGCTCTTCATCGAAGCGCGGACCCTGGTCAACGCCAGAGTGGGTGATAACTTGCCGCGCGCGATCGCAAAACTGGAAAAGGTCACCACACTCGACCCGAAATTCGCGCGTGCCTGGTCGAAGCTGGCGGTCGCACATGCCGTCCTGCCGCAGTATGTCGGCGGCGATTGGGCTGCCAACCTAACGACTGCGGAATCCGACGCAGAGCGTGCCATCTCGCTCGATCCCGACAATGCCGAGGCTTACGCTGTGCTCGGCTACGTTGCTTTCTCGCGTCGTCGTTATGTTGATATGGTCGCACCCGCGAAGCGTGCGCTGGCGCTCGATCCGGACGACGACACCGCAAATTTCTGGGTCTCCAACGAGCTGGCTGCGATGGGACGCACGACCGAGACCGAAGCCATCCTCGACCATATCCTCGTGCGCGACCCGGCTAACGCGCTGGTCTTGTTTTACAAAGGGGCAATGCGCTGGCGGGCGAACGATGCGGCGACCGCATCCACGCTGGCCATGCGTGCTAATGCCCTGGGGTTTCTCCTCGGCGGTGGCACGCTCGCGTCGATTTACGCGATAAAGGGCGATTTCGATCAGGGCGCGGCAGAGTTTGCACGTGGCTTCGCTGCGATCGGCGCGAAATTTTCATCCCCTGACTTGCAGACGATCTACCGCGGGATGTATCTGGGCGAGAGCGAACGCGACGCGGCGTTGAACGTGATCACCACGCATAAGAACGAACAGTACGTGCCCACGTTCCTCCTCATGCTGAGCGAACCCGAGCGCTCGTTTGCAGAGTACGAACGGAGCACGACTGGGCTGTCGGATGCCTATCTCAACTTTCTTTGGCAACCCGACGACTGGTCGCGCAAAGCCCGGCAGAGCCCGGCGTTTCAGGGCTTCGCCAAACGCATCGGAATGGTCGACTACTGGAAGCAAAATCGCTGGCCGGACCTGTGCTCTCCAACGCCTCAAAACGGCCCCGACGCCTTCACCTGCCGATGACCTTCTTCGCTGAACTCAAACGCCGCAACGTCGTCCGCGCGGGAGCGCTCTACGCCGCAGGGGCGTGGCTCCTGGTGCAGGTCGCGACCCAGGTCTTTCCATTGTTTCATGTTGCCGAATGGGTCATGCGCTGGATCGTGGTCGCGGCGATCATTGGTTTTCCTTTCGCGCTCGTCCTCTCCTGGTTCTACGAGTGGACGCCCAAGGGCCTGCAGCTCGAGAGCGAAATTCCGCCTAACGAGTCTATCACTCGCCAGACCGGCAAGAGACTCGATCGCTGGATCATCGCCATCCTCGCGCTGGCTGTCATCCTCCTTCTGGCGGACAAGCTCGTCCTCCACAAAGACGCGAACTCGAATTCTGACAAGGCCGCGGCGACAAGCGCAGAGAAATCCATTGCGGTGCTGCCGTTCGTGAACATGACCTCGGACAAGGAGAACGAATACTTTGCCGACGGTCTCTCCGAAGAAATTCTGAATTCGCTGGCCCGGATCGACGGCATGCGGGTCGTCGGCCGCACTTCCTCGTTTCAATTCAAAGGCAAGGACGTGGATCTGCGCACGATTGGCGAAAAACTCGGCGCCGCCAACGTCCTCGAAGGCAGTGTGCGACGCGAAGGTGAGCGGGCTCGGATCACCGCACAGCTCATCCGCACCTCCGATGGAATTCACTTATGGTCGCAGACCTACGACCGCACGCTGACCGACACCCTGGCGGTGCAGCTAAACATCGCCGAGCAGGTCGCCGGCGTGCTCGATGTGGTGCTGGACGACAAGCAGCGCGAAGAGATGCGCGCCGCCGGGGTAAAGAACGTAGATGCCTTCATCGCTTATCAAAAAGGCTTGAAGCTTTACGCAGATGCGCACAACTCGGCGCGTAGCCATGGCGTCATCGATGGTCTGCGGGCGGCCAACAAGGAGTTCGATAATGCCATCGCGCTGGAGCCTGGTTTTTCCCAGCCCTATTTCGCCGCAGCCGATCTCTACGACCACATCATCCTGGCAGATGACCGCCCGCAGGCGGAACGCCTCGATGCGCAACGACAGGCTTTGCATTATCTCGATCTCTCGGCCGCTAATAGTCACGATGAACAGCAACGCCTCCTGACTTTGGCTGACCGACAGTTAGTGGACGATGACTGGCATGGCCTCGCGGCTCGCATCGATGCCGCCTTGCGGGCGCCGGGATGCAGCGCGCCAGACTGGCTGCCGGTTTTTGCCAGTATCTTTGGTTATGGCGATCTGATCGAGGATCTCCTGGCACGAGTCAGTGTTTGTGATCCGCTTAACGCGATCAATTTTAACAGCCGAGTCCGCGCTGCGCTGGCCTCGGGGAAACCGGAGCGGGCGCTAACTATTCTGGCGGCTGCCGAGAAGGCAAACGGCAGCACGCCGACGTTCAGCGCTTATCGGGTTCAGGCCTTAGTCATGTCTGGACATGTGGACGAAGCCAAGGCCGAGCTAGCCAAGTTGGAGGCCGACGGGAGAAAACTACTACCGGGCTAGGCTCATGGTTGGGCTGGCCACGGGCGAAAGCGCCGGCAGTCTCCATGCGGCTCTGCAAGGCGTCGACCGGAGTAAATCGCTCTACAAAATGTGGCAAATGAACGACGTGGTCGAGGCCGCGCTCAGGGGCGATCGCGCAACCGCAAATCGATTGGCGGCAGAAATCGATGCTCGGCCAGGTGGCGGCTTGGTCTTGGCCGTGATCGCTTCCGATGGTCTGTGTGGCGCGCCCTTTGACCTCGAGGCTACGCCCAATTTCAAGGCCAGACTCGCAGAATCCGGCCTGCCCTGGCCGCCGGCTCAGGCGATCAAGTTTCCAACGGGCAAAGGGGGAGGGAAGAAATGAGCGAGAGGCTTTCCTTCTTCGCCGAGCTAAAGCGGCGCAATGTTTACAAGGTCGCGGTCGCGGCCGCTGAAAAGGCCCGGCGCTCGCCAGGCTGGCGATCAATTTGTGAATTGTGGTTTGCGCTCTCTTTATGCATACTGCGTAATGCATGATGCGTAATCCGATTAACCCTTTCGAGTACGGCGGAGTGGTAGCGGAGAACGCTTTCTGCAATCGAGCCAAAGAAAAAGCGGACTTGGCGAAGGCGATCCGCAATCACGAAAAGCTATTTGTCTTCTCCGAGCGCCGCTTCGGCAAGACGTCGCTCGTGCAAATGGTGCTGGCGGGCTTCTCAAAAAAATCGGCCGTTTGCGCCTACGTCGATCTTTGGCCGACCGACAACGAGTCGACATTCGTCACCGCGCTGGCTAAAGCCATCACCCAATCGATGAGTTCCTCCGTGGGGAAGCTTTTGCAGACGGGAAAAAACCTCTTCGGCAATCTGGCCCCGAGCGTAACGCTCGACGAGGAAGGAAAGCCGGCGGTTAACTTCGGAATATCCCGGAACACCCGTCTCGTTCCGGCCCTGGACGAAGTCCTGGAGACTCCCGCGAAGATCGCGGCGCAACACCATCGCGATGTCGTCATCGTGTTCGACGAATTTCAGCAGGTCCTCGAATACCGGAGTGATCGGGTGGAGAAAAAGCTTCGGAGCGTGATCCAAAACCACCATGAGGTCGCCTACATCTTTCTCGGGAGCCGGAAGCATCTGATCGAAAAAATGTTCATGGATCGCTCGCGGCCGCTCTACCGCGCGGGTGGTCATTATCCGCTCGGGCCGATCGCGGAGGAACATTGGGCGCCGTTCATCCGGGAACGATTTGTCGCCGCCGGCAAAAAGATCAATCCTGGCTTGATCCATTCCATCTGTGAACTGACGCAGGGGCACCCGTTCTATACACAGCATCTCTGCCACGCGCTCTGGGAGTTATGCGAACCGGGAGCCGCGGTCAGTGAGGAGTTGGTCAAAGATGCGCTCGGGCTCCTGCTCGAGCGGGAAAATTACGCTTACTCGACTTTGTGGGAATCGCTCGCCATCAACCAGCGCAAGTTCCTTAAAGGCCTCGCCAGTGAGGCAGCGCCCGTTAAGCCGTTCGCGGGGGAATTTGTGCGGCGTTCCGGGCTTGGCTCGCCTTCCAACGCGCAGCGCGCCGTCGATGGCTTGCTCGATCGCGATGTGATCGATCGGGAGAACGGCTCATACCTCATCACCGACCGCTTCTTCCGGCTCTGGGTGCAACGAGTCCAATTGCCATGAATCCCTACCGGCCCTGAGAAGTGCAGAAATGAAACCCGGCAACTTCTTCGCCTCCTTTCAGGGGCGCCACGCTGCAAAGTCGCAAACGAAGGGATCAATTTGGGAGCCAGGAAACCAGGAAGGAGAACAGGTGAATAATAAGGAAAGCAGGAAAGCAGGAAATAGGGAAAGGATTCCGGCGATCAATGTCTTTTCCTGCTTTCCGCTTTCCTTATTCATCTGCTGCCCGCAAGTCGCAAGGGATCGAGCAGGACGTAAATGAATCCCGGCAACTTCTTCGCCGAGCTCAAGCGGCGCAATGTCTACAAAGTCGCGGTCGCCTACGCGGTCGTCGGCTGGTTATTGATCCAGGTTACGACGCAGGTCTTTCCTTTCTTCGAAATTCCGAATTGGGCGGTGCGCCTCATTGTCCTGGTGATTGTGGTCGGATTTCCGGTTGCGCTCGTTCTCGCCTGGGCGTTTGAACTCACGCCAGAAGGAATCAAACGGACAGAGGAGGCCGATGCCGCGCAGTCGCATTCACGGCGCGGCGCCTGGATTTATGTTGTGCTGATCGGAGCCGTGCTCTCCATCGGATTATTTTTTGTCGGGCGCTACGCAGGGCAGCACAGTTCGGCCCCGAGCGGACAGGCAGGCCCTCAGGCCTTGCCGGAGAAATCGATCGCGGTCCTGCCGTTCGACAATCTTTCGGACGACAAGGACAACGCCTACTTCGCGGAAGGCGTGCAGGATGAAATTCTGACCCGCCTGGCCAAGGTCGCGGATTTGAAGGTTATCTCCCGGACCTCCACGCAAAAATACAAGAGCGCTCCGGAAAACCTCCGCGCCATCGCCCAAGAGTTGGGTGTCGCCAATATCCTGGAAGGCAGCGTGCAGAAGGCGAGCGACCAGGTGCGGGTGAATGTGCAGCTCATCAATGCGACGAACGACGCGCATCTCTGGGCGGATACCTATGATCGCAAAGTAACCGATCTGTTTGCGGCCGAGAGCGAGATCGCCAAGACGATTGCCGACACCCTGCAGGCGAAGCTATCCGGCGCCGAAAAGACGGCGATCGCGAAGGAGCCCACGGCGGATAGCGAGGCCTATGAGCTATACCTGAAGGGGAATTACTTTTGGAATAAGCGGACCGGCGCTGATTTTCATAAAGCCATCGATTATTTCAATCAAGCCATCGCCAAAGATCCGGGTTACGCGCTTGCCTATGTCGGTTTGGCTAATTCGTATGTTCTCCTCTCAAACTACGGGGCCGCTGCTCCGAAGGATTCGATTCCACAAGCGAAGGCCGCGGCGCAAAAGGCGCTGGAACTCGACAGCAACCTGGCCGAGGTCCACGCGACCCTCGCGACTACTTTCCCAGTATGAATTCGATTCCCGACGCGCGATTAGCGAATATGAGCGTGCCATTGAACTAAGTCCGAATTACGCCAACGCGCATCACTGGTTCGGAGATGGACCACTCATGGCGCTGGCGATGACTGATCGTTCGATCGCGGAAGGGAAACGCTCCGTCGAGCTTGATCCCCTTTCGTTGATTAACAACGCCGACCTTGGCTGGGTTTATATTAATGCGCGGCGCTATGACGAGGCGATCGCCCAATGGCGCAAGACAATCGAAATCGACTCCCGCTTTTATCTCGCGCACTACTATCTGGGTGAGGGCCTGCAACTGAAAGGAAAACTTGCCGAGGCAATCGCCGAATACCGAACCGCAGTCGAGTTGAACGATGACCCCTTGGCGCTCGCGTTCCTTGGCCAGGCGTATGCGCGTGCCGGTCAGAAAGCCGAGGCGCAGGAGATTCTCGGGCGCCTGACAGAAGAATCAAAATCTCGCTACGTTTCAGGATACAGCCTTGCGCTAGTGCGTTTGGGTCTGGGCGATAAGGAGGGGGCGATTGATGCCCTGGAGCAGGCCTATCACAATGGTGAGGGCGCGGACATTTACATCATCAGAGTGGACCCGTTTATGGACGATCTGCGGGGCCACCCGCGCTTTGAAGCGCTGGCGGAAAAGATTGTTCCGGCACGGGAGTTCGGACCAACTCCAACTCCGAAATGAAGCCGCGTAATTTCTTCGCCTCCTTTCGGGAGCGCCACGCTGCAAAGTCGCAAACGAAGGGATCAATTTGGAAGCCAGGAAACCAGGAAGGAAAACAGGTGAATAATCACGAAAGCAGGAACGCAGGAAATCAGGAAATGATTCCGGCGATCAATGCCTTTTCCTACTTTCCTGCTTTCCTGATTCATCTGCTTTTCGCAAGTAGCAGGGGATTGAGCAGGACGGACATGAATCCGCGCAACTTCTTCGGTGAGCTGAAGCGACGCAATGTTTACAAGGTTGCGGTCGCCTCTGCCGTGATCCGCAGGAGGATGTATGGCGCCTGAACCTGAGTCTAATCTTCGGCTCGAGATCGGGCATGTCCTGTTCATCGACATCGTCGGTTACTCCAAGCTCTTGATCGAAGAACAGAAGGAGCGACTGCGCCAGCTGACGGAAATCGTGCTCGCGACTGCTCAGGTCGCGAGGCAACCAACGAGCAACTCGTTCGGCTGCCGACCGGCGATGGGATGGCGCTGGTCTTTCGCAATAGCTCGGAAGAGCCGGCGCGCTGTGCGCTCGAAATTGCGCAGGCGCTTAAGGCGCATCCCGAGATTGGAGTCCGAATGGGCGTGCACAGTGGGCCGGTGAGCGAAGTGACCGATGTGAACGAGCGCACCAATATCGCCGGCGCCGGGATTAACATCGCCCAGCGGGTGATGGATTGCGGCGATGCCGGGCATATCCTGCTCTCGAAGCGGGTCGCGGAGGATTTAGAGTCCTACCGGCAATGGGCGCCTCACCTGCACTCGTTAGGCGAATGCGAAGTGAAGCACGGCGTTCGCATTCACCTCGTGAATTTTTACACCGATGAAGTGGGCAACGCTCAATTGCCGGAGAAGTTTCGTCAGCTTGCTGAGAAAAAAGCCGCGCCGGTCGTCTCCCGGCGTGATGAGGAACTCTGGATTGCCGTTCTTCCATTCAAGAGCACCAGTGACGCCGAGACGGAATCGTTCGCCGAAGGTCTGGTCGAGGATGTGACCACCGGACTGTCGAGATTTGGATATCTCTCGGTCGTGGCCAGCGCCTCGGACGCGCGCTACGTCCTGAAAGGGAGCATTCGCAAAGGAGGCTCGGGTATTCGAGTCATCGCGCAGTTGGTCGACACTCGGACCGGGACGCAGCTGTGGGCCGAGACTTATAATCGAGACCTGCAAGCGTTGACGATCTTTGACGCCCAGGAAGATATCGCCGCGCGCATCGTCGCGACCGTGGCCGACAGCTACGGGGTGCTGGTTCATTCGATGAGAGAGGTGAGCGAGCAGAAAGACGACACCGACCTCACCCCGGCGGAGTGGCAGTTCCAGTATTTCGCTTACCGGGAGCAGATCACGCCGGCTGCTCATGGCGCGCTCCGGAGCCGGCTGGAAGCGCGCGGCTAAGTCGGACAATCGGCCTTCGGACTTATGGGCCTGCCTGGCGCAGATCTACGTCGACGAATACGCCTTTGGCTTCCCCGGCGATGATGGGAAGTCTCTCGATCGGGCTCTGGCCGCGGCGCGGCGTGGCGTCGAGTTGGATCGGGCGAACCAGTTCGCGATGGTGGCGCTGGCGCAAACGCATTTCTTCCGCCAGGACCTCGCGGCGTTTGGTCCGGCGGCCGAGCGCGCGATGGCCCTCAACCCGCTCAACACCGACGCGCTCGGAATCCTGGGACTGGAAATTGTCCACACCGGTGAGTTCGAGCGCGGCACCGCCATCGTTAGGCGAGCGATGGAGCTGAATCCCAATCATGCCGGCTGGATGCATTTCGCTCCGCTCTGGGATCACTTCCACAAGGGCGAGTACGAGCAGGCCCTCGAGTGCGCGAACCGGGTGGACGTCCCGGGACTCTTTTGGCCGTATCCTCGTCATGGCGTCGGCCTGCGGGCACCTCGGCCGGCGCGTCGAAGCCGCGGCCGCAGTCCGGGATCTGCTGGCGCTCGATCCCGAGTTTGCGGCGCACGCGCGCTCGAACGTCGCTACCTGGCACTTCGCGAGCGGCCTGATGGATCCCATCCTCGAAGGCTTGCGCAAAGCAGGGCTCGCGATTCCCGAGAACGATGAATCGTCCGGCTCGCCAAAGCGAACAGGGACTGGCACGGCAAAAACAGACCGACCAAAGTCTGGCACGAACGCGGGAGCGGTTCGAGCCGACGAGGGCTTCTGGGTCGCGGTGTTGCCATTTAAGTACAGCGGTAGCAACTCCGATCTCACCGCCCTGGCAGACGGAATGACGGAGGAAATCGTCACCGGACTTTCCCGCTTCTCGTATCTGCGTGTCATCGCGCTCGGTTCCACCGGTCGCTATGCCAACCAAGCCGTGGATGTGCGCTCGGTCGGGAAAGAACTCGGCGCCCGCTATGTCATGGAAGGAAGTCTGCGGCAGGCTGGAGCCAGGCTGCGCGTTGCCGTGCAACTGATCGACACCGTTTCCGGTGCACACCTTTGGGCAGAGACCTACGATCGCGCCTTCGTCCCGGAAGAAATCTTCTACGCTGCAGGACGATCTCGTTCCGCGCATCGTCTCCACCGTCGCCGACATGCACGGTGTTTTGCCGCGCAGCATGAGCGAAGTGGTGCGGTTGAAGTCCGCCGATCAAATGAGCCCCTACGAAGCGTTGCTGCGCAGCTTCGGTTACAACGAGCGATTCACTCCCGAGGACCTTGCCGAAGTGCGGGCCTGCCTGGAACGGGCCGTGCAACAGGCCCCTAGCAATGCCGAGTGTTGGGCTATGCTGTCGTTGATGTACGCGAACGAATACGGGCACTGGGACAATGCAGACACCGGATTCCCTCGACCGGTCACTGCGAGCCGCACGCAAGGCGGTCGAAGCCGCGCCCTTGCATTCCCTGCCCTACTACGCGCTGGCTCAGGCTCTTTATTTTAAAAAAGAGTTTACTGCGTTTCGAGTTGCGGCGGACCGTGCGATTTCGCTGAACCCGATGGATGGCGCCACGGCCGCGTTCATGGGTATGCTCATTGCCTACTCTGGAGATTGGGAGCGCGGGTGCGCTTTATCAGACAAAGGTTGCCAACTGAATCCCAATCATCCGGGATGGTATTGCTATCCGGCGTGGCACGATTCCTACCGGAAAAAAGATTATCGCAAAGCCCTGGACCTGGCGTTCCAGCTCAACGCTCCCCAGAACTACTACACCCATGCGGTGTTGGCCATGTGCTACGCGCAACTCGGCCGAATGGAGGAGGCGCGTAAGGCGCTCGGGGATATGCTCGCGCTGAAACCGAACTACGCCGAGGTCGCGCGCGAGTTACATGGGAGGTGGATCGAGCCGGATCTCGTGGAGCAGTTGATGGACGGACTCCGCAAGGCGGGGCTGGAGATTGGTGACAAAGCGGGGGCGTCTCCTGCGGTGAAGGCGTCCGACTCGGGAACGGTTCGTGCTGATGAAGGATTCTGGGTGGCAGTGTTGCCATTTAAGTATAGCGGTAGTAATTCCGATCTCACAGCCTTGGCCGATGGATTAACCGAGGAGATTGTCACCGGCCTGTCGCGTTTCTCTTATCTCAAGGTTATCGCTCGCGGTTCTACTTCGCGTTACGCCCAGGAGTCGGTTGACGTTCGTTCCGCCGGCAAAGAGTTAGGCGCCCGCTACGTCATGGAAGGAAGCCTGCGTCAGGCTGGAGCGAGGCTGCGGGTTGCCGTGCAGCTGGTCGACACCGCCTCCGGTGCACACCTCTGGGCGGAAACATATGATCGCGCCTTCGTGCCGGAAGACCTCTTTTCGCTGCAGGATGATTTGGTCCCCCGCATCGTCTCAACAGTAGCGGATCAGAACGGCATCCTGACTCGCAGGATGAGCGAAACGCTGCGCAGCAAGAGTGAAGATGCCTTAACGCCGCATGAGGCCGCGCTCCGCGCTTTTACCTATTTCGAGCGTGTTACTCCGGAGGAGCACGCAGTTGTAAGACGAATTCTGGAGCGCGCCGTGCGCCAGGCGCCAGACTACGCCGACTGCTGGGCGATGCTGTCCCTCATGTATAGCGTCGAGTTCGCAGACGGATTCAATCCCGAGCCTAATCCTCTCGAGCGCGCCCTGGCCGCGGCGGAGCGTGCGGTGCATCTCGCCGCCACTCACGCTCTCGGCCACTACGCTCTGGCTTTTGTCTATTTCCTCCGGAAAGAGACTGCTTCCTTCCAGGCGGAGGCAGAAAAGGCCCTGGCACTTAATCCGATGGATGGATCGGTCATGGGCATCCTCGGCGTGCTCATTAATTGTGCCGGCGAATTAGAGCGGGGTTGTGAGATGGTGGAAGCTGCCATGCGGCTGAATCCTAACCATTCGGCCTTGTTCCGCTGGGCCGCGTTCACGAAGGCCTATGCCCAGGGTAAGTACGCGGAGGCGCTTGAGCTGGCGGTTCGTATTAACATGCCCAATTACTTCTACGCCTACTCCGCGCGGGCGGCGGCGCTCGGCCAGCTCGGCCAGCGCGAAGCCGCGAAGAAAGAGCTACGGGAATTGCTCACCCTCCGTCCCGACTTCGCCACCGCGGCGCGCCGGGAATACGCCAAATGGCATGACTCCGAGACGGTTGAGCACATGATCGAAGGTCTGCGCAAGGCTGGGCTGGAGATTGCTGGCGATTCGTAGCGCATCGCGATGACTGAGTTTTTACAACGGCTGAAGCAACGCAAGCTCGTGCAATGGGCGGTGGCTTATGTCGCGGCCGCGTTCGCGCTCCTCCAAGGCGTCGATATTGTCGCGCAGCAGTTCGGATGGCCGGAAAGCGTGCGCCGCGGTATTACGCTCGCTTTGGTCGTCGGGTTTTTCGTTGCGCTGGTCTTGGCCTGGTACCATGGGGAACGCGGAGCGCAGCGCGTGACCGGCACGGAGTTGCTGATTCTGGCGCTGCTCCTCGCCCTCGGCGGCGGATTTCTCTGGCGCTTTGCCAGTGCTTCGCGCGAGCCGGTGAAGACGTCTGCCGCTCCGGCTGCAAAAGCGGATTCACCTCTCCCGGCCGTTCCGATTCCGGAAAAATCGATCGCGGTTCTTCCTTTCGAAAACCTGAGCAGCGACAAGGAGAACGCTTTTTTCACCGATGGCGTGCAGGATGAAATCCTGACCGACCTGGCCAAGGTCGCAGACTTGAAAGTCATTAGTCGCACGAGTGTCATGCAGTATCGGGAGGCGACCGGGCGCAACTTGCGCAAGATCGGCGAAGAGCTGGGCGTCGCGCACCTGCTCGAAGGCAGTGTGCAACGCGCGAGCGGGAAAGTGCGGGTCAATGCGCAACTGATCGACGCACGTACGGACGCGCACCTTTGGGCGCAGACTTACGATCGCGACCTGGCGGATGTCTTCGCCATTCAAAGCGAGATCGCACAGACTATCGCCGGACAGTTACAAGCAAAGCTTTCGCCTAACGAGCAAAAAGCGATCGAACAGCCGCCCACAATTGATCTGGCCGCTCATGACTTGTATCTACGGGCCCGCGCTCTCGATGATCTCTCTAATGACCCCAATGGCCGCGAATACCTCCTCCAGGCCGCGCAGTTGCTGGATGAAGCCGTCCAACGCGATCCGAACTTTCTCCTTGCCTATTGTTTGCTCGTCGAAGTGCATACCGACCTGTATTGGGGCGGTTTCGATCACACTCCCGCACGATTGGAGTTGGCGCGCGTCGCGTTGGAAAAGGCCGAGCGCATCCAACCGGATGCAGGTGACGTGCACATGGTCAAAGGCCTTTTCGCCTACCATGGCCATCGCGATTACGACGGCGCGCGGGCTGAGTTTGCCCTCGCTCGCCAGACCCTGCCGAATTCCTCGCACCTCGCCGCGAATACCGCGGCGGTCGACCGGCGGCAGGGCCGCTGGGATGACTCCTTCAAGAATTACCAGCGCGCGATCGAGCTTGACCCGCTCGATTCCGTCACCCTGGAAGAAGCTGGCTTTACTTACAGCCGCCTGCGGCGCTTCGCCGAAGCCAAGCCGTATCTGGAGCGCGCGGCGGCGGCGAATCCGAATGATATCTTCGTTCGGCTGGTCCTATGGTCTCTGCCCTACTACGAGCGGGGCGACACATCATCGCTGCAATCGCAGCTCGACGAGTTGTTGCGCACCAACCCGGTAGACGCGCCCCGGCTGGCCGCTTTCTATGTTGAAGTCGCCCTGGCCGAACGAAACCGCGCCGCGGCCGAGCAGGCGCTGCGCCTTATCCCGGCGGAAGGCTCGGTCGACACCACACTTAATGCCCTCTGGCCTCGCGACTGGTATGTCGGGCTTGTCGCAAAAAGCTTTGGCGATGCGAGAGGTGCGGCAAAGGCCTTTGCCGCCGCTCGCCCCAACGCGGTCCGAATTACGCAAGAGCAGCCGGATTACGCTCCGGGCTGGCTCATTCTCGGGTTGATCGATGCCGGACTCGGCCACAAGTCGGATGCGATCGCCGAAGGCAGGCGCGCGCGCGAGTTACTTCCGATCGCGAAAGACGCGCTTGATGGCCCGATCTACGCCACCTATCTCGCGACAATTTATGCCTGGGTTGGCGAAAAGGATCTCGCGCTCGAAGAGCTAAAACTCTCGGGCAGCATTCCCGGCGGCGTCCAATATGGATCCCTGAAGCTCTCGCCTAACTGGGACTCACTTCGCGGCGATCCGCGTTTCGAGAAGATCGTCATCTCGCTCGCGCCCAAGTCCGCCGCCGCTCCGTAACCTTCCGGATGAGCATTCCTAGATTCTTCGAACGCAAACGAACACAGGTCGGCGAAACTCAATCTGCCGGTCCCAGCGAGAAGGTGCCCTTCGTGACGTTGCGGATCGGTCTGGCCAAGGACCCCATTCGTGACGTCCCGCGTTTCAAGGCCTTGTTGGCGAAACACGCCTTCGGTGAGAAGAATGCCGCGCGATGAATGAATTCCTGCAACGCCTGAAAGAGCGCAAGCTGGTGCAATGGACGCTGGCTTATGTCGCGGCGGCCTTCGCACTCCTCCAAGGGATCGACATCGTCGCGCAACGATTCGGTTGGCCCGAACAAACGATGCGCTTCGTCATCATCGCGCTCAGTGTCGGCCTTTTCGTCACACTGGTCCTGGCCTGGTATCACGGAGAACGTGGCGCGCAGCGCGTAACCGGGACCGAACTGTTGATTCTTGCGCTGTTGCTGGCAATTGGCGGCGGATTCCTTTGGCGGTTCGCCAGTGCTTCACGAGAGCCAGCCGTCACGTCCGCCGCCGCGGTCCTCGCGGCCGCACCTGCTGCGGCCACATCGTCTGCCACGGCCGTTGCGATGCCAAAGAAGTCCATCGCAGTGCTGCCCTTCGAGAACCTGAGCGACGACAAGGCCAATGCCTACTTCACCACCGGGATGCAGGACGAAATCCTGACGCGCCTTGCCGGCATTCGCGATCTCAAAGTCATCTCGCGCACGTCGACAGCGCAGTACGCGAGTCACCCGACCGATCTGAAAACGGTCGGCCTGCAGCTCGGCGTCGCGGCGGTGCTCGAAGGCAGCGTGCAGAAAGCCGGCGAGGTCGTGCACATCAACCTGCAGCTGATCGACACGCAGAGCGACGGCCATCTCTGGGCCGAGAGCTACGACCGCGACCTCAAAGACATCTTCGGCGTCGAGCGCGATGTGGCGGAAAAGGTAGCCGGCGCGCTTAAGGCCACGCTGATGCCGGAGGAAGCCGCGCGCGTCGCCAGCGTGCCGACGCAGAACGCCGAAGCCTACGATTTGTACCTGCGCGCGCTCGCATACTCCAATCGGGCGAACGACCAATACGGGCTAACCCGGGTCGTGATGCCGCCGGCGATCGAATTGCTGCAGCAGGCCATCGCCAAGGATCCGAAGTTTGCTCTGGCTGCGGCCCTGCTCGCCAGGGCGCACATGTACATGTACTTTTTCGGCCCGGACCGCAGTGATACGCGGCTGAAGGCGGCAAAAGATGCCGTCGATCAGGCCCTGGCAGAGCAGCCGGATCTCGGTGAAGCACATTTCGCCCTGAGCTTCTATTGGTACTGGGGTTTTCGCGATTATGGGCGTGCTCAGGAGGAACTTGATCTGGCGCGCAAAGCAATGCCGCACAACTACGACGTGGAGGAAATCAGCGCCGCGGTTGCGCGGCGCCAGGGCAAGTGGGAGCAGACGCTGGAGGGACTGGACCGGGCGCAGGAGTTCGATCCACGCAACTCGAGCCCGCCGTTCGAGTTTGGCCAGACCTACGCGCAACTGCGCCGTTACGCCGAGGCCGATCAGGCCTATGCACGTGCCGCGGAGCTGTCCGCCGATCCCGCATTGTCGCAGATCCGGCGCGCGCAAAACACGGCCCTCTGGAAGGGCGATCTCGGTCCGCTGCGCGCTACACTCGAAGCCCTCGCGCCGTCAAGCGACGCGTTTCGAGCGAGCCGCTCAGTATCTTTCGACCTGGCGTGGTGGTCGCGAGACTTTGCGACTGCAGTGCGCATCGCCGAGGAATCGGATCAGCCAACCTGGACATTTTCCCGCGGCAATTCGGTGACGCCGCGCCTGCTGCACCTGGCTTGGGCCTATGCCGCGATGGGCGAAGGCGCGAAGGCCAAAGCATTGTATGGCGACGTCTACCGGGAATATCAGTCCGCGGTGCGTGACCGTCCGGGCGACTGGGATCGGCACATGGCATTGGGCCTTGCCGCCGCCGGTCTCGGACTCAAGGACGAGGCAATCGCCGAGGGGCGCCGCACAGTCGAGCTGTTGCCGATCAGCCGCGATGCTTTCGCAGGGCCGGAATACCTGGGGTACCTGGCGCAATTGTACGTGGCTGTCGGCGAAAACGATCAGGCGATCGCGCTGCTGCAACAGCTGATGTCGCTCCCGGCGGGCCTTTCGATGTCGTCGGCATTGCTCAAGCTCGATCCGGTGTGGGATCCGTTGCGCAAAGATCCGCGCTTTCAGAAACTGATCGCCGATGGCGAAGCGGCTCAGGCACCAGGCGCAAACCAAGCCATGAGCGACAAGCCTTCGTTCTTTGCCGAGTTGCAGCGCCGCCACGTCTACAAGATCGGCGCCGCCTATGTCGTGGCCGGCTGGCTGGTGGTGCAGGTGGTCACACAGGTCTTTCCGATCTTTAATGTCTCCGCGCTGGCGCAGCGAATCATCGTCCTGGTGATCATCGCGGGATTCCCAGTTACGCTAGTCCTAACCTGGCTCTTCGACATCACCTCTCGCGGCGTCGTGCGGACGGGCGATCTTCCCGAGGCGGGCGAACCGCCCGAAGTGCGACGCGAACGGCGCGGGACGGACCGTAAGCTTAACTATATTCTCGGTCTCCTTCTGCTTTGCGCCGTGGGTTACGTCGTGTTCGATCACGCCTTCCTTCGGCGCGGATCGGCCGAGGCTGGCGACGCAGCCAGGTCGATCGCCGTTCTGCCCCTGGTCAACACGAGCGGTGATCCGGCGAATGAATATTTCTCCGATGGCCTTTCGGAGGAACTGATCGCGGTGCTAGCCAAGATTCCCGGTCTCAAGATCATCGGCCGCAGCTCGTCGTTCCTCTTCAAAGGCAAATCCGACGCCAGCCGGACAATCGGCGAAAAACTGGGCGTAACGAACTTGCTCGAAGGCAGCGTGCGCAAACAGGGCGACCGAGTGCGGATCGTCGCCGAACTGATCAATGCGGCCGATGGGCGCACGCTTTGGTCCGAGACCTATGACCGCGAGTTGAAGGATGTCTTCGCCGTCCAGAGCGAGATCGCCACTGCGGTGACCGAACAGCTCAAGATTAAGCTTCTGGGCACACCGACGAAATCCGATGCTGCGCCGTCCAACGACAATCTCGCGGCCTACAATGCCCTGCAGCAGGGAACGTTCTACTTCCGTCTCAGTACGGAAGAAGGGACGCGCAAAGCAATAGAGTTTTACGACGAAGCCATCCGGCTCGATCCGCGCTACGCGCTCGCCCACGCGCAGCTATCCGCCGCATGGCGACAACTCGCCGCCACCTGGCTGGGTGGCGCTGAAACCAACGAAGCCTACGCCAAGGCGCGGAACGCAGCGCTCACTGCCTTGTCGCTCGCGCCCAATCTCGCCGCGGGGCACGAAGCGCTCGGCTTCGTATTGCTGACACCCGACCTCGATTTCGCCGCGGCCGAAGCCGAATTCCGCAAGGCAGAGAAACTGGCCCCGGCCGACGCCGGACCCAAATTTGCGCTGAGCTTTCTGTTCGCTGCGCAAGGTCGGCTGGCGGAGGCGGAGAACATAATGCGACAGACGCTGGCACTCGATCCGTTAGGCGTGACTCGCTACTTGAATCTCGCCCGCATCCTGATTGGCAGCGGCCGATACGACGAGGCCGAGGCTGCTTTGCGCAAAGCGATCGAGCTTCAACCGGCGGCCGCTCGACTGCATTCCTATCTTACAATCATCGATGTATTACGTGGGAACGCCGCGGCCGCGCTGCAAGATGCAGAGCTGGAGCCGAAAGGATTCTGGCAGGATTACGCCCTGGCTCTGGCGCAGCAGGCGCAGAGTGATCGCGCAACGGCCGACGCTGCTTTGCAAAAGTTGCTAAACGAGGATGCAGTGAGTGGCCCTTTCCAGATCGCCGTCGTTTACGGTCTGCGCAAAGAACCTGACAAGATGTTTGAATGGCTCGAACGCGCTTATACCGAACACGACCCCGGTTTAACGCAATTGTTAGTTACGCCCTTCATTCTGAATTACAAGGATGACCCGCGCTTCGCTGCATTCTGTCAGAAATTGAAGGTCCAATTCCCGCCGCCCGCAGGCGCCGCGAAGCCATGAGCGACAAGCCTTCGTTCTTCGACGAGCTGAAGCGGCGCAACGTCATTCGCATGGCCGGACTGTATCTGGTCGGCGCGTGGCTGCTCATCCAGATCGCGAGCACGGTGCTGCCGACGTTTGACGTGCCGGCTTGGGTGCTGCGCGGATTCATCATCACGCTCGCGCTCGGCTTCATCCCGGCGCTGATCTTCAGTTGGGTCTTCGAGCTGACGCCGCAAGGCTTGAAGCGCGACGAGGACGTCGCGCCCGAGGAATCGATCGCGCCGCAAACCGCGCGGCGCATGAATCGCATGATCATCGCCGTGCTCGTGCTCGCGCTGGCTTACTTCGGTTTCGATAAGTTTGTCCTGACACCACGGCGGGAGGTGGCGCTTGTTGCGGCAACGGAAAAGTCGGTTGCGGCGCGATCCTCGCCGGAATCCAAGTCAGTGGCCAACGCCAAGTCTGTCGCAGTGCTGGCCTTCGCCAATCTCAGCGACGACAAGGGGAGCGAGTATTTTTCCGACGGCATCAGCGAGGAGTTGCTGACGGTGCTGCAGAAAATTCCCGGGCTGCACGTCGCCGCGCGGACCTCCGCGTTTTCCTTTAAAGGAAAGAATGCGACCGCGCAGGAGATCGGAGCAGAAACTCGGAGTGGCACGTCTGGTCGAAGGAAGTGTGCGAAAGGCCGGCGACCTGGTGCGGATCGCCGCTCGGCTCACGCAGGCCAAGACAGGTGAGGAAATCTGGTCGGAAAACTACACCCGCGAATTGAAGGATGTCTTCGCTGTCCAGACGGAGCTCGCGGAGACCATCGTTGAGCAATTGAAAGGTCGGCTAACGAATGGGGCGGCGGATCCGGCCATGAAGGCGGAGATTCAAGCGCAGGTGCAGGCGGCGGAAAAAGGCGGGACGAAAAACGTGGAGGCTCACCAGCATTACCTGCGAGGGCGTTTCTATCTAAATCGCTACTCGGAAAAAGCCGTAAGCGATGCCTTGATCGAGTTTCGGCGTGCGGTGGAACTCGACCCTTCTTTCGCTCTCGCCTGGGCCGGCTTGGCCGACACGCACCTGTGGTATTGCAAATATGCTACCTCAGGCGGACTCGCGATCTTCGACGCCCGGCTGGCAAGCGCGCGGGAGACTTCCGCGCGCGCTCTGGCACTCGAACCCAATTTGCCGGAAGCACTGCGCGCTCGCGCGGACATCCAACTCAGTTTCGATTTTGATTGGAAAGGAGCCGCCGAAACTTTGCGGACGGCATTGGCTCTGGCTCCCGCCGACCCGGCGATCGTTACCGACGCGGGTACCCTTGCCGTGGCCAAAGGGGATACCGCGCAGGGCGTGGCCCTTTATCGTAAGGCGGTCGCGTTGGACCCGGTTAACCCCGAGGCGCTGTCGTTTTTCGCTTTTAACCTTGCTCTGACCAAGCAGTTCGCCGAGGCGCAAGCGGAGTATCCTCGAGTGATAGAGTTAATTCCCACAGCGCCTTGGAGCCATGCCGGCCTTGGCCTTTCCTTTCTACTTCAGGGAAAGTTTGAGGAGGCCGCGACGGAGGCAAATAAAGATGCAGCCGAGTGGGCCCGCCTCCTGGTCGTGGCCATGGCGCGCTGGAGCCAGAAACGAATCCCGGAAGCAGATGCTGCGCTCGCAGATTTGATCAAGAGCTCCGCCGATGGGGCCGCCTACCAAATCGCCGAGGTCTATGCCTATCGAGAAGAGAAGGACCAGGCATTTGAGTGGCTGGAGCGAGCACGCCGGCAGCGCGACTCAGGCCTGGTCGGCCTACAGGTCGATCCGTTACTCGCGAACCTTCATGACGATCCACGTTGGAGCACCTTTCTGCGCTCGATGGGACTGGCCGACGACCAATTGAAATGAGAGCCCCGGAAAGCAAGGCGCAACGCATGAGTCTCTTTGCCGAACTGAAACGCCGCAACGTGCTTCGCGCCGGCGCGTTTTACGCCGCGAGCGCGTGGTTGCTGGTGCAGGTGGCGACGCAGGTCTTTCCATTCTTTCACATCGCCGAATGGGTCGTGCGCTGGATCGTGGTCGCGGCGGCGATCGGGTTTCCCTTCGCGATGCTCTTTTCCTGGTTCTACGAATGGACGCCGCAGGGTCTTCAGCGCGAGAGCGAGATTGCGCCTAACGAGTCTATCACTCGCCAGACCGGCAAGAAACTCGATCGCTGGATTATTGCCATCCTGCTTTTGACGGTCGTTCTACTCTTGACTGATCGGTTCGTCTTCCGTCCGGCCGATAAGTCCGGTGAAATCACGGCAATCCCGGCGAAATCAATTGCCGTCCTGCCATTTGAAAATCTGAGCGATGACAAATCGAACGCCTATTTTGCCGACGGGGTCCAGGATGAGATTCTGACCGACCTGGCCCGGGTTGCGGATTTGAAAGTCATCAGCCGCACGAGTGTGATGCAGTATCGCAATGCGGCCGCGCGCAATCTGCGTGAGATTGCCCAACAACTGGGCGTCGCTCACCTTCTCGAAGGCAGCGTGCAGCGCGCCGCTGGCAAGGTGCGCGTCAATGCGCAGCTCATAGACGCGCGCAGCGACGCGCATCTTTGGGCCCAGACCTACGATCGCGACCTGGCCGATGTCTTTGTCATTCAGAGCGAGATTGCCAGGACGATTGCCGATCAACTGCAGGCCAAGCTCTCTCCGAGAGAGGAAGCGGTGGTCGAGGCAAAACCGACGAAGGACCTGGTTGCCTACGATCTATATTTGCGTGCATCGGAACTTGACCGCACTCGCGCGAGTAGTGTCGGCAGCGGCGGGGCCGAAGGAGCTAAGCGGGAAGTTGAGTTGCTCGATGAAGCAGTCAGTCGCGACCCGGCTTTCGTCCCGGCGCTCTGCAAGCTTGCCGATACACATATCTATTTGCACTGGTTGAACGATTACACCGCTCCGCACGTGGAGCTGGCGAAGAAGGCGCTCGACGCCGCGGCCCGACTCCAACCAGACGCCGGCGAAGTGCATCTGAGCCGGGCGCTAATCTATTACAGGGGATCTCTTGATTACGATCCCGCGCTGGCGGAACTGGCATTGGCTCAGCGGGGATTGCCCAATGATCCGTCAATTCCATTCCTTATCGCGATGATCGAACGTCGTCAGGGCAAATGGGAGGAAGCGATTCAGCGAACCGAGCAAGCAGTGGCATTGGATCCGCGCGCCGTCCCATTTATTTCTGAGCAGGCCACCACCTATCTGATCCTGCGACGTTATGACGAAGCCGCGAAAACACTGGACTCCGCCCTCGCCTGGAAACCTCTCGATTTTGGCCTCGTATATCTGCGCGCCGCTGTCGACGTGCAGTGGAAAGCCGACCTTGGCCGATGGAAAGCAGCTGTAGCCGGGGAGGCAGCCAAGACGGCCGAGCCAAATGATCTCATTGGTGCTCGCCTGGCTTTGGCACTGATGGAGCGCAATTATCGCGCGGCGCAGGAGACGCTGCCTGCTCCGGGGCAGGCTGAGTTTGACGATAACGGCTTCTTCATTCCACGAGAATGGAATGAGGCGATCATTGCTCGTGGTCTAGGGGATGTGGCGCGAGCGAACTCCGCCTTATTGGCCGCTCGTGAACGCGCCGCTTCGGCAGCCAAGGAGAGACCCAACGAAGCACGGGCGGTGATGGTGTTGGGCCAGATCGACGCCGCTCTCGGGCGAAAAGAAGATGCCATCCGGGAAGGCGAACACGCGGTTGAGCTGCTTCCGGTTTCAAAAGACGCGATCAACGGCGGCATTCTGATTGACAGGCTTGCCCGCATCTATGCGCAAGTGGCCGACCCTGCCCGTGCGCTCGAGTTTCTCGAAAGGGCGACGAAGACTCCTAACGGGTCGAGCTTACGGCTCACTCAAGCTCGATCAGGACTGGGACCCGCTACGCCATGATCCAGGCTTCGACAAGATCGTCGCCTCGCTCGCGCCAAAAGACACGAAGCCCTAACAAGACAGGTGAATCCGCATAATTTCTTCGCCGAGCTGAAACGCCGCAAAGTATTTAAGGTCGGCGCAGCCTATCTGGTCGCGGCCTGGCTCGTGGTGCAGGCGGCCTCGATCGGATTTCCCGCCTTCGATGCGCCGCCGTGGGCGCTGCGCGTTTTTATCCTGATCGCACTGCTGGGTTTTCCAATCGCGGTGGTGATGGCCTGGGTGTTTGATCTCACACCCGAGGGCGTGAAGCTCGATGCCAACACCTCGGGCAGCAAGCGTCTGTTTGCCGCGGCTGCGTTGCTCATCGTGCTGGCGCTCGGTTGGTATTTCTACGGGCAGCCAGCGTTCCGCAAAGGAGATGTGGCCACGCCGACGATCGCCGATCAGAAATCCGTCGCCGTGCTGGCCTTCGCCAATCTCAGCGAGGAGAAGGGCAATGAGTCGTTCGCCGACAGCGTGAGCGAGGAACTCTTGAACGTGCTGGGCAAGGTGCCGGGCCTGAAGGTGACGGCGCGCACCTCGGCCTTCCACTTCAAAGGCAAGGACACGCCCGTCCCGGAGATCGCGCGGCAACTGGGCGTGGCCTATGTCGTCGAAGGCAGCGTCCGTCGGTCGGGTGAGAAGGTGCGCATCGCCGCGCAGCTGATCAAGGCGGCCGACGGCTTCCAGGTGTGGTCGGATGATTTCAACCGCGACCTGAAGGATATCTTCGCCGTCCAGGAGGAGATCGCGGGGCTGATCGCGAAGAATCTTGAGTTGAAGTTGGGCATCAAGAAGAACGAAACGGCGCCCAATCCGGAGGCCTATCAACTTTATCTCGAGGCGGTGCGGTTGTGGGGCATGCGCAATGAGGCGAGCCTCGACCGGGCGGAGCAGCTTCTGCAACGCGCGATCGCCCTGCAACCGGACTTTGCGCGGGCCGCATGCCGCGATGGGCTTTGTGCTGTCGGTTCGTTCAGTCGAGCTTGGCAAAGATCCGATGGCGGGCGAAGGCCGGGCGCTCAACGAGCAGGCGCTGCAGTGGGCCGAGCGGGCGCTGGCTTTGGATCCCGACCTGGCGGAAGGCTACGCGGCGAAAGGCAATGTCCTGGAAAATCTCGGCCGATGGACCGAATGCAAGGAAGCTTACCGGCGGAGCATCGAACTCGACCCGAATTTCGCCACCGCCCACCAATGGTATGCGCGCAACCTGTCTGAGGAAGGCTACATCGACGAGGCAATGGTTGAAATGAAGCGGGCGGTCGAGCTCGATCCGTTGGCGCCGCGTATTCTCGACAACTACGGTGGCTATCTTATCTGGCTGGGAAAATATCCGGAAGCCCTTGAGATCCTCGATCAGGTGCTGGCGATCCAACCCGGTTCTCCGCAGGCCCGCTGTTTCAAGGGTATGGCCTTGGTGAAGGCCGGTCGGGCGGAAGAGGGACGGAGCATACTGGAAACACTCGCGCAGCAGCCAGACCCGCCAGAGTGGATCTCTATCTCTCTGGCCGAGGCACTTCTCGCCACTGGGCGACGCAGCGAAGCGGAGGCACTGCTCCAGCATCCGCCCAAGCAGAATTTTTATCGCGGATTATTGCTCTGCGCGCTGGGACGCGGCGATGAGGCGATCCCGTTGTTGAAGCCTGTGGTCTCGATCTATCGGGACATGATCCTTTGGACATTCCAGGAAGTGATGCCGCGAGAGTCACCCGAGTTCCACCGCAAGCTGGCGGAGTGGGGCATGACCGAGTCCTGGCAGCGGGCGGAGGCCTGGCGGACGAAAAATCTCCCGAAGAAGGCGCCATGACTCTTCAAAACTTCTTTGCCGAGCTGAAACGCCGCAATGTATTGCGCGCTGCCGCCTTCTACGCGGCAAGCGCGTGGCTGCTGGTGCAGATCGCGACGCAGGTTTTTCCGTTCTTTCACATCGCCGAATGGGTGGTGCGTTGGGTCGTGGTCGCGGCGGCGATCGGGTTTCCCTTCGCGATGCTGTTTTCCTGGTTTTACGAATGGACGCCGCAGGGCCTCCAGCGCGAAAGCGAGATCGCGCCTAACGAATCTATTTCTCGCCAGACCGGCCGGAAACTCGATCGCTGGATCATCGCCATCCTTGCCCTGGCTGTGGTCCTGCTTCTGGCGGACAAGCTCGTGCTCCACAAGGACGCGAGCGCGGGTTCCGGCAAGGTCGCGGCGGCCAGCTCCGAGAAATCCATTGCCGTGCTGCCGTTCGTAAACATGACGCTCGGACAAAGAGAATGAATTCTTCGCCGACGGTCTCTCTGAAGAAATCCTGAACTCGTTATCCCGCATCGACGGCATGCGGGTGGTCGGCCGCACTTCCTCGTTCCAGTTCAAAGGCAAAACCGATGACCTGCGCAGCATTGGTGAAAAGCTCGGCGCCGCCAACGTGCTCGAAGGCAGTGTCCGGCGCGAAGGTGAACGGGCCCGGATCACTGCGCAGCTTATCCGGACCTCGGATGGCATCCACTTATGGTCGCAGACCTACGATCGTACGCTGACCGACACTCTGGCGGTGCAGCTGGATATCGCGGAGCAGGTCGCCAGAGTGCTCGACGTGGTGCTGGACGACAAGCAACGGGAAGAGATGCGCACCGCCGGGGTAAAGAATGTGGATGCCTTCATCGACTATGAAAAAGGATTGAAGCTTTACGCCGATGCGCACAATCCCGCCAAAAGCTACAACGTCATCGACGGTCTGCGGGCCGCCAACAAAGAGTTCGATAACGCCATCGCACTCGAGCCCGGGTTTTCCCAGGCTTATTTCGCCGCCGGCGATCTTTACGATCACATTATTGTGGCAGACGATCGGACGGACGAGGAACGCCGCGATGCGCAACGGCAATTGTTGCATTACCTCGAACTCTCGGCCGCTAACAGCCACGACGAACAACAGCGCCTCCTCACTCTGGCTGATCGACAATTGGTGGACGATGACTGGCACGGCCTGGCGGCTCGGATTGATGCCGCCTTGCGGGCGCCTGGATGCAGCGCACCAGACTGGTTGCCGGTCTTTGCCAGCATCTTTGGTTATGGCGATCTGATCGAAGATCTCTGCGCACGAGTCAGCGTCTGTGATCCTCTTAACGTAATCAATTTCAACAATCGGAACCGCGCTGCCTTGGCCTCGGGGAAACCGGAGCGGGCCCTGGCTGTTTTGAGGGAGGCCGAGAAGGCGAATGCCGGCACGCCGACCAGCAGCGCTTTTCGTGTTCAGGCCTTTGTCATGTCCGGACACATGGACGAAGCCAAGGCCGAGCTGGCCAAGTTAGAGCCCACTGGCGAAAACTACTATCGGGCTCGACTGATGTTTGGGTTGGCGACCGGCGAGAGCGCAACCAGCCTGCATGCGGCCCTGCAAGGCGTCGATCGGAGCAAGTCAATCTACAAAATGTGGAAGATGACCGACGTCGTCGAGGCCGCGCTCATGGGCGATCGCGCAACCGCGAATCGGTTGGCTGCGGAAATCGACAAACAACCCGGCAGCGGATTAGTCCTGGCTGTGATCGCCGCCGATAGCCTGTGTGGCGCTCCCTTCGATCTCGAGGCGACACCTAACTTCAAGGCCAGGCTCGCCGAATCGGGCCTGCCCTGGCCACCAGGGCCGGCGATCAAGTTTCCGGCGCGCGCTGCGGCATCCAAACCATGAGCGGAAAACCTTCATTCTTCGACGAACTAAGACGCCGAAACGTCATTCGCATGGCGGGATTGTATCTCGTCGGCGCGTGGCTGCTCATCCAGGTCGCGAGCACTGTGCTCCCGACCTTTGATGTACCGGGTTGGGCGCTGCGCGGGTTGATCATCACGCTCGGGCTGGGCTTCATTCCGGCGCTGATCTTCAGCTGGGTCTTCGAGCTGACGCCGCAGGGCTTGAAGCGCGATGAGGACGTGGCGCCCGAGCAATCGATTGCGCCGCAAACCGCGCGCCGCATGAATCGCATGATCATCGCGGTGCTGGTCCTCGCGCTCGGCTTACTTCGGTTTCGACAAATTCGTGCTCGCGCCCCGGCGCGAGGCCGCGCTGGTCGCCGCAACCGCACAGTCGCACACGGCACCGGGACCTAACGAACCTAAATCTACCGCCAACGCCAAATCGATCGCGGTGCTGCCCTTCGATAATCTTAGCCACGACCAGGACAACGCCTACTTCGCCGAAGGGATACAGGATGAAATCCTGACCCGCCTGGCGAAAATTGCGGACCTGAAGGTCATCTCGCGCACCTCGACCCAGCATTTCAAGAGTTCGCCCGACAACCTCCCGCAGATTGCGCAGCAGCTCGGGGTGGCGAACATCCTGGAGGGGAGCGTGCAGAAAGTGAACGACCAGGTGCGCGTGAATGTGCAGCTCATCAATGCCCTGACCGACACGCATCTTTGGGCGGACACTTACGATCGGAAGCTAACAGACATTTTCGCGGTCGAAAGCGAGATTGCGAAGACGATTGCCGAGACCTTGCAGGCGAAACTCACCGGGTCGGAGAAAAGCCTGATCGCCAAGACTCCAACTGTGAACAACGAAGCTCACGAACTCTATCTCAAAGGCCGGTTCTTCTGGAACAAACGGACCGCGGCTGATCTCCGGAAATCGATCGAATATTTCAACCAGGCGATCGAAAAAGATCCTGGCTATGCGCAGGCCTACGCGGCTTTGGCGCAAGCGTGGAAGCTGCTCCCGGCCTTCAATGGGGGCGCGCCGCAGGATTGTTTTCCACAAGCAGAGGCCGCGGCCAGGAAGGCCCTCGCGCTGGATGACACTTTGTCCAATGCCCATGCTGCTCTGGCGTCGCTCAAAGGACTCAACGGGTTCGATTATCCCGGAGCAATCAGTGAATACGAACGGACTCTGCAGTTAAATCCGAACGACGCGACGGCGCTGCAATGGTTCGCCAACGATACGCTCGCCAACATCGGCCAGACCGAGCGCGAACTCGCGGAATTGAAACGCGCGGTCGAGCTCGATCCTCTCTCCCTCGTCATTAACAGCAATCTCGGCGTGGCCTATATCCATGCCGGCCGTCTGGATGAAGCGATCGCGCAGTTGCGAAAAACGGTGGAATTGGACGGCGCATTCTACTATGCCCGCTACAACCTGGCCCAGGCGCTGGAGTTGAAAGGCGCTATTGCCGAAGCCACGGCCGAGTATCAGAAGACCATCAGCATCAGCGACGATCCCGTTCCACTCGGAATGCTGGGCCGTCTTTACGCGATGCACGGTCGAAAAGATGACGCGCAACAAATCCTGCAACAATTGCGTCAGCGACGAGAAGAACGCTACACGTCGGCTTACTCTCTGGCGCTCGTTTATCTCGGTCTGGGTGATCGCAATGAAGCGCTCAACTGGCTCGAACAAGGTTATCGGGAGCACGATGGCTTTAACATCGGACCAATCCGGGTCGATCCGCTGCTCGCTCCGCTGCACGGCGATCCTCGTTTCGAAGCACTAGCGGAGAAGATTGTTCCGGCACGGGAGTTCGGACCAACTCCGAGCTCCGAAATGAATCCATGCAACTTCTTCGCCGAACTGAAGCGGCGCAACGTTTACAAGGTGGTAGACGGGAGGATGCATGACGCCTGAATCTGAGAACAATCTTCGGCTCGAGATCGGGCACGTTCTGTTCATCGACATCGTCGGTTACTCCAAGCTCTTGATCGAAGAGCAAAAGGAGCGGCTGCGCCAGCTCACCGAGATCGTGCTGGCGACCGCGCAGGTGCGCGAGGCGACCTGACGAACAACTCGTTAGGCTACCGACCGGAGATGGAATGGCGCTGGTCTTTCGGAACAGTGCGGAGGAACCGGCGCAATGCGCGCTCGAGATCGCGCAAGCGCTCAAGGCGCACCCGGAGATTCCGGTGCGGATGGGGATGCACAGCGGGCCGGTGAGTGAAGTGACCGATGTGAGCGGGCGCAGCAACATCGCCGGCGCGGGGATCAACCTGGCGCAGCGGGTGATGGATTGCGGCGATGCCGGTCACATTCTTCTTTCGCAACGGGTGGCGGACGATCTCGGGCAATACCGGCAATGGTCGCCGCGCCTGCACGATCTGGGTGAGTGCGAAGTGAAGCACGGTGTCCGCCTCCACGTTGTTAATCTCTACACTGAGGAGTTGGGCAACCCGGCCGTGCCGGAGAAGTTCAAGAAACGACGCAAGAGCAAACCACGTCCCGCCGTCTCCAGCCGACGCGTCAGGCCACCGAAATCGCGTTGGCCGCTGATCCTCGCCGCGGTTGTGCTCGCCGGCGCGCTTATCGCCGGCTTCCGTGTTTTTTGGCATCGACCGTTGGCCACCTCGGCAGCGATCTCCACTCAGGCCGCATCTCCTTCGCCAACCCCGCCGGCGCGGGAGATTCCGACGGTTCCTGAAAAATCGATCGCCGTCCTGCCGTTTGAAAACCGGAGCGAAGACAAAGCGAACGCTTACTTTGCCGACGGCATCCAGGACGAAATTCTGACCCGCCTGGCCAAGATCGCCGACCTGAAAGTCATCTCGCGCACATCGACGCAGCATTACAAAAGTGCGCCGGACAATCTGCCGGAGATCGCCCGGCAACTCGGGGTGGCCAACATCCTCGAAGGCAGCGTGCAGAAGAGCGGAGAACCGGTGCGCGTCAATGTGCAGCTCATCAACGCCGCCGACCGATGCCCATCTTTGGGCCGATACTTTCGATCGAAAGCTGACCGACATTTTCGCGGTCGAAAGCGAGATCGCGAAAACCATTGCCGACACTCTGCAGGCCAAGCTGACCGGTTCCGAGGAGCGTGCCATCGCCGCGCGCCCGACCGAGAACCCGGAAGCTTACCAGCTTTATCTGAAAGGCCGCTTCTTTTGGAACAAGCGCACGGCGGTCGATCTGCGGAAATCAATCGACTACTTCCAGCAGGCGATCGAGAAAGATCCCAACTACGCGCTGGCCTATGCGGGTTTGGCTCAAGCCTGGATGTTACTCCCGGGCTATAACGGTGGCGCCCCGAAAGATTGTTTGCCCCAAGCCGAGGCGGCGGCGAAGAAAGCTCTCTCGTTAGACGACGATTCAGCCGACGCACTCACTGCGCTCGCCTCGGTCAAGGCGGACTATAACTACGATTTCGCGGGGGCGCTGACCGATTACGAACGAGCGATTCAATTGCATCCGAATGACGCGACGGCCCACCACTGGCTCGCCGGCGACGCGCTCGCGGCGTTGGGTCAGAGCGAGCGCGCGATCGCAGAGATGAAGCGCGCTCTGGCACTCGATCCTCTCTCGCTCATCATCAATGCAAACCTGGGCGTCGCCTACATTCATGCCGGCCAGCTGGACGAAGCCATCGCGCAACTGCGCAAAACAGTCGAGATGGACGGCAGCTTCTATTATGGCCGCGCAAATCTGGGGCAGGCGCTCGAACTCAAAGGGCAGATTCCAGAAGCCATGGCCGAGTATGAGAAGGCGATTGCCTTGAACGATGATCCGATTCCACAGGCATTTCTCGGCCACCTCTATGGCACGATCGGCCGAAGAGCGGAGGCCATGAAGATCCTGGCGCAACTGAAGGAGACGCGACAGCATCGCTACATCGATGCTTACAGCCTCGCGGTTGTCTATCTGGGCTTGGGGGATCGCGACCAGGCGCTGAGCTGGCTGGAGCAAGGCTTTCAGGAACGCTCCAACTGGCTCGGGTACATCCGGAGTAGATCCTTTCCTGAAGCCGCTGCACGGTGATCCACGCTTCGAAGCGCTGGCGGAGAAGATTGTTCCGGCACGGGAGTTCGGACCAACTGCCAGCTCCGAAATGAACCCGCGCAACTTCTTCGCCGAGCTGAAGCGGCGCAATGTCCTGCGGCTGCCGCCTTCTATCGCGGCGAGCGCGTGGCTGCTGGTGCAGGTGGCGACGCAGGTCTTTCCGTTCTTTCACATCGCCGAGTGGGTGGTGCGCTGGGTGGTGGTTGCCGCCGTCATCGGGTTTCCTTTCGCGATGGTGTTTTCCTGGCTCTACGAATGGACGCCCCACGGCCTCCAGCGCGAGAGTGAAATCACCTCTAACGAATCCATCACGCGACAGACCGGCAAGAGACTCGATCGCTGGATTATCGCGATCCTTGGGCTGGCGGTGGTCTTGCTGCTGGCCAACACTTTCGTCTGGCACAAAGATGCGGAGGTGATCAGCCGCGCCCGCGGTCGCCGGAAAAATCGATCGCGGTCCTGCCGTTCGACAATCTCAGCCGTGATCCCGACAACGCCTACTTCTGCCGAAGGTATACAGGATGAAATTCTGACGCGCCTGGCCAAGGTGGCGGATCTGAAAGTGATCTCGCGCACATCGACGCAACACTTCAAGAGCGCGCCGGAGAACCTCCCCGAGATCGCGAAGCAACTTGGGGTGGCGCACATCCTGGAAGGCAGCGTGCAGAAGGCCAGCGACCAGGTGCGGGTCAATGTGCAGCTCATCAATGCGCTGACCGACGCGCATCTTTGGGCGGACACTTACGATCGCAAGCTGACCGACATTTTCGCGGTCGAGAGCGAGATTGCGAAAACCATCGCCGACACGTTGCAGGCGAAGCTGACCGGTTCGGAATTGAGCTGCGATCGCGAAAGCTCCCACGGCGAATCCGCGAAGCCTACGAGCTTTACCTCAAGGGCAGATTTTTTTGGAACAAGCGCACGGCGCCGAGCCTGCGCAAATCGATCGAGTATTTCAATCAGGCGATCGCCAAAGATCCTGACTATGCCCTGGCCTATGCTGGCCTGGCTGATTCCTACCTGATTACTGTCTTTCTATGGTGATGTTTCTCCGGCGAAGTCATATTCCGCAGGCGAAAGCCGCCGCTGAAGAAAGCTCTTGAGCTCGACGATTCGCTGGTCCAGCCCCATGCTTCTTTAGGGCTCACTGGCCGGCCTGGAATGCGACAACGACGCAGTCGATTCGCGAATTGGAGCGCGCGATTCAGTTGAATCCGAATTATGCCACGGCCCATCATTGGCTTGGCCTCCCGCTTGATGAGCCTCGGACAGTTTGACCGTGCCATTGCGGAAGGAAAACGCGCGATTGAGCTCGATCCGCTCTCCCTGATCTGCAACGCCGATCTCAGCTGGGTCTATTTCAACGCGCGCCGCTACGACGACGCGGAGGCGCAGGCCCGCAAGACTTTGGAAATGGATCCGCGCTTTTATCTGGCGCATTACTATCTCGGCCTGGCCCTTCAATTCAAAGGACAGCTCAGTGAGGCAAAGTAGCGATCGCGGACGCGGTCATCGGCATTCAGAATCACAGTCTTGGCATTGGTTTTAACAAGAAGATGAAGACCCGTTCGTTAGCGATTGTCCTGTTCCTGGCGGCGGCGAATTCCATCGCAGTCATTGCTGCGTCGGAAACTCCTGCCAACAACCCCACGGGAATTTTCGGAAGCGGCCAGCAATCCAATTCTTCCGCCGCTTGCGCCCTGGGATGGAAAGAGCCGGGCGCTGGTCGTTCCCAAGAGCGATCCCTGGATTACGCCGGCGGAGAAGAGTGATTTTCGCGCCACGCCATCATACGACGAGACGGTCGCCTGGTTGCGTAAACTCGTCGCCGCCGCGCCGCAATTGAAGATGCTCTCGCTCGGGAAATCATCCGAGGGCCGCGACATCTGGATGATCGTCGCGGCGCAAGACAATGATGGCACTCCCGAAGCGCTGCGGAAAAACGGGAAGCCGACCATCCTCGCGCAGGGCGGGATTCATGCCGGCGAGATCGACGGCAAAGACGCGGGTTTGATGTTGCTGCGCGACATGACGGTGCGCGGGACGAAGCGCGATCTGCTGGAGCAGGCCAACTTTCTCTTCGTTCCCATCTTCAACGTGGACGGGCACGAACGGACTTCGAAATTCGGGCGCGTCAACCAGCGTGGTCCCGAGATGATGGGTTGGCGCACCAACGCGAAGAACCTCAACTTGAATCGCGATTATGCGAAGGTCGACACGCCGGAGATGGAGGCGATGATTCGCGCGCTCAATCAATGGCAGCCGGATCTTTACCTCGATCTTCACGTCACCGATGGCGCCGACTACCAATACGACATCACTTTCGGTTTCAATGGCACGGGCGGTCACTCGCCGGCGATCGCGAATTGGTTGGAGAAAACATTGGCACCGGCGGTGACGAACGATCTCGCCGCGATGGGCCACGTCCCCGGTTCAACGAACGTCGCGAACTGGATTGCGGCGACGGATCTCGCGCAAGGAATCCGCGGCTGGATGTCCGACCCGCGATTCTCGAATGGTTACGGCGATGTCCGTCATTTGCCGACGGTGCTGCTGGAGACTCATGCCTTGAAACCCTACGACCGGCGTGTTCTCGGAACCCGTGTCTTCCTCGAGAGCTGCATTCGTGCCGCGGCGAAAAATGCGTCAGCGCTGCGGGCCGCCATCGAAAAGGATCGCAGCTCGAACGCGTCCACGATTCCGCTGGCGTGGGAGATTGATCCGAAGGCACCGGCCGACACGATTGATTACAAGGCGATCGAGTCACACACCGTTCCCTCCGCGATCTCCGGCGCGCCGCGCGTCGAGTTCACCGGGAAGCCGCTCACGTTAAAGATTCCGTATCGGCACGCGAATCACATCAGGGCATCGGTGAAGCGGCCGAAAGCCTACTGGATTCCGCCGGCCTGGAGTGATGTCGTGCAGCGGCTGGAGCTGCATGGAATTCAGTTCGAGCGCATCAGCGAACCTCGCGACGTGCCCGTGACCATGTATCGCCTCGAAGACGCGAAGTTCCAGGGGACGAGACCCGAAGACGAAAAGCAACCATTCGAGGGTCACGTGCAAATGATTGCCACGCCGGTTCCCACTCAGCGCACCGAACATTTCGCGGCAGGCTCGGTACGCGTTCCGACGAATCAGCCGTTAGGCGATCTTGCCGCGGTTCTGCTCGAGCCCTCGTCCCCCGACTCATTCTTTCAATGGGGGTTTTTCGACCAGGTATTGCAACAAACCGAATACATCGAGGGTTACATCCTTGAGCCGATGGCCGAACGAATGCTCGCGAGCGATCCGAAGCTGGCGGAGGAATTTCGCGAAAAGCTCGCGACCGACGAATCCTTCCGCGCCTCGCCGATTGATCGGCTCCGCTGGTTCTACTCGAAAACCCCCTTCATCGATGAGAGATGGAAACTCTATCCTGTCGGAAGGGAAGAATAGTGATGCGCGGAGGTAGAAACGTCCGACGTCGAATTCAGAACCAAATGCGCAAGCTGATCAACGACGGCGAAGCGGCGATGAAGGCGCAGGCCAGGCCATGAGCGACAAGCCTTCCTTCTTCGCCGAACTGAAGCGGCGCAACGTTTACAAGGTTGCGGTCGCGTATGCGGTGGTCGGGTGGCTATTAGTCCAGGCGGGCTCGATTCTGTTTCCCACCTTTCAAGCGCCAGCGTGGATCATGAAAACTTTTCGTCATCGTCGTCGCGCTTGGCTTTCCCATCGCGCTCATCCTTGCATGGGCCTTTGAGCTGACACCGGAGGGAATCAGGCGGGTAGAATCGACAGATGAGCTACCGACCAAAACATCCCGCAACCAGGCGTGGTTCTTCGTCGTGATCATCGCCGGCGCGATGGCACTCGGTTTGTTCTTTATCGGGCGCTTTACCGCGCGGAACAGTCAAAGCGGGTCGACCGGGGTTGGTTCAAAATCGATCGCCGTGCTGCCGTTCCTGAACGAAGGCGGCAATCCAAACGACGAGTATTTTTCGGATGGGCTATCGGAAGAATTGATCGCCGCCCTCGCCCAGATCAGCGAACTGAAGGTAATCGGCCGCAGCTCTTCGTTCCGATTCAAGAATAAGAATGAGGAGAGCAAGACCATCGGCGAGAAGCTGGGCGTGAGCACGCTCCTGGAAGGGACGGTGCGCAAACAGGGGGACCAGGTGCGGATCGTCGCCGAACTGGTCAATGCCGCCGATGGCCGCGAGTTATGGTCGCGGACTTTCAATCGGGGACTCAGGGACATCTTCGCGGTCCAGGCGGAAATCGCCGAGGCTGTCGCTGCCTCCCTTGAGTTGACGCTGCTCGGGCGGGAAGGCAAGACCGCGCATAACGTCTCGACTGAGAATGTGGAAGCGCACAATGTGTATCTCCAGGGCCACTTCTATTTCGTGCGCCGCAATCTCGATGACTATCGAAAGGCGGCCGGCTTCTTTGATGAAGCGACCCGGCTCGATCCTAACTATGCACTGGCTTACGCGGAACGCTCCGAAGCCTGGACCTTGATCGGCGATCTAAGCGGCGACAAACAAAAGGAGGTCTGGGCTTCCGCAAGGAGCGACGCCGAGAAGGCGGTGGCGATCGACCCCCGTCTGGCCGAAGCGCACGCCGCGCTCGGCTGGGTTCGCTTTTTCACCGAATGGAAATTTGACGAGGGTCTCGTCGCACTCCGGCGCGCGAAGCAGTTCTCGCCGGGGAACCCGACGGTCAACGATTTGCTGGCACGAGTGGTGGTTTATCTCGGTCAATTTGAAGAGGCCGAAAAGTTGGCCCGGCAGGCGATCGAACTCGATCCGCTCACGGTCACAGCCCGCATCAACCTGGCGCGCATTCTCTTTGCCGAGGGAAAACTCGATGAAGCCGATGCCGCAGGGCGTAAGTCGGCGGAGTTGCAGCCGACGGCCGCTGCCAGTCATCGCTGGCAGGTCTGTGTGGCGGTCATGCGCGGCGACGGCGCGGAGGCCCTGCGTGAAGCGCAGTTGGAGCCGGACCCAGGCTATCGACGTTTCGAACTCGCACTCGCCCTGCATGCGCGCGGGGACCAGTCTGCCGCCGACGCTGCTCTGGCCGAGTTGGTCGCCAAGGATCGGGATGTTGAGGCGTATCAGATCGCTGAGGTCTACGCCTGGCGAGGCGAAACGGAGAAGGCATTCGAGTGGTTACAGATCGCCTTCGATAACCATGACACGGGACTGCTAAGTCTCTTGATTGACCCGTTAATGCGTGGCCTGCACCATGACGCCCGCTATAACGAGCTTCTCGTGAAAATAGGTCTGCCGGCGACGCTATGAGGGACCAGTGGCAATAGTGCAATCCGTGTCGATCGAGTGGGCGACAGGGCCGGGCGCGTTTGGACATGGGCAAGGATACCGATACAAGAGCAGGTGGTTAAAATTGAGGGCTTGCGAAGGTTTCTTCAAATCTGACTTTTAACAATGACAATCCGACGAATTCCCTGCGCTAGATGGTTTACAGCCTGCCTTGGCCTCGCCTTGCTCATGACCGGTTGTCAAAAGACTGGCAAGCTGTCGCCGGCGCTTACCGCGCGGTTCGAGAAGGAAGGGATCGTGCGACGTGCCGATGATCTCACTTTCCGCCGGACGATCGCGGCCGGCCGGCGCGACTCGAGTTGGGAAGAGAAACGAGCCTCGATCGTCGTCACCAAGGAAAGCGTCTTTCTTCATGTGAACGGACAGGCTTTGGTTGAAATCACCCCGCGTTCGACCGGCTTTTACGAGATCCGCCGGGAATATGATCGTCTCAGCCTGCGCGCCGGTGGTGGCAAGTCCGCCGCGAGCTGGTCGTTTCGACCCCCGGATGATGCCGACGGCTGGACGAAGGACATTCGCGCCGTCATCACCAAGGCAAAATCTCGTTAGGTAGCCTGGCCACTCTTTCCGATACCTCCCTTGGAAACGAGGATGATTTCGTCGCCCTGGGCGTGGCCGGCTCGATCGGGCTGGTGGAGCGCGAGCAGGTCAAGGTCTCTTCAATGTCAGACGCTCCTTTCGAGTCGTCGATCCGCTCGTCGGCAACAAGATTAATGGGAGCTGGACTCCGCCGATCGATTCAAAACACATCGTCAACCAGGTGAAGTCAGCCTTGGACGGCAGCCCGAAGGTTGCGGTCTATGCGTCGGATGTCAGCACCAATGCCACGCCCGTTGTCTTTAGCTCGGACATCAGCACCAACACCTTTGGACCGGTGATTAACATCACCAACCCGCATTTCACGGTGGAAGCGCCACCGGTCATGGCCTTCGATCCTCCGAGGAATCAAGCCATCCTGGGACATGACAAGCCGTCGCCTTTTATCCTGCCGCCGCTCATCGGCTTTGTGGACCTGACTACCGGCTCCTTCAAAGAAAAAACCGGGCTCGGTTTGGGCGTGATCAACGGTATCGCGATCGATTCCGAAGATGGCATTCTTTGCACGGACACATCGTTTGACACGGCCGTGCAGTTCTATGATCTGGCAAATTTTACCGGCGTTAGCGTGTTCCTGCCGGGCTCCGATCCGGGTGGCTCGCTCGCCGCCGGTGGAGACATCGAGTTCGATCCGATCAACAAGCTGTTCCTAGTCGCGCAAGAGTTCTCCGGAACCGCCGACAGCGGCAGCAGCATCCAGGTCTACGACCTGGTTGGGAACCTGGTCGAGTCGATCGACGGATTGAACTTTCAGGGTGGCTTTAACGTCTTCCCAATCCACATCACGCTCAATCCGAGCCTCCGGATGGGTTTTGTGAATGGCCCGGACCTAACGACCGCGATTCAGTCTTTCAATTATTGAGGTGGGAGGCGATCACCGGCCAACGTCAGGACGGGGACCGGCGACCCGATTGACTATCGACTAGGAGGACAACGACCTCGTTCCTCGCGAGGCCGCTCAGCTGCATGTTCGGGTAGCTGTTCGATGGAGTCGCGCCCTTTTCACACGGTCTCTTCCCATATCCGTGACATCCGCGCAATCCGCGGTAACGATGACCTATGAAGCTTTCTCCGAAGTTTGAAGAGGCACTGGTCTATGCGACGCATGTCCACGGCGGCCAATTGCGCAAGAAAACCAAGATCCCTTACATCGGACATCTCCTCGGTGTGACCGCAATCGCGATGGAGTATGGGGCGAGTGAAACGGAGGCAATCGCTGCCTTACTGCACGATGCGGTAGAGGATTGCGGTGGTCCGGAGCGGCAGCGCGAGATCGAGGAAAAATTTGGGAAAGAAGTGGGCGAGATTGTCGCCGGCTGCACCGATACCGATCAGACTCCGAAGCCGCCCTGGCGGGAGCGGAAGGAAAAATACATCGCGCACTTGAAGTCCGCTTCACCTTCGACGCGCCTCGTTTCGGTGTCCGACAAGTTGCACAACGCACAGGCGATCGTGCACAATCTGCGCGAAGACGGCGACGAAGTCTGGATGCGCTTCAAGGGCGGAAAGGAAGGCGCGCTTTGGTATTATCGATCGTTAGTCACCGCATTTCGCGAGCACGGCGAAAGTGCGCTCGTCAACGAACTCGATCGGGTGGTGTCGGAAATGGAGAGACTATCGTGAGACCGGCTGCATTGCCGCGCATTCTTGTGCCGGTGTGACGAGCGCCGGCAACGCGAGATCAACTTCGAACACGTCGTCCCATAATCGCGGCATGCGCACCTGGAAGAATGTCCTGGTATCGAAGGGCAGCATTCAGGTGATGTTTGAAATCCGCGATTTCGCCAGCACTCCCCTGGATATTGCAGCGAGCAGGATGCGCACGACGGGTTACCGTGGCGCGTGAAGTCTGTGAAACCCAACTCCAGTCAGTGGCGTGAGGTCTACCTCTGCGTCGCTCTCACCACCATGGCGACCCTGCTGCTGGAGCTTGCCCTGACGCGTATTTTCTCGGTGGTGTTCTACTACCACTTCGCCTTCCTCGCCATCTCGATCGCGCTCTTCGGTCTCGGACTGGGCGGCGTATTTTCCTACGTGGTGGCCACCTGGAAGGCTCCGCTGTTCACCCGCCTGGGACGTCTCAGCGTCGCCAATAGCCTGCTCGTGATCGTGGCGCTCGCCGTCCTGCTGGCCCAGGGAGACAATCTCTCCAACTGGGACCTGGCCCTGGTCTACTTCACCACCGCGCTGCCGTTCTTCACCGCCGGCGCGCATCGTCTCGCTCGCCATCAGCGAGACCATCCAGCAGGTGGACCGGGTCTACTTCTACGACCTCGCCGGCGCCGCCGTCGGATGCCTTCTGCTGCTGCCGCTGCTCAAACTGGTCGGCGGTCCGGACACGGTGATCGTGCGCCGCGGTCACCTTTGCCGTCGCTGCCGCCATCTGGCACAGCCTGGCGGGGTCGGTCAGCGGGCGCGCCGGCAGTGTGGCCCTGGCCCTGGCCCTGGTCGCCTTCCTGGTCTACAACCACAAGCACCCCGTGCTCACCATACGTCACGCCAAAGGGCAGGCCATCGCCAATGAGATCTTCACCCAGTGGAACGATCTTTCGCGCATCGGCATCGTCCGCCAGGCCGATGGCAGCAACAGTATCGTGATCGATGCCGACGCCGCCACGGCCATCGCGAAGTTCGATCTCGCCAACCTCACTCCGGACAACCGCCGCGATCTCACTGCAAGGTCCGGCGCTCCCCTATGCCGTCCGCCCCGGCGCCAAGACCCTGATCATCGGACCCGGCGGCGGCTGGGACGTGGCGCGCGCCCTCTACAGCGGCAGCACCGATGTCACCGCCGTCGAGATCAACGGCATCATCGCCGACACGATCATGCGCGAGCGCTTCGCCGGGCTCAGCAACAATCTCTATTTGCGTCCCGAGGTTCACATCGACGTGGAGGACGGCCGCAGCTTCGTCCGCCGCAGCACCGACAAATATCAGGTGCTGCAAGCCACCCTGGTGGATACCTGGGCCGCCACCGCCGCCGGCGCGTTCGCGCTCTCCGAGAACAACCTCTACACCAGCGACGCCTTCCGCGATTACCTGCTGCACCTCACCGACGACGGCCTGCTCGCCATCACGCGATGGGGCTTCGATCCGCCGCGCGAATCCCTGCGCCTGATCTCGCTGGCGATCGACGCGCTTGGGCCAGATCGGCGAAAAAGAGCCGTGGCGGCACGTCATCGTCTCGCGCCAGGGTCACTCCACGCAGGGCTACGGCGCGCTGGATACCGTGCTGATTTCGCGCAAGCCGTTCACCGCCGCGGATATCGCGCGCGCCCGCGCCATCTTCGCCGCCGGCGTCCAGCAGCCCATCTACTATCCCGGCAGCGAACTGCCCAATCAGTTCCGCGATCTGCTGCTCAGCCCCAATCCCGCCGCCTACGAGCGCAATTACACCTTCGACATCACGCCGGTGACCGACGATCGCCCGTTCTTCTTCTACACCGTGCAGCCCCGCGACCTGTGGGCCTTCATGAAGGGCGGCGCCGAGACCGCCGACCGCAAGATCAACAAGGCGGTGCCGCTGCTGTTCGGGCTGATGGCCATCAGCCTGGTGGCGACGCTGCTGATTCTGGTGGCGCCGCCGCTCGTGCTGGGCGCCCGCCTGCCCGCCACCGCGGCGTGCGCGGCTTCCTGGTCTACTTTCTGTTCATCGGCACGGGCTACATCCTGATCGAGGTCGGCACTGATTCAGAAGTTCGTGCTCTTCCTGGGACACCCTACCTACGCGCTGACCGTGGTGATCTTCTCGATGCTGGTGTCGAGCGGCATCGGCAGTTTCGTGAGCAGCCGTCTGCTGGGGCGCGATGAAGGCCGCCTGATCAAAGTTCTGGGCTTGATCGCGCTGCTTGACCGCGCTGCTCGCCATCGTCGTGTCTTCGCTGCTTTCTGCGCTGGTCTGGCTGCCGTGGGCGCTCAAGATGGCGTTGACGGTGGCGTTGATCGCGCCGCTCGGCTTCGTCATGGGCATGCCGTTTCCCACCGGTCTGAAGCGCCTGGAAGAGTGGCACGCGCCGAGCGTCCGCTGGGCGTGGTCGCTGAATGCGGCCTCCAGCGTGCTGGGCTCGGTCGGCGCGCTGGTCTGCGCGATCTATCTCGGGTTGGTGCAGACGCTGATCGTCGGCGGCCTGTTCTATCTCGCGGCGCTGGCCATCATCGCGCGCGCGCATCCATGGCACTCAGCCGTCGAAGCCGGACCGGGCCGCGTGGTCCGGGAGTAGTGAACGGTATCGACCGGGTTAACGCGTGGTGCCCATTTACCCGGCTACGGAGAGCCGCAGGCACGTTCAGTTAGTCGCCGGTAAAACATGGAAATAGGCGCAGATATCGTCTTTGTCGGATCGAGCAAGACGGCTATCCTCTCCCGAAATCAGCATGAAAGAGCTCATCCCGAATAAGGCTGCGAGCAGCGTTCTCTGGGCAGCGCTGGTTGCGCTTCCGATTCTTTACGCCTTGCAGGTGATGTGCACTCACTGGGTGGCCGTGCCCTGGTGGGACGAGTGGTTGACGCCGGGAGAAACTCTCGCCTCCTATTACCGGGGAACGCTCCGGTTTGCTGATCTTTGGAGTCAGCATAATGAATCCCGCAAGTTCTTTCCGCGCCTGCTTTACCTGGCACTTTATTTGCCAGGTGGCTGGGATGTGCGTTATGGCATGTTCTTAACCTTCGCGTGGGTCTGCGCCGGCTCTGCCGGATTGTATTGGCTCCTGCGACAGTGCGTCTCGCGCCCGATTGCGCGCTGCGGTTTCATCTTCATGAATCTATTGCTCTTCTCTCCGCGTCAGTATGAGAACCTGCTCTTTGGGATTGAAGGTGAAAATTTTACTCCGGCCTTTGCTCTGATTTTCGCACTGGTTTGCAACCTGCGAGCAAAGTCGTTCCGCACGAAAGCGGTGGTCAATGGTCTGCTCGCTTTGCTTAGCACCTATACCTGTGCCAACGGAATGCTCGTATGGCTTCTGGCTTTCCCGGTGCAATGGAAATCGCTTCCAGTTTCCGAGTCCGCCGCTTACCGACGGTTCTGCCGGTTCACTTATTCGCTCGCGGCAATTATTTCGATCGTGGCCTACTTCATTGGTTACAAACATCCCCCCGACACGCCTCCTTTTGCGATTGGTATCTCGAAGCTTCCGCAGTTGTTGCATTACTTTGCGATCTGGCTCGGTGGTCTCTTCATTACTTCCGTTCCTGCGCTAGTCGGCGTCTTCATCGTGAGTCTATTTGTGTCTCTGGTCGTGTTCGCGATCGGGCGGCCCGGAAGGGAGGATTCCTGGCGTGCTTCCTACCCTTGGTTGGTCCTCGGGAGCTATGGGCTAATTTCGGGCATGGTCACTGCGTCAGGCCGCGTCGGTTTCGGCGTGGCTGTAGCTTTTGACGTTCGCTACACAGCCTTCACGGTCTTTTTCTACATCGCCGTTATTGGCCTCTTCTGCAGCGTCTATCAGAACGCCGAACGATCCATCTACCAGAAGTCCGTCACGATCGCCGGCGCTGCTCTGTTGCTTGCCGCCTGGGTCCTTACCTTTCGCCAGGAGATGCCTCAGCTTGAAAGGAGCACTGCCGAGCGCGAGCACCTCCGTCTGGTGGCGCGCTGGAGTTTGGCGATTCCGACCAACCCGGACCTGCATCTCTTATCGCCGTATCCGGAGACGCTGGAAAGGATTCGAACGCTGGCGGAACATGATGCGTTACGACCACGCCTTATCGACGCCGCGCTGACGCAGGCTGTGGAACGATCGCCGATACCAACGTCGAAGCCCGCTGGCTATCTCGATAGCGTTGCGTTCGTCTCGCCGGGTCGAATTCTCGCGCAAGGATGGGCTCAAATTCCAAAGCAGAAGCTGCCTGCGGATTGTGTAATCCTCGGCTATAGGGACGAATTGGATCGATGGAAGCTGTTCGGCGTCATGGAAACGGGGCTTTCTCGGCCTGACGTGGCACTGGCCCTGAGTAATCCGCGTCTGGCCTTCGCTGGATTCGGTCGAACATTTGTCGTCAACGACTTCCCGAAAGGCGGCGTGATTTTCAAGGCGCAGGCGGTCGACCTGAAACGCAAGCGAGTATTCCCGCTCTCAGGCGCCATGGCTGTTACTCAGGCCAAAGATTGAACGAGCGATGGAATCCACTAAACCACCTTTGAGAAACGGGGCCCGCAGTCGGCGATGGAACGGCGCTCGGTGCGCTGATGGAGCGCCTGCGAGGACCGCAGAAAGGGTCGGCCCGATAAGCGCGGCCGCTCTCTCACGGGCAGAAAATCAGCAGCAGGAAAACCATGAAGAGCAGCAGGTGAATGCAGCCCTGCAGGATGTTGGTTTTACCGCTGGCAAATGTTACGACACTGACGGCCAGGGTGAGTAGGAGAAGAGGGAGATTTCCGCCCTCCAGACCCAGCGAAACCGAGCGATGCGTGACAAGTCCGATGGCGAGGACTGCCGGGATGGTAAGTCCTATAGAGGCGAGGACTGACCCATGTAGGATATTAACAGAACGTTGCAGTTGATTTCGTGCTGCCGCCTGGATGGCGCTTAACGCCTCCGGTGCGAGGACGAGGGCGGCCACGATCGCTCCGCCGAAGGCTTGTGGCATTCCAAATTGCTCGATGCTGTTGTCGAGCGGGATGGCGAATTTCTCCGCCAGCAAGATGACCACGATCAGATAAATGATTAGGAGAACTGCATGATAAGGACCCGAGCGCATGTCAATCGGTTCATGACCAGGATGGACTGCGACCGACGTCCCGCCGGATTCCTTGAAATAGTGGCTGTGCCGCATGGTCTGGATGAGCAGGAAAATGCCGTAGAGGCCCAGGGACGCCATCGCGAGAAAGATTTCCTGCACTTTGGAAAGGTTTGGTCCGGACATGGACGTGGTGAAGTTTGGCAGGACCAAGCCGAGAACTGAGAGCGCCATAATGGCGTTGAGATATGCGCTGGCGCCTTGGAGGTTATAGGTCTGTTCGCGATGCCGCCACCCGCCGAGGAGCAGAGATAGCCCGACGAGGCCATTAAGGGCGATCATTAGGACGGCAAACATCATGTCCCGAGCGAGCGTGGGATTGTTGGCGCCGTGGAGCATCGCCGCGGAGATCATCATCACCTCGATGGTAATGGCGGCAAGAGTGAGGATGAGGGTGCCGTAAGGCTCGCCGCATTTGATGGCGAGGCAGTCGGCATGTCGGACGACCGAGATGGCGGACCAAAGAACTGTGCCGAACAACCAGAGGAAGACAATGCCGAGAAAGAGAGGGTTAGAGAGGTCTTTCACGAGGCTGCTGCCACTAGTGAAAAAGATGGCCGCCGTGGCCAGGCCGATGAAGAGGGGATACTCCGAACGAATGAAAACGGCCAAGCCGTTTCTCTTGGGCGCGGCGGGCTCGACTGGCTGCGGAGTGGGCATGGGCGCGAGCATATCGAGTGTGGTGGCCCGATGCAATTGTCAGGTGGCCGACACGGTTGCCGCAAATTCTCTATGAGGCTTCCACTGCTTTGGCTATGAGTGAGCGGTGAAGAGTTGGTGTTATCTTGCGACCCGGAGCCTGGGGCACGTGCTGTTGTGGCCGTTCGTCGGTCTGCATATCTGGCGCGCTCCCGGCGCGGTGGAACCCGCCGGAGCTGCGGTGCTGGTGGCCAATCACATTTCGCATTTCGATCCGCTCTTCCTGGCGATCGCGTTCGATCGGACGATCGATTGGATGACGACCGAGGAATTCTACGCCAACCCGTTCACCGGGGCCTGGCTTCGCGCAGTCAATACTTTCCCGGTGGATCGTTCGCGGCCGGACCGTCGCGCGCTGCGGCTCGGCGTGGAGCGGCTCCGCGCCGGGCGGGTGGTGGGGGTGTTTCCGGAAGGCGGCATCCGGGCGGGCGCTACTTCCATTCTGGGAGGCGCCGCACCCAAGAGTGGCGCGACGGCGCTTGCGCGGTTGGCGGACGCTCCGATCATTCCGTGCATTGTTCTCGGCACGGATCGCCTCTATGCCAAACGCAGTTGGCGGCCTGGCCCGCCGCGCATCCCGGTCTGGGTGACGATCGGCGCGCCGTTCTCGGTCTCGGGCATGAAAGAGCGATGAGGCCGATGCGCGCATGGCCGGCGTCTTGCGGGAATTGTGCGCGGCGGCGATCGCGCATTTTTCGCTGCGTAGCCGACGACCTGCCGGCCACGCCGCAGCGACGCAAGGGGCGGGACGCGGAAGTGGCAGCCTAACGAGCATGAAATCGCTCCTTGCATCGTGGTCTCGGGCTGGCGGTGGATCAAGTGCTCTGCGGCACCCTGGCCATCCTGCACCGCCGCCATGCCGGGCGCGTCTCGACGCGCGACGCAGTCGAGAAGTATTTGTCCGCCTGCGAACGGCAGACGCGGGCCGAACATTTTGCGCTGCCGGCGGCGATGGAGGATTTCCGGACCGAAGCCGCCGGACACCATCAGTTGGTCGAGCCCGGCCGCGTCGGTCGCTGAATTTCCGGTGAATGGACGCGCGCGTGCCATCCTTTTCCGGGTGCGTCCGGATGCTCCGACGGTCATCATGCTGCACGCGTTGATGTCGGCCTCCGATGCCGGCTACCGCCAATGGGCGCGGCGTTTCAATTCGTTAGGCTGGAACGCGGCCTTTGTTCATCTGCCGTTCCACTATTCGCGCCGGCCGCGCGGTCATCTCAATGGCGAGCTGTGTTGCACGGCCGATCTCGTCCTGAC
This sequence comes from uncultured Verrucomicrobiae bacterium, assembly GCA_963821615.1. GTDB lineage: Bacteria > Verrucomicrobiota > Verrucomicrobiia > Chthoniobacterales > UBA10450 > Palsa-1392. The sequence continues at coordinate 1,887 of CAWGEN010000008.1, read as the reverse complement.
CGGCGACACGGTACGACAGGCGGTAGTGGAGATTCGGCAACTCCTGGTCGTGGCTGCGCGGGCAAGGCGGACGTGAGTTTGGGTTGCTGGGAACGAGCTACGGTGGCTGGATGGCCGCTTTGGTCGCTTCGCTGGAGCCGGATCTGCGATTTCTCGCGCTGCTCGTTCCGATGGTCAACATCGGCCACGCCTTGTATGAGGGCCCGACCAGTTGGACGATTCGCGGGCATCTCATGCGGGCCGGATTGGACCGCTCGCTGGTGGAGCGCCACGCGCACCTTTCCTCGCCGCTGCGGGCGGTTCCCGCGGGCGACGTGGCGGAACGAACGGTCATCATCGGCGGGGCTTTTGATCGCATCGTTAGGCTGACCGATCTCGCGGCATTGCGCGAGGCATGGCCGGGATCGGAGTTGGTTACCATGCCGCAGGCCCATTTCGGCTACGGCATGATCCCGCGGGCGGTCGAGTGGTTGAGCGCGCGCGGGTTGCTGGCGGTTGACGGGAGGTAATAGGGGCTTGCTTTAACCGCAGAGAACGCAGAGAGCGCGGAGATTGGAAGGGCTATTGAAGGGAATTGCTTTTCGTTTTTGTCTTCTCTCTCTCTGCGCACTCTGCGGTTGAATATCAATGTGGTGAGACAAGGCCCGATTCGATAAATTGCTGGTGTGGGCTGGCAAAGGTTCATAAGAAGAGTGGATGGAACCGTCAATGCCGCCGAGTCCGTCCAGGCCGCAAGGCAACTGGTGGACAAGGAACTGGAAATGGTTCGTGCCGACTGGTTGTTTCACGATGGCAATCCTCGTGGCTGCGTTCGTCGGGTTGATCGTCGTGATTGTCTTCAGCGCGATGAAATCGAGCGACGTTTACCGGGAAGCGCTGGCCCGGGCGAAGGCTGCACCCGCGGTCGTCGAAGCGCTTGGTTCACCGATTAAGGATGGAATGTTCATCTCGGGCAGCACAAACGTGAACGGCGCTTCGGGCGAGGCGAACCTGGCGATCCCGATCTCCGGTCCGAAAGGCGAGGGGACCTTGTATGTGGCCGCGACCAAATCGGTCGGCGTTTGGAACTTCTCCAGCCTCGTCCTGGAAGTGAAGCAGACGAAGAAGCGCATCGACCTTCTCCACGAGAGTAAATAGGCAGGGCGTGTTGTCCTCTTCCAACCGCAGAGGAGGCAGAGCGCGGAACTGAAGGGCTGCTGAATGGAAGCCTTTCCTGCGTTGCTGGATTCATCCAATTTCTTCTCCGCGAACTCTGCGTGCTCTGCGGTTGAAGGTCTGTCTGGAGACGCCGGCGAATAAATCCAGCCGCCAACTGTGAATGCGACTACTGCGAAAATGAACCTGAGTGGTAGATCAATAAGTGCTTTCACATCGCAGGCCTAACGGGACAAGTGTCGCGAGAGGTAAATCGAGCGCCCGGCTATAGCTAGACCGAGGAGAAACACGAAGAGAGATACCATGTGACCAGCGTGTCGTCGCTCCGAGAGCACAAGTCCTGCAAATGCAATAACACCTCCGATGAACGTCCACGTCAAAGAAAGCAAGGAGATATATCGGTCGCGATCAGCACCCTTGCATCACTGAGAGCCTTTTCGAGTCTCGGCGATTTCATCGGGCGAGCGCTCTGCCGGCGTCTTGGTTGCCTTCGAATTATCTGTGCCCGGCATACAGAGTCAGATCTAATGAGAACAAGCTGAGCTGCTGCGAGCTGGAGCGCATATCGCGGCGAGTGAAAAAAAAAAGGGTGGAAGTGGCGGAAAGCAAGGCCGCACGGCGGCTCGCAGTCAGCTCCAGCCCCTGGTTAGGCGGCATCGCGTGGCAGAATCTCAAACGTCGCAAGAAAGTCTTCATCGTCGCTCCACGTGTGCGTCTCGCCGTCGGCCTGGC
>CAWGEN010000007.1:0-65482 GCA_963821615.1 uncultured Verrucomicrobiae bacterium | reverse complement strand
TGCCCAACAATCAACAGCGGATAACGAATAACTGCGGCGCGTCCCGCGCCGCCTCGCTCCGCGCCCTCCCACTTTGGAATTTCTCCTTTCTCCTCTAAAACCGTCTTCCGGGCGGATAAAACGGGCGCACCCAGAGGAAGTGCTGCATGTAACGCTGTATATCCATCTGCATCTTCTCGCGATCTACAGCTTGGACGGATCTGCGATTTTGAATTCCTGCCGGTACTGCTTCACGACATCTTCCAAATGGTCGTAGACGGTATCTTCGCCAAACACCTCTTTGAGCCGGTAGCGGGCATGGGTCTTGATGTCCTCCATGACATCCGCAACGACCAGACGTATGCCTCTCGCCTTCAACTTCGCGTGAACCGACCGGAGGGTCTCCGCTGCAGAGTAGTCAACATCGTCCACCGCTGACCCGTCGATGCAGAGCCAGCGCAGAGGCGGCTCGGTCTTCGCAAGAAACGAGACCTCATCCGAAAGCTGCTGACAATTCGCGTAGTACAAGCTGTGCGTGAATCGGTAGATGACCAGGCCAGGCGCGGCCTGCGCGGCCGTGGTCACGGGCTCCGGTTGCCAGCCGCCCGATGGGCCCGGCACGAGCACAGCGTTCTTCGGGCGATACCCGTGTCGGGTGTGCTCAATCAGCGACAACGCGATGGCGAGTAGTATCCCCTGTTCCACGCCTACGACCACGACTGTCAACGCGGTGACCACAGCCACCCGGAACTCCGATCGCCGTTGAGCGAAAACCTTGCGCATCCCGGCGACATCAATCAGGCCGACTCCGATGAGAAAGACAATGGAAGACAGCGCGGCTTCGGGCATGAACGCCAACGCGGCGGTCAAGAAGAGTAGGATCAGCAACACGATCGCCACCATCACCAGAAGCGACAGTTGGCTGCGACCGCCGGCACGGTCCACGATTTGCGTCTTCGTTGGGCTGCCGTTCACGACGAAGGTGCCTGACAGCCCGGCCCCGATATTGGCCAAAGCCAGGCCAACCATGTCGGTGTTCGCGCTGAAACTTTCCTCGTAGCGCGTGGCAAAAGCGCTGGCGGTTGCCGCGCTCTGGGCCAGGATGACCACGAACATCGCAAACGCCGTCGGAATCAATGTCGTTATGACTTGCCAGTTCCAGTCCACCTTGGGCAGACCCAAGTGTGGCAGACCACTCGGAACGGTTCCGACGAGATGCACCAGCTTGTCGAAGCCGAAAGCCCAACTTGCGACCATCGCGCCGATCGCCGCGATCAAGGCCCCCGGAATTCTCTTAGAAATCTTCTCGAGGCCGACGATGACCACCAGCACGGCAAGCGCGATCGTCAGCTCATAGCGATTGACCTCTCCGAGGTGTTGCAGGTTGTGCCAGAGCTTCCCCAGCGTGCCGTGGCCGCCAACCTTCAAGCCCAACATGCCTGCGATCTGCCCCAGCGCGACCTGAATGCCGACCCCGGTCAGGAAGCCGATCAACACAGTGCGCGAGAGGAAGTCGGCCAGGAATCCCAGACGCATGACGCGCGCCAGAATCAGGAAAACCGCGGCCATCAACGCCAGCACGCCCGCCAATGCCAGGTATTGATCCGAGCCGATAGCTGCAATCCCCACGAGACCGGCGGCGAGGATGGCCGCCGTCGCTGAATCGGCGCCCACCACGAGGTGCCGTGAGGAGCCGAACAGGGCGAACAGTGCCGTGGGGATGAGCATGGTGTAGAGACCGGTAATCACCGGCGTGCCGGAGATCTTGGTGTAGCCCATCACCTCGGGGACGGCGATTGCGGCCAGCGTGATACCGGCGATAATTTCAGACGGGACCCGAGAGGCCGTAATCGGCAGTATCCCCTGTAGAAAGGGAAAGTGGGTGGGCGCGTTGTGATCGTGTGGTGGCTTCATCGTTGTGTCATTCTCCGGGTGGATTGGTTTGCTCACTCCATAACGGCTTTCACGTGTCCTGAGCGCACCGCCTTCTTGAAGATGGCGTGGTCGCGTTCGCATTGATCGGCATAAGCCTCGGCGAACGCCGCGACGGCTATATCGAAGGCGTCGCTGTTGCCGAGGTATCCGCTAATCTGTGCCGACGTGCCGGAGCGCCCATGCGCCCGCGCCAGCGTCCAGCCGCAAAAATCAGCATACTCGAGCAGCTTGCCCGAGCCAAACTGCTCAACTGGAGCCCCGATCTTCACGTCCCTGAGTTGGCGGACGTAGAAATGCCGTCCGTGCCTGGTCTTCAGCCAGCCAAGAAAGATGTCGCTCGCCGATTGCATCAGGTGGCATCCGTTCACGACCCGCTGCCCATGATTTGCGAAGATGCTCTTACCGGCATACGCCTCCAGCACCGAGGGGCCCGCCTCTTTCATTTGGAGAAACAGGTGATCCTTTGCGCCAGCTGTCATAAGCGCCACGGTACACCAGGTGCCGACGCTGCCGACCCCGACCACCTTGAGCGCGACATCCGCAAGATCAAAACGGTCGAGCAGCGCACGTCGGTCTTCCGGCAGTGATTTCCGGTAGCCGGCAAAAGACTCCCGGACGAGAACGTCGATCGAGTCTTCACCCTGAGCGCGCGGGTGGTAGATCAGCGGCGGATTGTCTTGGATGATTGGCAACTGACCGGCGCGGATCGCGAGCTTCGGAAAGTGGTGTTCCGACATGCTGCTCGCGCGGCTGGTGGCAAGGCGTTTCAAATCCCGCCGGCGGGTCTCCGCGTCTTCGATTCCCGAGATGATCCTTTCGATGTCGATGTTGGCATACCAGATTTCCAGAACCGTCATGTCGCTGTATTCCGCCATGCGTTTCCGATACGCCCGCACGCAGGACAGCGCGGCATCCTGAGCGTCGCCTCGACTGAGACCATTCTCACGGGACGCCAGAACGAAGCTTGCGGCGAGGCGCTTGACATCCCATTCCCACGGCGCGGGGAGAGTCTCATCCAGATCATTGATGTCGAAAACGATCCTTCGTTCGGGCGTGGCGTAAGCGCCGAAGTTGTGCAGATGACAGTCGCCACACGCCTGTACGCGCAGGCCGGTTGCTGGCGTGCCCGCCAAGTCGGCCGCCATGTGGAGTGCCGCTCCCCGGTAAAAAGTGAAAGGCGTCCGCACCATGCGCCCGTGGCGGATGGGAATCAGTCCGGCAATACGACCCCGGTTTGACTGCTCCAGCAACCGCAACGGATCTGGACGGTCGTCGGGGGCTTTCCAGAAAGCATGCGAACTGCGCGGACATTTCTTCCGCAGCCTCTTGCCCAGGCCGCGGAGCTGAGCCAGCGAAGGCCGCGACTCTGCCGGTTGTCTTCGGATGGTTTTCATAGCCTTTTCAACTCGACGGCTGTGCCACGATCAATCGGGTCCAACACGCGCATGGAGGACTTAATTGTTTCGTCAGACATGGTCTTCGTAAGTTGAAGTGTTAGCTATGTATTGACGGATAGCTCCTTCACTGAGGCCGGGGCGGTAACATGTAAAGCGTCATGGCGAATATCAGGTAGACCATCAATACGAGAACCCCGACGAACCACGTCGATCGGCCACTGTTCGTAACCAGGACGGCGGTCATCGTGGCGATGAATATCATCACCACTGCGCCCGGCCAGAATTGCAGATCCATCGGAGCCGGACCGATGACATAACTCAACAGAACGAGCACCGGGGCGACAAAGAGCGCGATTTGGGTGGCGCTCCCCAAGGCGATGCCCACGCTCAGGTCCAGTCGGTTCTTGCGCGCGCCGGAAAACGCTGAGGCCATTTCCGCCGCACCGCCGACCAATGCAACTACGATGAAACCTACGAACGCGGGCGTCATCCCGAACGTCTCGGCGGCCATCTGCACCGACTCGACAAAGACCTCGCTGACGAGCGCTACCAATATCGTAACGCCGGCCAGGGTGGCCAAAGCCAAACCCATGGGCCATGGCGCGTCGCCGCTCTCGTGGGTCTCGGCGCTCGCAAACAACTCGCGGTGCGTCTTGAGCGAATAGAGCATTCCCAGTCCGTAGGCAACGATAAGCAGTAGCGCCAAACCCAGGCTCAACTTCTGGGTGATCGCCGCCCCCGCAACCGGGTCGGCTTTGGCGATCGCCGACGGAATCAACAGGGCGATCGTGGCCAGGAAAAGCAGGCCCGCCTGGAGGCGGGCGCTGACCCTGTTGTATTCCTGCACGTGCTGTTTCAATCCGCCGAGAAGAAACGACGCGCCCAACATGAACAAAGAGTTGGTGACAATGGCGCCGGCGACGGACGCCTTCACCAATATGTATTGCCCGGCCTGTAAGGCAGCAAGCGCGATGATCAATTCGGTTAGGTTTCCGAGCGTGGCGTTGAGCAGGCCACCGACCGCATCGCCGGTTTTGGCAGCGACGGATTCGGTGGCGTGACTGAGCAGGGCGGCCAACGGCACAATGGCCAGGATTGACAACACGAAGAGCAGCGTGTGCGCCTCGGGCTTGAGCTTTGCGGCTGCGAGCACCACAGGCACGAAGACCAGCAGCCAGAGCAGCGGGTTGTGAAGGATTTCCTTGAGGAGTGTTTTCATAGCTTCATTTTCGTTCTGTGTCCGTCGTGCGACAGGTAAATCATGGCTTACCACCGCGAAGAAGAATCCGGCGGACAAACCGCACATGAGAATGCCGGTCAATCCTCCAATCGGGCCGAGCATTCGCCATGGTCTTTCAGCAACCAGATCGCCGTACCAACGGTCGTGTAAGTAGACTCACGCAATGAAATAGAACGCCGACTCGGCATCGGGCAGGCACTCCTGTCCAGGAGTAAAAAATGCCCCAGACCGTGATCTCGATCAAGTGGATCAGAATTATCCACCGGCGAGGCGAATCAGCAACCCCGTCCATGGGCCAGAATGGCGCGTCGGGCAAATTGGGATGCAGCCGCACCCAACGGCTCAGCACGATATCACCCAGTCGCATGGAGGCAACGGTACAGGCCACTAGGGCACCAGCGATGAGAAGTTTCGAAAGCATGGGGTTACTCTTCGTCCGGTTTTGTAGAAAAGAGTTGACATACCTGTGAGTTGACTGCCACTAGTGTGGAAGGATGACTCCTGCCGAAGTATGGGGCGCGCGCTCCTTAGTCGCTGAAGCGTTCGGTTCGAAGTCGAACAAACGATCGGCGGCAGCGAGGTAAATATCGATCAGCTCGCGCCGGCGCCGGAGCAGCTCCCGCCGCAAGGGACCAACGGTGCGCCCGCTGATCTCCTTGTCCGCGACCGCGCGCCGCACGCCGGCGAGCAGCACGACGATGTCCTGGATATTGCCCATCATCGCCTGATATTCGCGCATCCGGCCCAGGTCCTCCGCCTTCAGTTCCGGCAGGTAAGGGCCGAGCAACTCGCACATGTAGCGAAAGCGTTTAAACGCCACCCGGGTCCGGTGAATCGTTGTCGTCCGATCCGGGCGAACGCGCCGGCGCAACGCCACAACTTGATCAAAAGCCTCGCGGACCGCAGCCAGGATAGCCACGTGTGTCGCCGTCCCCGCCATTTTATCGGCCGACTCTCGGAGTTCTTCTTCCACGGTCTTCAAACGCCGCTCCCAGCTTGCGTGTTTGGTCGCATTAACGTCCTTGCGCAGTTCATCGGTCAAGCGCCGATTGCGTCGGCCCAAAAGCGCCGCCAATTCGCGCGCCGCGGGGAATTCCTGGCAGAACGGCTTGAGCAGTAACAACTGGACGTGCGTGTCGCGCAGTTCGTCGAAGGCATCGAGCCGCTTTTTGAAAACTTTGCGAATCTTCCTCAGCGGCCCGGGAAAACGCAGCGCGAGCAACACGTCGAGCAGCGCCAGCAGGCGGCGGGTTTCGACTCGCAGGTCATGCACGGCCTCTTCGGAAAACTCCCGCTGGCCGCGTTCCAGCCGCCTCCGATAGCGTCGACGCTCTGCCTTGACGCGGCTGGCGAACAAGGTAGCGAGCGAAGTTGAGGAACGGGCGGCCATGTGGCTTATGACCTATGGGACGTTGGATTTCGGCTACATGGGGACGTCATGACAAATACCTGTTTCTAGCTTTCCAAGAAGCGTGCGAGACCTTCCTTACCTTCATGGACTCCTGTCCTCCCAGTCATCCCACTCTACCGAGTGGGTCTTGAGATAACTAGTGACGGCCGAACCCAGGGTCGGAAAGAAGATCTCCTGACCAAGCCGCGCGAAGAGCCCGAATCGCTTCAGCTTATCCTTGACTGGATCTTTCATCTCGGCAAAGCACAACTCGATGCCCGCTGTGCGCAAAGTCTCGTCCAGGTCGGCTAGCATATCGGCGGAGGTGATGTCTACGCTGGTGACTGGTTCGGCCGCAACGACCAGCCAGCGTACGGGTGTGGGTGATGTAGCCACCGCGTCCACTACACGGTCATGAAACAGCTCGGCGTTGGCGAAAAACAGCGGCGCATCCCAGCGAAACATGACCAGGCCGGGGACCAGGCGCGCGTCGGGATAACGCCTGATGTCGTGGTAGCCCTTGACGCCATCGGCGCGTCCCAGAACCGCAGAGTATGGGCGCCAGCCGTCCCACAGGAATTCGATGACGGCAATTACGATTGCCAGAGCGATGCCGGGAATCGCCCCGAGCACGGCCACGCCGATCGTGCAGACGATCGATAGCCAGAATTCCCAGCGCTGAATGCGATAGATTCGACTCAGATCGGCGACCACGATCAGGCCGATGGCCGAGGCGATCACGACCGCAGCCAGTGCGCTGGTGGGTAAATTCTGCAGCAGATCCGGCGCCGCTACCAGCAGCAGGGCAACCGTCAGCGCGCCGACGACTCCGGTCAGTTGGGTTCTGGCACCCGCAGCCTCTGCCACAGGGGTGCGCGACGAACTACTGCTGATCGGAAAGCCCTGAAAAAATCCGGCCGCCAGGTTGGCAACGCCAAGCCCCACCATCTCCTGGTTTGGGTCGACGTAGGTATGGGTCCGCGCCGCATAGACACGCGACAGCACGCTAGTGTCAGCGAACGAAACGAGGGCGACGGCGCAACCGCCGATCAGGACGGGGACAATGTCGGCGTAGGTGATCCACGGGATGGCGAACTTAGGCAGGCCCTGTGGGAGGGAGCCGAGAACCGACACGCCGGCGCGCGCTGCAAGACCCAGCGCGCCAACGACGACAGTGGCGCCAACCACGGCGATCAGAATGCCCGGCACACGCTTGCTGCCCTTGAGCAACAGGATCACAGCCAATGTGCCTGCGCCGACCATGAACGCGGTCCAGTTGGCCCTTCCTTCCAGCACCGCTTTGGCGACGGCCCATAAGTTTCTCAGCGGTCCGTCGCTCTTGATCGAAAAACCGAAAAGCTTGGGCAGCTGGCTGATCAATACCGTCAGCGCAATGCCGTTCATGTAGCCGTAGCGGATCGGCTTGGAAAGCAGCTCGGTGATGAAGCCCAAACGTGCTACGCCGGCCACGATGCACACCAACCCCGACACGATCGCCATCATGCCGGCCACGGTAACGGCACGAAAAGGGTCGCCGCCAGACAGCGGCAGAACGACGGCGAGGATGACTGCGGCCAGCGAGGAGTCGGGCCCTAGCACCAGAATGCGACTGGGGCCAAACAGCGCATAAGCCAGCAACGGAATGATCGTTGCATAGAGGCCATAGATGCCCGGCAGGCCGGATGCCACCGCATAGGCGATGCCAACGGGCACCAGTATCGTCGTCACCACTAGTCCGGCGACGATGTCGTGACGTAGCCAGGCTGCCTCATAGCGGCGCAATGTTTGCAGCCCCGGCAACCAGCGTGCCCAGCCACGCTGATCAGAGGCTTTCTGCCGGCGCGCGATGCGACCGGGTTCCGGTTGGGGAGAGGAAGGGGATGCGTCGTTCATATGGATCAATCCTGCCTGCTGGGAAAGGAATTAGCAGAATGCCAAGCGGCGTCCACCGCACTGGAGTGAACCTAAGGTCCACCACGCAAACGAGCGAAGGTCGCAAGTACTCGTGGCGGCCATGCTCGTAGCAAATAGCACTTGGCGCAATTGGCTCAGGTTTACGGCGCAGGTCACGGCCCCTGTTTTTTGAAAGCTGTCCACGGCGTCGGCCACGGTGGTGAACCGGTTCACTCCGCCTAAGTGTCACATCCACGCCTTCCGCCCGCAGCCGGTCGCGCACAGACGACCGCGCTTCGACCGCCTGCAAGCGCACGCCGGCCGCTGTGAGTTCGCCGGCGAGTTCCGCGAGCATGTGCGCGCTGTGCATGTCCACATAGCGGCGCCGCGGAAAGATCCAGCACGACCAGCCTGGGCGGCGTGGTTTCAGTGCGCACCCGATCCAAAATCGTGTCGCGCACGTGATCCATGTTGAAATAGACGCAGGCTCGACTCCGGCCGGAAGATCAGCACGCCGGGAATCAGCTCATTGTCCGGATGGCGCTCGCGATCGGAGAACCGCCGCGTGCCGGCGATGCGTCCGAGAAAGGCGACGTGCGGTCGCGACGCGCGCCGGATCAAGAGCACCAGCGAGATGACCGCGCCGATCATCACGCCGCGCAGCAGGCCCGAACTCAGAACCCCCGCCAACGCGGCCACGGCCACGATATACTCGGTGCGGTTGGTGTGCCGGAGATGCCTCAGCGTGGAAACCTTGAACAAACCGGTAACAGCCACCAACACGACCGCCGCCAGCACGGGCTGGGGCAACGCGGCCAGCAGGTGCGAGAAGAAAAGCACCACCACCAGAATAATGCCCGCCGCAAAGGCGCCGGAGAGCGGCGTGCGTGCACCCCCGCCTTCGTTAACGAGCGATTGCGACATGCCCCCGCTGACCGGGAAAGCGCGGCCCAGTCCGGCGGCGAGATTGGAAGCGGCGAGCGCGAGGAATTCCTGGTTCGCATCGAGCCGTCCGCCATGCTTGGCGGTGAACATCCGACCAATCGCCGCCGTCTCCACCGCGGCGAGCATAAAACAAGCGAGCGCCAGCGGCAGCAACTCGTTCAAATCTGCCCAGTGAATTGCGGGGAGTCCGATAGCCGGCAGTCCTTGCGGCACTGTGCCCAGCAGCTTAACCCCGCGTGCGTCGAGGCCGAGCCAGCCCGAAGCCACAATGCCGCCGACCACGACGAACAACGCCACGGGTTTGTTCTTGAGAAAAATCTTCCCGAGCACGAGCACCGCCAGCGCGACGCTGCCAATCGTGAGCGAGGTGGGATTGGTTTCGTGCAGGTGCTTGAGAAAGCTACCGCTGTTCTCCCAGAAATTGCCGTGCGCGCCGTGGATGCCGAACAACTTGGGCAACTGCGTGCTGGCGAGGAACAGGGCCACGCCGCACTTGAACCCGATCATCACGCTCTCGGAGATGAAATTGACGATCGAGCCCGCCTTGGCCAGCCAGGCGACGAACGCGATGAGCGCCACGAGCAAGGCCGTGCCCGCCGCCAGCGCGCTGAACCGGCTTGTGTCGCCACCGGCAATTCCGCCTAACGACGCGCCGACGAGCAGGGAAATGGCGGAGGTGACCGTGATGGCCGTGTGCCGTGAACTACAGAAAAGCCAGAAGACCAGTCCGCCAAACAAGCACGCGTAGAGTCCCGCCTCGGGCGGCAGGTTGGCCAGCGACGCGTCGCCCAGCCCAGCCGGCAAGCAGATAGGCCGCGAGCGTGATGCCGGCGACGACGTCACCCCGCAGCCATGACTTGTTGTAGGTGCGCAACCAGCCGAGAGCAGGCAGCCATCGGGAAACGTTCGGCGACCTGGCCACGGCGTCGCTCACCTCAGTATTTCTGCGGCACGAACTTCCGTCCCTTCAAGGGAGCTTCGTCGTTGTAGGCGCCCTTCAACGAGCGCTTCGGCAGCTTGACCTTCTCGCGCGGGAGTTTCTTGTGGGGGATGAGACTCAGAATGTGCGCGAGACAGCTGAGGCGGGCGCGCTTCTTGTCGTCCGAACGCAGGATATACCACGGCGCGTGTTTGGTGTCTGTCGCCTTCAGCATCATGTCCCGGGCGCGCGAATAGTCGTACCACTTGCTACGCGAAGGCAGGTCCATCGGGCTGAGCTTCCACTGGCGAATCGGATCGTCGATCCGCGCCTCGAACCGGCGCTTCTGCTCCTTGTCGCTCACCTCGAGCCAGATCTTGATGAGCTGAATGCCGCCTTCTACGATGTATCCCTCGACCTCGGGACAGAGTTCGAGAAAGCGGGCGTGCTGTTCCTTCGTGCAAAATCCCATCACATACTCCACGCCCAAGCGGTTGTACCAACTGCGGTCGAAGATCACGATCTCACCCGCGGCCGGAAAATGCGCGATGTAACGCTGAATATACAGCTGCGATTTCTCGCGATCGGAGGGCGCAGGCAGCGCCACGACTCGAAAGATCCGTGGACTGACTCTCTCCGTCAGCGCCCGGATGGTGCCGCCCTTGCCTGCCGCGTCGCGACCTTCGAAAACGATGATGACACGCAGCCCCTTGGCCTTGACCCAATCCTGGAGGTAGCATAAGCGAGCCTGGAGCTTGCGCAGTTCTTTTTCGTAGGTCTTCGCCTTCAACTTCTCAGGACCGTTTGGTTTTGATTTGTTACTCATAGGTTTTGGTTAATCACAATAGTCGATGGTCGGCTCTGTGGCGTTGCCTCCACCGAAGTCATTTCTTTTTCTGCTTGCGACGTCGTTCCTGATATTGCTGCGCCCACGCGCGCGCACCTTCTGCGAGATTGCCGCCTGTCTGTCGGGCGATCCACGCCTTGAGCCCCTCCTCATCGATCGGCAAATCGACGACCTGCGCTGGCCCGGTTAGCCTGCCGAACGTGGTCATGACCTCCGCCATGGTTGAAAAAACAATCTCGTCCATTGCTTCCGGCTTCCCCTGGCACGCGTAGGCGTTGAAATCTGCCCAGCGCCCATCCGGACGCAGAACGAACATCTGCGTCCTGGGCCGCTCGGTGCGCGGCGCGACGCCAGTCTGAGTGACAAGGTAAGGTCCGCGCTCGGTGCCGGAGCCGAGATTCATAATCCGCGCGTCCCGATAGTCATTAGTGATCGTGCGCATCTAGTAATTCTTGGGTTCCGTCCGTCTTCTTGCCACGTCAATCTGATTTCGACGTTGAGTCGGTTTCCGGCCGGATACTGGTTTTTCTCGTCGTTTATTGTCTGGGCGTGCAGAGCAAAGCAAGCTCATTTTGAGCTCGGCGGGGCATCAACAGCATCTTTGCTCCAAATGATCAGCAGAACTTCGCGACCCTCTGGAAATAAGCTGTCCAGCTACTCACCAAAAGTAACTGGCTTGCCGATTTTGCCGCCAAAATGCTGCCAGAACGCAACGGGATCACTCCCGATTGTTGTTTCGCTGCGCTCTATTCTGTCGATGCTTCTTGCTCTTCCGGCCAGTCATCGTTAGTCGCTTTCCAAGTCTTGTCCGGATTATACCGATCCATGGACTCGAACGCCTTCAGGGTATCCGGCCCAAGATCTTTTTCGTAAACGATTCCGCTCGGTCCGACCTGGAACGTTTTCACTCCAGTTACCCGGTATTGGGCGGGCGCGGCTGCCAAAGCGAATCCGCCGATCATGGCTCCTTCCATGACAAAATCCATCTCGCCCTTGGGCGCCGCGGGACCTTGCCCTTTAAGCACCTTAAAGTAGTAACCGTGAAATGGCTCGCCTTGCTTCGAATAGCCTTGTTCCAGCGCTCGCGCGATGCCTTCACCGACTGGACCTCCCCATGTGCCGTCGGAGTTCTTCCAGGCCAGACCATCGTGTTTGCCGGGCGTGCTGATGATTCGCTGCGCGTACTGATTCACTTTGGCATCATCATGCTTTTCCTGCGCGTATTCCTCCTGCGCTTCCGCAAACCCACGACAGATTGTGATTGCATCCAGTTCGTTAGTGCCAATCCGACGATTCAGGATCTCCTGGCGGCCGGCCTTCATGTCGAATGCCCATTTGCCCTTCTGTTTTACGATTGGAATCGGAAGGGGAAAATCATCGTTACCGACGGTCAGTATGGCGCGATTAGGATTTTTTGGATCCGTCCCGACGTTGCTTTTTTGTTTGGCCTTGGCCGCAAATGCCATGGCCTGCTTTTTGTCAGCCACAGGATCTTGTGAGCTGATGACATCGGTGCTGTCCGGGCCCAGAATTTCGCTCAGGGCTGCAACATCAAATGACTCAGCTGCCTGAACCAGGTTCTCCGCCGCCTCTTTCGGCGTGTTGAATTGCTTTTGTTTCGAATCCGAAACTGTAGCGGCATCTGTTTTGACCTGCGGCGCCGCCGTTAAGTCGGCGCAAAGAAAACTCGAAGCCGTCAGCACAGACAAAAGGAACGGAAGTCTTAATGAGTTCATAATTTTTGGTCTTAATGTTCTTTGTTCGTTCATCGGCGTCCTCCGCCTCCGCCTTTTTTACCGCCGCCGCCACCTTTCATGCTGCTGCCACCGCGACTGCTGGCCGCCTTGGCCGAAGAACCGCTCCCGCCGCTGAAGGCGCCTCCGCCGCCGCCGCCCTTTGAAGGCTGATGACCGCCAATACTATTGGCGCCACCGCCACCCTGCTTCGAGGCTGGCTTCGATGCTGGCTTGGTTTTGCCGCCGCTCGCAGGTTTTGCAGCTGCTCCGCCGCCGCCCGACTTCGAGGCCGGCTTGGTTTTGGCGCCGCCACCACCACCCGCTTTGCCACCAGCGCTGCCGTCCCGTGCTCCGGCTCCGCCGCCACCAGCCGCTCCGGCTGCGCCACCAGGACGAGCCCCTTGCCCGCCTGTCGCTCCTGAGCCGGGACGCGCTCCGGCACCTTGAGCCGTAGCGCCGGCGCCGGGGCGAGCTCCAGTGCTGGCCCCGCTTTGCCCCCTGGCTGTTCCACCATACTTGTTGGCTGTTTGCTTATTTCCGTAGGGCGCGTTCCCGCGGTGCTGCGGGTTATGCTGCCAGTTCTTGTTGCTCTGGTTAACGTTCTTGTTCGAGTTCTTAACGTATGTGTTGTTGTAATTGACGTTGACGTCACCGTTGTTCCAGCCGCAGCCGTAGCCCCATCCGCCACCCCACGCTGCGCCGAGGGCGAGTCCCGTCCCGAATGCCAACCCCCTTCCGGCCACGTATCCCGGGTAAGTGACCGTCGGATACGGATAAGCGGGAGCCCCATAGACGACCGCAGGGTCATACGACGGCACGTAAACCACACTAGGATCGGCCGGTTCAATCACGATCGCCTGCTGGCCCGAATCGGTAGTCTGCGTTTCCACCTTCTGCTGTTCCGTGGTTTTTAACGTTCCGGTGCCCTGAGCCTTCGCCCGCATCCGCTGGACTGCGGCCATCACGTCCGGCTGTTGCGCCAGGAAGGCGTTCCCGAGATCCGACGTCCACTGAATGTTGCCCGCGAGCATTTCCACGACATCGGGGAATGTGGCCAAACCCTGAATACTCGCGTCCCACGGCTGCTTGGCCACAGCGTCAGCGAGCGCCTGATCCTTTAGGCTGGTGTTCTTTCCCATCCACTGCTGGAGCTGCATGAGTTCGACTGGGTAAGTGGAAGCAACCAGGGTTTGGCTTAAGAGCGGATCGGGATAAAGCGCGATCGGCGCCACGAGCGAGTCCAGTTCGGCCTCCGGAACCTTCGTCTCCGGCTCTGCAGCTGTATCGGTAGTTGTTGTCTCAGCAGCGGATTGGTCCGCCGGCGGAGTTTGGGCCCGCGCCTCGCGCGAGGCCGCCAGGATCAGAGCAAAGCATGCGATGGCGGCTACGACGCAAGCCAACTTGTTAGGTGATCGTGATCTGAATGATCGTGAATTCATATCGTGGTACCGTTGTTTTAGGCTGCTGCGAAAAGCCCTGGATGTTCAACATGAATAACAGCGATGACTTTCTTACGGTCTGTCATTCCACGATGACACTGACGAGGCGCGCGCCGCTCCGTCAATTATACCTTGGTTAAACGCCCAGGGGACGTACGATCGAGCTAATGGAGGCTTTCAACATCTGGGGACTCGAAAAAGCCTCGCTTGGACGGGGACTCTTCCGATGAGTGTATGGATGCACAGCCAGCGAGAAACAGGAGTGAAAGCACAAACAATAAAATGATCGTCCTCACAAAAAAGAAAGCCCTAACGAAAAGTAGCTGAATTATTGGCAATTAGAAGCGGAATGATTCGGTGTATCAAGATCGCCTTTTGTGGCGACAGCGGGCGGGAATACCGAACATGGTAGCGATTCTACCCAGGAACGGGGAAAGCAGAACGCAATCCGGGTCAAGAGCCGGGCGGCGGGAGCCGCCGCGCGCGAAATGGAGCTGATGGCGATTGGCAACCCGGCAGATTTGCCCATATTGTCCGCTGGATGCACGTTCCGTGACGGTGCTGGTAGCAGCCCGCGTCTGCTTCCCATCCATCGCTCCAGTTAGGACTTCCGCGGGATGCGCGCTTCTGATAATCAGAGTCCTGTGATGTGGGAGAATGGATGCCGAGCCACGCGCCTGCCTCATGGGAAGGGCGACCGGGTCGCTCGCGGCCACAGGATGGCCTGCTCTTTGGTGGCCATTTTCGTTGTGCTGACCGCGGTCGGCGCGACGGGGAGTGAGCCGAAGCGCGTCCTCGTCGTTCATTCTTTCGGAAGCGTCGCGCCGCCGTTCACCACTCATTCGATCGCTTTTGAGACCGAACTGGTCGAGAAGATGGGAGAACGCGTTGATCTCGACGAAGTCTCGCTGGATATGGCGCGCTACTCAGATTCAACCTTGCAAGAGGCCCTGGTCGAGTACCTGCAAAAGCGGCAGTCACATTGGCAACCGGATTTGGTGGTGCCAATCGGTTCACCCGCAGGCGTCTTTGTGGCGCAATACCGGGACCGCCTTTTTCCGGAAACTCCCATCCTCTACACTGGAATGGATCGCCGGCGTTTACCTCCCGATGCGCTGGAGAAAAACGCCGCTTTCGTTGGGGAAAATTTTGATGTGCCCGGTTTCATCGAGGACATTCTCCAAATCGCTCCGGCGACCAAGAACATCGCGGTCGTGATCGGCGCGTCGCCGGTCGAACAGTATTGGGCAGCCGCGTTTCGCAAGGAGTTTGAGCCGTTTGCGAATCGCATCAATTTCATCTGGCTCAATGACCTGTCATTGGATCAGATGCTGGAGAAGACCAGAGCGTTGCCTCCGGATTCCTTTATTTTTCTTATCCTGCTGCTGCGCGATGCCGCGGGAGTGACGCACAATGCGGACGAGGCGCTGCAACGGATTCATGCAGTCGCGAATGCGCCGATCAATGGCATCTTTCAGCATCAACTCGGGTTGGGAATTGTCGGCGGACGGCTCTATCAGGCCGAGCTTGAAGGAATCGAATCGGCCCGTATCGCAGTTCGCATTTTGCATGGCGAACCGGCCTCGAGTTTCCCGCCCAAGATCGTGGGCCCCTTGTCCCCCCGGTATGACTGGCGGGAGTTGAAGCGCTGGAAAATCAATGTGGAACGTCTGCCGCCCGGCAGCGTGGTCTTGTTCCGCGAACCGACGGCTTGGGAACAATACGGGGGGTGGATCATAGCCGGGGTCTCGCTCTGTCTTGTTCAAGCGGCTCTCATCTTTGGATTGCTCGCGAATCTGGCGAAACGCCGGCGCGCCGAGCGCTCATTGATCGAAAGCGAAGACCGCGTGGCTCTCGCGGCCGACGCGGCCCAGTTGGGAGTGTGGGAGATAGACACAGCGACGAATGAGGTCTGGGTCTCGGACAAAATGCGCGATCTATTTCAAATCACTCCGGGAACAGGCGACGATTATGCGGCCTTTCTGGAGCGGGTGCATCCGGATGATCAGCCATTGCGTGATTCCGCGATAAAGCGAGCGATCGAAACAAGGGGCAGCTACGAAATTGAGTATCGCATCCTGCTGCCGGATGGAACGGTGCGCTGGATCAGCGGGCGCGCGCATTGTATCAGCGATGGCGACGGGAGATCAACCCGGCTTCTGGGGGTTTCAATGGACATCACCGAGCGCAAGCGAGCCGAGAAGGAGGCGATGGAGCAACGCGATGAATTGTTTCACCTCTCGCGCGTGGCATCACTCGGCCAGTTGTCTGGTTCCCTCGCCCATGAGCTGAACCAGCCGTTGGGTATCATTCTGACCAATGCGCAGGCCGCCCAGCACATGCTGGCCGGGGATGCCCCCGACATCGCGGAACTGCGCGATATTCTCGCCGACATCGTCGGCGAGAATATCCGTGCCGGGAGAGGTGATCACGCGATTGCGCGCTCTGCTCAAGCGCGGGGAAACACGGCTTCTTCCACTGGCGCTCAATGAGGTCATCGAGGAAGTGTTGCGCCTGCTCCGCAGCGACCTTGTCGCACGCGGCGTGACTGTTCAGACTACGCTGGCCGACGGGCTGCCTGATGTGTCGGGCGACGAGGTGCAGCTTCAACAAGTCCTGCTCAACATCATCACCAATGCCTGTGATGCGATGGCGGAGAATCCGCAAAAGGATCGAATACTCAAGATTTCCACCAACGTGCAGCCGGGCAAGGTGTGTGTGGCGATGCAGGATCAGGGACGCGGTTTGGGGGAGAGTGATGCCAGTCAGATTTTCCAGCCTTTCTTCACCACGAAAAGTCATGGCCTGGGCATCGGACTATCCATTTGCCAGTCGATCATCGCAGCTCATCATGGAAAACTTTGGGCGGAACCTAACGAAGGACGCGGCATCACCCTTCACATGGAACTCGAATCCATCGCGCCCGCTACTTCATGAGCAATCCCACCCGCATCGTTTATCTGCTGGATGACGAGCCCGGCATGGTCAGGGCTGTCACGCGTTTGCTGCGTGCCAGAGGATTTGAGGTGGAGGGATTCACCTCGGCGGCCAGCTTTCTCGAGGCCTACCGTCCGGGATCAGACAGTTGCCTGATTCTCGATGTGGCCATGCCTGGGCTGGATGGGCTCCGCCTTCAAAGACGGCTCACGCACAATGGCATCCTTCTGCCAATCGTCTTTCTCACCGGTCATGGCGACATCCCCATGAGCGTCCGTGCGATGAAGGCAGGAGCGGTGGATTTCCTTACCAAGCCGGTTAAGGACACCGATCTTCTGCGCGCAGTCAGCGCCGCGCTGGCGCGTGCTGCGGAGCAACGTGAAGCCGCCACCATCTCAGCGCGTCTCACCCTTCTCACGCCGCGTGAACGGGAGGTGATGGAGCATGTGATTGCTGGAAAACTGAACAAGCAGATTGCTTCCGACCTCGGAACCGGCGAGCAGAACATCAAGATCCACCGTGGACGCATGATGCATAAAATGGGGTTGGAGTCTGTAGCCGACCTGGTGCGCATCGCCGAAAAACTCGGGATCGGCAGGAACGAAGACTAATGAGTCGAACGTTATTCTTGTTCGTTAGGATTTCGGCCCTGAGCGTTTAACCAAGGTATAATTGACCGAGGGCCGCGCGCCCCGCCACTGTCATTGCGGAATGACAGGCCGCAAAAAAGTCGTCGCTGTTCTGGATGATGAAACGAAGATGTGCGTGGCGCTGACTCGTCTTCTCAAATCTCATGGCTATAATGTTAAGCCTTTTGAGTCCGGCGACAATTTTCTGAGAACAGTTCGGGTTGATCGTCCAGACTGCATGCTGCTGGACCTTCACATGCCCCGAAAAACGGGGTTCGATGTGCTTGAGTCGATGTCTTCCATGCGCCTCGGAGTGCCGATCATTGTCATTACCGGCCACGATCAACCTGGCAATGCCGAGCGCGTGCGGGACCTGGGGGCCGTGGATTACCTGCTCAAGCCTCTCGATGAATCTGTCTTGATCGCCGCGATCCAACGCGCATGCCCTGATGGGCCTCTGCCGTCGAATCAGAAATTCTGACCCTATCTCACTCACACTACCCAAGAAAATCATGGCCTACTCATCATCAAAAACCATCTAAGACCCAATCCCAATATCGGTCGGAATGTTCAGCGCCGGCGAAGCTCGCTGTGATCGCTGGCAGGAAATGGCGCATGCCGCCCAGACTCTCGTGGCCCAGTCCGCGTCCGGTTCATCCACCAAGGAAACGCTCGCCAAGTGGAGGACTCTGCTCGCAGCATCTCAGCGTTCTGGAGACGTTCCACGCCTATCCGGGGGAAGCCATGATGGCGCGCTGAAGGAGGCGCTCGGCCGGGAGCGACTACTCCGGCTTCTCGAAGACTCACGAATCCGCATCGCCAAGGCGATCATCACCGGTTCCTACCGTCGTTCCGCGAATGCGTGGAAGCTGGGCGAGGAAGGAGAGACAGGAGGGCAACGACCGTCTGATGAAGGACTACTTCGACACGGGTGATCTAACCAAGCCCTACTTTGAAGTCCTGATCGTCAGCGATGACCCCAGCTCCGGAACAGGTGCGCCAGGGACGTGCCGAACTACGGCAGCTTCGTCGTCCGGAAGACCCCTTCGTCTATGAGGCGGTCACGGTGCCGAGCTTTGAAGACGGCATCCTCGGCGTGGTGCTGAATGCCGATGTGCAGGCGGTGGTCATCAAGGACAACTTCCGTTTCCGCATCCCAATTTGACGCACCGCTGCTGCGCGACCTATCTGGAGCAGCATCTGTCGGTGGAATCCGGTTCTCTGGAGCCGAAAGATTACGGAGTGGCTCTCGCGCAGGCCATCGGGAAGACTCCGCCCCGAGCTGGACGTTTATCTGGTCCTGGACCGGCGCGGTGGAAAAGATGGCAAGCCATCTCGACTCGAAAAACATCCGGCGCGTTTTCTACGGGATCGAAGATCTGATGGAAATCCACCTCGCGCTCATGGAGGGCGTCAACCAGCGCTACGACACGCCGTATTTCAACAACCTGAAAAACTACGCGCGCCGTCCGATCGGCACTTTCCACGCGCTCCCGGTGGCCCGGGGCAAGTCCGTCTTCAACTCGCACTGGATTCGCGATTTCGGTCACTTCTACGGCGCCAACATTTTCCTGGCGGAATCGTCCGCCACCACTGGCGGGTTGGATTCGCTGCTCGAACCGACCGGCAACATCAAGGTCGCTCAGGAGAAAGCGGCCCGCGCCTTCGGTTGCCAGCAGCTGTTCTTCGGCACGAACGGCACCTCCACTTCCAACAAGATCGCCGTCCAGACCATCGTGCGCCCGGGCGACATCGTGCTGGTGGACCGCAACTGCCACAAGTCCCACCACTATGGGCTCGTCCTTTGCGGCGGTCAGCCGCTCTACGTCGAAGCCTACCCGCTGACCGAATATTCCATGTACGGCGCGGTGCCGCTGCAGAACGATCAAGAAAACGCTGCTCGACCTGAAGGCTGAAGGCAAGCTCGACCGGGTGCGCATGCTGCTGCTCACCAACTGCACCTTCGACGGCCACGTCTACAACGTGCAGCGTTTCATGGAGGAGGTGCTCGCGATCAAGCCGGACATTGTCTTCCTCTGGGACGAGGCCTGGTATGCCTACAGCCGCTTCACTCCCTTCCACCGAATGCGCTCCGCCATGGGCGCCTGCGAGGCCCTGCGCGAGAAGTATGCCTCCGAGGCCTATCGCGCCGAATATGCCGAGTTCAAAAAGAAACACGGCAAGATCGATCCGAAAAATCCCAAGCTACTCGACACCCACCTGCTGCCCGACCCGGATGCGGTCAAGATGCGGGTCTATGCGACAACTTCGACCCACAAGTCGCTCTCCTGCTTCCGTCAGGGTTCCTACATCATGGTGAACGACGATTGCTGGGAAAGCACCGAGCCCACCTTCAAGGAGGCCTTCTTCGCCCACACCAGCACCTCGCCGAACCTGCAGCTCATCGCCTCGCTCGACGTCGCCCGCCGCCAGGCCGAGCTGGAAGGGTATGAGCTGGTCGGCCGCTCCATCGAGCTATCCCTGATCCTGCGCCGCGAGGTGAACCAGGATCCGCTCATCTCGAAATACTTCAGCATCGCCACCAACGCCCAGATGGTGCCCGCCCAGTATCGCGCCAGCGGATTCGATGACTTCCATTCGCAGAACGCGACTTGGAAGACCATCTACGATGCGTGGGCAAACGACGAATTCACGCTCGATCCCACTCGTATCACTCTCCTGTGCGGTTCCGCCGGCTTCGACGGCACCTCCTTCAAGGGGATGCTCGCAAGCAAGTTCGACATCCAGCTCAACAAGACCTCGCGCAACAGCGTCCTGCTCCAGACCAACATCAACAACACCCGGAGCGACATCGCCTACCTCATCAAGGTGCTCGCAGATATCTCCCGCGATCTCGACCGCAAGCTGGCGAGGGATTACGACGAGAAGGCCGGCTTCGACGCCCGGGTCAAGAGCCTCATCACCGACGTGCCGGATCTGCCGAACTTCAGCCGCTTCCACGATGCCTTCCGCGAGAATCCGAAGAGCAAAACCAACGAAGGCGACATGCGGACGCCATTCTTCCTTGCCTATGACGCGGAAAACTGCACGCACGTGAAGCTAAACTCGAAGGAGATCGACGACCTCGTGAAGCGCGGTCAGGCCGTCTCTGCGAAGTTCGTCATTCCCTATCCGCCGGGCTTCCCGATCATGGTGCCCGGCCAGGTCATCACCAAGGAGACCATCGACTTCATGCGGAAGCTCGACGTGAAGGAAATCCACGGCTATCACGCCGCTTCGGGCTTGGAACTGATCAAGCCGGAGAAACTTGGCGGAGCCAAAAGGAAATTAAGGAAATAGACGGATTCGCGCTTGACGCTTTTTATCGAAGTTGACAACCCTGAAATCCGAACACCCGACTCAGCCGACAAGAAAGGGAACAAACTATGATTGATTGGTTCTTCGCAACGCTTAAGACTTACCCGGAGATTGCGATCTTTCTCGCGCTCGCCCTCGGCTACTACTTCGGCAAGTTCACCTACAAGGGGATCGGCCTCGGGTCGGTGACCGCCACCCTGATCGCCGCCGTCGTCATCGGGCAGATCGGGATCACGGTCAACCAGCCGCTCAAGGCGTTCTCGTTCCTCATGTTCCTGTTCGCTGTCGGCTACGCTGTCGGACCGCAGTTCGTGCGCGGGATTGCCAGCAGCGGCCTGCCGCAGGCGATCTTCTCGGTGGTGCAGTGCGTATTGAGCCTGGTCACCTGCGTGGTGGTGGCAAAGTTCGTCGGCTATGACCTCGGCTACGCGGCCGGACTCTACTCGGGCTCGCAGACGATCTCTGCTGCGATGGGGCTGTCGACCGACGCAATCAACCAGCTGGGCCTGTCTCCCGATAAAGCCAAGGCCCTGCTCGACTCGATGCCGATCGCTTATGCCGTGACCTACATGTTCGGCACCATGGGCTCGGCGATCGTGATCGCCGTCATCGGCCCGAAGCTGCTGGGCATCAATCTCGTTGCTGCCTGTAAGGACTACGAGGAGAAGCATGGGGGCGGCAAAAAGCAGCTGGGCGGTCCGGGCACAGGCTGGACCCGCTGGGCACTGCGCGCCTACAGGGTGCAGCCGGGTGGCAAAGCCGCCGGTCTGCGTGTCGCCGAGGCTGAGTCGCTGGTGCCCGATGCGCGCCTCTTCATCCTGAGCATTCGGCGCGGGGGCGAGATCATGGATGCGACCGCGGACACCGTCCTGAAGGATGGCGACGTGGTGGCGGTCGCCGGCGAGCGCGAAGTGCTGGTGAACATCCTCGGAGCAACGGCGGTCGAAGTCGAGGATCGCGAACTGCTCGCCGTGCCGGTGGAGGGCGTCGACGTCTTGGTAACGAACAAGGAGGTCGACGGCAAGACGCTCGCCGAGCTGGCGGCGCGCCCGGCGGCGCGCGGCGTGTTCCTGCGCAAGATCACCCGCGGTGCTACTGCCACCGATATCCCCACCCTGCCGGGCACCGAGATCAATCGGGGCGACCTGCTCACCCTCGTCGGCCGCACGCAGGATACTACCGCCGCCATCAAGATGCTGGGTGTTGCCGACCGTCCGACCGATGTCACCGATATGGCGTTCGTTGGCCTGTTTATAGTGGTCGGCGCCTTGATCGGCTCGCTGGTCTTCAAGGTGGCTGGCGCGCCGCTCACCCTGTCGACCGCCGGCGGAGCGCTGGTCTTCGGGATCATCGGCGGATGGCTGCGCTCGGTTCGCCCGAAGTTCGGACGCATTCCGACGCCCACCGTCTGGTTCATGAACTCCGTCGGCCTCAATATCTTCATCGCCATCGTCGGCATCTCCGCCGGTCCGGGTTTCGTCAACGGTCTGAAAACGCAGGGTGTCGGCCTCTTCCTGTGGGGCGCGGTTGCCACTTCGGTCCCCCTGATTCTCGGCATGTTCATCGCCAAATACCTGTTCCGCTTCCACGACGCGCTCAACCTCGGAATCGTTTCCGGGGCGCGCACGACGACGGCATCGCTTGGTCTGGTCTGCGACCAGGCCAAGAGCCAAATCCCGGCGCTCGGTTACACCGTCACCTACGCCGTGGGGAACACCCTTCTGACGATTTGGGGCATGATCATCATCCTGCTGCTGAAGTGAGAACACATTTTCCAAACATGATTCAACAGCAAAGAAAACTATGACAACTAAACGCAAACCCTCTCCGACTGCGAAAACTAACGGACAAGCGCATCGTGCCAGTCGCCCATTATCGGATAATGCGAGACTGAAAGAGTTCGAGAAACTCGGTCCGTTCGAGATCAAGGATTTCGTCCAAAAAGTGGCATCGAAATCCGCGCTGGAATCTTCCCTGTCGTACCTGAACGCCGGTCGTGGTAACCCAAACTGGGTCGCTACTGAGCCGCGCGAAGCGTTCTTCCTCCTCGGACAGTTCGCAGTTACTGAGAGCAAGCGGGTGCTCGACCTGCCACCCGGCGTGGGCGGGATGCCTGGCGAAGCGGGAATAGCAGGCCGTCTTGAAGCGTGGCTGGCGAAACACGAAGACATGCCGGGTGCGCCCTTTCTGCAGGCGATGGTGCCGTGGGCCGTGAAGAAGTTCAGCTTCGACCCCGACAAGTTCGTGCACGAGTTGGTGGATTCCATCATCGGCGATCACTACCCGGTGCCAGACCGCATGCTCGTGCACAACGAACAGATCGTTCACGAGTACCTGGAGTGGGCCATGTGCGGAAACCCGCGGCCGAAAGGCAAGTTCAAGATCTATGCGGTAGAAGGGGGCACCGCCGCCATGTGCTACATTTTCAAGTCGCTAAAAAGCAACCGGATTCTCAACCCCGGCGACACCATAGCGCTCGGCGTGCCGATCTTCACGCCCTACATCGAAATGGCGCATCTGGAGGACTACGACCTTCACTTCGTCGAGGTGCACGCCAAGCAGGAGAACAAGTTTCAGTACCCGGATGAAGAGCTAAAGAAGCTCCTCGACCCCAAGGTCAAGGCGTTCTTCATCGTCAATCCGGGCAACCCGTACGCCGTGGCGATCTCTCCCGACACGATCAAGAAGATCGGGGACGTGCTCAAGAAGCGGCCAGATCTGATCCTGCTGACGGACGACGTCTACGGCACCTTCGTGCCGGGCTTCCGCTCGCTGATGGGGGCGTTCCCGAAGAACACGATCGGCGTCTACTCGTACAGCAAGTACTTCGGCTGCACCGGGTGGCGACTCGGAACCATCGCGGTCCACGAGGACAACATCTTCGACGAGATGATCGCGGCGCATCCCGAGCCGACCAAGAAACAGCTGGACAAGCGCTACGGCGGGCTCACCCTCAAGCCGCGCGAGTTCGCCTTCATCGACCGCATCGTTGCCGACAGCCGCGACGTCGCGCTCAATCACACGGCCGGGCCTGTCGCTTCCGCAGCAGGTCATGATGACGCTGTTCTCGCTCAGCGAGCTGATGGACGAAAAGAAGGCCTATCAGAAAGCCTGCATCGGCATCTGCAAGAAGCGGGTCGAGGCAACGATCGAAGGACTGGACATCGAAGTCGGTCCGAATCAGTACTTCGACTACTATTATGGCCTGATCGATTTCGAGTTTTTTGCCCGCAAATACCTGGGCGAGGACGTCGTCAAGTGGATGAAGGCGAACGTGCACCCGCTCGACATCGTGTTCCGGCTGGCCGAGGACCACGGCATCGTCCTGCTCAACGGCGGCGGCTTTGCCGCTCCCGATTGGTCGGTGCGCATATCCTTCGCAAACTTGGACAATCATGTCTACGACGACATCGGCCGGGCGGTGCGTGCCATCGCGCGTGGATACAGGCAGGCTTATGAGGCAGCTACAGGCAAGAGTGCTCCACCAGCCCCGACTGCGAAACGCTAGTTCGGTTACTTCGCGATGCTGCTGTCGTAAATAGAAAGGAAAGAAGCGGAAGAAAATATTGCCCCTTACGGGCGAGAAAAACCAACGGCAGCAGACTCCGGTGAAGGTCAGGCTCAGTAAATCCCTATGAGTATACGAACTTCTATTCGTGACTACGCATTTGCCGCAGTGGCACTGCTTGTCGTGTTGAACGGCGCAAATGCCGCTTTTGGCCAGGAGCGCGTCTGGCAGGAGGCAGGAACGCCCGAATCCTTCGACCTCTCGTTAGGCGCGGTGCAGGCCGTTCCGGACAGCGCGCTATCATCCGTTGAGGAAGGTCAGACGCCCCTCGATGGCTCATATAACTTGCCCAGCTGGCGCTTGGAAAAGCGCCGCGTTGCCTTCAAAGATACGAAGTTCGAAGTCAACCTGCGCACCTTCTACTTCGATCGCAGCGACTTCAATGGCTCAGAGAAACAGGCATGGGCCATCGGCGGATGGGTAGGGGTCAAGACTGGTTACTTTCTCGACCATGTCGCGTTCGGAACGACCCTTTACACTTCACAGCCCATCTACGCCCCTTCGGACAGGAGTGGAAGCCTCCTCCTCCTGCCTAACCAGGACGGATATACCGTCCTTGGTGAATTCTACATGGATATTAGGATTTTCGACGGCCTGAACGTTAATGTCGGAGCAAAGGGCTACGACACGCCCTTTATCAATCGCAACGACACGCGCATGACGCCCAATACTTTTGAGGCGATCGTTTTGCAGGGCCGCACGGAACTGGGCCCGGAGAGCACCAAGGCGGACGAGAGCGACGCAAGCCCGAAGGGCGATGTCGCGGGCCTGAGCAAAGACGCGGCGGACGCGGGCCAGGCAAAAGTGGAACCGGCGAAAGACAATGGGGTTCTAAAATACGGAGCCGGCTATTTCTACCAAATCAAGGAACGAAATGACAGTGTGTTCGTGTCGATGGCGGTTGATGCGGGTGCCCATGTTGATCGAGGCGTTTACACTGCCGGACTCGTTTACGAAAAAGGGGGGTCCTCCATTGGTGCGATCGACTATTTGTGCCCCGATATCATCAATATCGCATATGCCGAGGGCAAGCTAAAACTCCCGATTGGTGCGGACTGGCAGCCGAAGCTCAATGGCCAGTTCGTGCAACAGCACAGTGTCGGGGATAACCTCCTTCAGGGAGACAGTTTTTCGGCTCAGCAGTTTGGCCTTAAATTAGATCTGCCTGTGACGAAGCCGCTATTGTTTACCGTGGCTGCCACTTATGCCTGGGGGGATGTCACCCTGCGGAACCCGTGGAGCGGTTATCCCGGCTATACAAGTGTCCAGGTGCAGGACTTCTTCCGGCCCGGTGAAGGTGCGTTCCTTATCCGAGCCGGTTATGACTTTCCCTGGGTCGAAGGGCTGAGCGCCTATGCGCTGGGGGTGTTTGGCACGACTCCGGATCAAGCGGGGCAGTTTCGGCAAAACGAGTACGATTTCAATCTGCAGTTTGCGCCAAAAAAAGGCTGCCTTAAGGATCTGTCGCTGCGTCTCCGCTACGCGCTCGTCCACCAGTATGGAGGGAATGTCGATAACCTCACTGACTTCCGCGTAATCTGTAACTACATGATCAAGTTCTAACAAGGTCGGCGGCCGTCACGTAAACCATTCTTGACATAAATCTGTAACTTTATCGCTGACTGCCACGCAGAAATGTGGATAACCTCGGCGAGTTCCGTGATCAAGAAACCGCAACCTGGAGAGGCAGCCCGACCATGAACTATCTTATTCAAGCTCTTCGGGAACATCAGGAGCTCGCAGTCTTCTTAACCTTGGCGATCGGCTTCTTCATCGGCCGCCTTAAGATCGGGACGTTCAGCCTGGGGACGACCGTGGGCACGCTGCTTGCGGGAGTCGCCATCGGGCAACTGAACATTCAAGTGCCCGCGGTGGTCAAGTATGTCTTCTTTGATCTCTTTCTCTTCACCACCGGCTACAAGGTGGGACCCCAGTTCTTCCGCGCCCTAAAGAAGGATGCCTTGCCGCAGCTCGCCATCACGCTCGTCCTCTGCATCACGTGCCTGCTCGCCGCGTTTACTGCGGCGAAACTTCTCGGCTACGACGTGGGCACGGCAGCCGGTATGCTGGCCGGCGCATTCACCGAATCGACGGTCATTGGAACCGCCAGCGACGCCATCAATCGCCTCGGCACCATATCGGCCGCGGACAAAACGAACCTAATCAATAACATTCCAGTGGCCTACGCCGTCACTTACCTGGTCGGCACGGCCTTTATCGTCTGGTTTCTCCCCAACGTGGGTCCGAAGCTGATGGGGGTCAACCTGAAGGAGGAGGCCCAAAAGCTCCGTGCAAAGCTCGCAGCCTCGGGCGGCGGAGAGCCGGAGAGGCCGTCAGCCTACCAGGCGCTGGCGGTTCGCGCATACCGGGTCACCAACTCAGATTTGATCAATCGGAGCGTGGCCGAGCTGGAGGCGCGGCCCAAACAAGCTCGCGTCTTCATCTCCCGAATCCGCCGGGAGGGCAAGACTCATCGAGGCCGACCCGAGACACGGTCATTCGCGAGGGTGACGTCATCGCGGTCTTCACGCGCTCCGAACTGCTGACGACCCGCGGCACAGAGATCGGGGCCGAAGTGAGTGACAAGGAGCTCTTGGATTTTCCGATCGAGGTGCTCGACGTGGTGGCCACCAACAAGTCTCTCGTCGGCAAAACCATTGTGGATCTGGCGGCGATGGAGTTCGCCAAGGGTGTTTTCTTGAAGAAGGTGACCAGGGTTGGCGAGCTGATGCCGTTCTCTCCCGGGACGCGGATTGAGCGCGGCGATGTCATGACTCTCATCGGAGCGACGCGCGACGTCGAGCGGGCCGCCAAGAACCTCGGCTACGCCGATCGCGAGACGGTGATGACGGATATCATCTTCGTTGGTCTGGGCATCGTCCTCGGCGGCTTTGTGGGATTGCTCACCCTCACAGTCGGCGGCCTGCCGCTCACCCTCACTGCGAGTGGGGGAGCGCTGATCATGGGTCTGATATTCGGCTGGCTGCGCGCGATTCACCCGACATTTGGTCGCATCCCAGGATCGGCCATGTGGATCTTCGACACCGTGGGCCTGACCGTCTTCATGGCCTGCGTGGGACTTGCCGCAGGTCCCAGCTTTTTTTCAGGACTCCAGAAGTCGGGGATCAGCCTGGTCTTCGTCGGCCTTGTCATCGCGGTTCTCCCGCACACCGTGTCTATTTTGTTCGGCCGTTATATCTTGAAGATGAACCCCGTCATCCTCCTGGGTGCTTGTTCCGGCGCGGGTACGATCACCGCTGCGCTTCGCGCCATTCAGGAGGAAGCGCAGAGCGATCTCCCGGCCCTCGGCTACACCGTCCCTTATGCAATCGGCAATATCGTGCTGACGGCCTGGGGTCCCGTCCTGGTCGCCATGATGTCGTAGATTCACCAAGCCTGCAAGACATGATGATTCTCCTACTTACTAACAGGTAGCCGGTTAGACTCTCCAAAATGCCTGTCGACCCGTCGATCGTCCGAACTGCGGCACTTCCAATTGCCATTGATGTGGGAGCAACCTTTCTCTTTAGCATCACGGGTGCGATGGTGGCCATCCGGCGCTATTACGATGCCATCGGTGTCTTTGTCCTGGCGCTCGCCAGCGGTCTTGGCGGTGGTCTGTTGCGTGACGGTCTCTTCATTCAGTCCGGGCCGCCTGCCGCGATGCGCAGTAGCTCCTACATAATTGCAGTGCTCGCCGGCTCCGTCATAGCGATCTTGTTTTTCAAGCACATGGAGCGGTTATCCAAGCCATTCCTGATTTTTGACGCGCTTGGCACAGGGGCTTACGGGGTCGTGGGCGCCAGCAAAGCCTTTGAGGCAGGCCTGGCCGTTCCCGCCTGCATTTTCGTGGGCGTGATAAATGCCGTGGGTAGCGGCCTGATCCGCGATGTCCTCGTGCGCGAAGAGCCGCTCATGTTCAAGCCCGGGCAGTTTTATATTATTGCTTCCATCCTCGGTGTGTCCGGATTTATGCTGCTCGCCCTTTTCTTCCGGTTTCCTCTCGTGCCGTCTGCCATCTCAGCGATTGCAATCACGTTCGTCTTCCGTCTCCTGGCGATCTACTTCGACTGGAAAACCAGATCGGTCCTCCCTCCACCGCGCCCCAACTAAGTCTTGTGCATCTGATAATCCATGACTCAAACCTTCCGCCAAGAACCCATGCCAGCAGGCTCGACTAAGCCGCAGGAGACAAAGAGGACAGAGAGAGTGCGCGACCTGGCACCCTCGATTCGTCGAAGAGGCTTTCCTTCCGTACCAAGCTCGAATAGAGTCCACCCAGACGCACACGATCACCTAAACCATGAAAGCACCACGACCGCCCATTCTCAGTGCCCGCCGGCGGAGCCGCGTCGGAGCGATGCTCCCGCTCACTCTGTTCGGTGCAGCGCTGCTTCCTCAATCCGCCCACGCCTCAATGTTCCAAGGCGAGACGCTCGATTCAATCGCCAATGGCATCTCGTGGGTCGTGCTCGTGATCGCGCCGATTATCGGCATCACCGTTTTCTGGCTGGTCCACGTCATGCCGGAAAAAATCGCTCATAAGAAAAAGCATCCACAGACCCACGCGATTCATTGCCTCTGTCTGCTCTCGCTTTGCTTTGGCGGATTGCTCTGGCCAATTGCATGGCTCTGGGCATACACCAAGCCGGTAATGCACAAGCTCGCCTACGGCACCGACGTGGATGAATCGCTCGGCCACCTGAAAGAGGAAGTAACGAAGGAAGAGGGTGAAGTCGAAAGACTTCGCGCGCGCATCGCGCAACTCGAACAACAGGTCACCGGAGGTAAGGCGTAATGGAAATCATCCTCCTCATCATTTATTCGATCTTCGTCTGGTTCATCTTCTTCAAGAAGAAGTGGCTGCCCTGGAACATCACCAGCCAGGTCATCGTCGTTACCATCCCGATCGTCGCGCTGACGATCATAATCCTGTTCATGAACATCGTCGCGCCTTCGGCGAGTGAAGTGCGGGCGCAGAATTACGTCATCCCGATTGTGCCGCGGGTGACTGGGCAGGTGACCGAGGTGCCGATCGAGCCGAACCAGCCGATCAAGAAGGGCGATGTGCTCTTCAAGGTCGACCCGGTTCCATTCGAGGCGGCGGTAAAAGCCGCCGAGGCTACTCTGCAAGGATTGAAGGATCAGCTTAATAACGCTGTGGCCAAGAAAGCCGCGTTGACTCCGCGGATCGACCTGGCGAAAAAGCGCGTCGAGCAATTCACCGCACTCGCCGCGACAGGGGCCGGGAAGCGGGCCGATCTCGAGCAGGCGCAAAGCGATCTCGGAAATCTGGAAAGCGAATTCCTCGCCGCCGACGCCACGGAATCGCAGGCCAGAGCGCAGATTGCCAAGGCCGAAGCCGACCTCATAAGTGCGAAATACGACCTCGACGGCGCGACGCATCTCGCGCCGGCCAACGGCCGGGTGACGAATCTCGCGCTGCGTCCCGGCGTGCGCGCCACGCAGTTTGCCACCATGCCGGTGATGAGCTTCATCGAGGAGGATGATCCCTGGGTGCTGGCCTTTTTCCAACAGAACGAACTGCGCTATGTGGAGCCGGGCAATGAGGCGGAAATATTTATGGAGATGTATCCGGGTCGCATCATCAAATGCAAGGTGGACTCCATCCTTTGGGCGACGGCGCAAGGCCAGATGCCGATCAGCGGCAACCTGGCAATCACCCTTCCGAACGCCCCGCCGGAATCGCGCATCGCGGTTCGTCTGCTCCTGGAC
The DNA here is from genome assembly GCA_963821615.1 of uncultured Verrucomicrobiae bacterium. Classification (GTDB taxonomy): domain Bacteria; phylum Verrucomicrobiota; class Verrucomicrobiia; order Chthoniobacterales; family UBA10450; genus Palsa-1392. The sequence continues at coordinate 35,574 of CAWGEN010000007.1, read as the reverse complement.
GGCAAAGACGAGGACGTTTTCCTGGCCGCGGGTGCACGCGGCCATGGCGCGATCTACACCGAGCACGTCAAGTTTCTGCACATCATCCGCAAGGTCTTCGTTCGTGTTTCCGCCAAGATTGATTGGTTTGTCTTCAAGCTTCACTAAGCGCTGCGCATGAAAATTCGACCTCTTCTCAGTACCGCTGCGTGTCTCATGCTCGCTGGTTGCGCGATTAAGAATCCGCCCGCCGGCAGCGACATTCTCACCAGCGCGGCCCGTGAGCAGATCCCAGCTAACTGGAGTGGCAGCCATCGCAGCGGTGCGGTTGCACCCGGCTGGATTCGCACTTTCCGCGACCCAGAGCTGACCCGCCTCGTCGAAGAGGCGATCGTCCGCAATCCCGACCTCAAAGCCGCCGCTGCGCGTGTGGAAGCGTCGCGCTACGCGGTGCGAGTAGCTGCCTCGTCGCTCTACCCGCGCATCGCCGGAAAAATCCTCGGCAACCGACAGGGAATGGAGTTGGGTGGCGACCTCGGTAGCGGGGTCACTCCGCCGGGCTTTGGCGGCATACCGGGAATCGACGACGGCGGCGGCAGCTCCCAGGACACCAGCCTGGAATCATCGACGCGGCGCTGGGTCTATGGCCTCGGAATCGGCGCGGCGTGGGAAGCTGATGTGTGGGGTCGCGTGCGTTCGAAGAAAGCGGCAGCCCAAGCCGAAAGCGATGCGCTCGCCTACGACTACGAATTTGCGCGGCAGTCTCTCGCCGCCGCGGTGGCGAACGCGTACTTCACCACCATCGAGGCTGCGCAACAGGCTGCGAACGCACAGGAAATATTGAGCTACTACAGCGAGGCTTCACGGCTCGCCGACGTGCGCAAGGAGCAGGGACACGCGAGCGATTTCGATCTTTCGCAGATCAGAGCGCGCACCGCTTCCGCGCAGGATGCGCTCTACGTGGCGCAGGCCGCGCGAGCCCAGGCCATTCGCGCTATCGAAGTTGTCACCAGTCACTATCCCTCCGGCCGCCTCGCCACGCGCAGTTCATTCCCCGGCCAACCGCGAGCCGTGCCCGCCGGTCTGCCCTCGCAACTGCTCGAACGCCGGCCCGATGTGGTCGCGGCCGAAAATCGTTTCGCCGCCGCGTTTCATCGCGTTTACGAAGCGCGCGCCGCCCGACTGCCGCGTTTTGCGATCAGCGGCATCGGCGGATTGGGATCGGCTCAATTAGATGGCGTCGGTACGCTCAATGCCTTCACTTGGAGCCTCGCCGCTGGAATTACGCAGCCGATTTTCTTCGGTGGTGAACTCAAGGCCGTACAGGACATTCGCACTGCCGAACAAAAAGCCGCGGCCGCCAGCTACACCGCCACCGCGCTACGCGCCTTCGAGGACGTGGAAGACGCGCTGGCTAACGATTACTACCTGGGCAAACGCGAAGGCGCGCTGACCGAGGTCGTCTCGAATACCGCCGTCAGCGTAAAGCTGGGCGGCGAACAACTCGAACAAGGGCAAGTCGATACCTTCACCGTCCTCCGCCTTGCCGGCGAAGACCTCGCCGCGAAGGTTCAACTGACACAGATCCGCGCCTCCCGCCTGCGCGAACGTGTGAACCTGCACCTTGCCCTCGGCGGCGATTTCAGCGGCCCGACCGACAAGTGACCGGCGCCAACGGCACGCCTTTATTTCTCTGGCGTCCGCTTCAGCATAGACACTGGAAGAGGTTTCAAGACGACTACAGCCAGTCGACCATCCGTCCGCCAGAGTGTCACCGCCCCCGTTCCGGCCTTGCAGTTCCTTATGAAATCCATCGACCCAGCGCAGTTCGCTCACCCGGTCCGCTTTGGTCAGGTCGGCGATCAGAAGGTCGCGCTCGGCGTCCACATCGGGCGAGATGTGGTGGGTGATTTGCCCCGTTGTTCGGCTGAGTTCCACGCCGATGTCGAAGGCGGCTGAGCCGATCCAGACTACCCGTCCGTCGTCCATCTTTTCAGTCCGCCAAAAGCGGACGTGATGGCGCTCTTTCGGACTGCCGCCGACCGGCTTTTCAAAAGCCAGGTCTTCCTTGCGCCCGAAGAGATACAGACTGCTGACAGGAGCTTCGTCGTCGGGTCTTCTGAAAACCGTATCAACCGCGATCCGCGCACTGCTGCGGAAAGTCAGCGGATTGGCCGGATACCAGCCCGCGGCCGCAAAGGCGCGGATGACATCTTCCTCCGAACCCACGAGCGAGATATTAAGCGGGTCTCCCGGGATTCCGCTGGCGGTATGGGTGAGGGTGGGGCCATCCCGCAAATTAGGATGCTTTCGCTCGTGACGCTTCCAGAACCGCGGGGCGAGGAGATAGGCCCCGAGAAAGTAGACGATCGCCAGCGCGAGAATGAAACGCAGCCAGTGAATGTCCCTCATGATTTTGTTTTTCGCAGATCCTCTGGAGAGGCGAAGTAGATGGGGGCCGGCGTGCAGATGCGCCTTAGGGCTGAAGGAGGTTTTTGGTCATGGGAGCGTGTCATCGCGGCGATTAATAGCCCAATCACGACTGTCGGCCTATCAGACCAAAGTCCTATATTCACGGTTTCGCGATACGGACAAGATTTGGACCGAGCCATTTCAGCCATGAAACGCAAGACCATCTACCGCCTCTCGAAAGGCGGCATGCGCGCCCGAGACTCCAACCCAACCGGCGCCGAAGCGAGATAATCATGAGTGACAGCAACAACTATGACCTCATCATCATCGGTAGCGGCGCGGGCGGCGGGACGCTGGCGCTCAAGCTCGCGCCGTCCGGCAAACGCATTCTCATCCTTGAGCGCGGCGACTATCTGCCGCGAGAGAAACAAAATTGGGATGTGACCGAAGTCTTTGTCAAGAACCGCTACGTTTCAAAGGACACCTGGTATGACCAGAACCAGAAGCCGTTCCAGCCTGGGGTGCATTACTTTGTCGGGGGAGCGACCAAGATGTACGGCGCGGCGCTCTTCCGGTTGCGCAAGGAGGATTTCACCGCCCACCGCACCGCCGACGGTTTGACGCCCGACTGGCCGATCCGCTATGAGGATCTGGAACCATATTACACGCAAGCGGAGAAGCTCTATCACGTCCATGGGCGGCGTGGTGACGACCCGACTGACCCACCGGCCAGCGCGCCTTATCCGTTTCCGCCGGTCAGTCACGAGCCGCGCATCCAGGAAATCGCCGACAGCTTGAAGCGCGCTGGTTATCGTCCGGCTTATGCGCCCACCGGCATTCTGCTCGAAGAAGCGGACCGGCCCCACAGTCGCTGCATTCGCTGCGATTCCTGCGATGGTTATCCGTGCCTCGTGCATGCCAAGGCGGACGCCGAAGTCATCGCGGTTCGTCCTGCCTTGCAGCATCCGAACGTGACCCTGGTGAGGAACGCCCACGTCCAGCGGCTCGAGACTAGCGCGAGCGGACGCGAGGTGACGAAGGTAATCGTGGACCGCAATGGTCAGCGCGAGGAATTCACCGGCAGCATCGTCGTGGTTTCCTGCGGCGCGGCCAACTCGGCGCGACTGCTTCTGATGTCAGGCAGCGAGAAACATCCGCGCGGCCTGGCCAACGGTTCGGACATGGTCGGGCGCCATTATATGTTTCACAACGCCATCGCGCTGGTCGCGCTTTCCGCGCGCGAGAACCCGACCGAGTTTCAAAAAACGCTGACGATCAATGATTTTTACCTCGGCGCTCCCGACTACGAATTTCCGTTAGGCAATATCCAGATGCTCGGCAAATCCAAAGGGCCGATGTTCAAAGATGACGCGCCCAGGTTCGCGCCGGGATTCACGCTCGAGGAGATGGCACGGCACGCGGTGGATTTTTGGCTAACGAGCGAAGACCTTCCGCTACCCCAGAACCGCGTGACCTTGAATGCGCAAAACGAAATCCAGCTTCACTACGAGTTCACCAACGTGGAGCCGGCCAATCGACTGCGGAAGAAATTGCAGGCGATGCTCGAACACATGGATATGCACCCGCATCTCATTCCGAACAATCTTTACCTGGGGAAACACATTCCGATCGCGGGCGTGGGCCATCAATCCGGCACCTGCCGGTTTGGCAATGATCCGAAAACGTCCGTGCTCGACGTGAACTGCAAGGCGCACGAACTCGACAATCTCTATGTCGTGGACACGAGTTTCTTTCCCAGCATCGGCGCGGTAAATCCGTCGCTGACCGCCATCGCGAACGCGTTGCGCGTCGGCGAACATCTGCTCGAACGCCTCAGGTAACGGACGGCAAAGCATGGCTCAACGCAACGAGATTGCGGCCGTTTATTTTGCCGGCGTCGTTCAAGGCGTGGCACTGGTCACGTTCCCGGCGGCGAGCGCGGTGTTCACCAGCGCGAGCAACTACGGCCTAACGAGCACTGAGTACGGCGGCATGTTTGTGCCACAGGCCTTCACCGCGATCGGTTCGTCGCTCTTGGGCGCTGGCCTGGCCCGACGCCTCGGCCCGAAGCGCATCTACCTCGCTGGATTGCTTTTCAATTTGCTGGCGATGTCGCTCCTCGTCCTCAGCCGCTTCGTAATGCGCGAGCATGCGGTTGCCTACGGCATCCTGCTCGTCGCCACCGCCTGCCTCGGTGCGGGCTTCGGGTTTACGGTGCCGACGCTCAACACCTTCGCCGCAGCGTTCTTTCCGCAGACGGTGGACAAGGCAGTGCTCGGATTGAACGCGCTGCTCGGGCTGGGGACGGCGCTGGCTCCGGTGTTCGTCGCTCTGTTTGTCGGGTTGGGGAAATGGTGGGGCCTGCCCATGCTCGTCGGCGTGTTAATTCTCGCACTGCTGTTCTTCAGCGTGCGCCTGCCTTTGAACGAAGGTAGGCTGACACACGACACTAAAGCGCAGAGCGGTCGAACCAAGATTCCTTCGCGTTTCTGGGTTTTCGCCGCCTTTGCACTGCTCTATGGCGTGTGCGAAACGATGAATGGCAACTGGGCTTCGCTCTACATGGCAAAACAACTCGGTGCGAACGCGACGATGGCCTCGCTCGCCCTTACCGTTTTCTGGGCCTCCGTGACGATCGGACGAATCCTCTTTGGTGCGATTGAGAAGTGGTTCCCCGCGCGTCGCACCTGCCGGCTTCTGCCCTGGATCGTGGCCGGCGCATTTATCGCCGCCGCTTTGCTCCCACAGACCGGTCCGTTCCTCGGCATTCCAACGTTTGCGCTGGCGGGGCTGGGTTGCTCGGCGCTGTTGCCTCTGATAATCAGCTTTGGTCAACAGCAACTTACCACCATGGCCGCGTCGGTGGCGGGGGGCCTGATTGCCTTTTACCAGATCGGCTACGGCATCGCGGCCTTTGGCGTCGGGCCGTTGCAAAACCGGGCCGGTCTGGAATTGAACATTATTTACGGCGGAACAACACTCGTCGCGCTGATGATGGCGGTGCTTGCCGCTTTCGTCGTTCGCAACCCGGCCGGCGTCGTCACTGAAATGTCACGCGCGCGGATTTGAGAGCGAGTTTAAATAACAGCCATCATCAAGGAAAACGATTATGAATCTGAAAGGTAAAGTCGCCATCGTCACTGGCGGCAACAGCGGCATCGGCCTCGCCATCGTGCTGGAACTGGCGCGCCAGGGAGCCAATATCGTCATCGATTACGTCGCGCATCCCGATGCGACCGAGGCGCTCGAGCAACAGGTCTGCGCGCTCGGCGATCAGGCCATCGGCGTGCAAGCCGACGTCAGCAAAGTGGCTGAATTGCAAACTCTGATTGCCACCGCCGTCCAGAAACTTGGCCGCGTGGATATCATGGTGAACAACGCCGGCGTCGAAACGCGCACATCCATTCTCGACACGACCGAGGCACAGTATGAAAAGGTGCTCGCGATCAATCTCAAGAGCGCCTTCTTCGGCACGCAACTGGCGGCAAAACAAATGATCAAACAAGGCGGCGGCGGTCGCATAATTAACATCACTTCAGTGCATGAAGACTGGCCGATGCCCGGCAACACCGCCTATTGTCTCTCGAAAGGCGGGATGCGGATGTTGACGCGCACCGCGGGCGTCGAGCTCGCGCCGCACAACATTCTGGTCGTCGGTGTCGGCCCGGGCGCGGTCGCGACACCGATCAATCTCAGCACGATGAATGATCCGGCGTTGTTGAAAAAACTGGACAGCGCCATTCCACTGGGCCGCATGGCCAGGCCTGAGGAGATCGCCAGTGTCGTCGCGTTTCTCGCCGGCGATGGAGCCAGTTACATCACGGCCACAACGATCTTTACCGATGGCGGCATCATGCAGAGCAGCCCGGGACTTTGACCGCGTCTTCATAAGAAGCGGTGGCGATCGAGCGGAACCTGGCCGGCTACTTGTTCTCGCTGGTTCCGAGGCTCGCGCCTGGCACGGGCTGTTTCCGTGATTCCAGGAAGGCCGTGATTTTGGCCAGCTCTTCCGGTGTCAGGGATTTGCCGAAGGCGGGCATATTGACGCCGCCATTTACGATCCGGATGACGATGTCGTCATGAGTGAGACGGTCTACCGACCCAGGTAAGATCGGGGCCGCGCCGGCCGCCGTGATCCTCGATGAGGTGGCAATTGAGGCATGCCTTCTCCTGAAAGAGGCGCGCACCTTCAAACACCGGTCCGCTCGTCGCACCGATAATTTTCGGAGTGAGCGGGCGCGGGATCAAAGTTAGGCGACCAGGGCGATCGGGCGCCCGCGATCCAAAGAGAACCGATCATGATCACGCTCAGGAGCACGACGGCGATCGCCCACGGTCGGCGCGAAGCCGCGCGCTCCCCGCGGTTGTTGAGGATGGGAACGACGAGTAAGAGAATGCCGATCACCGCCGGGGCGAGGATCATGACGTAGCCTTCCAGCGCGGGTGGAATCAGCGCGAGCACGGCAAAATACCAGAGCAGATACCAGTCAGGGCGGGGATCCGCTTGCAGGATGCTTGGATCGGGCGGCTTATCGAGCGCCGGCGGCCCGAAATAGATCGCGAGGAACGCGATGACGACGATGAGAATCGTGCCGACGACAAAATCCCGCCACGCGCCGTCGGGCCAGAACGGGACGCCGGTTTTCTGCAGCATCTTCGTGATACTCCTTGCGATAGGTATCGGGATGAACAGGCTTGCCTGCGACGGGCGGCTCTGAAATCCCGTGGCGCAAGACCAGCCAGAGATGGAGCGCGACGAAAATGAAAATCAGCGCCGGGCACGAGAAAGACGTGGATGGCAAAGAAGCGACTCAGCGTCGCGCCACCGATGGTCGCGCCGCCGAGGATGAATTGCGCCAGCCAATCGCCGATGAGCGGAACACGCCCGGCCTGTTCGGCCGCGATCACCACTGACCAGGTGGCGGTCTGATCCCAGCGCAGAAGTTGACCGGTAAATCCCATCACGAGGGTGAAGGCGAGAAGCAGGACGCCTGTGGTCCAATTCATCTCGCGCGGGAATTTGTAGGCGCCGAAGAGAAAGGTCTGCGCCATGTGCGCACCGACCATCAGCACCATGGCCGACGCGCCAAAGTAGTGCATGCCGCGAAGGAAATTTCCGAACGGCGCCTGGTCGGTGATGAACTTAAGTGTCTCGTAGGCCTGCGACGAGGATGAGACATAGGAGAAACTCAGCGCCACCCCGGTGACCACCTGGACGATGAACGCCACCAGCGTGGCGCTGCCAAAGGTGTACCACCAGCGCGCATCGTGCGGAACAAGATGCTTGGCGGCGGGGCCGATGAGATCGACGATCCCGAGCCGGTCATCAATCCAGTGCCAGGCTCCGAGCACGAGCCGCTTCATAGCGTGTTCGTGATCGGAATCGGGCCGGGTTTGATTTGCACCTGGCCGTTCGCGACTCGCACCGCAAGGCGGACGAGCGGCTCGGGCGGGGGACCCGCCGCGACGGTTCCGTCTCCATAATAAACTCCGCCATGACATGGACACATGAACAACTCGGCGTCGGACAGCCAGCGCACCGGACATCCCATGTGAGTGCAATGAACGGAAAAGGCGATGAACTGTTCCTCGCTCACCCGGCGCAGCCAGGCGGCGCTTTTCGCGGAAATGCCCGCCCACGGCAACGACGACGGATCGGTGATCGTGACGTTGACCGTCTTGCCGATTTCGAAATCAGCGATCTTCCCGAGCGAGAGCCATTCGTTAGGCGCCTTGCGAAAGAGCGGGGCGATGACGAAGCCGACCAGCGGCACCCCGAGAATGGCGGCGCAGAGGCCACCGAGCGCGATTGAGACTTTCTCGAAGAAACGCCGGCGTGTCATCTCTTCCGGCGAGTCGCCTCGCCGGACTTTGATTCGTTAGGTGTGGTTTCGTTCACGGCGAATTTCGCTGATCCATCCGGCGAGCGAGGCAATGAAAAGACCGGCCCCGACCGCGAGAATGACCCATGAGGTGACGAAGCCCCAGAAGAAGAAGGTCGTGCCCATGGCCAGCCCGGCCGGGAAATAATTTGGCCGCGGCAGATGCTCGGCCGGGAGCAGCTCCCAGCCTTCGTGCGATTGTTCGGTGTTTTGTTCCATTAGAGTCGTTGAGTTGCCGGAGCGCGTGGCGGAAGCTTCCCCGAACCAGCGCGCGATTTGTCCAAAGATCGCGCCGAGATAGATGAAACACATCGGCACCCACATGAGGAGTCCGCCGATCTGCTGATCTTTTTCCGGAGTAAATCCCCAACCGTATCGAATCGTTTCCCACATTCCGAGCCGGTCACCCACCGGCATCGCGTAAATCGAACAGACCGTGATCGGTGAAAAGGTGAGAATAATCCCGAGCGCGCTGCAGGTGACGCAGGCGCTGAACAGATAAAGAACCGCCGCCGGGCGGCGAAAGCCGCTCTTCTTCCCGCGGCGCGATGATCTGACTCCAGAAAAGCGTCCCGAGCACGAGCAGCGAGACGGTTTGCAAGGCATAGACTGAGCGCGAAGTGACAGCGGCGTTGCAGAGCGTCGGCCAATGCCAGAACCACATCGCGCCTACGCCGGCAATCCAGCCGACCACCGGATGAGCGAGGAGGCGCGGCCGCCAGGCCAGGGAAAGCGATCGCGGCAGACTGAGAAGCAGCAGACCCGGGACAATCAGCAAAAGCAGGATGTGTTGCAGCATGTGCGCGCTAAAGAGATAGCCATCAGCAAGCGCATTGATCGGTGAAACGAGAGTAAGAAGGAAAACGGCGAGCGCGAGAAGGAACCAGCCGAGCCGGCGTCCCGTGCGAAAGGCAAAGAGATAGGCAGCGAGCCCGGCTCCGGCGGCAATGAGAACCACGGGATTCCATGTCCAGGCGGAGAGAAGAAAGTGTTCGGTGTTCATCGGAGTCGAGGCAGGATGTAAACCACAGACAAAACAAAGACCCAAACCACATCGACGAAGTGCCAGTAGAGCCCGACGGCATCGAGCCCCGGCCAGGGCCGCTTCTTCGAGTCGCCCGCGAGCGCCAATCCCAGCAGGACGAGCAGCGCGATCAGGCCAACACAGACGTGCAATCCGTGGAAGCCAGTCAGAGTAAAGAAGGTCGTCGCGAAAAGATTCGTGTTCACATCGACGCCGCTCTTGAAGAGATGCCAATACTCCATTCCCTGGCCGCCGATAAAAATTCCGCCGAGGATAATGGTCGCGCTCAGCCAGCCAATCATCTTGCGCTGATTGTTGTTGCGCAGGCCGGTCTCCGCGCGCCAGATCGTAAAGCTGCTCGCAAAAAGACAGACACTAAAGAGTCCGGTCTTGAACAGGTCCAGCTCGCGCGGATTCGGTCCGGCCTGCGGAGTGGCGTTGTAATAAAGAAAGGCCAGGATGAGCACCGCGAAAAAGCCGGTTTCCGAAATGATGAAGGAAACGATACTGGTCTTGTTCTTTTCCGGTTTGAACTGGTCGATGTCTCCTCTGCTGCCGACGACCGGATCGGGGCGGTCGGGATGCGCGACATCCCAGAGCGGGCGACGGCTGTGAATCGGCGGCAGGTAATGAAAATTCTCGTGCGGCGGCGGCGAAGTGGTCGCCCATTCGAGAGTCCAGGCGTGCCACGGATTGTCGCCCGCCTTGCGCCCATTGAGCAGACTCACGATCAGATTCCAGACGAAAAGAAGCGAGGCGGCGGCCATGAAGAACGCGCCGATGGTCGAGAGCATGTTCATCCAGGCCCAGCCCGGCAGATCCGCATAGGTATAGACGCGGCGCGGCATGCCGGCGAGTCCGAGGAAATGCTGGATGATGAAGGTCATGTTGAACCCGATGACCATGAGCCAGAAGCTCCACTTGCCCAGCCGCTCGGAGAGCATGCGTCCGCTCATTTTCGGAATCCAGTAATGGAGCGCGCCGAGGATGACGAAGACGATCAGACCGACAAAGACAAAGTGGAAATGCGCCACGAGATAGTAGCTGTTCTTGGTCTGCCAATCGAGCGCAGCGGAAGCGTGACTTACACCCGTTAGGCCAGCGACGCAGGAATTGCACGAGCGCCGCGACGCAAAAGAGCATCGGCGTATCGAAACGGAGACGGCCGCCGATCATGGTCGCGCTCCAGTTCAACACCTTCACTCCCGTCGGGATCGCGATCAGCATGCTGGAAGCGACGAAGAACAGGTCGACCGTGTGACCCAGGCCGGTCGTAAACATGTGGTGGGCCCAGACCCCGAGGCTGAGGAAAGCGATCGCGACCGTCGAGCCGGCGACAAACTCGTAGCCAAAGATCGGTTTGCGCGAAAAGACCGGGATGATTTCGGACAGGATGGCGAAGGAAGGGAGCGCCACGATATAGACTTCCGGATGCCCAAAGGCCCAGAAGATATGCTGCCACATGATGGCGGAGCCGCCGGGCACAAGAAAGAAGTGAGTATTGAGCAAGCGATCGATCAGAATCATGACCAGTCCCGCGTTCAACACCGGCAACGCGAGTATGACGAGGAAGGCATTGACAAAGATCATCCACGAAAAGAGCGGCAACCGCCGCAGTGTCATGTTCGGCGCGCGGCTGCAAAGGACGGTGGCAATAAAGTTAATGTTGGTGCCGACCGAGCCGATGCCCGAGGACAAGGAGTGAGAGCGCCCAGTAATCCACTCCGGGCTGCGAAGAGTAAGGGGTCTCGCTCAAGGGCGCGTAAGCGAACCATCCGACCGCCGGCGCGCCGCCCGCCAGGAAACTGAAGTGCAGCAGAATGCCGCCAAAGGGAACGAGCCAGAAACTAAAAGCATTGAGGCGCGGGAAGGCCATGTCGCGCGCGCCGATCTGGAGCGGCACGATATAATTGGCCAGACCGAAGAGCACCGGCATGGCGACGAGGAAAATCATCGTCGTGCCATGCATGGTGAAGACCATGTTATAGGTGTCGGGCTGCAACAGGGTGTTGTTCGGGACCGCCAACTGGAGCCGAATGAGCAGCGCTTCGATCCCGCCAAAGATGAAGAAAACCAGCCCCGTGACCATGTAAAGGATGCCGATCCGCTTGTGATCGACCGTGGAGAGCCACGCCATCTTCCAATGCTCCCGCTGTTCCGGAGACAAAATTCCGACGCGATCCAAAACAGTGGCGATCTCGTTCATTGCAAGGTCTCGAAGTAATCGGTCAACTGCGTCACCTGGGTCTGGTTGAACTTGTAGTCAGGCATCTTCACTCCCGGCTTGACCTGCTGCGGGTCAGTCAACCAACGGCGGAGATTAGCCGGCGTATTCGCGACCACTCCGGCGCCCAATATTCTTCGGCTCGCAAGATGAGTCAGATCCGGGCCGACCCGCGCCGCGGCCGCCGTGCCATTGATCGCGTGGCAATTCATGCAGCTATGCTCCTGAAAAAGCGCGAGACCCTGCGCCGCGCTCCCGCTCGCCGGAATCTGTCGCCGGCGCCAACTGTGCTCTCTCCCAGGCCGCGAATTGCTCTGGCGTTTCCGCCACGACGAGAAAATGCATCCACGCATGCTGCGTCCCGCAGAATTCCGAGCAGACCCCGAGATAGGTCCCGGGCCGATCCGACTGGATCCAGATGTGATTCGGGTGATCCGGCACGGTCGCCATTTTTCTTGTCAACTGGGCGACCCAGAACTCGTGCAGCACGTCCGCCGACTCAAGCCGGATCGACATGGGAGTGCCCGCCGGAATGTGAATCTCATTGGCTGTGATCACGCCTGATTTCGGATAACGCGCCTCCCACCACCATTGATGACCGGTGATGACAATATCGGGCGTCGCCGGCGCGGGCGGGTCGGAAGCGTTCATCGATTGCCAGGTGAGGAGGACGAGAGCCACGCACGATGAGGCAGGGGATCGCCGTCCAGACAATCTCCACCGTCTTATTCCCGGCGACCTGCTTTGGATCGGCTGCGCCCTCGCGCCAGCGATAGCGCATGAGCGCATAAACAATCAGCCCGGCGACGACGATGAAAATGAGCGCAAAGATAATTCCCGAGACAATCGCGAGATGATAGATCGCGCGCGCCTCAGGCGATTGCGGATCGAGAACGGGCAACGAATTCATGCTGGCGATGGTGCGGCGACTCGGGCTGCGTTCGTTTCTATCATCGGAGGCAAGAGCTGCCAAGAATCTGTTTAACATCGTCCAGTCCGAGCGACGAGCGGTGCGGGGAACGCGAAAATTGCGCCGCACGAAAATGTGATGATGCCAGCGACAAAGACCGGCAGTGAGCTGAAACCTGATCTAGCCCTCGATGCGTCTCGCTGGAAGAGTGCCGCAAATTGTGGGCGACTGTGCGACCGATGAGTAAAAGGAATGGGTTTGTCGTTAGGCAGTTCCGTTTTTCTTCAAAATGCCCAAGGCCGGCGACGGCTGGAATCAAAGTTCTCAGGGATTCCAGCTTGTCGAGGCGACGCCCGCCGCCTAACATTCCCGCATGCACGACGCTTTGCGGGAACCGGTGAAGAGGAAAGTCGGCGGCGCTTTGTCGCGTCTCGATCCCCTGCGTCGGCCTGGAGATGCTGCGGGCCAACGCCCGAATGCTGCGCCCGGGGCCGTGGCGTTCGGTCCGCGACGATGGAACCTTCGTTCGAAAAACTGTTGGTGCTGCTCGCTAAAAGCGGCGCCCGCTTCGTTCTCGTCGGGGGCGTTGCCGTCGCGATTCAGGGCTACGTCCGCCTGACCGAGGATGTCGACCTCTTGATCGATGATGCTGCGGAAAACCTCGATCGCTTGCTGAACATTCTGGCCGGCTATGGGCAAGGGTTTGCGCGCGAACTCTCGGCCGTGGATTTCACCGACGAAGAGGGAGCAATTCGAATCGTCGAAGAAACCGAACAGATGCAGATCGACATCTTTACCCGCCTGAGCGGAAGGCGTTTTGCAGATGTCGTCGGTGATGCCGACCGGTTCGAAGTAGGCGGTTACGCCATCGCGGTGGCTTCGAAGCGGTCCCTGATCGGCTGGAAGGAGCGGTCGCAACGGGAAAAAGACCGACTCGACGCGATCGCGCTGCGGCAATTGCTGGAGGATCCCAAAGCTCTCGATTGATGGCTTGCAGAATTGCCAGGCAGTTCCGGTGAATCGCCGCGAGTGACCGGGCGGACAATCTTCACGTTACAAAAACCTTCCCATCCCCAGCGGGATCAAGTCGCTTCAAATCCCAGCCTTATATTTCCTCCGGCGAGGCCGCCACTGCCACCTGAACGTTCTCCCAGGATCGGGCCACACATCGCTTCTTTGCAGAGTGGAGCGACTCAGTAAGGAAATCCGAGTCCCATGTAGAAAAGATTGCCTTCTCCGCTCTTCCCAAGATCGAAACTGACGACCGTGGAAACATTCCAGGTGAGGAGAAACCCCACACCGCCCGATACCTTCCAGTTCTTGAAAGAAGTGTCTCCCACGCTGTTAAACACGCTGCCGGAATCCACAAAGGCGGTGGTGCCGAAAGCCAGGTTCTGGTTCCAGAGAGTTGATTTCGCAAAGAACCACCGGACCGCAGCATTGGCCGCGGCCACGTTTTTGCCGACGAATCGGTTATTCTCGAAACCGCGCAGACTATCGAACCCGCCCAGCCACTCGCTCGTAGTGTCCACTTCAGGCGCCTGCGACAGGATGTAGAACGGAGTGTTGGAAGTTTGTGCGAGATAACCAAGCCGGCCGGCCAGGACAAGGCGCGTCCTGGGAAACGGGCTGTAGAAGCCCCGCGCTTCAAGCTTGAATTGCCCGTAGTTCTCGAGCGAACCGACGGCTTTGAGCGACCCGCGTCCGATGGCCTGCACGAAGAGACCATTGGAGGGGTTTGGAGCGAAGTCTCTCGTATCATAAGTCAATCCCAGTCTGACTGAGTTATCCCAGCCACCGTTGAAGCCCTTGATCCGCCCGGCGTCCTGGTCGGAGCGCAGATGCGTTGTCTGGATGACCGCGCCATCATGAGTCTCGCCGGTATAATCGCCGATGTCGTAGTAGGCCACCCGGACGCCAGCCATGGGCTTCAGGATTCCCCCAAGGGTGTCCCGTTCCACACTGAAATCCGCGAAAACCTGTTGCTGTCGGTAGGCATCGTAGAACCTGAAGGTCTTGCCATCGTGGACCTGATTGATCGCGTTCAAAAAGTCGTTGTAATTGCTGAAAGTCTGATCCGACCCGGGGAAACTGAGGGGAGCAAGGGTCGACTCCCCAACGCCGAAATAATTTGAGAAATCATTCTTTACATACTGCGCGCTGGCGTAAATGTGCCACGGCGAATCATTGATGTTTGGCGCATCAAGAGTGAAGCGCACCTGAGCTGCGCCTCCGGTGGAGTAGGCCGCGGCGACTCCTGTCTTGAGCTCGTAGGCATTGTAGCGGAAGAACGGGCTGTCTTTCGGCCCGTTATTAAACAGATTGACCGTGGCTCCGATATTAAACAGCGTATCGGGATCGTAACCGATGATCGGAAATAGGATCCAATAGGTCCCTTCCTTCTTCTGATCGAGAAGGTCCGCGGGTATCTCACTCCGGGCGCTGATGAAATCCGGGACATTGGACCGGTCTTGCTCGTTCGTCCCGGTGCTGCTGGCGTCGCCGGCCATGGCTCCGGAAGCAATGAGGCTGAGCAGCGCGGCGAGGGAAATCGCCCTGCGACGCTTAACGCGGTGGGCGAATCTAATGAGGTGGTGCTTTGGTGGCAGTGCAGTCGTAAACACGTTCATATGCGCTTCCAATCGCCGAAAGTTGATCCTCGCAGGCTTCGACCTTCCAGAATCCTCCTCGGATTCAGTTGGGTCAATGGGACTTTAGTCTCAATTGGATGCCGCACCAGCGATTCCTGCAAGGCTCCCAGAGTGCATCCTTGAAGCCGCAAACAATTCGTTCCATCGTCTCCCGTGAGCAAAGTCGAGCGAATGGACGCCGAACTGCGCGAGCGTTTCCAGGCGGGCTGCATCAGATTCGTGACTGGCTGGACGACTTCATCGAAGCTGAGCTGCAGGTCGCCCCGGAATTCGAATGTTCGATCCTGCAGGCCGAGAGCGATCCAGTGGTCCAACTCGGCGGCCGGGTGCACATCGGGAAACCGGTATCGCTCTGGGCGAATGTCGATGGTGGCAGCTTCGATGCCAATTCAGAGTCGGCATTTGAGCTCCGACACCAGGGACGCACAATCGATCTCAAATACGATTAACTTTCGGCAGGCTTTACGAATAAGACCGCATTAAATGGACTCCTCATTCAAGGGGAATAAATTTCCAGACTCGACGGCAACCAAAAAATGAAACTACACCTTCCTATAACTCAGGCCTGTTACGCTTTCGGCGCCGCGCTCATCCTAACGATCGTCTCGGCTGTGTCAGCTGCGCCAAATCCCGAGCGTGACGTGTTCTTTGGCGAGACACACGTCCATACCAGCTGGTCCTTCGACGCTTATACCTTCGGCAATACTTTAGCCGGCCCGGAGGATGCGTATAAGTATGCTCTCGGTCAACCAATCAAGCATCCGGCAGGTTATGAGGTCAAAATCACCAAGCCGCTTGATTTCATGGGCGTGACCGATCACGCCGAGTATGTCGGCACCGTACAACTCGCGAACGATCCCGCGTCTCCAATTAGTAAGTTACCCATCGCTGAAAAACTGAAAGTGCGGGGACCGGAGGACATCCAGAAAGTCTATATGTACATTGGAACTTCGCTTCTTAAAAACGAGCCAATTAAGGAACTCGTTAGTCCCGAGGTAGCTGGGAGTGTTTGGAAGGAAATCATCCGGATCGCCGACAAATACAACCAGCCAGGAAAGTTTACCACCTTCGTCGCTTACGAATGGAGTTCCACACCGAATAACCGGAATCTGCATCGTAATGTTATCTTCAAAGATTCGACTCACGTCCCCGCTGCGCCATTTAGTTCACTCGATTCGCAACATCCCGAAGACTTGTGGGCGTGGATGGATGCGCAGCGCAAGCAAGGTAACGAACTGTTGTGCATTTCGCACAACGCGAACCTAAGCGATGGCATCATGTTCCCGATCGAGGTGGATAACAAAGGTCGCCCGATCGACGCGGCCTGGGCGCAGGAGCGGGTCAACAACGAGCCTTTAACGGAGATCCATCAACTAAAAGGAACTTCGGAAACTAACCCGCAGCTTTCGCCTAACGACGAGTTCGCAAATTACGAAATCCTTAATTACCTGCTCGGCGGCGAGGAGCGCGCGCCCAAGATTCACGGTAGTTACATTCGGGAAGCGTGGGAGAACGGTCTAGCGATGGAGGAAGGCCGCGGCTACAACCCTTACAAGATGGGCGTGGTCGGCGCGAGCGACTCTCATAATACCGCCTCGAGTTATGTTCAGTCGGACTATTTCGGTGGCCACGGCCTGATGGACGCGACCGATAAGACTCGCTTGAGTGGCAAGAAGGAACTCGGTCTGGATGTCAGCGCAGCTAAGCACGTCTGGCTTGGGAGGCGTGTGGGCCGAAGAAAACACGCGTGCATCGCTTTTTGATGGCATGAAACGCAAGGAAACCTTCGGCACCAGCGGAGTGCGCATCAAGGTGCGGTTTTTTGGCGGTTACGATCTGACCGCTGACATGCTGAATGACAAACAGTGGGTAAAGGCCGCCTATGCCAAAGGCGTGCCGATGGGCGGCGATCTACCGCCCGACCAGACTGGAAAGCCTCCGTCGTTTCTGGTGTGGGCAGTGAAGGATCCTGACGATGGCAACCTTGATCGAATCCAGATCATCAAAGGCTGGACGAAAGAAGGTCAAATCTTTGAAAAGGTTTACGATGTCGCGTGGTCGGGCGATCGCAAGGTCGATCCGCAAACCGGCAAGGTGCCGCCAGTTGGCGATACCGTCGACATCAAGAGCGCGAGTTACAAGAATTCAATCGGCGCGACGGCGTTGAAGAAAGGCTGGACCGATCCTGAATTCGATCCGAGTCAGCACGCGTTCTACTATGCGCGTGTCATTCAAATCCCGACGCCACGCTGGACAACCTATGACGCAAAGAAACTGGGCGTCGCACCGCCGAGCAATGTTCCGGCCTCTGTGCAGGAGCGAGCTTGGACGTCGCCCATCTGGTTTTCTCCAACAGAGGATGCCGCTAAAAAAGCGGCTGCTGGGATGACGGTATCGCGGCTTAAGGAGCAAGGTGCCACCGCTTTGGACGATGCTGCGTTGAAGGCGTTGATCGTAGGGAAAACGTTCAAGATTCGAAACAATGTCACTAATCAGGAATTCGAAATCCTTTACGGCACAGATGGGCGCCGCCTGATTACCAAGATCGACGGCAAGCAGCCGGAAGCCGGGGAGATGTGGGACGTCTGGGGCAGCAGTGAACCAGGATCGCCGGCGCCTTATGAGATCAAGGATGGACGGATCGTGACCACGCTGTCGGGAACTCCGTTCAACGTTATGGTCTACAAAGTAGGCGACAAATACATGGCCGCGCGCAGCAACGAGTTCGGCTACGCAAACTACGAAATCCAAGCAACTAACTAACGTTAAGAACTTTCAAGGCTAAGGACAAGGCAACATTGCTTATATGAAGAAAGGAATTTCGGTTCTTTACCGTGGTTTCCGCCGTTGGGCTCGCGAGCCGCTTCTGCATTTTCTACTGATCGGAGCGGCCCTGTTTGTCATCTATCATTGGCTTAATCCAACTGCGACTAACTCGGATACCTCGCGAAGAATTGAGCTGACTAACGATGACATTCGGCAGCTTGAAATAAGCTGGACTGCGCAGTGGCAGCGTCCACGCCTGGACGGACAGACTAGATGTTTGATCTCAAGGATTCGATTTGATCCTTGATTCTGCCCGCCACTAATTTTCTTGGCAAACGACAACAGGACGAGGGCAAGGCCGGTCAGCAAAACCTGCAATCCAAGCAAGGTGCTGATGCCCACCGCTCCGGTCCCAATCTTGAAAGCCATCATGATGGCTGCGACCGCCGATAACAGCCCGGCAATAATCAGTATCCAGCCAAATGAGCTTTTGCTTTTTAGCGACCAGCCCGATTGGACAAGCAGCAGGCCGGTCAACAGCATCCACCAGGCAAAGAATACCGTAAGTATTTTCATGGTGGCCAGTAATTTCAGGAGCATGAGCAAACCGAAAGCAGCGGTCAGGATACTCCAAAGAAGCGACATTCCATCCCGTTCAGATTTATCAACCGCCAGCCAGGCAATAATCCCCATGAGACCGGCGGCCAGAACCAATAACCCACACCAAAACGAGATGCCGGCCAGGACTGCCATTGGATTTTGAAAAATGTAAATGCTCAGGATGATCAGCAAAAAGCCCTGCAGCAGGACCACCCACCATTTTCTGAATAATACTTTTAACATGATTGCTGGTTCTAGTTGTTTTTGAAAAACAGTTCGAGGTTTATTATGGGTTCAATGACTTGATTTGCAGCAGAGAAACGCTGGCCCGCTAAATTTCATTTCATAAACGCGTGATAGCCGGTCAGGGCGAATTGAATTCCCATCGACAGAACGATTAATCCCATAAAGCGCGTGAGCGTGTCGCGCAGGAATCCGCCGCCTCCTTCCTTGCCTCCGAAGTGCGCGACGAGCACCATCGCCAGCCAGGTAATGCCAGTCGCCACCGCAATGGCGATCAGTGAAGTGACCGGCAATTTCAATCGTGTGTGTGCAACGGAGAGCGTAATGACTCCGGTAATGGTCCCTGGACTGGCGGCAAAGAGAATCAGCGGCGTGAGCGATTGGGTTGATTTCGCATCCACCGCGGCCGATTGCCCGCTGAGCATGGAGAACCCCATCCACGCCAGCACTCCGCCGCCCGCCACCATGAAGGCATCCAGCGAGACACCGAACAGGTGCAACAACTGCATCCCGAGCAGGGCGGCGACCGTAAGAATAATCAGGATCGCAGATGCCGCCCTGGCCGAGTCGGTCATCTTCTGCTCCGAGCGACTGCCCAGCGACCGCTCGCGCAAACATCGCCGCACAGATCGCCGGATTGATCAGCGAAAGCACCGTGATGATGGCTTGAAGTTGCTCGTGCATCTTTAAAGCTCCGAAAAACGAAAGTGCGACAATAGCGATCAACCTCGCTTCATCACTCTTGTCTCCGGCTCTGCGCGCCACACCCGGTAACGTACTTCCACCCCTTCGGGCGCGTAGACCACGATGGGCAAACGGCTGTTGTAACGGACGAGATAGGGGTCACCTCCGAGCGCGATAAACCGGTCCACCTTCGGCGCATCAGGGTCGATCGCCATCAGGGTGCCGGCCATTGGCCCCAGTTCGCGGATAAGGTAGCGGGTATAGCCCCAGCCTTCGATCGTTTCCTCCTCGATCCTGCCCCCAAAGAAATACCTGTTTCCTGCATCCACTCGGACCGTCTTGCCCGCGATCAGTTCCACTTTGAAAGCGGATTCGTCCTTTTCTTTTGGAAGTTGGAGGACATAACGCACCATTCCCTTCTCGGCGGGAGGAAACGCCTTCAGGTCATCCGCCGCCGTGGCGGACAAGTTGGCTGCGACCAGCGTAAGGAGAGTGATCAAAGGAAGTCTTTTCATTTTGTTTGGTTTTAACGCTCGGTTACAGGACCGGCCCCAGCATCGCGATCGTGTTGTTCCAAAACCGCCGGGTCATGGGCCACTGGGCCACCATCGCAGAGGTGACCGGATGGGAGCAAGCAAGATAGGCGTCCTGACGGCGGCGCATTTCGGCGGTCAAGGTCGGATCGTAGAGCAGAATGTTGTTTTCGTAATTTAGATCGAAACTGCGCCGGTCCATGTTGGCCGAACCGATCAGCGTGACTTCCCCGTCCAGCGTGAGTGACTTGGTGTGCAGGAGTCCGCCTTCGTATTCGTAAATGCGGACCCCGGCGGCGAGCAGGTCAGCGTAATAACTTCGACAGGCCGCGCCCACGATCCATGAGTCGTTTCGCGCCGGGAAAATCAGGGTGGTGGCCACGCCGCGTCGAGCGCTGGCGCAGAGGGCGGCCTGCATCGCTTCGTCGGGCACATAATAGGGAGTCGTAATGACCAGTTCTCGCCGGGCGGTATACATCAGGGTCTCGAAGACTTCGGGCATGGCCGAGTTGCGCACTGTCGGCCCGGTGCCGATAACCTGCGCGGTCAACCCCGGATCGCCAGACGGCAGCGGCTGGCGCAACAGGGGGTTGAGATCGTCATGCACCTGGGCCATCCAGTCGCTCGCGAAGAGATGCTGATTCTGCCGCGCAATCGGTCCCTCAAAGCGCATCATCGCATCCACCCACGGGGCAAACTTTGCCTTGATCCGGAACTCGGGGTCCGCGCAATTCTGGCTACCGCAATAGGTGATGCGATTGTCGATCACCAGGATCTTGCGATGATTGCGCAGATCAATGCGTCCTCGCAACGGACGCAAGAGGGGATTGCCGATGGGTAGGGCGGTAGCCACCTGAACGCCCGCCGTCTGCATCGCTTTCCAGTGTGCGGATTCGATCATGAGGCGCGAGCCCAACCCATCGGCCATGACTCGGCAGATGACCTTGCGCGCCGCCGCCCGTTTCAGTGCCGCGACGACTTTGAGTCCGTTGTTATCCGGCAGCCAGATGTAAAAGGTCAGATGGACATGATCTTGTGCGGCATCAATATCCGCGACCATGGACTCGATGGTCGCGTTGGAATCCGGCAGCAAGCGCGCGCGGTTGCCACCCACGGGATCGAAGCCATTGACCGAGTGTCCGAGCCGGAAGAGGTGCGCGTAAGTCTCCGGAATCTTCGGTTGCAGATTAGGCGCATCCATTCCCGGGGCATCGGCGACATCCGGCATGGCGGCCAAAACCGCGCGAACGCGGGTCACCCGCCGGCGGCCGATATTGGTTTCACCGAGTAGGAGGTAAGTCAGGATTCCGACCACGGGCAGAACCAGCATGACTACGACCCACGCCACCCGTGAAGCCGGCTCCCGATGTGGCCGCAGGATTACCCTGGCAATCGCGCCGAGGTGGACCAGGATGTAGCTCCCAGTCCCCAGCGCGGTGAGGACCTGAATTTCAGTCATTCAGAGGCTGGGCTAACTTAGTTCCAGATAGTTTGGATGCAATCCGGCCCAGCGCAGCAAGCTGGCAAAAGCTGCAACAGGGTTTCGCCGTGTCAGCCGCATTCATTTTGGCCCCAGCGCGCCGGAAGCGGGCGGGATAAAGCAAGCGGGCCGCCCGTTCCACGGGCGTGATCACTGGGCCCTCACGATGCCCGGCGGGCTCCACGTCCCTTCACCCGGCGGGAGGATCGAAGGCGGTTCCGTCTTTGGCCAGTAGAGGCGCATTACGAGATAGATGGTGTCGTTAGGTGCGGGAAGCCAGTTGCTTTCCTTGTCGGCGCCGGGATTGTCTTTCTGGATGTAGAACGTGAGCGAGCCGTCGTCGTTCTTCTTCATGTTTGGCAGCATCGGCGAATTGATGAGGTAACGGTTGATCGGGTTTTCGATCAGCAACTGGCTCTTGCCGTCATACATCGTCACCGACCAGAAGGCATTCACTGGCGGGAGCTGTCCGGCGGGGAAGGTGAGCGTGTAGCTGTGCTTGCTGCCGTCGAGTGTCTCGCCGGTGGCGTCCGCGCGGGTCGCGGGATACATGGCCTCGTCGGCATTATTCCCGTAAATGCCGCCCTTCGCGGCGGCGGCGCGTTGCAGCCAGTTACCCTTGTAAAAAGCGGCATCGCCGAAGAGCGAGCCGACCTTCCAGCCATTGATGTCCTTCATCCCGTTGTTCAAGAACGCGTCCACCTTATCGTCGCCCTTCTTCATCCCGAGCAGGATGGCGGCCTTGTGTTCGAGCGAGAGTTCCTTGAAGGCAAAGGTCTTGCCCGGTCCGATGCCGATGGTGGCGAGCCTGGCGCGGATCGCTTTGTCCTCTGGGGTCTCGGGCACGAATTTCAGCGCAGCGTCGAGATACTCATAGAAGTTCTCCTTGATCCCCGCCGTGGTGGCCGGGACGAAGTCGATCTTCGGCGCGGCGGGCGGGGCGGGTTGGTTGAGGAACGCGGAGAGTGGCTGCGCCCTGTAGCCCGCCTGCACCTTCACGACGTTTGGCATGTCGTCGGCGTTGAAAAGTTGGGTGCGGAAAATCGTGAGCGCGAAGGGCGTGGTCGAGCGGAAAACCTTCTTGATCCCGGCGGGCGTCTCACCTTTCCATTCTGGCCCGACGACGAGGTAATCTCCCGGCTCATTCCCGGTGGCGCGGCTGCCGATATACCCATAGTTGTAGGCATTGCCGTCGATCAACTGAACCGAGTAATAGCGCTCCTTTTCCACCGCCGGCACCGAGATGACCATCGGCTCGGCGCGCAGGTCGAGCCAGAGCATCGAGTAAGGCGTGTCGCTATTCGGCGTGACGACCGCCGTATCCTTGTAGGTGAAGACCCGGGCCTCGTTGCTAATCTGGTTGAACGGTGCCTTGTATTGTCCCGAATTCTTGTCCACGCAGAACTCATTCATCACCGCATAGTTCATCACAATGGGCAGGCCGTAGATGAAGCCTTCTTCGGCGATGGCCTTGGTTTCCTCGATGCCCGGCGCGGCGATACCCGACGTCTTGTCGGCTTGATCGGCGGCGGAGATGGCGTCGCCCTTTTTCTCGCAGCCAGTGAGAATGGTGGCTGTGAGGGCGGCCAATAAGATTCCATTAAGAAATGTGTTTTCGATTTTTTTCATGATCGCGTGTTTCAATCAGATTTTGCCGATGATTTTTGCGGATTGGTTTCCTTTTTTTAGAAAGGGTTTGTTCGCTGGTGAATTCGCGGGCGCACGCTGGCAGAATGCGGCTGGCGTTTCCCAACTGGCTGATTGCTCTTACTCATATAACGGGTCTCTCGTTCAGTCCAACGTGTAATCCGTTCAGGCATTTCCGTCGTGGCCGTTTCGGATCCAACCCGCGATCGCGTCCGACTTAGGAGACTGTTGAAAAACTGTAGCAGATCGCGCGTAGAGTCAGAAGGTGCGGATGGCCAGGAGCGAACGAGGCGCATCCCCAAGGCGGGCTGGAACGAGCGAGCGACGCCGCCAGACGCCCCTTCTGCCTCGCGCCCCAAGGGTTTGCGTTGTTTTTGGCCCTGGCCAGCGTTGCTCGCTTGGTCGAGATGGCGAGGATATCGACTCTGCGCTCGCGCCTTGGCCAGGGCCAAAAATCACAGCAACGCGACCCACTCCAGTATTTCAACAGTCTCTTAGGAGGTTTGCGGTGGAACGGCGAACCCGGTCCCACTGTCATTCACGATATCCATGACCTGCAGGAATATCTCTTCGCGGACGCTAAGAAATTCCGCACGCTTCGTGGTCTTGACATAAGCAAACAATTCAATATCGAGCGAAGAAGCGCCGAAACCGATAAACCGGACGCGGACACTATCGGCTTGAATTTTCGGATGACCCAGAAACGCTTCCCGAATCTTGACCAGCAAATGACGCAGTTGCTCCGAGCTGGTCTCGTAGCGGACGTGGATGACGGACTGGATCAACAGTTGGTCGCGCTGGGAAAGACTAACCAATGGCATCTTTGAGAGCGCGGCGTTAGGCATGGTTGTCAGGGCGCGATCACTTCCTCTGATCCGCGTCGAGCGAATCCCGATCGCCTCGACCGTTCCCTCGTCACTACCGTAGCGGCAGGCGTCGCCAACCCGAATCGGTTTATCGGCAAACAGACTTAGACCGCCAATCAGATTCTCCACGGTCGGTTGAGCGGCCAGGGCTATGGCCAGTCCGCCGACGCCCAGCCCGGCGACGATTCCATATATCGGCAGGCCCAATCGCTGCGCGCCCACAGCCAACAGTCCCGCGGCAGCAACGATTCCGAGTAAGCGGGTGCAGATGCGAATGAGATGCGCGTCGATGCCCTTGGTATTAATTCTTGGGGTGGCGATAATGACTTCGGCGAGCACCGGCGCGATGCGCCAGACGATCCACGCGCCGGCCAGAAACATGACGGCGGCGGAAGTGAGTTCGACGACGCTGGCGACCTCGCTAACCAAGTTGATTTGCGCAAGAGCGAGATAGGTGACAACAGGGGTGGCCAGCAGAAAGAAAAGCGGCGACGCCAATCGCGCCAAGGCCTGGCGGAGCGGCCGTTCGTCGCTTCCCCGCCGAGCCAGGCGAGATACCGGCCGCAACAAGAGCGCAAAACAACCGAGGAGCAGGAAAAAAGCGATCCACTTCCACACCGATTGCTCGGCAATCGGGGCACGAAGCCACGAAGGAAGAGCTTTGATCCACGCAAACGGGATCATCCAGCCCCCGCCGCTGAATGTTATTTCCTTGAGATACTTCGAGAGGAACCGGGCGCGTATAAGGTAATCCCCGCACACGTTGGTAGAACTCGTCCGCCCGGGCGACAGTCCCGGCGCTGAATAGAAACTCGCCGCTGCGCGGTCCGTTTTTCATGCGCTCGATGACGATTTCCGTGTTCGGGATCACCCAACGCTCGGCTTTGAGCGCCAGAGAGGCCGCTCATTTGAGTCGCGTCCGGGATTTCGTCAAACCGCGGAAGCTGTATGCGGCTCAACGAATCATACAAGGCGCACGCTGCGGCCGGCCCCCCCTTTAAACGAGCCGCCGGCGGCATCTCGCTCAAGTCGAGGCAATCTATCAGCGTTCCGGACAGCGAAAAGACGTGGTAGAACTTCGTGCGCGTAGGAGATGGCAGGTAGTCTTGGGCCAGGTAGGCGCCGACCGCATCACCGGAATCGAGGAATGTCTGCAATGTGGCCCGCGGACTCGACAGATCGACGGGCTTGAGCGGCTGCGCCGGCTCCTCCCCGCGGGCGAGCGTGGCGATACAGAAAAAGGCCAGGGAGATCGCTAGCCGGCAAGAGGAATGGAGCGCAGATGGATACACGCGCACAGAGCACTGACATTTTTTGGCCAGTTGTTCAAGCCCAACATGCATTTCGCCGGGCGGATTCGATCCTACTTCGTTGGCTGCGCCCAAAAACAGGGGGAGGGGTGGGGCGATCTTGGTTTCTTATCGCCGAACGCCTACCCCGCGGGCCCCGGCCCCTGCGCCATGAAAGCCGACGCCAACACCACCGCCCGCACCAATCCAGTCAATAAACAGGGCTGTTGCTCCGCCGGCCTTGGGCATCGTGCCGCTGATCAGCTTGTAGTGGTAAACCAGGTCCTTTCCATCAATGACTGGATGACTGATTTCGACCACAGCCAGCGTGTTTTCATGATTTCCCGACTCATAGACCGAAAGCGTGGCGTTGGGCGGATCGCTGCTGAAGTTGTCCGGGCCTTCGCCGCTTTCCATTCGTCCATATAGGCAGGCATCGTGAGGTGTCCGGCGACACGCTCGGGGCGATCCGAGAAATAGAGCGTCTGCTGACCAACATTGACGAGCCGCAAAGTGTCGCTGTCAGTCTTCAGATCGTCGGCTGTTTGCACGAACATCAGTTCGACTTTGTTATCAGCGGTCTTTGTCTTTTCATCGGCTCTACCCATGGGCAGAACGGAAATAATGAGCACGCCGGTCAGCGCGATAAGTTTGTCTAAATTGCGTTTGGTTTTCATCGTTTGTTTTTCTTGTCTCAGGCGCTGTTAGTCATCTATGGTTTGAAATTGCTGAAGCCGCCGGCGCACAGGTCGTACTGCACCCTTCAGCTGACATAACGATATGAGCTGGTGATCGGCGTGTGTTGCATTTCTTGGGAAATACTCACCGTTTCTTGTCCGACCCTTCGACAGGTCCAGCATTATCGCTCGTTATTTATTGCCTCGAATTGAAGTACCTTTTTACCCTCCTTTCCGGCTGCATTCTGTGCTGGCTTTCGGCTCAATTGCAGGAGCCGGACTGAAAAGCGTCCGCCGACATTGACGACTGAGCGCAAAGCGGGCCGCACTCCGAGGAATGCGGCCCGCCAGTTTTACAATCGAATCGCTCGCGAACCAGAGCGACCGTTGATCGTAACCTCTTAGAAGTGGAAACGCAGGCCCGCGCCAACCAACTGCTGGCCAACGTTGCGATTCGAATTGCTATTGTCGAATTGGCTGCCCGTATACTCCAGGTAGTGGTATTCGATGAAGGTGCTCATCTTCGGGGTGAAGTAATAATCTGCGCCGGCAACAATGTCCCAGGCCAGATCGGCATGAGTTCTCGACCCGGTGGTATTGAAAGTCGTGCCGGGTGTATTAATGGTGAAACCGGGGCTGGCCGCGTAGTAAATGCCGACGCCGGCTCCGACATACGGCTGGAAACGACCAAAGGCGAAGCGCCCGATGAAGTTCGACATGAACGCCCCGGAATTGATATTACCGGAAAAGTCCGTGGTCGTCACCGTCCCGTCAAAAGCTCTAAAAGTGCTAGTCCCGCTGCGTTGCCAGCCGTTATAGAAGAAGTCTCCTTCAATGGTCGGACGAAAGACCCCGGTGCCAAAGACGTAGCCTGCTTTGATCCCGCCGTAAAAGCCCGTCTGGGAGCCCGGAGAGAGGGTAAGAGTGTCTCCCGCATCGTTGGTAAAATTTCGGTCTGAACTATTGTTTCGCCAAACGTTCGCGCCCGCATCGAGCCCCATATAAAAACCGGTCCCGAAAAGTTCCGGTGGTGGTGGCGGTGCTGGGGCGACGCTCTTCGAATCGCTAACGACAGGTGGGCCGGCTTGTGCCGAAACGGACAGAAATACGGCCATGATTGCCGCTACGAATGCCAGGTTTTTCATTAGAGTTCCCCGCGCTTGAGCCATGGTGATCAATTGGTCTTTTCTCATACGTCAAGCAATGCGCCCACCTTCCTATCGCGTCAAATGTTTTTTGACCTCCAGAATGGATTACATTTGCTCAATATTTAGACTACACGGTTTGTATTGGTTTCTCGTGGAAGAGCTATCGTTTTCGTCTGGGCGGATAGCTCTAACGCCTAGACGCGTTAGGCGACTGAGAGCCATTTAACGAGGATTCATCCACGACCACGGCTCCTGTCCGTAAGCGACCGCAGAAAGACCGAATTATGCGACAGAGATCGTTAGCCAGCGAAGACAATTGACTGCACATGGGCACACGCGCACAGAGCACTGGCATTTTTTGGCCAGTTGTTCAAGCCCCAACCTTCCCGCCGCCTGATGAAGGGTATTGCTTGTCAGTTGTCAGTGAGGAAACCGCCCACTTATGACCTTTAGCATCTCCTTAGAAGTGGAATCGGAAGCCGCCGCCTACCAACTGTTGGTTGAATTCACTAGTGTTGTCGAAGTTGCTGTTGTAGTGGAGATATTCCAGGAACTTGTATTCGATGAAGATGCTCATCTTGGGGCTAAAATAGTAATCGGCTCCCGCGATGGCCTGCCAGGCGAAGCCGGAAGCATTGCCGCTTCCGTTGGTCTGGAAGCCATTGACGTCAAGACCGGGGGTTTCGGCAAAGTAAAAACCGGCCCCTGCGCCAATGTAGGGTTGGAATCTCTGATTGCCGAACTTAATAATGCCGTTGGTGAGGAAAGCGCCGGAGTTGATGTTGATACTTGAGCTGCTGGTCTGGGTGACCACGCCATTAATATCCGTGACGGTGGAATCGGCCCCCCTTTTCCATCCATTGTAGAACATGTCTTCTTCGAGTGCGAAGCGGAACTTGCCGGTTCCGAAAACGTAACCGAGTTTGACACCGCCAAAGAAACCGGGGTCAGTCTTGGGACTAATCGTCAGAGTGTCCCCCTCGCCGTTGGTGAAGCTTCTGTCCCCGCGGTTTTCCTGATAAACGTTGGCTCCGAGCAGGATCGCCCCATACCAGCCTGTCCCATAAACCTCCGGTGGTGGTGGCGGTGCTGGGGCGACGGTCTTCCCATCGCTCGCGACAGGTGGGCCGGCTTGTGCCGAAACGGACAGAAATACGGCCATGATTGCTGCTACGAATGCCAGGCTTTTGATTAGAGCTCCCTGCGCTTGAGCCATAGTGTTCAATGGGTTTCTCATGGGTCAAGCAGTGAGCCCATATTCCGAGGCTGTCAAACGTTTTTTGCCTAATTGTTCAGGCTGCAAGATTTGTATTTGTTTTTCGTGGAAGAGCCATCGTTTCGTCTTGGTCGGTAACTCTAACGCCCAGACGACGTTAGGCGACTGAGAGCCCGTCACGAAAATCTATGTTTATCTGTGAAATCCGTGGATAAATCTTTTCCGGGATCTAATTCGAATGTCATCTCAAAGAGTCTCCATCCGCCGGAAACATTCCGGGCAGATCTTCCCGGATCAACTTTGAGAAATCGGGTGCGTCGTTAGCGGCGCGGGCGCGAGCGTCGATCAGGCTGCGCGCTTTCAGTTCGGCGAACGGAAGCCCATCGGTGACAATCAGGTGGCGCTCATACATCATTTCGTCGCCTTTGCCATTGAGCAAGATGCGCCAGTCCCACGGCAGGCGCTCGTTAGGCGGATGCTGCGTGCGGATACTCGTCGTGCAATTGGTCGTGATGGCGTTATACCAGCGCGGCGTGTTCCGCAGGGCGTTGAGCGAATGGATGTATTCAAGGAAACGTTCCCGCGCCTGCGCCGGCGAAATGATCGTGCGGTAAAGACAGACATCCTCGTTGCGGTAGTTCGTGCGCACGCGGATCACGTCGCGCTCGTCGGCCACGATGTAAATGAGCTCAAACTGGCGGTAGAGCCCGCGGATCGGCGAGTAGCTTTGGCCAAGCTTCCTGCGTATCTCGATGGAGAAGCAGAGCGGCGGCGCGTCGGCGAATTGGAAGCTGGCGATGGGATGTGCGATCCAGGGCGAGCCCCAGTAATTGATCGCGAGGTCAATGCCGGTGATCTGCGAGAGGCGCACGGTCCGCGTTTCCCAATGCGGGGTGTAGTCGGTCTCGGTCCGGTAATCGCAATTGCGGACGTTGTGGAATGTGACTTCGTCGCCTTGAACGTCGGCCCATGCTAGCTGGGCGACGTCCGGCTGCCAGTCACTCTCGTTAGTCGGAGAAAGAGTCAGCCACCAACTGAGCACGCCGGCGAAGAGCGACGACGAAGAGGCCCAGTTTTCGCCAGAATGGCCGAACGAATATGAGCACGATCGCAAAAGCGGCTGCGAGCAGGGTGGCCGCCAGTTTGTTGCCCGCTCCGAACGGCCCGTCGAACCAGACGGCGCCGAACGCCCAGGTCGCGGCGAGCAAGCCAACAAGCACCAGGAGCAAACCGCCAAGCCAGCAGATCAGATACCGTTTCATGAATGTGATCCAGAGCATGTCATACGAAATGGTAATTGAGCGAGGTATAGGTGTTGGCCACCGGTTCAGCCGTCGCTACGCGACGAGACGTTCATTTTTCACCGAAACCCGGCGATCAATCGCCGGGCTACGTTCACCGTCCGCTAACGCGGACGAACGGTTGCCAGCAGGCAGAACAGCACACATGCGTAACCCACACCGCTGAAACACGCACAGGTGCATCCGTCCTTTTGATTGAAGGTGTTAAATTTCATCCGTCGGAGCACCGATTCGCCGCGGGTCGCTGCCGTTCCTGCCGAGTCCGACGCGCGGCTCCTGCCGCGATAGCGGCAATCGAACGTAGCCCCGCGCTTTAGCGCGGGTTTGACAACCGCAAGAGCAAAAGCGCGTCGCGTAGCGACGCCCGAATTCAGCCGAGGAAATGCCATTCATCGAATTCGATGCGATGCCTTTTGGTTCAACCGTCGCGACGCGACGACGGATCATTTTCCACCGAAACCCGGCGATCAATCGCCGGGCTGCGTTCGCGGTCCGCTAACGCGGACAAGTCTAGCCGCGATAGCGGCAATCGAGGGTAGCCCCGCTTTAGCGTGGGTTTGGCCGTCAATGAGCGTCTCCACGGAGGCCAGATGCAGTGTGCTGTTGCTACGGCCGCGACGGACAAAGGAATTCCGCGCGGAAGCTTCTCTTGCACGACCGAGACCTCTAATGTCTATCTTCCGACTCTGGCCTCCCGATTTCCGTCCTCTGGTCTGCCGATCCGAATCATTTGGTCTGCCTCTGTTTCGCGACCAGGGCTCGGTGCGTGGCCCGAACGTTGAGAATTTCAGGATCGCCTTGCATCCACGCATTGTCGATCGTGACACGTTTGAAACGCCATTTCTGTCCGTCACGCACCACCTCGCAATCATAACGGTTCATCAAGAGCGCGTTTTCCGACCCGCGGCGCGAACCTTCCCGCGGCATGAAATATTGCGACATCACATAGCCATGGACTGTAGCCGTGTCGCCGCTGATTTCGATCTGGAGATTGCTCGCCGTGTGGGTGGAGTCGAGCGGACCCAGAAATGGCAGCAGGGTATCGAGGATGGCCTGGCGCCCAGTCAACCTGGGAAAATCGATCCCGAGTTTCCTGCCGGCGGGGCAGAAGTCGAGGACGCAATCTTCCGTAAACGCGGACGCGAGCGAATCTGCATCACCGTGGTCGAGACCGAAAGAGTAGCGATGCATGGTGTCTGCAATCTCATACCGGTCGCAAGCCTGTTGGACTAGATCCATGCTCATATCTGGCAGTATAAGCTCTCGACACTGTCATCGTAAAGGTTCGGTATCCTCTAAATCGGTTATCGGCGGGAGTGGAGCGGGGGCGAGTCGTCGCGAGTGATCCGTAGTGCTCGAAAAACGTAACAGCTCGCCTACGGGCGTCAATGCACGTCTCCGACGGAGGCCAGATGCAGACGCAGGATGCGTTTGATCTCGTCCGTGGCCTCGGGTTCCACGAACATTGCGGTGCGGGGGTAGGGGACGATTTTCTCGCGTTTCGCCTGCGTGATCGGGAAAGCCCGCTCACAACTGGCGCAGCAGCACGGGTTTCGCCAAGCCAAAGGACATCACCCTTCGGCGTTAGTTAATTTGCTCGTCAAGCCGAGGTCGCCCGCAGGAGACAGCCCCGCCTTCACGGAAGGGATTGTCTGCCTGCCGCGTCAGCGAGCGTTAGTCGCTGGCCTGAGTCAGCTCAGCGCCATCCCCATCCCGCTCCGCGCCAACCGCCCCATGAATTCCAAGTCCCCCATCTTTGGTTCATCGAGTTCATCTGGGCAGCCTCCAGGTTTTCATTGCTCAGTTTGTTGGCGAGGCGGAGTTGCTCGAAGGCCTGTAACTGGTCAGCACCGCCAACGTAAGCCTGGTTGTTGGGCACGTCCGGCAGGACGTAGTAGGTCTTCCCCTGGTAGACGACCCGGGTCACTTTACCCGGTTCCAGCTGCTTGAGGATGGTTTCCTGCTGCGCAGTTTTCGGCGTGATGATTTGGAAGCCGGCGGCAACGGCCAGGTTCTGTTTTTCCTGAGTCTCATTGGCGCAGCTCACCGCGAAGACGCCGAGCGCGATCACGGTAAGGAATTTTAATGTCGTTAGGACTTGTTTCATTTTTGTTGGTTCTTGTTGGTTGCGGGTTATTTACGGTTTTGTGGTTGTCTGAAGGATGGATTACATCAAGAGCAAAGAATTGCCAGTCATCTTTGCGTCCGACCTTCCGGCGGGGTCAAGCTTTTTTTGATTCTGGATAACGAGAAGCGCCTGACGCAATCACGTCAAAGCGAGGCGCAATGAAGGCCGACCCGGCGATACTCTCGATGAGCGCCGCGTCAATTTTTTCGTTCGAACGGCAGCTGATTCAGAAAACGGGTGTCCGCTAGAAACTGAAGGTCACGCCGAGCTCCGGTCCATAGTACCAGCCGCGCTGAGCAACATTTCCATTAGGGCCGAGATCCTGCCACTGTCCTCGGGCGCGATAGCCAAAATCGAGATACGTGTTGTGCCAAGCTTCCCAGGCGATTCCCGTCTCGAGGTCGCAATCCCAGTTGTTGGCAGTGACAAAGCCGAAGCCGCCGACATCGCCCCGGAGGATGGCCTTAACTTTCGGGCCCAACGTCCAACTGGTCTTCAAGCCGATCATGGGCTCGATGAAAGCCCGGCCTCTGTTCGTGCTAAAATTGAATGACTTCCCGATCTCGCCCACATTCGATGATGCGCGGATTGTGATCGTGCCGTCGTCATCGTTGGTTAACCAGTTAACCCGGCCGCCGCCATAGAGAATGAAGGAAACATTGGAATCCGGGCTCAACGGCGCGGTGCCGAGTTTGAACTGCGGTCCGAAATTGATCTGCCCGGTTCCAAAACGGTCGGTCACGCTGGAAGATGCCGTGATATCGACTCTATCGCGGAATACTAACCTGGAATCACTGTTGCTGACATGATCTTTGCCGAAGATCCAATAGCCGTCGAGGAAGCCGCCCCAGCACCCTTTCCAAGCCTCGAGTCGGCCACCGAGGGATAGGACGTAAAAGTCGTTGCTGAATTTGCCTATCGTCTCCCAAATTGGTTGGTTCACGGAGATGTCACCGCCAATCGTGCGATTGCCAATCGTCACCTCTGGCACATTAAACTTAACATCGACAGAAGGCAGAAAGGTATAGGGAGTCACAAAGAACTGCCACTCGTCTTGCGTCACGGGTTTTGTCTCCTGCTGAACCGGGATTTCCTTTCCATCTTTTGCATCCTGCTGGGCATAGGCTGCGGAAGCTGTCAGGAAACTAAGGGACACGATGACGAATGATTTCTGGAGTGATTTCATGATTGATTCGGGCTGTCTCGGGATGATTTGGAGGCGGGCTTTCCTGTCTTGAAGGCGAGATTACGTGGAAAATCCTTCACTTCAAGCGTGCCGTTCCGGCCGTTCCATGACTTGCTCTTCCCATCTCTGCCATTGCGGGCGGCGGCATAGGCGTACCGAGCCTGACGCGCCCGACTTTTTCCTGAGTTTGATGTCCACCCGATGAGCATGGAGCAATTCCGTCCGACCCGGATATTGGACCTTGGTCGTACATGTGCAGGCGGCAGCGGTAGCGTTTGCCATGGCAGATCAGTGCGCTTTGTCTTTCTGCAGGCGGTTCGCGAGCAGGCAGGGAAAGAGCGCGCTTGAAGGGTTTTCCCTCGTGAATTCGCGGGCTTGCCGAAGACCTTCTCCGAACTCACAGCGCCATTCGAACAATATCGTTCAGCTCCTTCCGACACGCAAAACTGAACGTACTGAGTGGATCGCCCTTGCCGGAAACAACATCCCGCGCAACCTGTTCGACAGAAAAGTTCGGGTCGCTGAAATCCTCGGTAATCCTCTTCACGACATCCTCGGCAGCATGCATGACGGGATCGGTGGCGCACAGTCGAATGCGGCTCACAAGCGCGTAGAGAGAGACCAGGTCGCCAAGATTTTCAAGATTGTGAGTCACCGCAGTGACAAAGAGGCCGGAGGCTTCTTTGATGAAGTCGGAATAAAGCGCCTCGCGCGCAGCGACCGTTCGGTTCGCGAGATCGCGCCGCGCCGCGCTCCGCTGCACGAGAACATTGGTCAGGACTGGGGCAAGTGCGCCAATTGCCGATCCCCCGAGAGCGGCCAGGGCACTAATCGCTGCAGTATTCATAGAAGCATCCTCTTTTCACCGTAACGACATTTTGTGCCTTGCCTAGTCGTATCAGTTCGGCGAAGGCCGAACGCGCGGCCAAACCTGCCCTGCCATGAGGCAGCGAACTCGGCCTGGGAGATGCTGTTGAAATGCTGGCATGGGTCGCGCGTAGAGCCAGAACGGGGATGACAAGAAGCGAGCTGAGGCGCATCCCCGCAAAGGGCTGTAACGAACGAGCGACGCAGCCAGCTGCCTTCTGCCTCGCGCCGCTCCACGGCGTTGCGGCCCATCCCAGCATTTCAACAGTCTCCTAGTTGGACTTGATGTTCAGTTTGAGAATGCGGTCGACTTCGGCAATGGCTTGCGGGTTCTCGGGTGAGCCGTGATCGCACGGCGCGATAAACTCGCTTTTCGCGCCATCGAGGTGGCTGCTCCAGTAAGCGACGACGCCATCGCTGCTCTTGGGCGTGTCACCACGGCCCCGGTCGCCTACGATGGAGGAATACGGAATGCCGGGAGTGATCGGAATCTGGTTGATGGTCAGAACGAAGCGGTTGTTCGGGGACAGCGTGTCGACGCTGTTCGGGAAGCGTTTCAACTGCAGGGCCGCGGGATCAGGCGTGGTGTCCTCGCGAACGACCTGGCCGACCGAGAGCAACTGGCTCGGCGCCTTTACCAGCCGCGCCCCGATACGGCCGATCCAGTCGCTCGCCAAATCGCTGCCGCGATGCGGAGTCGACATGAAAATGACTCGCCCGATCTCCGGTCGATGCTCAAAGATGAGCGCCTCTTCGAGGAGGCGCTTGCTCCTGGCCGGCATCTCTACCTGGTCCGGCGGCTTTCCAAACACGTCCATCCACAGTTTATTCCCCGCGTCCGTGATCAGAGTCCTGGTAATGCATCCTCCCATGCTGTGGCCCACCACTACCATCTTCTTGCGGAGCGGAAATTTCTTTTCGATCGCATCAAGCTCCTGGCGCAGAATGAGCGCGCTATAGGGATACGGATAACCGCTCGGGTAACTGTAAAACCAAAATTGATAGTCGCGCCGAATCTCCGGGTCGCCACGCAAAGCAGTCATCAGCGGAACCCATGTAGCAGGCGTAGACATCAAGCCATGCACGAAAAGCACGACCTCTTTTTTCGGATCGTAAGGTTGAAAACGGAAGACCCGGTTGGTGGCGGCGTACTCCTGTGGATTCAAGAGTCGGGCAAACCCAAGCTTTCCCGGCTTTTCCTGAACCAGCATTAACGCTATCGATGCGGTGAAATCTGCCGCCAGCGGGTAAGTGTGTGTTCCGACGCGAACCGTTTCTGTCGCCAGCGGATCTTCGATCGAGATCACACAACGCGAGCCTTCGAATTGCGCCGTCGCCGTGACACCATAGAAGATCCAGCGCGGTGCAAAAGCTTCGCTCGCTTGTTGTGCGGTGAGCTGCCGTTTGGCCACGAGCGGTGCTCCTATTCCCGCCTTGCTGACACGGTCTTTGACCTCGGTGCCCGTGATCTTCAGTTCATCGACCGGAATTAGCTCGTAGAGCGCCGGGTTCCACTCCGGGCGTGGATCGCGCTTCCACGTGAGGGTAAATTCGCCCTTTGTTCCAATGCGCATCGGATGGGTCCAGGGATCCAGTTTCGCGTCGCGCACCACACTAAAGATGCGAGCGACGGCGAAGTTGTAGTTACGCCGCGCTTCTGCGTCCTTTGGATTGCGATCGAGTTGCTGCAGAGAGTCGCGAGCGGCGGCGGCGAATTCACCAAGCGCGACAACTGGCTGCGTCTTTGTGTCGACCAGGCCGCGATCGATCGTCTGCGTCGCGATCTGTTCGGCTCCCGGTCCGGGCGGCAATGGCGCCGGGCGTTGTTCCGAAACGACCGCGACTTGCGCGCAGCCGGCGA
>CAWGEN010000006.1:0-75934 GCA_963821615.1 uncultured Verrucomicrobiae bacterium | reverse complement strand
GGAGCCGGGAGGCGCGCAAAATTTCGCGAGGGAATTGGATTCCTACGCCAAGGGCTTGCCGGCGGCGGGCAAGGCGGCGCGCCAACGCGAGACCGGGAAGAGTTTCGACAAGACGAAACTCGATAAGACGGCCGAATTGATCGAGCGCTACCAGAAAATGGCCGAAATGGGTTACATCCTCGCAGTCCCGGCGGCTTTCCCGCAGGAAGGCGATTGGCGCTCAGTCGGGGAGAGCCTCCTGCAATCGATCGCAGTGGGTGAAATTCACCCGGTTGTAAAAATGTACACGCAGCTCGGTGACTCCTACCGCACTGGTAACCGGGCTGCCTTTAATCAGGAGGTCGATTCTCTCGCTGGTTGGCTCGCAAAGGGGCATCCCACGGCGACGAAACGAGCCACGTTCGAGTCCCTCTTCAATCAGGTCGATCCGTTCATGCACAGCATGGTTCTTTATGTCCTGGCGTTTCTGCTCGCGTGCGGCTCGTGGTTGGCTTGGAGTCGAACGCTGAATCGTTCCGCCTTCTACTTGCTTCTGCTCGCACTCGCAATTCACACCTTTGGTCTCGTCTCGAGGATGTATCTCCAGGAGCGGCCGCCGGTCACAAACCTTTATTCATCGGCCATTTTCATTGGATGGGGCGCGGTCATTGTCGCACTTATTCTCGAGCGAATCTTTCGAGATGGCATCGGTGCGGCCTGCGCCGGGGCGATCGGCTTCATTACGCTGATCATCGCGCATCATCTCGCGGGAAGCGGCGACACGCTGGAAATGCTGCAAGCCGTCCTCGATACCAACATCTGGCTCGCCACGCACGTCGTCGCGATCACGACCGGTTACTCGGCCATGTTTTTGGCCGGCATGCTTGCCATCATTTATGTCATCCGTGGCGTATTCACCCGGTCATTGACCAAACGAACCGCCAATTCGCTCACGCGCATGACCTATGGCGTCGTTTGCTTCGCCACCCTCTTCAGCTTTGTCGGCACTGTGTTGGGCGGAATCTGGGCCGACCAATCCTGGGGACGTTTCTGGGGTTGGGACCCGAAAGAAAATGGCGCCGTGCTCATTGTTCTGTGGTGTGCCGTTATTCTGCACGCGCGTTGGGGCGGGTTCATTCGCCAGCGCGGTCTCATGATCATGGCCATCTTTGGCAACGTCATCACCAGCTTCTCGTGGTTCGGCGTGAACATGCTCGGCGTCGGCCTGCATTCCTACGGGTTCATGCAGAAGGCATTCCCTTGGCTCTGTGGCTTTATCCTCAGTCAGCTCGCGCTCATGGCCGTCGCTGCCATGCCCTTGGAGCGCTGGCGAAGTTTTCGCACCCGCGCCGGCTCGGCCCGTCCAAAACACCCGGACTCAGAAATAATATTTACACGCCCAGAATTAGCGATACAAAGAAAGTAATTAAGGAATACCGAGAGAGGAATAATATCATGAAAATCATCACCTACATCGCCGTCACCCTGCTGGCCGCCGCTTCGGCCGCCTCTGTGCGCGCCGGTAGCGCGCAGGAAAACTGGAACAAGGACTGCGCCCAATGTCACGGCAAGACCGGCGCGGCCGACACCAAAATGGGAAAAAAATTAAACGCCAAAGACCTGACCGACGCGAAGACCCAGGCGAGCTTCACCGACGCCGAAGCCGCTAAGGCCATCAAGGAAGGGATCAAGGAGAATGGCAAGACGATGATGAAAGCCTTTGGCGACAAGTTGAGCGATGAGGAGGTCGCGGCGCTCGTTGCATATGTCAGGACGCTGAAGAAGTAAGCAGAAATTGCCCGTAATTGTTACGGACGCGCTCGGCGCCACTACTCAAACTTATTCCTGTCAACTAACCGAAAGCCAAACTGAAATGAAACGAAAACTATCCTTGTTTATGTCATTGATTATCGCGTCGGCGGGAATCGCTTCCGCCGGAGATGCGAGCGCCCTTTGGAACCAGAATTGCGCCTCCTGCCATGGAAAAGACGGCAGCGGAAGCACAATGATGGGCAAAAAACTCGGCGTGAAAGATTATCGCGATGCCAAGGTCCAGGCGGCCTTTAGTGACGGGGAGGCAGAACGAGCGATCAAGGAGGGCGTCAAGACCAACGGCAAGCAGTCGATGAAGCCGTTTGGAGAGAAATTATCCGACGCAGACGTTAAGGCTCTTGTGGCCTATATTCGTTCGCTTAAGAAATAGCGTGGAACATCCGGCGTCCACGCGGCTTTGAGAGTTCCCCCGTTTCGCGAGACTTTCGATACTCTCCATCATTGACTGATGCCTGACAGCTCCGCTCCGCGTCGGCCCTTCCGCCATTACCTGCGAAACTGGAGCAGTTGGTCGGGGCTGGTCCTCGCTGGAAGTGCGCTTTTCGCATTCCTGCTGCTTTTCGCGATCGATGTCTTTGCGGGCCATCGCAACCCCTATCTCGGCATCCTCGCCTATCTGGTAGCGCCCCTGTTTTTTGTCCTCGGCCTTGCCCTGGCCTTGCTCGGGGCGTTGCTTCAGAGGCGGAGCGAGCGACGGTCCGCTCGCGCGGCCAAGCCATTCGTCATCAAGATCGATTTGTCTCGTGCCCGGGACCGAAAAATCCTTGCGATGTTCGCCGGCGGCAGCGTCATCTTTCTTTTCCTGACCGCCCTCGGTAGCTATCAGACCTATCAGTACACCGAGTCGGTAGAGTTTTGCGGACAGCGTTGTCACCTCCCGATGGAGCCGGAGTTCGTCGCTTCCCAACACTCGGCCCATGCCCGGGTCGAGTGTGTCTCCTGCCACGTGGGACCAGGCGCTACGGCGTATTTCAAGACGAAGCTGAACGGCGTGAAGCAGCTTTATCACACCGTGGCGAACGATTTTGAGCGGCCGATTCGCGTCACGAGCGCTAATCCCGGGCCGTCTCAGGCGATTTGCGAACAATGTCACTGGCCGAAAAAATATGTCGGCAACGTTGAGCGGACTTACCGGCATTTCCTTTCCGATGAAAAGAATACCCCCTTCACCGTGCGGCTCCTCTTGAATGTGGGTGGTGCCGACCCTGCCAACGGTCCTGAAGGAGGCATTCACTGGCACATGAATGTCGCCAACAAAATCGAATACATCGCCACGGATGACCTGCTGCAGAACATCCCGTGGGTCAGGATGACCGATCCGCGCGGGGTTGTAACGGTCTACCAGACTGCGGACTTCAAGGGCAATCCTGCTGATCATCGGATTCTGCGCATGGACTGCATGGATTGCCACAGCCGCCCCGCTCACAAAGTCCATCCCCCGAATCAGGCGGTCGATCTGTCCTTGGCGACTGGCCGCCTGGATCCCAAAATCCCATGGGTGAAAGCCAAGGTGGTGGCGGCGCTGGTCAAGCCCTACGCTACCAAACCGCAGGCCCTGCAGGAGATTGCCAAGACGCTCCGGCAAGATTACCCAGATCCAGCGCAATCCGAGCCAATCATCAAAGAAGCGCAGGCGATTTATCGCGCGAATTTCTTCCCCGAAGTGAAACTCGATTGGCGCACCCATCCGGATTTTATCGGTCACAAGAATTGGAACGGATGCTTCCGCTGTCACGATGGCAATCACGTTGCGGCTGACGGAAAACGGTCGATTAAGGCCAGCACCTGCAAAGCCTGCCACCTCATCCTGGCACAGGGCAGTGGAGAAGATCTAAACAAGATCAGCGCTGTCGGTCACGATTTCATCCACATCGATGCTGAGTATTCCGACTTCGCATGCGCCGATTGTCATACGGGCGGCATTCAGAAAGAATAACCGGGAGGCATTCCGAAAAAATGCGCAGCTTTTTTTCTCGCCAAGCAGCCGCTTCCCAGTGTGGGCTTGAGATTGTTTTCATGAGAAAACAATCCGCCGTAGAGATGAGAGTTTTCTGCCCGCGCATGGACCTTCGAGCTCAAGAGATCTGAAATGGAGCAGCACGCCGACTCGGTTTCCAACTCACCCACCTCCCGCCGCCACTTCATCGATCTCCTTCTGGGGGCAAGCGTATTGGGCTGGCTCGCCAGCGTCGCCTATCCGGTTATTCGCTATCTCAAGCCTCTGCCGCAAACCGGCCAGGGCGGCCCAACACGCCTGACCCGCGATGAAGCCTCCAAGCTGGAGCAGAACAAGTTTGTCATCGTCCCGGTCAGCGGGCAGCGCGTCATCGTTCTGCAGAACGATAACGATCTGCTCGCCTTCAGTGCCAAGTGCACGCACGAAGGTTGCACCGTGACCTACCAGCCGGCGCAATCCGTCATCTGGTGCCCGTGTCACGATGGCCGCTTCGACCTCCACGGGCGCGTGCTCTCCGGGCCGCCGCCCCAACCGTTGCCGAGGTACGCGGTCAATCGGCAAGCTGACGGGACAATCCTCATCTCTGAAGAAAAAACAGCATGAGCGACGCCGAGAAGGGCGGAGGAGTGCGCGGCTGGCTGGATCGGCGTTATCAACTGACGCCGCTGCTCGACTTTGTGCGGCACAAGCAGGTGCCATTGGGCTCGCACTGGATGGGGTGGTATTATCTCGGCGGCATCACGATGTTCTTCTTCATCGTGCAGGTAGTGACCGGTGTGCTCCTGCTCATGTACTACCAACCGGGTGAAGCCACCGCTTACGAGAGCATCCGGTTCCTAACGACTAAAGTACCTTTCGGCTGGCTCATCCGCTCCATTCACAGTTGGAGCGCCCACCTCATGATCATCTCCCTCGTTCTTCACATGTTTAGCACCATGATGCTGAAGGCGTATCGGCCGCCCCGCGAAGTCACCTGGGTGTCCGGTTATCTCTTGTTTCTCCTCACGATGGGCTTTGGTTTTTCCGGCTATCTCCTGCCTTGGAACAAACTCGCATACTTCGCCACCACCGTAGGCACCAACATCGTTGCCTCCGTGCCTTTCGTGGGCCACTGGCTGCTCCAGGTCCTGCGCGGTGGCCAGGACGTCAGCATCAACACGCTCTATCGATTTTTCGCCGCCCATGTGGTGATCCTGCCCCTCGCCTTCGTCGGCGTGATCGTCCTGCACGTGCTCCTGATTCAGCGACAGGGCATGGCACCGCCGCTGGGCAAAACGACCGCCCCGCGCGGCATGAAATTCTTTCCCAGCTTTGCCCTGCGCGACGTCCTGTTGTGGCTCGCCTGCCTGATGGTGCTGGGAGCGCTCGCGGTCTTCCTTCCTTATGGACCCGGCATTCCGGGAATGGACTGGGAACTGGGGGACAAGGCGGACCCCCTCGCCTCGGCCTATCCCGGCATCAAACCGGAATGGTATTTCCTCTGGGAATACCAGCTCTTGAAGGAATTTCCGCCGCATCTCTTCGGTTTGGAAGGACCGCAGGTTTGCTTGTTTGTCATCGGGATCTTGTTCGGCATCTGGATGGTGATTCCCTGGGCAGATCGCCGCGCGTATCAGGACAAGCCATCTCCCGCCTTCAGCGATTTGGCCTGGGCCGCGCTCTTGTTCCTGACCTACCTCACACTCATGGGCTGGGACATCGGTGCAGAGGGCAAAGGCGAGGAATTGGCTGCAATGCACAAGGTGGCGCGGGTCTGCGCATCGTGGACGCTGGCGGCAGGCGCGGTCGTCATTGTCGTTCGCTATTTGCGATTCGAGCACCGCTGGTTCGTTTTCACCGGGGCGGCCCTGTTGCAGGTCGTGTTGCACGGTTTGCTGGGAATCTCTTATTTGATCGCAGGGGCGGTCTCGGCCGGGTTGGCGATCATTATCATTCTGGCCTCCTGGTTCATGACGTCCCGGCCTAACGAGGCAGGCACAACGTGAGAACGACCCTCATTGTCCTTGGCGCCGTCTTCATTTCCGCCGCTGCCCTGGCGGCAAACCAGACCCCGGCCAGCATCCCTCCCAAGCTGGCCGCGCTGCTCAATGCCAAAGACCAAAGCGGCAAGCCAATCATCACGAAGGAGCAGCGGGCTTATTTCGACGGCCTCAACGATAACCTGAAGGAACACCTCGCCCTGGCGGTGGAAAAAGAGATCATCACAAAGCCGGAGCACCTCGGGACGCTCCTGGCGCTCCAGCTGCGGCCGCAAAAGATGGAGCTCGTCCTGCAGAACAATTGCATCCTGTGCCACACCGATGCCGAAGTTCAGGCGCCGGAAGACCTCTTCACCCTCGCGCCCACCGCGGAGAACTCACCGACACACCTGAGTCTCAAGGATATGGTCGAGGACGTTCATTTCCGCAGCGGCCTCGCCTGTGCCGGTTGCCATGGTGGCGATCCAACCGCCGACGTCGGGCACGAGTTCGTCAAAGAATGGCCCGAGAAGGGTCGCGACAAGAATCGCGCCTGGGTCGTCCAGTTTTGCGCGCGCTGTCATTCCGATCCGACTTTCATGCACCAGTTCAATCCGGGGTTGCCGACCGATCAACTGACCAAGTTCCAGGACAGCCCGCACGGCCAGTTGCTGCTCGTGAAACATGACGACCGCGCTCCGCAATGCGTGAGCTGCCATGGCGTCCACGGCATTCGCCCGGCGAAGGATCCGCAATCGAAGGTCTATGCGCAGCGTGTGCCGGAGACCTGCGGTGCCTGTCACGCCAATCCCAAGACCATGGCCGGCTTTACCCTCCCGAACGGCGCACCGCTGCCTACCAATCAACTCGCGCAATACAAAAATAGTGTGCACGGCCGCGCCCTCCTGCAACGCGGCGACCTCGGAGCACCCGCCTGCAACGATTGTCATGGCAACCACGCCGCCAGCCCGCCGGGGGTAGCGAGCGTGAGCCGCAGTTGCAGTCTTTGTCACTCGGCCAATGCGAGTCTCTTTGACGGCAGCAAACACAAGCAGGCCTTCGACGAACATAACTGGGCCGAGTGCAGCAAGTGCCATGGCGAACATTCGATCGAGAAAACGCACGACTCGATGCTGGCGACCACCGCCGGCGGCTTGTGCGGCGATTGCCATCGCCAATACGCCAAGGACCATCCGCAATGCATCAGACCGCGAACTATTTTCGCGAAACCATCAGCCGGATGGACGAGGCGCGGAACCAGTTCACCACTGTCTCGGAAAAGCTCGCGGCGAAAGGATTGGATGTGGAGCCGATCAGCAACCAGCTCACCGAACTGGGCGACGCCCTGAAGAAATCGCGTACCTACGTGCATTCCTTCAGCCGAAGTACTTTTCAACAGGTGGCGGCGCCGGGAGAAGAAGCGATCAAGCGCACCGACGCCTTGGTCGAGAAAGCGCGTGCCGAATACAAGTTCCGGCAGATCGGACTCGCGACCGCCATCGCCTGGATCGGACTTCTGATGCTGGCGATTTACCTGAAACTCCGCCAGCTCGAGAAGTCCGAGAAGTAAAACCACCGGCGCCGCTTATCGCGGTGATCATGTTTCGATAGCGTTATAACTTCATTCAGATGCAACTGACAGGAGCCGCTTTTGGAATATGGAGTGCCGTGCCCTGCCAGGATAAGGGTGAGTCCTTAGCAAATGATACTTGACCTCGCCATCTTGTCATTCTCATCGCCGCTAATGACCCAAGCGCCATGAACATGCCGGACGAAGTGAAATCTCCACTGGAACCGGAGAACGCGGAGTTCTTTCCCAAGGGCGCGATCTTTTTCTTCGTCCTGCTTCTTCTGTTTTACGCCGCGCTTTGGTTTCTGATCTACGGGATCATGATTGCGCGGAGCTAAAGGCGATGACGATTATCCAGTTGGAAAAAAGGATCGTTTGGATCGCCCTCCTCTTTGTCCTTTTGCTCTTTGGCTTCGCCGCCCTCGCGATCAACACCTTTCATGTCGGCCTGCCGACTTGTCTGACGAGTGTGAAGCCGTTTCAGAAGGGCGAATTGATCACACATTCGCCGACGCATTACGAGCTGCACTACGTCGCCCGCATGTGGCGCTTCGAACCGCAGGAAGTGAC
This sequence comes from uncultured Verrucomicrobiae bacterium, assembly GCA_963821615.1. Classification (GTDB taxonomy): domain Bacteria; phylum Verrucomicrobiota; class Verrucomicrobiia; order Chthoniobacterales; family UBA10450; genus Palsa-1392. Next base: position 68,067 of record CAWGEN010000006.1, on the reverse strand, counting down.
GGTCCCCGCCGGATCGACCGTCGACATCTATCTCAGCGCGGCAGACGTCACCCACGGCCTGATCTTATTAGGCACCGATCTCAACCTCATGGCTGTGCCCGGGGTGGTGAACTATGCGCGGGTCAAATTCGACAAGCCGCGCGTCTATCAACTCCTCTGCCACGAATACTGCGGGACGGGACACGATCGCATGGCCGCCAATCTGCGCGTGGTGGATGCGGCGAGCTTTCATCCGCCGGCAGGCGCGCCCGACGCCGAAAATCCCAACTGATCCGCGTTACAAGCTGCTCGAAGCAAAGGAATGCATGAGCTGCCACTCGATGACTGCAGACGCAGACCTCGCCCCCTCCTTCAAGGGCCTCTACGGGCGGACGGAGAAGATGGCCGACGGCTCGGTCATAACAGTCGACGACGCTTATCTGCGCGAATCCATTGTCGATCCCGACGCGAAGATTGTCGACGGCTACGACGACCTAATGCCCGAGCCGATCCTCACCGAGAAGGAAGTCGATGAAATGATTGCATATCTGAAAACGATCAAATAGAGCTGGCGATGGAAATACCTAACGACCACACAATCGAGATCGAACCGGGACTCAGGCGTATGATCCTGATCGAGCTTGTCTTCCCGGTCGCCCTTTTGGTGCTCGGTATTTATCACGGTCTCATGCAGGTCCTCTATCGCGCCGGGATCCTCCACCGTACGGAATTTCTCGGGCTCGAGTATTTCCAGGGACTAACTCTGCACGGCGTGGTGAACGCGATTGTCTTCACCACCTTCTTTGCCGTCGCCTTCGGCTATGCCGTAATCCGTTTTCATCTGCGACGGCCCGTGAACATGAACGTGGCGTGGCTCTCCTTTGCCCTCATGATCATCGGCACGCTCCTCGCCGCCGCCGCGATTCTATCCGGCCAGGCAACCGTGCTCTACACCTTTTATCCGCCACTGCGCGCCCATCCCGCATTCTATATAGGTCTCGTGCTGGTCGTGGTTGGATCTTGGATCGCATTCTTTAACTGGCTACCGCCTTACTTTGCCTGGAAACGTGAGCATCCGGGCGAGAAGATACCTCTCGCCGTCGTTGGCATTTTTGCCACTTTCATCATCTGGCTCATTGCCACCGCGCCGGTGGCGATCGAGATCCTGTTTTTGCTCATTCCCTGGTCGATGGGCTGGGTTTCGACCGTCAACGTGCCTCTGGCGCGGATGCTCTTCTGGTTCTTCGGCCACCCGCTCGTCTATTTCTGGCTGCTCCCGACCTATGTCATGTATTACACCATGCTACCGAAGCTTGCCGGCGGGAAGCTCTACTCGGATTTTGCCGGGCGCCTGACCTTTCTCTGGCTCGTGCTCTTTTCCGCTCCGGTCGGCATTCATCATCAATTCACCGAGCCCGGGATCAGCGACACCTGGAAATTCGTTCACGCCTTCTTCACCATGCTGGTTGCGGTCCCAAGCTTCGCCACCGCCTTCACCATGGCCGCCTCGATGGAACATGGCGCGCGTCAGAAGGGTGGACGCGGTCTGTTCGGATGGTGGAAGAAGCTTCCCTATCTCGACAAGGATCGCTGGCTCTTTTCCTACCTCTTTTGCGGGCTGGTCATCTTCATCTTTGGCGGGGTTACCGGGATCATCAACGCGTCTTATAACCTCGACACCGTCGTGCATAACACCTCCTGGCTGCCGGCGCACTTTCATCAAACTGTCGCCGGCCCAGTTTTTCTTTCCTTCATCGGAATGAGCTTGTTCCTCATCGCGACGCTCACCGGTAAACAAATCAAATTCCAAAGATGGAACGTCTGGATGCCCTATCTCTGGACGCTCGGCATCATGATTTTTTCCACCGGCGGATTTGTCGGCGGGGCGGCGGGCGAACCCCGTCGCACCAATCTCGGGATGAGTTATGCCAACCCACAATCGCCACTCTATCATGCCGACTGGCAGTTCTCCCGGATCTGCACCACCATCGGCGGCGTCCTTATGACGATCGCGGCGCTCATCTTCTTCGTCGTTTTCTTCGCCACGCTTTTTGGCAAGGCCACCCGGCGAGGCGCGCTCGACCTGATTGTCTCCGAGCCTTATCACGATGAGCGTGTGCCCGCGGTGCAAAGCTTCACTCCATGGCTGATCGGTGCCGCGCTTCTGCTCGTCATCGCCTACGCGCCGCCTATTGCCCAAACCATCCGGAGCGGTTTTCCCGGCGCTCCCGCTTACTCGCCTAACAATCCGTCATCGATCACCGGCCGGCCCAACCCGTGAATGTGAAACATTTGCTCCCGGTTTTGATCGTTATGGTCGCCGCCGCGACTCCCCTCTCCGCGGGGTTGGTCGAAAATGTCTCGCCGCAGGCAGGAAAAGCAGTCGCACCGGTGAGCTGGATCGATGAGACCGGGGGCGCACATCGCATGTCGGAATTCACCGGCTACCCGGTCATCCTGCTCCCGGTCTACACTCGTTGCCGCACGGCCTGCGTCACGAACCTCGCCCAACTGAAATCTGCACTGACCGATGCCGCGGCCGACCCGACTCAATTCCGAGTCCTGCTATTTTCGTTCGACCCCACCGATACTCCGGACGTGTTGGCCCGCTACCGTTCGCGCGAAAATATTCCTCTCAGCTGGTCGATCGGCACTGCCTCCAAGCCGGAGATCGCGGCCTTGCTCGAGTCGATCGGATTTCAATACGGCGAGGCCGGAAAAGAATTCACCCATCCAAACATGCTCGTCTTTCTGGATAGCAATCTCCATATCGCGAAATGGATTTTCGGAGACAATTATACCGGGAACGACATCGACGCGGCGTTGCGCGTCGCCGCCGGTGAGAGCGATTGGATTGGTCGGTATTCGGACGTGCTTTACGCCCTGCTGCTTTTCTCCGCCACCCTCTGCTGCGTCGCTCTTTCGTATTACCTTCTGCAACTGGTAGTTCTTCGCCGCGCGCGCCGGGTCTCGGCCGGGAATCCATCGTTCTAGTTCACCGCTGCTCGCGCGAGTTTGTGATGGACCCGGATGGAGTATTATGATTCTAAGCTCATGCAACTAACCAGAACCGCGTTTGGAATGTGGAGTGCCGGGCGTTTCATGCACTTCGGTGAACCGCTGCCCGATGAACGCTTCATCACTCTCATCCGCCGCGCCTACGACAAAGGAATCCGTACCTTCCTGACGGCCGATGTTTACGGCGCTGGCGAAGCCGACACGCTGCTCGGGCGCGCCCTGGAAGGAATTCCGCGAGACAGCTATTGCCTGGTCGGCGCGATCGGGCACGACTTCTATCATGGCCAGCGCGACGGCTCTAAAGGCTTTCCCCGCTTCACCAGCTCCACCCTGCGAAAACCGCGCGAATACGCGGGCTACCTGCGCTCGGCAACCGAGAAGTCATTGGCGCGATGCCGCAGCGACCGATTCGATCTTCTCCTTTTGCACAATCCTGACTCCACGGGTTACACGGCCGACGCGGTCTGGCATGGGATGTCGACACTGAAAGATGCTGGCCTAACGAGTCAGCTCGGCGTTGCGCCCGGACCTGCGAACGGATTTACCCTCGATTTGATTCTCTGCCTTGAAAGATTCCAGGGACTGATCGATTGGGCCATGATCATCCTCAATCCGCTCGAGCCGTGGCCGGGCCGCCTTTGCCTTCCGGCCGCAGAAAAAGTCGGAACGAAAATCGTGACGCGGGTCGTGGATTACGGCGGACTTTTTCACGACGATGTGAAACCGGGCCACCAGTTCGCACCGCGCGATCACCGAACGTTTCGTCCGGCCGGCTGGGTCGAGGCGGGCGCCGAAAAAATTGACCGAATGCGCGCGATCACCAAGGCGCACGGCCTAACGATGCTGCAACTCGCCTGTATCTGGAATCTCCAACAATCGCCCGTGCAAAGTGTCGTGCCGACCATGATCCAAGAACTGGGCGCGGATGCGAAACGCATCGAGACAAAAGTGGAGGAGCTCGCTTCCCTTCCGAAAGTGATTCTGACGGCGGAAGAGTGCGGGCAGATCGCCGAGATCGGCAACAACGCGAATTGCATGGGCCTGAAAGGCGGGAGCGCCGAGCACAGCGGCGATCCCCTGCCCGATCGTTGGCCAATCAACGCCGAGTTGGAAGCGGTCGCGGCTCGTTGGAAAATTGATCCCGTGCAGGACCTGGCCAACGCCATGCATGCGGCTGGCGCGGCCGGTTAACGAGGGTTGCTCACCTTGCCGGAACGCCGGCAGCTCGCGGCCCATCGCCTGACCATATCGCCATTTGCGACCCAGCAGGGTCGTCTCTCGATAGCAAGAAACGCCTCGTTTTTGACAAGAGGCGTGTGGAGTCCTTCTGCCGCCGGAGTACTTAAACGACATGGCAACCGCTATCGCGGCCATTACCTCAAGATTCGTCCAGGAGGGCACAAACCTATGTTAACAGAACTCATCTCTCGACCCACCACGCCGGCGCATCCGGAAAAGTCCACCATCTCATTCGGTCCGCGTCGCGGCGTTTACATCAACGCCGCCGATCGCCTGGCGGAAGACGGCGAACCGCTCGACGAGTCCGCGCTCGAGGTCTGCGAAACGTTTGATCTCTTTTACCGCACGCTCTGCGCCTTGATGTATAACTACGCGCCGCTCTCCGGGCATCCGGGCGGCTCGATTTCGTCCGGGCGTTTCGTGGCGCGGCTTATCTTCGACGCGATGGATTATGACCTCGCAAAACCAACGCGCCGCGACGCCGACATAATTTCCTATGCCGCCGGGCACAAGGCGCTCGGCCTTTATGCGATGTGGGCGTTGCGCAACGAAATCGCCCGCATCGCCGCGCCTGAGCTGCTCCCAATTCAGGAGAGGTTTCAGTTTCGCCTGGAAGATTTGCTCGGCTTCCGCCGCAATCCATCTGCCAACACGCCGCTCTTCAAACAAGTTCCGCGCCAAGGCGCTCGATGGACATCCGACTCCGGCGACACCGTTCGTTAGGCTGGCGACCGGCGCATCCGGCGTCGGCGTTGCCGGCGTCGTGCGGTCTGGCCTGGGGCACGGCCGATCTCTACGGCGAGAACGCACCGCGCGTCCACATTATCGAAGGCGAAGGTGGAATGACTCCCGGGCGCGTGGCCGAGGCGCTGGCGGCGGCGGGAACCGCATCGCTCGATAACATCATCCTGCACGTGGATTGGAACCAGGCGTCGATCGATTCGAACCGGGTCTGCCGCGAGGGCGAAACGCCGGGCGACTATGTGCAATGGACGCCGGCCGAACTCGCTTACCTGCACGACTGGAATGTCGTCTACGTGCCGGACGGTTTCGATTGGCAACAGATCACGACGGCGCAACGTCTCGCGCTCGACCTGCACAACGGTCAGCCGACGGCGATCGTTTATCGCACAGTCAAAGGCTGGCGCTATGGAATCGAGGGACGCGCTTCTCATGGCGCCGGCCACGGCCTTTGCTCGAAGGCATTTTTCGATGCGGTCGAGCCATTGCTGCCAAAGGATGAGACGTCGATCCCGCACTGTGACGGTGCGCAACGCTGCAGGTGCGGAACGGACGCCACCATCCTGGAAGATTGTTACTGGCAAACGCTTGAGATCGTGCGGCATGAACTCGAGAGGCGGGTGTCGACGGTGGAATCATTGGCCGCGCAATTGCGCGCAGCGCAAAGCCGGCTCAACACGCTCGAGCGCAGACCACGCGCCGACGCGCCCAGGATCGATCTCGCCTACCAAACCGCGGACGCGAACGGTCGCGTGCCGAAGGAACTCGCGCTCGAGTTTCGAAGCAAAGCGACCTTGCGCGACGAGCTCGGCCGCGTCCTCAATTACTACAACCGGATCACGAACGGCGGCTTCGTCATCGCCGCGGCCGACCTGCTCGGGTCGACCAGTATCAACAAAGCCGCCGACAATTTCCCGACGGGATTTTACAATCGCCAAACGAATCCCCTCTCGCGGCAGCTCGCCATCGGCGGGATTTGCGAGGACGCCATGATGTCGATGCTGTCGGGCATCTCCGCCTTTGGCTCCCACATCGGGGCCGGCTCCTCCTACGGCGCGTTCAGCGCGCCGCTCGGTCATATCGCAGCCCGACTGCACGCCATCGGCAACCAGGCGCGCGTCACGTCGGAAGGCGGCGCCTTACCGTCCGTTCTTCCTGATTTGCGCGCATGCCGGTTTGAAGACCGGCGAGGACGGCCCGACCCACGCCGATCCGCAGCCGTTGCAATTGCTCCAGGATAATTTCCCGCTTGGCACCATGATCACTCTGACGCCTTGGGATCCGCAGGAAGTCTGGTTTCTCGTTTCCGCCGCGCTGGCAAAACGTCCCGCGATCATCGCGCCGTTTGTCACTCGCCCGGCGGAAATGGTGCTGGACCGCGCGGCGCTAGGCTTGCCTCCGGCCGCGTTGGCCGCACAGGGCGTCTATCGCCTGCGGGCCGCGCGCGGCCATTCGCAGGGAACGGTTGTCCTGCAAGGCACGGGAGTCACGAATGCGTTCGTGAACGAGACACTGCCGTTGATCAACAACGCCGGTCTCGGCCTGAACGTTTACGTAGTTACCTCGTCGGAATTGTTCGACATGCTCCCGCCGACTGAGCGCGAGAAAATTTTCCCGGAGGCTCATCAACAGGAGGCGATGGGGATCACCGACTTTACCTTTGCCACGATGACGCGTTGGATACGCTCCGATTGCGGTCGCGCCCATTCGCTCCATCCATTCCGGCGCGGTCATTTTCTCGGAAGCGGCTCCGGCGCGGTCGTGATGAAAGAAGCAGGGCTCGACGGAGTCAGCCAGTTCGAGGCCATCCGTGCCTACATCGGCGATCGAGCGAAGAGCGATCATGTCTGAGGTTTTGGACGCGCAACTCGGTAACGATCCAATCGCGCTTTTTCGAAACTGGTTTCAGGAGGCAATCGACGCGGGATTGAAAGAACCGAGCGCGATGTCACTGGCGACGCTCGAAGCAGATGGTCATCCGGACGCGCGCATGGTTCTGTTGAAAGGCGTGGATGAACGCGGGTTCGTTTTTTACACGAACCTGGGAAGCCCGAAAGCGCACGCGCTGCTGCATGAGCCGTGGGCCGCGCTCTGTTTTTATTGGGACAAAATCGACAAACAGATCCGCGTTCGCGGCCGGGCGGATCGCGTGAGCGACGATGAAGCCGACGCGTATTTTGCTACCCGAGCGCGGCTGAGCCAGATCGGTGCCTGGGCTTCGAGGCAATCGCGGCCCATGCGCGGCTACTATGAACTCGAGGCCGAAGTGGCGAAAACTGTCGTTCGTTTCGGCGTCGGCGAGGTGCCGCGGCCGCCGTTCTGGTCGGGCTTTCGGGTAGTGCCGGAGCAGATCGAATTTTGGAAACAAAAACCATTCCGACGCCACGAACGGATCCTTTACACGCGCGCCGCCGGGATCTGGCAAAAGCAATGGCTCTATCCGTAGGTTGGCTGCGCCCTCGGAGGCGATCTAAACCTCTGTTCCAAGAAATCTGTTAATTCTGCGGGCAACATCGCTGCCTGTCGGATCAGCGGCTGCCGGCGATGGCTGACCTAACAATCGCAGAGATCATTGAAGTGAGCTTGATAGGCGGACGTTTCCTTTCCCGAATATCGGGCCGACTTCCTTTTGAAGTCTGCAGGGGTCATTGAACCGCGTCATCCTCGCGAAATTTCGAATCAGGACAAGACCGAGAATCGTGACCACTCGTTCTACAACCGCAAGCATTGCAATTCTCGGCGCCGCCAATGGGCATCGCTTTCTTGGCCTCGGAGAACGATTTCTCAACGGCCCGAGCCCATTTGGTATGCGCGGTGGCCGCAGAAAAAGCCAGGCGCTAGCGTTACTGACGCGGTTTTTGCGACGACAGATACTCGTGAATGCCGGCCGCAGCTTTGCGGCTGTCGCGCACAGCGCGCACGACCAGGTCGGGACCGCGCACGAGGTCGCCGCCCGCAAAGATGCCGGCGACGCTTGTCATCTGGTTGGCGTCGACGACCACGCCGCCCCAGGAGTTGACCTCAATGTTGTTGGCATTGCCGGCGGCAAAGATCGGCACCGGATCAAAACCGAACGCGACCAGGATCACATCGATCGGCACGTCGAATTCGGAGCCCGGAATCTCTCGCGGTTTGCGCCGACCTTTCGCGTCCGGTTCGCCCAGCTCCATCCGCACGCAACGCGCGGCGGCCACGGAGCCGTTATCGTTGCCTGACAATGCGATCGGGTTGGTGAGAAACATGAAGCGCGCGCCCTCTTCAACGGCGTTCAGATATTCGCGCTGGCTGCCGGGCATGTTGGCGAGGTCGCGGCGGTAAATGCAAATCGCTTCAAGCGCGCCGGAACGAATCGCCGTGCGCAGACAATCCATCGCAGTGTCCCCTCCCCCCAGGATGGCAACGCGCTTTCCTCTGACATCGATCGTTGGTTCTTCGGGACTTTTCTCGACATTCTTCTGAATAAGGAACGGCAACGCATCAAAAACTCCACGCAGTTCGACGCCGGGAATTCTGAGTTCCTTCGGCTTTTGCGCACCGATCGCCAGGTAAACCGCGTCGAATTGTCCGCGCAAGGCCGACAACAAGATATCGCGCCCGACTTTGACCCCGCAGCGGAAGGTGACTCCGCGTCGGCGTAAGAGATCGAGCCGCCGTTCCACGATCGACTTCTCGAGCTTGAAGGACGGAATGCCGTTGACCAGGAGTCCGCCGGCGCGGCTTTGCGCTTCGAAGACGGTGACGGCGTAGCCGAGTTTCGCCAGTTCGTCGGCACACGCCATTCCACCGGGGCCGCTGCCAACGACCGCGACCTTCAAGCCGTTAGGCGCGGCGACCGCGGCATCGACGGCGTGATGCGCGAACGCGTATTCGTTGAGAAACTTTTCTACCGCGCCGATCGCGACTGGTTCGGAGCGCGCGTTCAGGATGCAGGCGCCTTCGCAGAGGCGTTCCTGCGGACAGACCCGGCCGCAGATTTCGGGCATGTTGCTCGTGGAGCGCGATACTTCCGCCGCTTCGAGGAAACGCCCGTCCGCCACCAACGCCAGCCAGACGGGAATGCGGTTGCCGAGCGGGCAGGTCTGCGCGCACGGCGGGTCGGGGCAATCAATACAGCGACTGGCCTGCGCGCGCGCCGTGGCTTCATCATAGAGACCGTAGATTTCATCAAAATCGCAAATGCGCTCCGCCACGCCGCGTTTCGGCGGCGATTCCCGCGCGATGTGACGCCAGGCATGTTTGCTCGGCCACGCCCGGCCAGGATTTTCTTTTGGGTCCGACATTTGTTTCTTGTCAAAACTTGCATGACCGCGAGCGGAAACCTCCGCATCGTTTGGGAAATGCTGGGCATTTCTTGATCATCCCCCCACAGGGGAGAGCCCAACGGTTGGCGTGCAGCTCATTTCTTACGGCGCGCGCAATAATTGCACAGCAAAACACAACTGCGGTACATCGCGTTCGAGCAAGATCGACGAATTTTTTGTTAACCACATTGCGCAAAGAAATAGAGATCGCTCATGAAATTACCGGCAAAGGAACAAGAGATCGTCTCGGATTCCCGGCACGCTGATCGCGCAACTGGTTACCGCAAAACAAAGAGCAGCTACAAAATGCTCGATGCGAATGAGGCGGTCGCGCGGATCGCTTACGCGCTCAACGAAGTCATCGCCATCTATCCGATCACACCGGCCTCGCCCATGGGAGAATGGGCCGACGCGTGGTCGGCGAGCGGGGCGAAGAACCTCTGGCATACCGTTCCCGAAGTGGTGGAGCTGCAAAGCGAAGGCGGCGCGGCCGGAGCCATACATGGCGCACTTCAGACCGGCGCGCTCAGCACCACCTTCACCGCCTCGCAGGGGTTGCTGCTCATGGTCCCAAACATGTACAAGATTGCCGGAGAACTAACGCCAACGGTGTTTCATGTCGCGGCGCGCTCGCTCGCGGCACAGGCCCTTTCCATTTTCGGCGATCACAGCGACGTGATGGCCGCCCGCGCCACCGGCTGGGCCATGCTCTGCTCGGCTTCCGTGCAGGAAGCGCAGGATTTTGCCGTCATCGCGCACGCTGCCACGCTCGAATCGCGCATCCCGTTTCTGCATTTCTTCGACGGGTTCCGCACCTCGCACGAAATCGCCAAGATCGAGATCGTGCCGGATGAGGTAATGGAGGCGATGATCGACGAAACGCGCGTCCTCGAGCATCGCGCCCGTGCCCTTTCGCCGGACCACCCGGTAATTCGCGGCACGGCGCAAAATCCCGACGTCTACTTTCAGGCGCGCGAAACGGTGAACCCGTTTTACGCCGCCTGTCCCGGAATTGTGCAACGAATGATGGACCAATTCGCGGAGCTGACCGGTCGCCGCTACGCACCATTTGAGTATCACGGCAAGCTCGATGCCGAGCGCGTGATTGTCCTGATGGGCTCCGGCTGCGAGGCCGCGCATGAGACCGTCGACTTTCTCGCGGCGCAGAAAGAGAAAGTCGGCGTCCTGAAGGTACGGCTCTATAGGCCGTTCGATGCCGCCGCCTTCGTCAAGGCCCTGCCCAGCACGGTCCGCAGCATGGCCGTGCTCGATCGCACGAAAGAGCCAGGTGCAGGCGGCGAACCGCTCTATCTCGATTGCGTGAATGCGCTCTACGAACAGCGACGCGGCGATATCCGGGTGGTGGGCGGCCGCTATGGACTCTCCTCCAAAGAATTCACGCCCGCCATGATCAAGGGGATCTTCGACCATCTGGGGCAGCCATCGCCGAAGAATCATTTCACAATCGGCATCGACGACGATGTTTCCCACACGAGCCTTGCCTTCGATCCGGAGTTCTTCATCGAACCGGATGACGTCGTGCGGGCGCAGTTTTATGGGTTGGGATCGGACGGCACGGTCGGCGCCAACAAGGAATCGATCAAAATCATCGGCGAAAATACCGACCACTTCGCTCAGGGATATTTCGTTTACGATTCGAAGAAAGCGGGCGCGACGACCATTTCGCATCTGCGCTTCGGGCCGCAGCCGATTCGCTCGACTTACCTCATCACAAAAGCAAATTTCGTTGCCTGTCATCAGCCATTTCTTCTCAAGACCTGCGACGTTTTGCGGGACCTCGCCAAGGGCGGCATCTTCCTGCTGAACAGCCCGTTCGAGCGCGAGAAAGTCTGGAAACATCTTCCTGATGAGGCGCGGAACAGGTTGATCGAGCAGCGGGCGCGTTTCTTCGTGATCGACGCCAACAAGGTCGCGCACGATTGCGGAATGGGAGGTCGCATCAACACCGTCATGCAGACCTGCTTCTTCGCCATCTCTGGTGTGCTCCCGCCGGAACAAGCCATCACCGCGATCAAGGATTCAATTCGAAAGAGCTACAGCAAAAAAGGCGAAGAAGTTGTCGCGAAGAACCTGCAGGCGGTGGATCAAACGCTCGCCCATTTGTCCGAAGTGGAAATGACGGGATACGCCAGCGGCAACGGCGCAAACCACAACGGTCATCTTCCAAACGCGCCCGCGTTTGTGAAAAATGTCCTGGGCGAAATCATGGCCGGTCGCGGCGATCGCGTGCCGGTCAGCGCCTTGCCTAACGATGGCACCTTTCCAACTGGCACCGCGCGATGGGAGAAGCGTAATCTCGCTGCTGAAATTCCGGTTTGGGATCCACAAGTCTGCATCCAGTGCGGCAAATGCGTCCTGGTTTGTCCGCATGCCGTCATCCGAAGCAAAGCGTATCCGCCGGCCGGACTCGGGGGTGCGCCTCCTTCGTTCAAGTCTACCGGAGCGCGTCTGCCGGAATGGAAAGGGCTAAGCTACACCCTGCAAGTGGCGGTCGAAGATTGCACCGGTTGCGGCATTTGCGTGGATGTTTGCCCGGCCCGCAACAAGTCCGAGGCGCGGCTGAAAGCGATTAACATGCAGCCACAGCTTCCGTTGCGGGAGACGGAGCGGGAGAACTGGAATTTCTTTCTTTCGCTTCCGGAGTTGGATCGCCGGCAGATTTCGACCGCGAGCGTGCGCGCGATGCAAGTGCAACAGCCGCTCTTCGAGTTCTCCGGAGCATGCGCTGGTTGCGGCGAAACGCCCTACATCAAATTGCTCACTCAGTTGTTCGGCGATCGACTCATTATCGCGAATGCGACCGGTTGCTCGTCGATTTACGGTGGCAATCTGCCCACCACACCCTATGCGCAAGATCGAGATGGACGCGGTCCGGCCTGGGCGAATTCGTTATTCGAAGACAACGCAGAATTCGGTTTGGGCTTCCGTGTTTCGATCGACAAGCAGCAGGAGTTCGCCGGGGAATTGCTCTCCTATCTCTCGCCCCAGATCGGACGCAGACTAACGACCGAAATCTTAAACGCGCGGCAGCGCGACGAAGCGGATATCTTCGAACAACGCGCGCGCGTGACCGAGCTGAAGCGCCGTCTCCAGTCGTTAGGCGACATCCGGGCCAGGCGTCTCCTCGCCCTCGCCGATCTGCTGGTGCGAAAAAGCGTTTGGATCGTTGGCGGTGACGGCTGGGGCTACGACATCGGCTACGGCGGACTCGATCACGTCCTGGCCAGCGGGCGCAACGTCAAGGTCTTGCTGCTCGACACGGAAGTTTATTCCAACACCGGCGGCCAATGTTCCAAAGCAACGCCGCGCGCCGCGGTCGCCAAGTTCGCCTCTGCGGGCAAACGCGGCCCGAAGAAAGATCTCGGCCTGATGGCGATGACTTACGGGACGATTTACGTGGCCTCGGTGGCAATGGGAGCGAAAGACGAGCACACGCTGAAAGCATTTCTCGAAGCCGAAGCATTCGATGGCCCCGCGATTATCATCGCCTACAGCCATTGCATCGCCCACGGCATCAACATGACCACGGCGATGCAAAATCAAAAAGCGGCCGTGAAATCTGCCCAATGGCTTCTTTATCGCTACAACCCGGCGCGCGCGGCGCGCGGCGAGAATCCGCTCCAGCTCGATTCCGCACCGCCCGGGATCAAGGTGGTCGATTATTTCGCGCTCGAAAACCGCTTCCGGATGCTCGACAAAACGCATCCTGCAGCGGCGAAGCAACTGCTGACGCGTGCACAGGAGGACGTCAATACGCGACGCGACCTTTATGAATATCTCGCCGCTCGAACCCTCAACCCAAAAACCACATGAAACTCGCCACTACTTATCTCGGCTTCAAACTGCGAACGCCGCTCGTTCCATCAGCCTCACCGCTTTCGCAGAATAGCGATAACATCAAACGAATGGAGGACGCCGGCGCTTCGGCCGTGGTTTTTCATTCCCTCTTTGAAGAGCAGCTTCGGCGCGAACACCACGAGCTGCAGTATTATCTCGAACAAGGGACGGAATCGAATCCCGAAGCGCTTAGCTACTTCTCCCAGCCGGAGGAATTCAAGGTCGGCCCGGAAGCATATCTTGAGCACATCGCGAAGGCGAAGGCCTCGGTCAATATCCCAATCATCGGGAGCATCAACGGCTCGACCTTCGGAGGCTGGACGAAGTACGCGCAGCAGATCGAGCAAGCCGGCGCCGATGCCCTAGAGCTAAACCTCTACAACGTGGTGACCGATCCCGAGAGAAGCGCCGACGATATCGAGACCGATTACCTGACCGTTGTGGCCTCTGTGAAAGCGCAGCTGAAAATCCCCGTGGCGGTGAAGCTCAGTCCGTATTTCACCAATCTGGCCCGCTTCGCGCGCAGCCTCGATCGCCATGGTGCCAACGCGCTCGTCTTGTTCAACCGCTTTTACCAGCCGGATATCGAACTGGAAACGCTCGAAATCAGCCCCAATCTGCTCCTCAGCACACCGATGGCGATGCGCTTACCGATGCGCTGGATTGCCCTTTTATATGGCCGCATCGGCGCGAACCTCGCCGCGACCAGCGGGATTCATCGCGCTACCGATGCGCTCAAAATGCTCATGGCAGGCGCCGATGTCACGATGCTTTGCTCGGTGCTGTTACGGCGCGGGATCGATCATATCCGAGTCATCGAACGCGAGATGTGCGAATGGCTCGAAGAACACGAATACGATTCGGTCGAACAATTAAAAGGCAGCATGAGCCAGATGAACTGTCCCGACCCGATTGCGTTCGAGCGTGCCCAATATATGCGCGCGCTCTCGAGTTATCCTTCGGCGAATACCTAGAGCGCACGAAGATCGCAGCGCTTAAGAGCCGATCCTGAGCAATGGCCGCCACCACGGAATCCCGCCAAGCATCAAGAGCAATGAGATGAGGTAGGCAATGGCCGCGCCACGATATTTGGCCAGATCAGTGCGGCCTTTGCGGGACAAAGCTGCACCGACATGCGCGCAAATCACCGCCAGCAGCATGAGCACCGTATGCTCGATCGTGAAGAAGCGGGACTCGTGATTTTTCATCGCCTCACCGAGATTGGCCAGCGCGGCGCGCGTGATCGGACTGGCGCCGAAAAAGAGCAACAGGCCAACGAGCAACTCGAGGTCCATGGCGATCACGAAGATGACACTCGCAAGTCGCAGATTCTTGTCGGCCGGTTTCGTCCCGCTCCAACCGGAGAGCGCGACCAAAATCGCGGCGACCGCGGCCGCGAGAACCACCCAGCGCAGCAACCCATGAAAGGCGAGCAAATGCGGATAGAGATTTTGGAGCATAGGAATTTATTCTTCGTTACTCACAGCTACAGGCTGGAAACTCGGCTTGGCACTCGCGACAGGCTACACGGTCATTTCGATTAACGCGATGAGCGCCGTTGCCCCCGGTGCGATTTTTCCGAGAAGGTGAGAGTTTTGTTTTCATAAAGCTGCTCCGTTCTTTGTTGGTCGAAAAGATTCTGCGGCGCCCCGTCCGTCGTTCGCGCAATGGGCGGGCACCTTCCATCCGCGCAATTTCGCCACCTCGAGACCGATCCTTGCCAACTGCGGACTGATATCGTCGCGCGGGATTTTGACTTCGATCACCGCTAATTCCCCGGAGTCCTGGGCCCAACCGATGGCTTCGTCCAACTCGCCTTTGGTGCTGACGGCCACGGCCTCCCCTCCTCCGACCAGTTCGCAGATTTTTCGATAATTCCACTGGGTGATGATGTTGAACTTGCCCTCGTGGATTCTTCGCATCGTGCCGTAGCCATCGTTGTTCAGGACGAAAATAATCGGATTAAGTCCCAGCCTGACCGCGGTAGAAATTTCGGTGCCGGTCATTTGAAAAGCGCCGTCGCCAACGACGACGAAAGGGCGCAGCTTTTTCGCGGCCAGCGCCACACCGATGCTCGCCGGCACGGCGAAGCCCATCGACATGTAGTAGGCCGGCGCGATGAATTGCGCCTGGCGCTCACTGCGGACTCCGACCGCACCGAAAATCGCGTCCCCGATGTCGGCGATCACGCAACATTTCTCATCGAGATGGAGCGAGAGGATGCGGAAGAAATCGACGACCGTCAGCGGCTCGGTGCGTTCCTTCTTTTTCAGCGGCCTGGGAACGGCGTGCGGGTTGGGATGACGGAACGGTTTTGAACGAATCCTCGCCTTCGCCAGAGCCTGGAGAAAATCGGGAAACTCGATCGATTCGTAGCGATGATATTGCACGCTGACCCGCTCCGTCGTCGCAAGCACGGTCCTTTCGCGGTCCAATTTCGCGGTGTAAAAACCCATGCTCATGTCAGTGATGAAAGTGCCGAGCATGAGAACGAGGTCGGAGGATTCCAGATACTTCCGCACGTGCTCGTCGCTGCTCATCGCGCCGCCATAGACGCCGAGATAAAGCGGATGATTTTCCGGGATCGCGCTCTTGCTCAGGAGATCAGTCGCGATCGGGATGTTGATCCGTTCCGCGATCTGCACGGCCAGGTGCGCGAGGCGAAAGCGCGCGAGCTCGACGCCTGCCAGGATTACCGGACGCTTCGCCGCGCGCAGGAGCGCGAGCGTTTCCTCCACCGCTTCTGCCAGCGCCGGCGGATCGGATGTTTCAGCCGCCGTTGGTGGTGCGAGCACAATAGGAATTTCTCGACCCGCCATGTCGTGAGGCACTTCGATGTAAACTGGACGCTTGTGACGCAGGCAGGCGTCCACGCAGCGCGCGATTTCCGCCGCTGCTCGCTCTTCATCGAGCAGCACCGTGCTCGCCACCGTCACTTCGTCATAGACGCGGCGCTGCGTTTCGAAGGTCTTTACCTTGTGATGGAGCAACGGATCCTTTTCTCGATCCTTCCGGCCCGGCGCGCCGCTCACCACTACGACTGGCGATTTCTCCGCATAGGCGCCGGCAATGGCGTTCAGGACGTTGAGACCGCCCACGCAATAAGTGACGCAAACCAGACCGATGCCATTGACACGGGAGTAAGCATCGGCCGCAAACCCAGCGCCCGGCTCGTGTGTCATGGTCACACTTTCGATCTTTGATTTCTCGAGCCAGGCAAAAGTGGGCAGGGCAAAATCGCCAGGAACACCAAAACTGTGGCGGACTCCACAATGGTAAAGGTATGAAAAAAGAAACTGGCCTAACGGCATCCTGGCCGGGAAAGAATGGCCGGGCGGCATCCGGTTCTTGAATTGGCTCTCGACGGCGACACGGCCGTTGGATGTCCCTGCCGCATGGCGCCGCTCGCTTGGCATAGTTTGCTTCATGGCAAATTATTCCGCCTAACGAAGCCTTCCTACTCACCTTCCTTTGGCAAAAATGGGGCGGATTTTGTCGCCAACAAACACCGGAACCGGCTGAAATAAGGTAGCGCATCATCCCTGCCATCGCAGATTAGGTCGTGCACCAGATTTCCCGAGCTTCCATCGATTGGTCGGCGATTCGGAAAGACTTTCCGATCCTTGACCAGGAGGTGCATGGCCGGCCGCTGATCTATTTCGACAACGCGGCCACCTCGCAGAAGCCGCGCGCGGTGCTCGCTGCGCTCCGGCATTATTACGAGCACGACAACGCCAACGTGCATCGCGGGCTGCACGAACTGAGTTCCCGCGCGACCGAGGCCTACGAGAACGCGCGGCAGAGGGTCGCGACCTATCTGGGCGCGGCGAGTGCGGACGAAATTATTTTCACCCGCGGCACGACCGAGAGCATCAACCTCGTGGCACAAGCTTGGGGCGGGAAGTTTCTCCGCGCGGGCGACGTGATTCTGCTCACCGAGATGGAGCATCACAGCAACCTCGTGCCCTGGCAGCTGCTGGCGCAACGGAGCGGCGCGCGGCTGCGCTTCGTCCCGGTGCGCGAGGACGGCACGCTCGATCTCGATCAGCTCCCGCAACTGCTCACGTCGGAGGTGAAGCTGTTTGCTTTCACCCATGTCTCCAATTCGTTAGGCACGATCAATCCGATAGCCAGGCTTTGCCGGCAGGCGTGCGCAATCGGCGCCATGACGCTCGTTGATGCCGCGCAGAGCGCCGGACATTTGCCGCTCGACGTGCAGGAAATCGGTTGCGATTTCCTTGCCTTCTCCGGACACAAAATGTGTGCGCCGACTGGCATCGGCGCGCTTTACGGTCGCGCCGAAATTCTGGAGACGATGCCGCCCTGGCACGGCGGCGGCGAGATGATCGTCAGCGTCACATTGGAGAAGAGCACATACAAAAAAGCCCCGCATCGCTTTGAAGCGGGCACGCCTAACATTGCCGGAGCGATCGGGCTCGCCGCCGCGATGGATTACCTCGAGAGCATCGGACGTCAGGCGATTTTCGCGCACGATTCGGAGCTGACTGCCTATGCCGCGGAACAGCTCGCCGAACTGCCTGGCATGCGCGTGCTTGGACCGACGACTGAGCGCGGCGCGCTGGTCGGATTCGTGATGGAGGGCGTGCATCCGCACGATCTCACGACCTTCGCCGATCAGAGCGGGTTGGCCTTGCGCGGCGGACACCATTGCAATCAACCGTTGATGAGAAAATTCCGTCTGCCCGGAACAACCCGCGCGAGTTTTTATTTTTACAACACCATCGCCGAGATCGATCGCATGATGGAAATTCTGCGCGCCGCGGTCCGCTTCTTTTCATGAACCCGGAACTCGAGGAGCTCTATCAGGAAGTGATTCTCGATCATTCGAGAAGGCCGCGAAATTTTGGGGAACTCGCCGACGCCTCGGTGCGTGTTCACGGTGATAATCCGTCCTGCGGCGACGAGATCGACTCTGGGAGTGAAATTCAGTCCGGACGGTAGCTTGGAGCAGATAAAGTTCAGTGGCCACGGCTGCGCCATTAGCCAGGCCTCGGCCTCGATGATGACGATGAAGTTGAAAGGCAAGTCGCGCGCCGCCGCTGAAGAAATGGTGGGTGCCTTTCACGATCTGGTCGTCGGCAAGACTGACGATGGAGCGCCGGCCATGGGAGATCTGCGCCTGCTGCGCGGTGTCCGAAAATTTCCGCAACGGGTCAAGTGCGCGATGCTCGCCTGGCGCGCGCTAGAGGAGGCGCTGCGGCAAGACACCGGCGAAGCCACCGTTTCTACCGAGGGCGATGGCGGTGGACCAACGGGCGTCTAACGACGCCTCGACTGAGCGAGGCGGCTACAACTGTAACCACGGCGCTCTGTCGCCGTGTCCCAACGGCTAATCAAATCTCAAGCTGATAATCTCCCCCTGATATGGCCAGGTTTCGGGCGTTTCGCTCAAGCCCGCGCGCACCGGATTCATCCGCACGTAGTCCCATTTCTGTGCATAACTCTCCCCACTTCGAAGGAGATGATCGAAGAAGCCTTCCTGCCAATGCGGCTTCTGGAAATCGAGCCGTAACAAACTTTTCCCGACTACCGATCGCAAGGCCTGAATCCAGTTCGGCAGCGCCTGGCTCTCCGATGGCAAGGCGACAAAGAGATGGACGTGATCGGGCATAAGAACGTAGCGACCTACCGCGACGTTGTGCTCGTGAGCGCGATGACAGAACAGGCAAAACGTTTCATGGATCTCCGGACGCGCCAGCAACTGCAGACCGTTTGTAGGTGTTGAATGTGACGAAGTAAAACGGATCCACGTTTGAGAAAAGCCGCTCCAATCGCGGGGGCCGCCGTGGATAGCCAGGATTGCGTTCGCCGCGCACGCGCGATTCTGGAAGAGGCGCGCCTGGCAATTCAATCCCTAAAGCTTGCGAATTTTACAACTGTAGACACGGCGCTCTGTCGCCGTGTTCGCGACATCGCGTACGCGGGTCCTGTCTGCGACATCGCGCGCTGGCGCCGCCGCGCTTCGGGCGCGAGGGTCGCCCAGGATGTCCGCCAAGAGCGCCCGCTCGTCGATCAATTGCTGCGAAGAACCCTTTCGTATCTTTTTCCCGATCGGCGCGCTCCTCGCTGTGCTCGGCGTAGCACTCTGGCCGCTCTACTACGCGGGTGCGATCGCAGAGTATCCAGCTATTTTGCACGCCCGCCTCATGACCGAAGGCTTCATGGCCTCGTTCATCATTGGCTTTCTTGGCACCGCCGGGCCACGCATCACCTCCGCGCCTCATTTCACCCGGACGGAGGTATTGGTTCTGGTCACGCTCGATCTCTTCGCGGCCGGTCTGCACTTTGGCGGCTCACACCGCACCGCTGATTTTCTTTTCGCGTTTGGTCTCGCTGCGTTCGCTTTCATTCTCGGCAAACGTTTCGCCCAGCGTGCCGATTCTCCACCGCCGAATTTCGTGCTCGTGGGACTGGGCCTCTTGAACGGAGTGATCGGTGCGCTGCTCCTCGCGATTTATCAAAACGAGCTCTACTCCGCTCCCTATCGCATCGGGGCGAGTCTGCTCGAGCAAGGCTTTGTCCTGTTGCCAATTCTTGGCGTCGGTCCCTATCTCCTCGCGCGCCTCCTCAACATCTCGCGCGCTGACGCGCTGCCGGAATCGCGCGTTCTGCCGCCGGGATGGCTGCCCCGTGCCGCCTTCGCCGTGACGATTGGCCTAACGATCGACGCGACCTTCGTGGCGGAGGCATTCGGTTGCTCAACGCCCGCCGCCTGGCTGCGTGTGGGCGCGGTCCTGGTTTACGTCGCGCTTCGCACGCCTCGGCGCGGCCGAAGCTTCCTCGGCGATTGTATGCGCGCCGGCCTGGCGGCCATTGTGATCGGTCTCGCGGTCGAGGCGCTCTGGCCGCAGTACCGTATCGGCGCCCTGCACATTCTCTTCATCAGCGGATTCAGTTTCATCGTCCTGACCGTCTCCATCCGGGTCATCTTCGGACACAGCGGGAACGCGCATCTCTTCGAAAAGCGCCTGCCCTTCTTCATCGTCGCGGGCGTGCTTATTTTCGTGGCCATGATCTCCCGCTACGTGGCCGACATCGCCCCCGCAGCTCGCACCATTCATCTCGTCGCGGCCGCACTCTCCTGGATCGGCGCCATGCTGATCTGGATGGTGAAAGTGCTTCCGAAGGTGACGATGCCGGACTGCGACCGGCGGCGATGACCCCGGCAGGCCACAAATACCCAACCCAGACCGCCGGGGTCCACGCCCCCGGCTACAACACGCTCGACCGGTGACGACGCACGGCCCTACAGTTCGCCCAGATTCTTCTGCAAGAGTTGTTGCAAGGCCCGCGGTCGGGCCAGCGTGATGGTGTTTCCCGTTATCTGCACCAGTTTTTGTTCGCGGAATTTTGCCAGGGTGCGCGAGAGCGTTTCACTCGTCGTGCCCATTTCGGCGGCGAGGACGCGCTTGGTGCGGTCGAGTTGCACGATTACCGCTTCGTTAGGCAACGGCCGTGGACAATGTTTCAGGAGCCAGTTGGCGAGCCGCGTCTCCATGTCTTTGAGCGTGAGATCATCGAGTAGACCGACGAGCACGCGCAGGTGCTGGCTCATCGAAGCCAGCATCCGCAGGGCCAGCTCCGGCCGGCTGCGCAAGAGCTCGATGAAATCGCGTTTCGGAATCAGCAGGACCGTGCTCTCCATCGTCGCGCGCGCATCGGCCGGGTAGCCGGTTTCAGTCGCAAGCGTGGCCTCGGCGAAAGATTCCATCGGCTGAAACAGATGAATCACCTGTTCCTTCCCGGATGCGCTGACACGATGCACGTTGATCCCGCCGCGTTGCACGATGTAGAAGCCCTCCGAGGGTGCGTCTTCGTGGAAGAGATACTCGCCCTTGGCGACTTGCTTCGGGATGGCAAAGCTCGCGATCGCAGAAATATCGGCCGCGGGCAGCCCGAGAAAGAGCTGACAGCTACGCAGGGCGTTCTCGATTACAAGCTGTTTGAATTTTCCGCGCTCCAACGGCACGGAAAACAATTAGAGGCGAGACGCTCATTCGTCCCGCCAAAAATTCACCGCCCAGGCGCCGTCCGGCTGATGCTGCACACGGGAGCGGAAGCCTTCGCTGCCCAATTTCTCGATCAGCGGCGCGGGCAGAAACGGCGCGATTACCGTAAGCCCCTCGCCCGCCTTCAAAGCATCGACGCGTGCGCGAATGGTGTTAAAAGGTTCGCTGCCCTTCGCGATGAGAGGACGGACATCGAGTTTCTTAAACGTCGTTGGCATTTCAATTCTCCCAGCGATTCAAACGGAAACTTGAAAGCGCGATGAACGCGGCCGACCAGATCGCCGCGATGCCGCTGAACCAAACGGCGGCATGCGCGATCCACCAGCCTGCCAATGGAGTTTTGTTGGCCGCTTCGGCCGGAATTTGTTCAAGCGAAAAAAGCGATTCGATTCGGAAAGAGTCGAGCGGGTTCAGCATCAGGAACGAAACCCAGAGATCGGGAAATTTCTGAACGAGTTCCCAGCGAGCGGCGAAGAGGGCGATAAAATCGACGCCGAACAGCAAGAGCAACCATGCACACACGCCGGCAATGAGCGCCTGCGCGCGATCGTGTGCGAGAAATCCGGCGGCGAGACCAAGGGCGAGAAAGACGGCGGCCAGGAGGAGAGTCTGGAAATAGAGAATCGCCAAATGAGATGATCCGCTGGCCAAACCTGGCACGAAGAGCAACAACAGGACAACGGCGAAGATCGACAGGTAGGCAATGAACTTTCCAATCACATAGGCTGCTCGCGGCACCGGCTGCGCAAACAAAATTTCCCACTCGTCCCGCTCGGCTTGCGCGCTGCTCGCTCCGGCGAGCAAGGCGAAAAGCGAGACAAAATAGAGGGCCACCTGCAAGATCAAGACTGAGGCACTGTTGGCATCTTCGCTGAAAACAATCGCGGCTACTCCGCCGAGGAACGAGAGCGCGGCGAAGACCTGGAAGTAGCGATTGATGAGGGCGTCGCGAAACTCGCGCAGCAACACCGCACGCACCGGGCGGGCATCAGCGAACAATGGAAAGGCGCGGTTCATCGGTGTTCGATCTCGCGGGCGCGTCGCGCACGGCGGATTCCGTCTCGTCAAAATTCTGGGGCAGGTTCGATGGATCGAGCTCCCGTTCGATCTGCCCGTTGCGACAAAGCAGGCAGCGATGCGCGACCTTGTTCCATTCCGCGATCAAGTGCGTGGTCACGAGCACGCTCTTGCCGCGCCCGGCCTCGAAGCGAAGCGTTTCCTGGAGCCGTTTGCGCCAGCCCGGATCGAGACTCAGACCCGGCTCATCCAGCAGCAGCACGGGTGCATCCGGCAAGAGGAGCAACGCGAGCCCGAGCCGTTGACGCGTGCCGCCGGAAAGTTCGCCCGTGCGAACGCGCTCGAAGTCGCGCAAGCCCGCGAGTTCGAACACCGCTTCATAACGCGAAGGTGTGACGCCGCGCAATCGTGCATAAAAGCGCAGGATTTCCGCGCACGTCATGCGCGGATGGAAACTTGGGCGCTGCGGCAAATACGACAGAAAACGCTGCGCCCCTATTCGTTCCTTGATGATGTCCGCCTCACCGATCCGCGCCCTTCCGCCATTGGGGCAAATCAAACCGGCGAGCACTTTCATGATCGTGCTCTTGCCCGCGCCATTGGGGCCGACGAGCAGCGTGATCTCACCGGCCCTGGCCGAAAAGGTCAGGCCGCGCAATACCGGATTGCGTCCGTAATTCTTAATGATGCCGTCGACAACTATCGTCATTTGCTCCTGGGAAAAATAGCGCTTCGGGCCGCGCGTTGGGCGCGGAGCTTCCAGAACTGCGGAGTGAGCGACGCGCGATCCTCGATGAAATTTGCGCCCGGCAGGGCCGCACGTTCGTGCGCAAATCGCAGAAGCTTCAAGACCGGACTATCGGAAAGAAATGCGACCGATGGAAAGTCGCGCCGCAAGACACCAAACAAATCGAGCTCGCGATGAGGCAGGTCATTGATCCCGTCGCGATCCAGATCCAGCGCGAATTCATCGTCCCACAAATTTCCGACACCGTTCACCGACCAGCGTGTGCCGGAAACATCGGAGCCGCCGGTTTCGACAGGATGGAGGTTGTGCGAGAAAATATTTTCCGTGAACTGGTTGTCGTCCGAGTTCGAACCGAAACGCAGGCCGATGTAATTTTGCATGACGCGATTGCCGACGATTTTGTTCGCGTTGCACTGATTGAACGAGAGACCGACCGCATTTTCGGTGATCTCATTCCCTTCGAGTGTGCTGCGGTCGGACGACTGGAAAATGAGCCCGTAGGCGCGATGACCGCGGTTATTGACGAAGCGGTTGCCACGCACCACCAACCCTTTCGAGAACATGATGGCGGCGCCGGCCGCGTTTTCCTTGAAGGTGTTGTTCTCGAAAGTATTTCCATCGGAATACATGTAGTGCAGGCCATACCGCGTGTGATGGACGAGATTGTTTTCGACCCGCGAATCGTTCGTGAATGAAAAATAAATGCCGTCGCGCGTGTCGCTAATCTCGTTGCCGCGGATCAGATTTCCTTCGCAGTTCCACTGGTGAATGCCGTTGCCGCGCCGATTGGAAACGAGCGTCGTATCGCAATTCTCGCTGCTGCTGCCGATTGTTTTCTCAACCGACTCGCTTGAAGCAACCAGCGTTGTTTTGCCCCGAATGCGGTTGTTGAGAATTTGGGCGCCGGAAATCTTCTTCAGATAAATGCCGTGGAGTGAATCGGCGATGACGTTATTTTCGATCCTGGCGCGGTTGCCGGTCACGAAAACGGCCGCGTCATCATCCATCAATTGCAAACCGGAACCGGTGATACGCAGTCCGCTTAAGATCACATCGTCGGCCGCGATCGTCACGACGTTGCCCTTGCCGTTGCCGCGAATTTCCGCGTCTGGCTGGCCCAGGAGCGTGAGCGATTTGTTAATCACTATCGGACCTGCGTGCAGGCCTGCTTCGACGCGGATAGTCTCGTGAGGTGCAGCTGCATCGATGCATTCCTGCAGCGTCGCGGCAGATGTTATGCTCGTTAGACCAAACAGCGCGAGCGCAAGAACCCGGGAAGCGCGTGCGCCTCGCCCGTTGGTCGCGTCGTCTCGCCGCGACAGGCTTTTGCGTCGTCAACGCCTCACCGAGCGGGAACTCCGTTCGTTCGATTTCGGCGAGCGCGCCGAATCGCCAGCGTGCGAGGCGCACGCGCTCCCAGGAAACATGACGGCGCTCTCATCTTCGTCTGCGCCTACCTCCTTGCGCGAAAACCAGCCGGCGAGCACGATGAACAGGACGGAAAGGACGAGCAGATAAGCGCCGACCATAGGGAAACTGTATTCGCGAAAGTTCGCGATCTGTTTCACGCCGATAAGCAGAGGCGTAAACGGCTTGATGCGCATCGGCGCGTGAGGATCCAGATCATGCCCGTACTGGTAGAGGCGATACCAGAAGGAGCCGATTGAGAACACGCCGAAGTAGGAATAGACCGCGAAGAGATCAACCACGTTACTCATCTCGCCGAAGACGACGGAGCGCAGGGTCATCAAAATGATCAACCCAAAGACGAACGGCATCCAGCGCATCTCAAGGAAATCTGCCTGCTCGATCGGCTTCATTCCGATGTAATGGTTGAGATTGTTAATCTCCCTGAGGTGCTGGCCGTTTAGTCCGCCACCCTCGATTTTGTAACTGTAGATGTAGAGATCGAGCCCGTCGGAATATTGGGGGGCAACGAGGTGCATCTTCCAGAGCGGGAAGAAGAGTGAAATTCCGATCGTGAACGCGGCGGCGAGCAGGAACAAACGCGACGTTAGGTTCAGCGGCTTGTGCAAAAACCGGAACTCGCGCCGCAGCAGGCTGGAGACTTGTTCGCCCATATATATTTACCCGGTCGCGTTGCGGAGAAAATCTCCGCCGCACAATGGACAACCTATCGTTGTGCCGTCGCGGCGGCCGGCGGTGGTTCCGGAAGCTGCCCTGCGTTCCACACCACGAGGTAGCCCTGCATTTCCTGGTGCAACGCTGAGCAGAAATTGGTGCAGTAAAATGGGTAGACACCCGGTTTCTTCAGCGTGATGTGAAACGTTTTTGTTTCGCCGGGATCCATCACCATATTGATGTTGTGTTCGAGCAGGCCAAAACCGTGGATCATATCGCGCGTTTGCTCGACGTTGGTGACATGCACAGTCAGGTCGTCACCTACCTGGGCATCGATCCGGTCAGGATAGAACCGGCTGCGGATGGCGATTACCTTGGCTACCACTTGATTACCGTTGCGGGTTACGCCGGTCTGCGCTTTATCCCAGACGGCGTCCGGGTCCTTGTTTTCGTCTTTCGGGTAAATCTCAGTCGGTTGCACATCGGTCACCTTGAGAATTTGCGCAAAGTGTGGCTCAGGTTCCGTGTAAGCCTCGGCGACCATCTTCATTTTCTCGCCGCTAATGTCGATCAACTGGCTCGATTCCGGTTGCGAGGGTCCGACGTTGACGTGCCGGCCGGCCGAGAGCTTGTTCATCGCCACGCACCATTTCCCGTATGGATGCGCCGTGTCACTGCCCGCAACAACGAGGTGTCCAGTGCTAAAGTGAGTCGGCATTTTGTCGAGCACGACCTTGTTTAAGTCTTTCTTCTCCTCGTCCGTCCATGGCGGGAGCTTCCATTTGGTGACGTTCGAATCGATGAACATCGAGGTGTAGGCGAAACCCTTCCCATCATATTGCGTGTGCAGTGGTCCGAGGCCCACGGGCACTTCGCCTTCTACGACAGCTTCGTATTTCAAAATAGGAATCCCGCGAAAATCTCCGTCGAATGTCTTATTGTTAATCGCAGCCTGCACTTTCTCGAAGTTCAAGACGGTGGTGGCGGGTTGAAGCTTGCCTCCAGCCACGATCCATTTGCCGCTCGGATCGGTATCCATCCCATGGGGCGATTTGCCGATCGGCACGAAATACAAAATGCCTGGAACCTTGGCCGGATCGATCATCGGCACACCGTCCATCACCTGTGCTTTGCCTTGGGCAACCGCTTGCTCGGCGGCGCGCCAATTCACGATTGCGGCGAAATCCCGATCTTTCTGCGTCGAGTTCACTTCCAGTAGGTCATGCGCCATTTCCGTGTTGTAACTCGTCCAGAAGGCCCAGCCGCTGCTCGGACCTTTGCCGGTCGAACCGAGATCCCAATCGAAAGGCGGAGTAAGAATCTGCCAGCCGACGCTCATCTCTCCGGTCTTCGGATCGACCTTGATGCCACTGAGCATGCCATTGAATTCCGTCGCGTAATCTTTCGGATCAGCAACGCGGCCCTTCGGCAAGGGCACCGAAAAGCGGCTGGCGCATAGAATGTATTCCGAGTTTTCCGTGATGAAGGAGGAGCCGTGATTGCCCATTGAATTCGGAATCGGGCCGAGGATTTGATGCGTTTTGAAGTCGCGCAAATCGATCCGGGCGATGCGGTTGTTCGCGTTGTCGTTCACGAAGAGCCAGCGCCCATCGTATTTCGACGCCGTCTGCGACAACCCCGGGTGATGCACGTCGCCCCAGGTATAATCGCCCATCATCTTCTTCGATTCCTCATCGAAACCGTAACCAGTCGCCGGATAAGGCGCGAAGACAGGGATGGTCGAGATGTGTCGCATCGAGGGAATACCCGCGACGTAGACCTGGCCGGAATGCCCGCCGGAGTAGAAGAGATAATACTCATCCTTCTCGCCGGGCGCGACGTAACTGGCCAGCGCGTTGGCGGTGCGATCGCCCGAGCTGGTACTACTTTGTTTCCCGCAGCTGACCAAACTCGTGGCCGCTGCGATCGCCAACGCGATCAGATAGATATTTTTGGTTTTCATAGTCGATCTTTCAGGTTGTCACTCTTACTTCACTGTCATGAAGCCCTTGGTTCCCTGCGAGTAATGCCCGGGGAAAGAGCAGAGGTAGAGGTATTCGCCGGGAACAAACGGTGCGTTGAAAGTCACAGTCTCAGTTTCGCCGGGACCAAGCAGTTTCGAGTGCGCGAGCACTTCCTTCGCGCCCGGTGGAACGTAATCGTGTGCCGCTTCCGTCGACGCCTTGTCCAGAAACATCTGGACATTGCCGACGTTCACGGAACGATCGAGCACGACAAAATTGTGCCCCATCGAAAACTTCGGCGTTGTGCCGACGTTCTTGAAGATAACGGAAACCTTCTGGCCCGGTGTCACCTCAAATGCGGTCAAGTCATATTTCATCTTATCGTCGGCGTTGACCTCGACGGTTTTGGGCGGTGCTTCCGGCGCGCGCGAGCAACTGGTGACCGAAAACGCGAGGACGCTCCAAGCGAGACCGATGATCGAGAGTGGGATGCTGAATCTGTTTCTCATAAGGTAAATTTTGGTATTGCGCGCGGGGTTAGGCCTTGATCCAAATCAAGGTTCGTAGTGGATTCTTTGGGCATAAGTTGCATCAATGGAAATCGTTCAAGCTTGCCGTCACTCCTCGAATCTTGTGATTTCCGCACCAGGAATTGCGCTGGTTCTCGCCGCCGCCTTGCTCGTCGCCGCCTGCGAAAAGAAGGTAGAGCAAGCAGAGAGATCCACTTATCGCTACGAAGCGCGTGGCTTGATTCGCCGGCTTCCGCCTGATCACAAGACGATCGAAGTCCAGCACGAAAACATTCCCGGTTTCATGCCGTCGATGATGATGCCGTTCGAAGTCCGCGACGAAAAAGAGATCGCCAGCTTGAAACTCGGCGACGCCATTTCCTTTCGGTTAAACGTGACCCAGCGGGATTCCTGGATTGACCGGATCCAGAAGATAGACGCCGGACAAGTGCATCTAACCGCTCCCGCTCCAATGGTTGCGCCAACGTCCAACGCCGATGGCCAGCCGCGGCTTCACGAAGGCGACCCGATGCCTGCCTTTCATCTGATCGGCCAGGACGGAAAACCAGTCACGCTGGAAACGTTTCACGGTCATCCACTCGTCGTAACGTTCGTCTTCACACGCTGCCCCATTCCGAACTTCTGTCCCCGGATGTCGCAGAATTTCGCGGCACTACAGAAAGCGATTCAGACTTCGTCCGAGGCTCTTGCCGCGACACGATTACTCAGCATCTCGTTCGATCCGGAATTCGACACCCCGGAAATCCTCAAGCAATACGCCCAACACGCGGGAGCCGATCCGGCGATTTGGACGTTTGCGACGGGCACTCCGGCGGAAATTCACAGCCTGACGAGCAGTTTTTCAATCCTGGTCCAACCAGAAGCGGGCACGATCTCGCATAGTCTCGCCACCGCCCTGATCGATCGCGACGAGAAGATCGCAAAAATCTGGCGCGGCAATGGCTGGGCCCCCGGCGAAGTCATCACCGCGCTGGAATCACGGCCCTGACCCGGTCCGTCGGCTTGCGCCGATCGCCAACTTTAGTCGTGCGCGTTCTGCCGGAAACGTTCACATTCGCGGAGATGGCACTGCTCTGGGGAATTCCGCGCCAAGGATTGCGATTCGCTCTGCCCTGATTTCGATGCAACCCATTCACCTTGGTCTGATCGACGGCGCCATTCTGATCATCTATTTCGCCTTCGTTCTCGGGATCGGTCTTGTCTTGAAGCGCCATATGCGCACAAGCACGGATTTTTTTCTTTCCGGACGCTTGATTCCCGCCTGGGTCGCGGGCCTGGCATTTCTCTCGGCCAATCTCGGCGCGCAGGAGGTCATCGGCATGGCCGCTTCGGGCGCCAAGTATGGCATCATGACGAGCCACTTTTATTGGGTTGGTGCGATCCCGGCGATGGTCTTCGTGGCCGTCTTCATGATGCCTTTTTATTACGGATCGAAAGCGCGCTCCGTGCCGGAGTATTTGAAGCTGCGCTTCGACGAAAAGACCCGCGCGCTCAACGCGGTCACCTTCGCGACCATGACAATCTTCTCCTCCGGCATCTCCATGTACGCGATGGCGCTGCTCTTGAATCTGCTCCTTGGCTGGGACTTCAACCTTAGTGTCTGGCTCTCTGCCATCATCGTGCTGCTCTACATTTCGTTAGGCGGGCTCACTTCTGCCATTTACAACGAAGTGATGCAGTTTTTCCTCATCGTCGCCGGCTTTGCGCCCCTCGTTTTTCTCGGGCTGCGCGACGTCGGCGGCTGGAGCGGATTGCAAACACGTCTCGCGGCCGTCTCGACCGCGCAAGGCTTCGCGCCTGGCGCGTTTACCAATTCATGGAAATTCATGGGCAGCGCCTCGGACAATCCAATGGGCGTGCAATGGTTCGCCATGCTCATGGGTCTCGGTTTCGTGCTTTCGTTCGGTTATTGGTGTACCGATTTTCTGGTCATGCAGCGGGCGATGGCGGCAGAATCGATGTCCGCGGCGCGCCGCACCCCGCTCGTCGCTGCCGTCCCGAAAATGTTCTTTCCTTTCCTCGTTATTCTGCCCGGCATGATCGCCATCGCTCTCACCCAGCAGCACGGCGCGAGCGGCTTCTCCCTCCCCGCGAAACCGGACGGTTCCCCTAACTATGACCTCGTCATCCCGATGATGCTCGGCCATTACTTTCCCTCCGGGATCCTCGGTCTCGGACTGACCGCTTTAATGGCGTCGTTCATGTCCGGAATGGCGGGCAACGTGACGGCTTTCAACACCGTCTGGACTTACGACATCTACCAGGCCTATCTGCGGCCGAAGGCGACGGACTCCGCGCTTCTTTGGATGGGCCGCGCGGCGACCGTCGTCGGCATCGCGGTCAGCGTGGCGGCCGCTTATTTCGCGGCCCACTTCAATAATATCATGGACCTGCTTCAGCTCGTCTTCGCTTTCGTCAACGCGCCGCTCTTCGCCACATTTCTGCTCGGCATGTTCTGGCGGCGTACGACCGGGCACGCCGCCTTCTTCGGCCTCCTCAGCGGCATACTTGCCGCGGCCTTTCATCACGGACTCACTCAACCGCATGGCGCGATGACCCTGGCTAAGGGCGGCTGGCTCGGCCACGTTCTGCATGTCTATCCGAGCGAGATGGCGCAGAATTTCTGGACCGCCATCTTCGCCTGGACGACCTGCTTCGTGGTCACAATCCTCATTTCGTTGGTGACACGACAACAGAAATCCGATGCCCAGCTCACAGGCCTCGTCTCATCCCTTACCCCGCGCATTACCGAGCATGACGTCGTCTGGTATAAACGTCCGGCCGCTCTGGGCGCGCTGGTCCTTTTCATGGCTTTGATCCTAAACATCATCTTCTGGTAACCCGCATGAGCTTCTTCGATCTGCGACGTCCATTAGGATGGCTTTTCGCCACCCTCGGCATTCTCCTCGTTATCGCCGGCTTGCGCGCCACGCCGGCCGCAGACACCCGTTCGTTAGGCATCAACATCAATCTCATCTGGGGCGTGGTGATGATTGCCTTTGCCCTCCTTTGCCTGTGGCTGGCCCGCCGCGAAGTACGCCGGCGGCTGCGAACACGACCGGACGGGCCAAAGTAGTTCCCCGTAACGGCCGCCGCGTGATGCTTCGAACGCGAGTTTTCCGCTGCGGGGGCAGTGGTGGGTTGTTTTGAACCCTAGCACGTCAGGCAATTTCAACTCATTAGTCTGACCCAAAGCAAGAGGCCCGCGATCGCTGCCATGGTCACGGGCACGCCGAGGCGGGCGAAATCACGAAAGGAAATGTTGACCCCTAATTCGCGCGCTTGTTGCACGACGATGATGTTAGAGACGCTGCCGATGATGATGAGGCTGCCGCCAAAGCTGTTGGCCAAAGCCAGCACGTAAGCCGTCGTCGGATTGGCGACGTCGACGACCTTCACGAGGAGCAAGACGGCCGCGGCGTTATTGATCAAGTTGGAAAGCGCCGCGGTAACCAGGGCCAGGATGGAGGGCGATTGAAGATTCAACCCTGCGTGCGCCAGCCATTGCACCGCGTGGTCGCCATAGCCCGTGGCTTGAAATGCTCCCGTGACAACGAACAGCCCCATGAACAAAACCAGGATCGACCAGTCGACCAGTTTGAGGATGTCTTCCGTCCGAAACTTCGGGCTCGCGAGATGAATCGCGGCCGCCGTCAGGGCGGTAATTTCCTTCGGGATCCGGGTGAAGAAGAAGGCGATGACCAACACCAGGATGACCAGCCCCTTGATCGTATGATGAAGGTTAAAAGGCTGCGCGTCATCCCGCCCATCGTCCGGCACTGGGACTGAGCACGTCAGGTGGTGTCGGGACATCAGCCAGATAAGCGCGTAAGCGCAAGCGAGAGCGAACAAGACCGGCGCGATGCACCAAAGGACATATGGCCCAAAGTTGAGGGCGCCGACCTCCGCGATTAACATATTCTGCGGATTGCCAACGAAGGTGGCGGCCGCGCCGATATTGCTCGCGATCGCGAGCGCGATGAGAAACGGAACGGGATTGATCCGCCGCCGGAGCAGCGCGCTCGTCACGACCGGCGCGAAGACAAAGCAAACGATGTCGTGATTCAGAAACGCCGAGAGTCCCGCCGTCACGAGCATGAGGCTGAGAAGAAAGCGCGCAGGGTTATCGAGTCGGGAGGCAATTGCGTTGGCCACTCGGCCGAAAAAACCGGAAAGCCGCAGTTGCGCTGAGATCACGAAAAAGGCGAACAAAAGCAGAATCGTCGGCCAGTTGATGAGATCCACGACGTTCGTCGTCGACATCCCGGAAAAGATGATGATTGCGATCGCGCCAAGGAGCGCGATGCCGGTGCGATTGAGTTTCAGTCCCGGCACATGCCCGAGCGCGATGCCGAAATAAGTCAGCACGAAAATCGCCAGCACCGCCGTCGCGGCTGAAGAAGGAATGTCCATCAAGGTCTGGGCGGAACGACCGATGTTGTAGGTTGAAAAATGCGGTAAGCGATCAACTTGATGCGATCTTTACGAAAAACCAGGCGAACGCATAAACCCAAGCGACAAGCGACCATTCCTAGCCGACTTGTTTCGCGATGATAAACCTCGGCACACCGGCCAGATTAGATGCATCCAACCCATGAGGGAAATAAATCAATGAAACGAATTCTTCTCACCGCCACGCTGCTGCTTTCGCTCAGCGCCGGACTGAGTGCGCAGACCGCTCCGGACGCACCGGAGCTAACCAAACTGCTGCAAGACTTTCTGGCGGGCGCCGGTCGTAACGACGCGGCGATGCACGAACGCTTTTGGGCGGACGACCTGATTTACACCGCCTCGGCCGGTCGCCGGATCGGCAAGGC
Organism: uncultured Verrucomicrobiae bacterium; assembly: GCA_963821615.1. Classification (GTDB taxonomy): domain Bacteria; phylum Verrucomicrobiota; class Verrucomicrobiia; order Chthoniobacterales; family UBA10450; genus Palsa-1392. The sequence continues at coordinate 35,743 of CAWGEN010000006.1, read as the reverse complement.
GGACATCATGAAAGAAGTGCGCGAGGAAGGTCCGCCCAAGCCGGGCGACGAAAGCACCGTTTTCACCGCGGAAGACATCCGCATCCAGCAATACGGGGACACCGCCATAGTCGCCTTCCGTCTCGTCGGAACGACGGACAAGGCCGGAAAGAAAACGATCAACAACTACCTAAACACCGGCACCTTCCTCAAGCGGGATGGCAAATGGCAGGCGGTCGCCTGGCAGGCCACGGTGATGCCAGAGAAAAAGGAAGAGCCGAAGCGGTAAACGATCAACGACAAGCAACATTCCAGGTTGCCGCTTTCGCGTTTGATTTATCCGATTCCATCGAGCTATAACGCTCGATCCGCGGTCCGGCCCAGCTACCACCCAATGGGGCGCGGAACATGCCCGCTCGAATGCCCGTAGAACCCGCCCACTATGATGTGAGTGTTACCATTGACCACCTCGCCCAAGATCGACCCTTGCTCCACCTCGCTCTTGAATTTGCCGGTCGACCTCCCGTAGAACACGCTCACTTCGCCGCCGACATATTCAAACTTGCGCGGCAGATCCATCACCTTGCTGTCGGTGTCGCCCTCCAGCATCGTCACCGGAGTGGCTCGTGGGAGTGCCCCCGTGGTAAAGGCCGGCAAAAAATCACTCGGCGCCGCTTCCACCCAACCAAAAGCACTCGGGAAAGAAAAAAGGCGGCCATCAACCAGCGTTAACGGCCCAGAGCCATACCACGCGTCGTTCAACGTGCGGAAAGAGCCCATTCCCTTCAAAGCAACACGACCTTCCACCATCTCTTTCGGGCTTACTTGGCTGAGGGTGAAACTCGCAGGTTGGATCGGGCTCGGGAGCCTCAGCTCCTGGGCCGACAACGAAAAGGAAACACCGAGAATTGCCGCCACGGCCTGCAGCGCGCATTTGTTCATGAGGGAACACTCCCCCGAAACGCTCCGAACGCCAGCGAAAAATCTGCACAAATGTGCGAGCTCTAAGCCCGAGGTGGTCAAGGCCTTTCGTGGCAACGGGCAGCCCGCGCCGCCGCCTCTTACTCCAGCCGATTTTCCTCGGCCGCCCACCCAAAACCGGGAAGAACGAAAGGTTTGGTTGGAAATAGACGGTTAGTTTGGCACCTTCCTAGGCTTACGCGCTTATGAAAGACCTGTTCCTGGCGACAATCCTGATTTGCTTTTGCCGCGTTGCTCTCGCGACTCAAGCCGACGACACCACTATCACGATTGATCGCCAAATCGCGGGCGCGACCCCGTTTCTTAGCCAACTGACACTCAGCGTAAGCGACACCGCCTCGATCAAGAGCATCCAATTTGCGATTGCTCCCAAATCCGAGTCTTCTACCCGGCCTTTGTCGGCCACGTACTCCAGCAGTTACCTTGCGGAGCGCGGCGATATCGGAACGGGCACGATTTTTCTTCCCGTTTACGGCCTTTACGACAGCTACCCTAACACCGTCACCCTGACCTACTTTTTCAATGACGGCTCGTCCAAGCAGGACAGCACAACAATTACAACCACAACCTTTAATGACCCTTGTGGCTACAAAAATCCGACCATCTTACAAGCCAAGGCGAAAGATAATTCCCTGAGCTACGATTACATCCTGCTCAAGGGAGCCTGCAGCACCTACTCCCCCGCAATCATCGATACCGACGGCGCCCTGCGCTGGGTCGGGACAGCTGGTTTGAAGTTTTTCAGTTTGGCTTTCTTTGAAAATTCAATCTACATCGCCAATGGGTCGCTTCTCTATCGCAACGATCTCGATGGGACCGTGAGCCTGCTCGGAGATTATGCCAGTGCCGGCGTGAATGAATTCCACCACAATGTGGACCGCGGCAAATTCGGGCTCCTCTTTGAGGCCGACACAAATTCTTACCTCGAGTCGATCATCATGGAGATCGACACGGAAGGGAAGCTCCTCAAGACCTGGAACATGGCTGACATCCTATCCGCGGCCATGATCGCCGGAGGAAATGACCCTGCGGAGTTCGTTTACGGCTCGCCGAATGATTGGTTCCACAGCAATGCTGTGACGTACAATCGCGCCGACGACTCCCTGATTGTCTCAAGTCGGGAGAACTTCCTCATTTGCATCGATTACACGACCGGCGCAATCAAATGGATCTTGGGCGATCATGAGAAACTCTGGTACTATTTTCCTTCGCTTCAAACCAATACGCCCTGAATCTTGCGCCCGGTAGCTTGCCACCGATCGGTCAGCATGCGGTTTCCATCACTTACGACCAGGACATCCTTGTGTTGGATAACGGGCTGAACAGTCTTTTCCAGCAGCCGCCGGGAGCGATTCGCACCTACACCAGCCCGCGGAAGTACCACATCGACTTGAATACGATGACGGCGACAGAGGTCTGGAACTACCCGATGGACGGGAGTGTTGACAGCCCCTACTGCGGAAGTGTCTATGAAGACTTACCGTTGAATTACCTCGTGGATTACGCCTACGTTGTCGGGGATCAGATTCTTCACGCTCGCCTTGTCGGTTTGGATGCCACCGGTCAAAAAGTCTTCGACTACCAATACCCAACCGCTGGATGCCTGGAGGTTTTCAACGCCGTGCCGCTTCACCTTGAAAGCACCGCCTTCCCGGCGATCGGGCCGCAATCGCTCAACCTATCCACCCGCGGTCTCGTGGGTCCTGATCAAGGCGCTCTTATCGGTGGATTTATCGTCTCCGGCTCCGATCCTAAGACGGTCGTGCTGCGTGCTCTCGGCCCCTCTTTGGGAAACGCCGGTCTTTCGGGAACGTTAGCCGATCCAGTTATCACCTTGTATGATGCCGCTGGCCGTGCGCTCGCGACCAACGACAACTGGCAGGCGGGTGCAAACGTCGACCAGATCGCCGCCGATGGGCTGGCCCCGAGCGATCCCGCTGAAGCCGCGCTCCGGACTACGCTGGAGCCCGGCGCGTATACCACCGTGGTAACGGGAAAAGATGCCACGCCAGGCATCGGCCTGGTTGAAGTGTATGACCTTTCGCCCGCGAGCAATTCAAGCCTTGCAAACATAAGCACTCGCGGGACCGTCGGCACCGGCTCCGATCTGCTCATTGCCGGCTTTATTGTTGGGTCGGTCGATAGCTCAACGGTCGTGGTGCGGTCGCTCGGGCCCTCGCTCAGCGCGGCGGGTATAGGCGATCCTCTGAATGATCCAAGCTTCACAGTCTACGACGAGAACGGGTCCGTCCTGGCCACGAATGACAATTGGCGGGATGATTCGAGCGCTTTCGATCTCGAACAAGACAAGATCGCGCCATCGGACGATGCAGAAGCTGCAACGATCCTGCATCTGCCGGTTGGTGCCTACACTGCGGTCACGAGTGGCGCCGACGGAGGAACTGGGGTCGGCTTGGTTGAGGTGTACAATCTTGAATAAACAAAATCTCGTGAGCGCGCTTCGCTTTGGACATCTCCGACGACCGCGCTGATCAGTTCGCCGAGTTTCTATTTCATCAAGTCCGCCGCGGTCGGCGCCCCCTCCACCCAGTTGAGATCCCACGCGGCATCGACGGTGATGAACGTGATCGATCCCGCCGGGAGCCATGCTTCGTGGACCATCCTGGCCGGCATGAAGTTGAACGAACCCGGCCCAAGTTCCATCCGCTTCCCGTCACAGGCGAAGGCCGCGGTGCCGATGATCATGGTGTGAGTTTCGTTCGCACTGTGCCAATGTTTGCGCACATGGATTGCGCTCGGCGTGCGGATCATGAGCTGCGTCGCATGCGTCGTGGGATCGATGTGGAGAATACAGATCTCCGGTGAATCGGCTCCCAGATCAGGCAGGATTTTGTCCCACTTGAAATCGCCGTACTTCAGGAAGATCGGCGACACCGCCGAACTCTGCGGCGCCGCGGCTGCGACTGGCTTTTCCTTCTTCTGTGCACCCCCGCCGCTCAACGCGAAGGCAAGCAGTCCGAGCGCAATTACAAACGGGGCAATCACTTTCATAAGCGGACATAAGAGCTGCTCGCACCGTTCAGAGGAAGCCCTTTTTCTCCCCGTCTGCTTTTTGTCCCTCACTCGACCTCCGCAGAGAGCTGCAATTCCATTCTTGCTTCTTTTCGGCGCTCTCGATGACGACAAAAAAGTATTGCCAAAGTTATGGCAAATATAGTAAATTCTAGGCCTATGCGAATTCGTAACCGAGAACCGGTGTTCGTCATTGGTCGAGAGCCGCTCGTCGCCGGGACGATTGTCTTTCGAAATTACCTCCGAGCCCGGAGGCAATATGAGAAGCGGCTCAGATGGAACTCTCTGACTTCTCGTCTTCGGCTATTCAGGCGGACCGCGGCAAAAAAGTAGCTTTCACCAACGAATCTCCCCAGAAAGCGTGCCGGGACGTTTTCGCCTCAGGGGGAGGTCAGCGTCGGCTACGCCCGTCACCGCTTCGACGAAAGACCCGTCGAATGGACCAAGTCATTGAGTCGGCCGAAAAGGCATCTTAAATGTCACATGCCTGGCCCCGTATCGTTTACGAGTCGGACGGAAGTCTGGGTTCGGACGGCTACGTTTGGGCAGATCTGTAGATAAAGGCCAGTCTCAGTCGGCACAGAGCGTGTGCCGACTCCCTTAACCGCCCTTACTCTCCCTCGGTGACAAGAAGCTGTTGGTCGGCTGGCACATTCACCAGGGTCTGAACCATTCCGCTCGGCCACGTAACCACGACTTGATCAACGACCGTCACTTTTCCCAAGCCGAAATGGAGCGGCACCGATTGTTGCCCGAGGTAATGGCCCATCGATCCCACATAGAGATCAAGGTAGCCGTCGTTGTCAAAATCTCCCCAGCCCGCGGCGCGATTATTGTTGATCGCGCCTAACCCGACGCCGTCGGTGACATCGGTGAAGGGTCCATCACCGTTGTTCTTGTAGAAAGAGCGGTACGACCGCGAGCTCCAAACCCCAATGCTGAAAATGAGGAAAAGAACAAGAGATCGGGGCGAGGCGGTGCCACCCTCCGCCGGAGGCGACAAGAGGGCACGGCACGGAATGGCGTTAGGTCAGGGGGCAGCACTTACCATCGACATCGGAAGCGAGCGCCAGGGCCCCGGGCTTCTGCGCATGCTGATTTTGTCGCAAAGCTGGCCTCCGAAATACGCAGCCGAAGTATCCGTTGCGGAAACCGATTTTCGACCTTGCGGTCTGCGGTTCGCGAGTTTCGGGACCGCGTTCTCGCTACAGCGGATAGGACAGGGTCGCCCCAAGGATCGTCACGAGCAGCTAGCACCACGGGAACGAGCACGAGAAAGACGATGAAGGTGTAGCCCATGACGTCGCGGGCGCGAAGCTGAAAAAGTCCAAGGATCGGCAGCATCCAGAATGGCTGTACTAGATTCGCGAGCGCTTCTCCCAGGTCGTAGGACGCCACGACCCAGCCCAGGTGAACTTTGAGTTCGTGCGCCGCGGCCATGACATAGGGCGCTTCGACCACCCATTTCGAACCACCGGACGGCACAAACACGCCGAGCACGGCCGAGTAGGTCGCGACAATCGCCGGAAAGGTATGCGCGGTGGAGATACTAACGAACATATGAGCGATCCGCTGACTCAGGTGGGTCGAGGTAATGACACCCGCAATGCCGGCGTAGAACGGGAACTGGAGAATAACACCCCACACGGCGGGAGTCGCGCCCTGGACCGCATGCATCAGGCGCGCCGGAGTCTTGTGCAGCAAGAAACCGAGGAGCAGAAAGGTGAGGTTGACGATGTTCAGGTTAATCGCGCTCAGCGGCTCGCCAGCATGCATGAAGTAGCGAACGAGATACGTGCCGCCGATGAAGACAATCATCCAATTGAGGATCGGGGAATGTTCGAGCCACTGGCCCGGAGTCGGCTTTTCGATTGGCGCCGACGGTTCGATCTCCGTCTTGCCGAGCATTACGCCGAGATCACGCTGCCGTCTTTCCTCGCCCAGCCGGTGGCGTAACCAGCCACATCACGGTTGTCACGACGAGGATCTCTATCACCACCGACAACAGGCTCTGCCAAAGAAAAATGGTATGACTAAATGGGATGAGCCCACTCGCGACCATACCGTTGCGCGCGACGATCTCCCGGATCTGCGGCTGGAGCGCTCCCGGCGTGGCCATTTGCAGGGCAGCCGATCCGCTCAACCCTTGCGCCCAGATGCTGCCGAGACCGAGGAAGCTGGCGGCGGCGAGCGCTCGGTAGTCCACGCCCTCGACGCGGCGCGCGATTTCTCGCGCGAGCACGGCGCTGAAGATGAGGCTGAATCCCCAGTTGAACCATGAGCTCGCCATGGCAAAGACCGTCACAAGCGCGACAGCGTTGCGCGGCGTCGTCGGCCATGCCGCCACCCTGCGAATGACTCGTCCCACCGGCTGCGAGGTCGCGAGCACGTGCCCGGTGATGATGATGAGTGCCATCTGCAGCGTGAATGGGATCAACTCCCACAAGCCTTTCCCCCAGGCGTCGATTACCTGTGCGAGGCTCGACGGCGTGAAGGCGACGCCGGCGACGATCACGATCAGGGTAGCGAGGAGAGCGAAGACGAAGGCATCGGGCACCCATCGCTCGGTCCAGGCGGTCAACGCGAGCGCGACGCGCGCGAGGAGTCCTGCCTCCGCCGGCGGGTTCGTATTTTGTGCGGGACGCGAGCCAGCGACCGTCATGAAGGCGCTAGCTTAGCACACTGCCAAGAAGCTTCCCGCCACGTAATCATCAGGAGTGGCATATACTCATGGCGCCTTGTTCTCAGACCGGGGTAACCCATCCCGGCTACAGCCAGCTGTAATATCTCGCGACGCCATTAATCAGCGGAGCGGTCTTTCCAAAGGGAGGGGCTCTATCCGCGTTTCAGGATCTGAGAGACAGACGGCGTCCACCCCTCCAGTGTGGTTAGCCGGGACGTTCGCGAAGTTGCGCTTCAGGGACAATTGCGAATCGTCTCGAAAACCGGATGACGAAATGGATTCAGCTTTTCACTTTGCTTTTGGCGGCGAGTCTTCTTGCCGGCTGTGGGTCGCGCCCACCCATCTCATGGCGCGAAGCGGCGACGCAGGGGCATCCGTGGGGCTATTACACGGGTGTCCCGGTGACGCGGCTGGAACCCCGACGGACGCAGCATGACGCTCCTGAGCGAACTGCGTTACACCGATCCGCATGGAGTTGTCTGGGTTGCGCCCGCCGGGTCGATCGTTGATGGCGCGTCGATTCCGCGCTCGCTCTGGTCATTCATGGGCGGGCCCTTCGAGGGCAAATATCGCAACGCATCCGTCCTGCACGACGTCTCCTACGACCGGCAAGATCGGCCGCCGTCGGAGTGCGACCGGATGTTTTATGATGCGATGCGGTGCAGCGGAGTCGGCGCTATTGAGGCCAAGACGATGTATTACGCGCTCCTGCGCTTCGGCTGGCACTGGGACTTTTCCATTAAGCGAGCGAGACCGGTCAAGATCGGCCGCAAGATGGTGGCGCGAGCACAGATCGAGTCTCCCGTCACGGTCGCGGCGCAACAGGAAATCGAGGGAGCCCGCGATTGGATTCGCAAGTCTTCGCCAAGCGTGGAGCAGATCGAGCAGCGGGCCGAGTCGGAAACCCACTGAATAGAATAAATCTGGCCGCAACGCGTGCTGACCCAGGGATGCGGAGTTAGTCTCGGAGACCGCGCTTGAGTTCCCAAATGCGCACGGCTGCCAGGATCAAGCGTTCCGTACGGCCGATTGTGCCGCTAGGGAGCAGATCGGCATCCAGCACGCCCGCCCACATGGGAATGCCGTTTTGCCGCGGCTTGCCACCAGCGAGGCGAGTCGGTCTTTGAGCACCACGAACGCCACGGCTCCCAGGCAATTGCTTGCGGCAACTCATGTTGTTTACGACCGCAAAACCGGGCACTGGGTTACATGATTCTTTTCCAGCAGGGAGCGATTTGTTTGAAAGCATCCCCGCTGACACACAATGGCTGGGCGGCGAGTGGGGCGGTGCGGTTGCCGATCCTGGAATTATCTGGAGGCAGCCGGCAAAAAAAGCGGCACCACGCGGTTACGGCGCTGAGATACCCGGCGTCAGTCGCCCGTGTCCTCGGGCTTGGGCAAGGGCGAGGAGATGTTGACTTCAGTGATCTTGCCGCTGGCCTCGCGCTTAGCTTCCATTTCCACCTCTTGCCGGGGGTCGGTACGGGTGGAGAGGAAAAGGACGACGCTGGGCGCACCGTTCACGGTGATGTTGTTGCGCGAGTTATTGATCTCTTTGCCGGCCACGGCCGCTTCCCACGCATCGCCCAATTCCTTCGGGCTCAGGGGCGAGGTGCCGGTTTGAATGACGCGGACTTCGTCATCGACGATTTTCTTGCTCACCGGACCGCTGGCGTGGAATTGCGGAGTTGGTGGTGTCCAGTCGGGCAGGGCGACCGGACCGGGCGCGGCGAGCTGTTTCTGCAGGGCGGCCTTTTCCTTCTCCTCCTCTTGCTTCTGCTGCGCCTGAATTTCGTCCGCCTGCTTCTTCAAGTCAGACATCTTGGCGGGCGATTTGGCCGGGCCGCTCTCTTTCTGGAGCTCTTGCGCCTGCTTCAACATCTCCTGAAGATCGGGGTCCTTTAGCGGGTCCTCCTGGGCAAACGCAAACCGAGCGAGCAGAAAGGAGCCGGCCACGGACAGGACGAGAAGCGGACGAAGTTTCGAGTTCATGAGCAGTGGTATAGCAAATCAGGGAGTCGGACGGCAATTCGAATCAATTTTGGCGGTCCTGGCTGACATTCCCGGATTCCTCGCCAAGATTAAGGTGATAGCGCAGCGTTCGGTCGCGCCGGTCTGCCTTTCCATTTATCGTTATGCCTGGTTCGTCGGCTTCGCGCTCGCCTTGGTTTTCTACGTCGTGCTCTGCGGCATCACAGGGTCGCATGGGCCAGCAAATGATGTCATCCTGAGCGAAGCGAAGGGAGTCGAAGGATCCCGTTGAAGTGATCTTGAAGGTTTCGCCACGGAATCCCCCGATCGCCTTCGGAATGACTATGCAAACACCTGAATTACCACCATTCGATCACCAGCCGCGAGCCTACACCGGCCCGTCGCCCGATGAGATTCTGCGCCTGCGCAGGGAATTCCTGAATCCCGGAATTTTTCTCTATTACAAGAAACCGCTCACCCTCGTGGAGGGAAAGATGCAATACGTCTGGGACGAAACCGGACGGCGTTATCTCGATGCATTGGGCGGGATCGTGACAATCAGCGTTGGTCACTGCCACCCCGATGTGGTCGAGGCGGCGCGAAAGCAGAACGAGTTGCTGCAGCATTCGACCACGATTTATCTGCACCCGAACATCGCGGAATACGCAGAAAAGCTCGCCTCGAAGATGCCGGGCGAGCTGAAGGTCTGCTATTTCGTCAACTCCGGCTCGGAGGCGAACGATCTCGCGCTTCTCATGGCGCGCGCCTACACCGGCAACTACGACATGATCGCGCTGCGCAACGCCTACCACGGTGGCAACGCATCGGGCATGGGCCTGACGGCGCATCACACCTGGAAGTTCAATGTGCCGCACAGTTTCGGCGTCCATCACTCGATCACGCCCGATCCTTTCCGCGGCATGTGGGGCCACGATGATCCGGACGCTGGGAAAAACTATGCAGCTGATGTAAAGAACCTGATCGACTACGCGACGCCGGGTCAGATCGCGGGCTTCATCGCGGAGTCGATCCAGGGAGTTGGCGGCTGCATTGTTTTTCCCGACGGTTACCTGGAGCAGGCCTACGAGTACGTGCGCGCGGCTGGTGGCGTCTGCATCGCGGATGAAGTGCAGGCGGGCTTCGGACGCACAGGCACGCATTACTGGGGTTTTGAAACGCAGGGCGTCATTCCAGACATCGTCTGCATGGCGAAAGGGATCGGCAACGGCTGTCCGTTAGGCGCGGTCGTGACGACCCCGAAGATCGCGGCGGCGCTTTCTCAGCGGATTCACTTCAACACCTTCGGCGGCAATCCGGTTGTCTGCGCGCAGGGAAAGGCCGTGCTGGAAGTGATCGAGCGCGAGGGTTTGCAGGCCAACGCGCTCGAGATGGGCAACCGCATCGTCCTGGGACTGCGAAATCTAAAAGAGAAGCACAACGTGATTGGCGATGTTCGCGGGAAAGGCCTGCTCCTTGGAATCGAACTGGTGCAGGACCGTGCGACGAAAGAGCCAGCCAAAGCGGAGTGCGCGCAGGTTTTGGAGACCTGCCGCGATCTCGGCTTGTTGTTAGGCAAAGGCGGTTTGCACGGACAAACGATCCGATTTTCCCCGCCGATGTGCATTCATCGGGCGGACGCCGATTTCATTCTCGAAGTCCTGGATCAGGCGCTGAGCCGGCTCTAACGGAGGGACATGCGGAAGCATGTCCTTTCAAATATCGCAGAGTCGCAGCGGCTAACCGATCCGGATGTTGACACACAGGACCGCGCCCAGAACCTTCCTGGATGCAGACTCCCTGTAGCGATTACCGCGAAACGAAAGGTTTGATCTATTTCGCACGGATGCTCGACAAGATTCGATTGAATGCCGCGGGTCGCCTGGCTCCGGGATATTTTATTGGGACGGAAGACCCTACTTTTTTCGATTCACGCTGCACAAGGTTTCTCGGAGTAAGCTACGATGAACTGGCCGAGCGCACACTGCGGGGTGGTTCCGACGAAGAAATCCTCGAATGGTGCTTTGCCCGGGGCCGGCGACCGAGCGAAGAGGAGATCGAGATCTGGAATGCGTTTCTCGCCAAACGCGGCTGGCGCGATGCCGGAAGTGAGGAACTGCAGGCGACGAAGGAAGCTCTCGGCTGGGGCGACCGCCACGATATCCAAACCTGGATAGACCTGCATGACGCCGAAGAAGGAAGAACGCCGCGGAAATAGTTCCCGGTCTCGTTAGGCACGACGCCAACTCGATTCCCGGGCGCTGTCAGAACGTAATCCCCGTCTCCACGCCGATGACGAGTGCATCAGGAATTCGGCCGGTGCCGTTCGGCCTGTTGACCCATTGGATGTCAGGCTGGACCCAGAAGAATTTCGTCAACTGGACTCGATAAGCTCCTTCCAGCACCATCTCATAATTCGGATCGCCGTTGCCTGCATCCTTGACCGTCTGCGCGTAATCGCGGCTGAAGTTCCCGTAAATCAAGCCACCGATCGTCTGGTCGTGAGGCCGCCCGGGCAAAAGCCCGGTGTAGATTGCTCCAACGTTCACCTGGAACGGGATAATCGAGATATTGCTTTGCGGGTAATAGCCGGAAGCAGCCCAAAGGGTCAGACCCTCGTCGCTACCAGGGCGTTCCTGATAAACCATCTGGTCGCCATGGACATAGAAGCCGTAGGAGTTACTAACCTGTCGACCGCTGCCGAACTCAGTGTAGCCGTTCCACGGCGAGAGCGATCCGCCGATGTGATAATGCCCGGGCAAGCCTCTCAGCTCAGTCGTGCGTCCCTCCTTGCCGGACGCATCAGTCGTTTGGACCGGCTGCTTCCAGAATTCCGGCGACCAGCCGGTACTCGGCAATGATGAAAACACCGTCGCTGCCGCGGATGCGCCAATTGAGCCCGTGATTTGAGGGGTTGAAGATGTCTTGCCAGGTCTGAAAAATGCCGAGCTGCAAGCTTGTGTCCTTGGTCGGCTCGACCCGCAGCCGGGCGGCCCAGGTGGCGAACGGATAGGCCGAGAATTGCGTATCGAAGAGAACATTGCGGATGTCGCCGTCGACGCCGTTGTTCAAATAGCGGCTATAAATCGTCGACGCACCATTGAAGTCATCCGAGGCGCCGAAGCGGCCGATTTTGAGCGACACCTTATTGTCCCAGAACCGTTGGTCGAGGAACACCTGGTAAAGGAAAATGGTTTGTCCGCCGACCGTCTGCTGCACGTCGTAACGGCTATGGATATAGTTCTCGGTCAGGCCCGGGCCGTCGCGGTTGACTCCGCTGATGGTGAATTTTGCGCCGGTCCAGCCGATCAACTTCGAGAAGTCGAGGTTGGCCCCGAAGTAGTAGTCATCGACGTAGGTCGCACCCTGCCGAAAGCCGCCGACCGGGTTGCCGGAGAAAATACTCGTGTAATAAAGGAAGGGCTCGAACCCCTGGTCGAAGAGTTTGGTTCGCTCGCCGCCCCAGTCGCCGGTGGCAAACTTGCCTTCGGACCAATTGTCCGCGCCAAACGCGCAGCTGGTGCCGGAGAGGATGAGGATGATCAGTTTCTTCATTGACGATTGTTTGTTTCGTTAGGCGAGGGTGACTTGCTGCATCGCGCGCTCGATGGCACTGCGCGAACTCAGCCCGCTTTCGAGGCGGCTGAGACTGTCGATCGAAAATGCGGTGGCGAGCCGGGCGCACTCGCGCAGGGGAAGATCCTGCAGCTGGCCGGAGAGAATCCCGGCTACCATCGCGTCCCCCGCGCCGACCGTGCTCTTCACCTCGATCTCGGGCGGACGTGCGACTACAGCCTCGTTAGGCGTGACAAAGCACGCGCCCTGCTTGCCCATCGAGACGACGACCAGCTCGATCCCGCGGCTGGTCAGTTCGCGCGCGGCCTCGATCACATCCTTCTCGTTCGGCAAAGAGCGACCGATGTACTCCTCGAGCTCGTGAATGTTCGGCTTGATCGCCGTCGGCTTAGCTTCGAGCGCGAGCGGGAAGGGAGGACCGCTCGTGTCGAGCAGGACCTTGGTGCCGCGCCGACGGAGGTGCCTGATAATGTCGCGATAAATTGCGGGATCGACTCTCGGCGGCAGGCTGCCCGCGACAACGAACCACTCCGCGTCGAGCACTGCGATTTGCGAAAGGAGCACGCGGACCTCCGCCTCGTTTGGCGCTGGTCCGGGAAAATTGATGTCGGTTGTCTCGACCCGAATGGGATCGGTGACCTTGATTCCAATCCGGGTCTGACCAGCGATGCGGACGAAATGGTCGGCGATTCTTTTCTGGCTGAACAATTCCTCGAATGCGCCCGCGTTGGAGCGCCCGAGAAATCCCGTCACGGCCACATCGTGTCCGTTATCCGCGAGCGCGGAGGCGACGTTGACACCCTTCCCGCCCGGGTTCGAGCGCACATTCTCGACGCGATTGACTGCGCCGACGGTGAAGTTGGAGATCGTGACCGTGCGATCAATCGCGGCATTCAGCGTGATGGTAACGACGTGGAATTTCCTGGAGCCGGTGTTCATATCCTTGATCCTGGTATTTCGTTAGGCAGGGAGCGGCAGAGCACGGACTTCCTCCGGCGAATGACAGGCGAGCGCTTTCTTTGCATAAGCTTGGATCTTGGCGAGCGACGTGTTGCGGAGCTGGGCCTTGATCGACGCGATACTCGGCAGGCTCATGCTTAATTCGGTCACACCGAGCCCGGCGAGAATCATGGCGCCGCGCGGCTCCCCGGCGACGCCGCCGCAAACGCCGACCCATTTCCCAGCCGCGGTCGCGGCGCGCACAACCTGGTCGATTAAGCGCAGCACCACCGGATGCAATCCATCGACGTCGCGCGCCAGCGCCGGATGCATCCGATCCATCGCAAGCACGTATTGCGTGAGGTCGTTTGTGCCGATGGAGAAGAAATCGACTTCCTGCGCAAACTCGGCGGCCATCAGCGCAGCCGAGGGCACTTCAATCATGATGCCGATTTCGATCGGCGGAATATCAAGTTCCGCCCGGACTTGCTCTGCGACTTTTTTCGCCGCGCGCAGATCCCCCAGCGAGGTGATCATCGGGAACATAATCTTTACCGGCCCCGTGACGGAGGCGCGATAAATGGCGCGCAATTGCGGGACAAAAAGCTCCGGATGGCGCAAGCAGAGGCGCACGCCGCGCACGCCGAGAAACGGATTGTCTTCGTGCGGAAAGGTGAGATAGGGCACGACTTTGTCGCCGCCGATGTCGAGAGTGCGAATGATCAACGGCAGGCCGTTGAGCGCCGTCGTCATCGTGCGATAGGCGACAAACTGTTCTTCCTCGGTAGGCGCGGTTTCACGCTCGAGAAAAAGAAACTCGGTTCGGAGCAGACCCACGCCCTCCGCGCCGGCTTCAACTGCGCGCGCCGCTTCGGAAGCTTTGCCGATGTTCGCGACGATCTCGACGCGGTGGCCGTCGGTCATGATCGCGGGCTGGTAGCGTGTTTCGAATTCCACATCGCGCCGGCGCTGCAGATCCACGCGAAACTCTTCGGCCGACTTAATATCCGCTTCGGTCGGCGCGACATAGAGCCGGCCGGTGCTGCCATCGAGGATGCAAAGCCCGCCGGCCACTTGCTCGAGCACAGCTCCACCCGCGCCGACGATCGCCGGGATATCGAGCGAGCGAGCGATGATCGCGGTGTGCGAAGTCGCGCCGCCCGCTGCGGTGCAAAGTCCGAGAATACGTTTCGGATCGAGCCGGGCGGAATCCGAAGGCGTGAGATCTTCCGCCACGAGGATCACGGGCTCGTTAGGCAAGTGCACTTCGCCCTGCTGGGTGCCGGTGAGGAGGCGGAGCACACGCTGACCGACGTCGTGAAGATCCGCGGCGCGACCCGCGAGGCGCTCATTGGCGACCTGCTCGACTTCCGCGACGCGATGATCGATCACCTTCTGCCAGGACCAGGCCGCGCTGTGACCGGCCTCAATCAGGTCATAGACTTCGCTGAACAAATCGACATCGGTGAGAAACGCCTGGTGTGCGCGAAAAATGGCGGCTTCGTTGCGGCCGCAGCGCGACTTCACCGCGTCGTGGATTTCGACGAGCTGTTCGCGACCGACTTCGAGCGCGTATTTTAGCTTTTGCTTTTCCGTCTCCACATCCTCGGGTTTGTCATCGACGACGAGGCGGCTTGACTGGAAATGATGTAGACGCCCAATCGCGATTCCGGGCGAAGCGCTCACCCCTCCGATCCAGTGCGTGTTTGAAACTGGCGCCCAGACAACCTCATCTACGACCGCTTCCGGTTCTTCTTCGTCGCCCAGGCCGCTCTCAACCGCCGCTTTCAGGGCGGTGAGAGCCGCATCGGCATCGGGGCCGTTGGCCAGAATTTGCAACTTCGAGCCGGCGGCAGCGCCAAGCTTGAGAAGCGACGCCATTGCTTTTCCGTTCGCCAGCTTGCCGTTGGCGCGAACGAAAATTTCCGCTTCAAACTGGTTCGCGACATCGACGAAGAAAGTCGCGGGCCGCGCGTGCAGCCCGGCCGAGCCGGGAATCACTACTTCCACATCCTTCGCATTCGCCAATTTCTCAGCGGGCGAGATCTCAGCTTCGGTTCGCCGGCTCAAGCCTGCGATTATTTCCTGCGGATCGTTCGTCTCGGCCAGCCGGCGCGAGGTCTTCGCGTCATCGAGCACATCCGTTAGGGCGGAAAGAATGCCGAGATGCTCGTCGGATTTCGCTGCGATCCCGACGACGATGCGAACGGTCTGACCTTCGTTCCATTCGACGCCGTCGGGCAGTTGCACAACCGAAACGCCGGTCTGACGGATCAGTTCGCGATCCTTCTGCATCCCGTGCGGAATGGCGATGCCATTGCCGAGGTAAGTATTTGCCTGGCCCTCGCGGCCGAGCATGCTCTCGACATATCCGGGCGCGATATGGCCGGACTCGACCAGCACCTGGCCGGCGGCGCGGATGGCTTCTTCCTTGTTCCTGGCTCGCACGCCGAGGCGGATGTGTTGCGGTAAGAGTTTGATCATGAGTGAAGGTCTCCGGTTAAGTTAGGAAGCGACCGCGACAGCGGGCTGGGTAACTTCTGTGAGCGGTCGTTTGAGAAAAAAGAGCGCACTGGTCGTGACAAGGGTGCCGGCCACGATGGCGCCGAGATACGATCCGAGGTTCGTGACCGCGCCGGGAATAAGCGCGGCGAAAATTCCGCCGTGAGGAACGAGAAACTGCGCGCCGGCACTCATTGAGATCGCACCGGCCACGGCCGACCCCAGCATGGTTGCCGGAATGACGTGGAGCGGATCCTTGGCCGCGAATGGAATCGCGCCCTCAGTGATGAACGACAAGCCGAGAACGAACGCCGGTCCGCCTGCTTCACGTTCCTCGAGATCGAAGCGGTTCTTGAACAGAATCGTAGCCAGCGCAAGGCCAAGTGGCGGCGTCATGCCGGCGGCGATCACCGCAGCCATCGGCGTGTAAATCTTACTCGCGAGCAAACCAACCGCGAAGGTGTAGGCGGCCTTGTTGACCGGTCCGCCCATGTCGAACGCCATCATCGCACCGAGGATGAGGCCGAGATAGATCGCGTTTGCGCCGCGCATGCCGTTGAGCCAGGTATTCATGGCCGAGTTAAGCGCCTGCACCGGCGGGGCGATGACGTAGATCATGAGCAACCCGACCGCGATCGTGGAGAGAAACGGCAGGATCAGGACCGGCTTCAAGCCCTCGAGCGTGGAAGGCAATTTGATTTTGTCGGCGAGGAATTTCGTCAGGTAGCCGGCGAGAAAACCGGAAACGATTCCGCCAAGAAATCCCGCGCCTAACGTTTGTGCGAGCATGCCGCCGACAAGCCCCGGCGCAATGCCCGGCCGATCTGCGATCGAGAAGGCGATGAAGCCGGAGAGCACGGCAACGAACAAGTGAAATGCGGTGCCGCCGCCGATCAGGCTGAGGGCGGCGGCCAGCGTGCCCTTTTGATCACCCGCGTAAATGCCACCGATGGCAAAGGCGAGCGCGATCGCGAGACCGCCTGCGATCACGACCGGTAACATGTAGGACACGCCAGTCATGAGATGTTTGTAGGGTCCGGTGCGCGCCCGGGAGCGCTCGGCTTTCGCATGCTCAACCGATTCTGCGAGTGACATCGCCGCCCCGGTGACCGGCTGGGCAAGCGCGGCGGCGATGACATCCTTACCGCTGTGCATCGCTTGCTTCGTGCTGGTGGAATAGAGCGGCTTGCCGGCAAACCGCGAGGTATCCACCTTCGTGTCGGCCGCGATTACAACCGCGTCGGCCGCGGCGATCTCTTCGGGTGTGAGTTGATTCTTGGCCCCGACTGAACCTTGCGTTTCGACCTTAATCGTGTGGCCGAGCGCCTTGGCTGCTTTTTGCAGTGCTTCTGCAGCCATGAAGGTGTGTGCGATGCCTGTCGGACACGAAGTGATGCCGACGAGACGCTTTCCGCCTAACGACTCGATCGCAGGTGTAGCGACGGCGGGTGTTTCCGGAGGTATCGTCGCGACCGGCTCAGCCGGGTGAATAAAAGTGATGCTGTCCTCGGGAGCCAGGGCCAGCGCGGCCTGTATCACGGCCTTGCTGTTCCGGATTGCCTCAGCGGTGCTAACCGAATGAATCGGCTTGCCGGCAAAACGCGCCATGGCGACGTGGATATCCGCTGCGAGGAGAACGACATCAGCCGCGGCGATTTCGCGATCGGTCAGCGGCTCTTTCGTCCCAAGCGAGCCCTGCGTTTCGACCCTGATTTCGTGGCCCATGGTGGCGGCAGCTCGTTTCAGTGCCTCCGCGGCCATGAGGGTGTGGGCGATTCCGGTTGGACAGGCAGTAACAGCAACAAGTCGTTTCATATTGATAGAAAAATTACGAAGTCTTTCGAAGACTAATGAAAGTTCTGACAACGTCAACAAAATAATTCAAAATAATTTCTCATAGGGAATTTGACTGCGATTAATGGTGCAATTACTAACAGTTGTGAAAGCAAACGTAAGTAAACGAAGCAATCTCAAACGTCGGACCATTTCCTCAAAAGCCCCCATGACCCGGCATCGCCGGAATCAAATTCTTGATCTGGTGCGGACTGATGGGTCCGCTCACGTCACCAGCCTGGCGCAAACATTCGGGGTCTCGACGGTCACGATCCGAAACGATTTGGCCAAACTGGAGAAGACCGGCGCGCTTCTGCGCGATCGCGGCGGCGCCATCGCCGCCCCCGCTCCGCGACAGCTTAAGAGTCTTCTCGGCCTTAACGAACGCGCCACGCTCAATCTGGAAGCAAAGCAGCGTATCGGCAAAGCGGCCGCGCAACTCGTCGCGGCAGGCGACACCATCATCATGGATGCCGGGACGACAGTGGTCGAAATGGCCTCCCATCTCGCCGGAATCATCCCACTGACGGTGGTAACCAACGCACTAAACGTCGCCCTAACGATCGGCGCGGCGGCCGAGGCGCAGGTCATCTTTCTCGGTGGGACCTTGAGCCGCGAGGCATCAAGCACAGTCGGCCCGCTTGCCGAACAGACGCTGGCCAATCTGGCCGTGCAGAAGGTCTTCCTCGGCACGCAAGCCCTCGATCTGGAGAGCGGATTGACCGACACCACGCTTGAAATCGCGCAAGTGAAGCGCGCCATGATCAAGGCCGCCAGGCAGGTTTTCCTGCTCGCCGACTCGTCAAAATGGGATCACACCGGTTTCATCAAGGTCGCGCAGCTGGAGGAAATCGACGCCTTGATCTCAGACGAGAAGTTCCCGGCGAGCGCACGCACGGCAGTCGAACGGCTCGGGATCCAACTGATTCTGGTTTAATTGTCCGGCATGATGATGCCCGGCTGATCAGTGACGGGCTGAGTAGCGCGTCTCCAAATCGCCAAAAAACCTCGGACGCAGGCTTGGACTTCGGCAAAATCTTCTGCCAATCTCGCGTCGTGCTCTCCCGGATCTACTCCGCCGCCGTCTTCGGTGTCGATGCTTACGAAGTCGAGATCGAGGTTAACGCCGCCAACGGCAATCCTAACATCGTGATCGTGGGATTGCCGGATGCGGCGGTAAAGGAAAGCCGCGACCGGGTTACGACCGCGATCGGCAACAGCGGTTATTTTTGGCCGCGCGGGCGCACCACGATCAATCTCGCGCCGGCCGATATCAAAAAGGAAGGTCCGAGCTTCGACCTGCCGATCGCACTCGGCATGATCGCGGCCGCGGAAGAAATTGAGGGCAACCCGTTCGACAGTTTCAGTTTTGTCGGGGAGCTCGCGCTCAATGGCGCAGTGCGCGCGGTCAAGGGGGTGTTGCCAGTCGCGCTCGAGGCGCGGCGACGTGGCAAGCGGGCGATCATCGTGCCAATGGCAAACGCGCGCGAAGCCGCGATGGTGGAGGGCATCGATATCCTTGGTGTGCAAAATTTGCGGGAAACCTATCAGTTCGTTAGGGGCGAGACCGAATTGCAACCGGTACGCGGCGATCTCAGTGAGTTCTTCGCAACGCACCAAAACTACGACGTCGATTTCGCCGACGTCAAAGGGCAGGGCCACGTGAAACGGGCGGTCGAAGTCGCGGTCGCTGGCGGTCACAACATTCTCATGATCGGCCCGCCGGGCTCGGGCAAATCGATGCTCTCCAAACGGATCGCCACCATCATTCCGCCAATGGCGCTGGAGGAGGCGATCGAGACGACGAAAATCCACAGTATCGCGGGCCTGCTCACAGCTGAGCGCTCTTTTGTCGCGACGCGCCCGTTCCGTTCTCCGCACCACACTATCTCGGACGTGGGATTGTTAGGCGGCTCGGCCATTCCTGCGCCCGGGGAAGTGAGCCTGGCTCACAATGGCGTCCTCTTTCTCGATGAGCTGCCGGAATTCAGACGCTCGACGCTCGAAGTGCTGCGCCAGCCGCTCGAAGATGGTCGGGTAACGATCTCGCGCGCGGCTGGCACGATCACTTTTCCGTCCGAGTTCATGCTCGTGGCGGCGATGAACCCCTGCCCTTGTGGATACTTCGGCGATCTCAAACGAGAATGCCGTTGCAGTCCGATACAGGTGCAACGGTATCGGCAACGCATTTCAGGTCCGTTGCTCGATCGCATCGATCTCCACATCGAAGTGCCCGCGGTAGCCTATCGCGACATCTCGAGCGACCGGCCGGAGGAACATTCGGCTGCCATTCGGGAGCGCGTTGGCCGAGCGCGCGAACGACAGCGGGGGCGATTCCGCGCCGACAAAAAGATTACGTGCAATGCGCGCATGACACCGCGCGCCATCAAAGCGCACTGCAGGTTGAGTAACGAATCACAGGAGCTAATCCGCGTCGCCATGACCGAGCTTAACCTGAGCGCACGGGCCTACGATCGGATCTTGAAAGTTTCGCGCACGATTGCCGATCTCGACGGAGCCGAAGCAATCGCGCCCGAGCACGTCAGCGAAGCAATTCAATATCGCACGTTTGATCGGACGCTCTGGGTGTAACCTCCTCATTCGCCAACAACCTCCGCGAATCATTGCAGACGCGTGCGAAGGCGGCGAGATTTCGGCGTGCAGCCGAAACGGAGCAAACCCCACCGCGTGGTGCGACGCCGAACGAAGAATTGGAAGATGCCGGCTAACACGGTTTACGTCGGGCGACCGAGCGTCTGGGGAAATCCGTTTGTTGTCGGCTCAGAGTTGATCGGTGGGGAAAAGTTGACGGTCGAGAAGTCGATCGCGCTTTATCGACAGTACGCGCGTGATGCATTTAACGAGCACGATCTGCGAGCCTGTCTGCGGGGGAAGAATCTGGCCTGCTGGTGTCCGCTCAATCAGCCCTGCCACGCGGATGTGCTGCTCGAAATGGCCAACCCAGCCTAGGCAATTCCTGCGTCCGCAAATTCATAATCGAACGACGCGCTCAATGGCAGAAATTGTCTGAAATACGTCATCGTGCCGTGCCAGTTCGGTGATTATGCTGAGTTGGTGAAGCCGTTGCGTGTCGGGATTATCGGATTTGATGGACTGAACGCTCTTGACCTGGTTGGACCGGCCGAAGCCTTCGCGACCGCCCGGTCCGAGGAAGCGAACAGATCGTCGAACAATGCTTACGAAGTGCTGGTGATCGGGTTATCGCGGCGTTGTTTCGTGGCTGAATCGGGAGTTGTTTTCCATCCCCACACTGCTCTGCAAAGCGCGCCCAAACTCGACACAATTATGATCCCGGGCGGCAGCGGATTGCGCCGGCCGAACGCGAATCGTCTTGTCGCCACGTGGCTCAAAACGCGGGCGCCCCAGACGCGGCGGATCGTCTCGGTTTGCACCGGGATTTACGGATTGGCCGCGAGTGGCCTGCTCGACGGCCGGCGGGTGACTACACACTGGCGCTTCGCGGCCGATGCAGCCCGGCGTTTTCCACGACTTAAGGTTGAGCCCAACGCCATTTTCATGAAAGACGGCAAGTTTTACACCTCCGCGGGGGTGACCGCGGGCATCGATCTGGCCCTGGCGTTGATTGAAGAAGATCTCGGACCCGCCGCTGCCCTGACGGTCGCGCGCGAACTCGTCGTTTATCTCAAACGTTCTGGCGGACAGGAACAATATTCGGAGCCGCTTCAGTTTCAGACGGAGGCGACTGATCGCCTAACTGGACTGGCCAGCTGGATCACGAACAATCCCAATCGCGATCTTTCCGTTGGGGCTCTGGCGCGGCGGGCCTGCCTTTCGCCCCGGCATTTCGTGCGGCGCTTCAAAAGCGCCTTTGGCCAGCCACCGGGCGTTTTCGTCCAAGACCATCGACTGGATGAAGCGCGGCGTCGCCTGGTCGCAGCCAATCTTTCGATCGACGCGATCGCCACCTCCGTCGGGTTCAAGAGTGCCGATGCCTTTCGGCGGGCCTTTCAACATCGTTTTCGGGTCACACCGGGAAGGTACCGGCGTCGATTCGGGGCCGCCGATGGCGAACAAGACAATCGCACTGTGTCCTCCCAGTCGAAGAAGCGAAAACAAAGGAGATCATGATGAAAAGAAGAAGCTTTCTAGGCAAGGCAGCTGGGTTGGTCGCGACAATGTCCGCCCTTCCGGGAATGGGCGGACTGCTCGCCGCCGAGGATGGAAGCAAAAAAGCGGCAAAAGGCCTAACGATTCCAAATTCCAAGTTGAAGCCACCGCCTGGTGGACGCGTCCCGGTGGCAGTAACCATTTCAGAAGGCGTGACTGTGATCGACTTCGCTGGCCCATGGGAAGTATTTCAAGACACGATGGTCGGCGATCAAATGCCATTCCAGCTCTTCACGGTTTCGGAGAAAACCGATACGATCGAGGGAAGCGGCGGGCTGAAGTTGGTTCCCGATTACACATTCGCGAACGCACCCGAATGCAAGATCGTTGTCATCCCCGCCCAGCAAGGCTCCGACGCGTTGCGGGAATGGTTACGGAAAGTATCGCAGACGGCGGACGTCACGATGTCGGTCTGCACTGGCGCATTTCAACTGGCGAAGGCCGGCTTGCTTGACGGAAAACCGGCGACCACACATCACGATTTTCTTGATCAGTTGGAAAACAAATTTCCGAAGGTGAAAGTGGAGCGCGGTGTCCGTTTTGTAGAGGGCGAGAAAATTTCGACCGCTGGTGGATTATCCGCGGGAATCGATTTGGCTCTGAGAGTCGTGGAGCGCTACTTTGGCCGACCCGCGACGGAAAGGACTGCCGCCTACATGGAATACCAGGGCACCGGCTGGATCGCATGAACTCTTGCCAACCGCTATTTCGCCTGGTCGGCGGCGGCACGAGCCCTGTTGAGCATCTGATCGAGATCGTCCCGCGCTAAAAATTTTCCACCGAGAATAACGGCGGCGATCTTCCTGGTGTTCCCGATATCGACGAGGGGATCCGCATCGAGCAACACGAGGTCGGCGATTCTCTCGGATTGCACTGTCCCCCATCCGCCTGCTCCTGTGGCGTCAAAAAATTCTGCCGGCTTCGAAGTCGCGGCCCGCAACGCCAGCAGCGGCGTGAAGCCAGCCTCGGTCAGTAACTTCAATTCTTCATGCAAACCTGGACCCGGAAAATTGAAGGGGTCGAGCGAATCGGAACCGGCCATCATTTGCACTCCGGCGGCATGCATGGCGCGCGCGAGCTTCATGTCGTTTTCGAATTGGGCCTGATACCATTGGGCCACTTTGGGAGAAACCTGCTTCTCGATTTCGTTAGGCGACCAGCTTTTCCGCAGAGCCGGCGGGAGATACGCAAGGCCAGCCGGCGCGCTCCTGGCCAACTCTCGCTCTCGCGCAATGGTGTGAATTGCGACCAACGTTGGCACGACCCAGGTCTTGTTGCGCACCAGTGTCTGCCAAAGCGCTTCGGCTTTTTCCTGGCTGAAACTGGCGTTAGCTTCATCGCGAGCCGCAGCCGCTCCGGCATCGTCGCGCTTCGCCCTTGCCTCGGCAGATTTCTTGCGCAACTCCGCCTCACGCGCGGAGCAATCAAAGGTAAGGTTGCTGTAGAAAATGTGCTCAATGCTTTTCTGCCCAGCGTCCGAGACCTCGCGCGCGTGAAGCGCATTCGGAATGTGGCCGACAAATGTTATTCCCTGCTTCTTCGATTCGTCGGCGACCGCGAAATAGCTCTCCCGGCCCAAACGTGAGAGCACTTTGATGAAATCTGCACCTTTCGCTTTCAGATCGCGCACTGCGGCCCGGCCTTCGTTAGGGGAAGAGATGGCAAGCAATGCAGGCGGATCTGATTTACCGCCGTCCAACATCGGCCCCGGGCAGTAAATGCGCGGACCAATCAGAGTTCCGGCCTCGATTTCCTTGCGCCAGGTCTGCAACGCGGTGAGATCGCCGCCCATGTCGCGCACGGTGGTGACGCCATTTGCAATCAGGAGTGGGAGGAGTGTCGTCTTGCTCCATTTCGGATCGGCGGTCGCGCCAGCGAGGTGCACGTGCATGTCGCACAAACCCGGAATGAGAAATTTCCCGCGACCATCGATCACCCGCGCGCCCTCCGGCGGAGGCGATGGGGTGATGCTGGCGATTCGATCCCCCGAAATGACGACGGTACGGTCTGGTTGCGGGTCTGCGCCCGTGCCGTCGATAACTGTGACGTGAGTGAGGGCGAGGGTCTTGGGCTCCGCCCGGGCGATGGCGGCAAGGACGAATAAGACGAATGCGACCAATGGGCCATCAAACGTCAGCCGTTGCCTAACGAACAGGGTACGCACCGCAACTAATCCTCTGATTTGTCGCGCGCATTCAGAGCGTAATAGTTGAAGTGCTGCCATGGCAGGCGCGGCACTGTAGCCGGGTGGTTAGCCACGGTCACGAATCCTTTTCCCGACTCGTTCCCGGATCTTTAATTCAGAGCGTAGATTTCCACGAGCGCGACACCGCTAGACTCGTTCGCGCCGCGGACAATCGCGGTGTAGGGCGCAGGCATCAGCGTTGCGACAATCGCTGCCTCCGAATCGTCGGTCGGCTGAAGCATGGTGGCCTCGATTTCGGCTTGCTGATCGGTTCGCCAATTGTCATTGCTGCGCAGCAGGACGCCGTTCTCGTCGTGTAATTCGAGAACCGGATCGGCCAGGACGCCGTTGAGCGGCAACGAAGGGCCGAGCGCGCGGACGATGACATCCTGAGGGTTCGAACCGAGAACAATCGTGCCGCCGATCAAAACATTCTCGCCTACATCCACACGACCCCGCGTCGAAATGTTTTGAATGTTCGGGCCGATGCCTGAGTCGAGGTCATAGACCTCCAACAATCCGACCCCGGTCGTATCAGCCACCCCTCGCAGCACGGCTGTATAGGCGACACCAGCGTCGTCGGAAGGCACTTGAAGCAAAATAACGGATTCGTTGGCCGACTGCGGCGCAAGACCGGTATCGATGATTTCTTGTTCGTTGGCATTATCCTGCCAGTTGTCATTGGTCGCGAGCAAAGCACCAGTGCTGTCGTAGAGTTCAAGAACAGGATCAGCGAGTGCATTCGCGATTCCGCTCGAAGTCAGTGAGGAACCCAGAGCGCGAATCAGCATCCGCTTCGTCGGGCCACCATGGGTGATGAATCCCGCGACCACCGCGTCGTCCCCGCTACCAACCTCGACTCGCGTCGAGAGGTTGGCCAGCCAGTGGGCCGTGGGGAGCGGCGCAAGCTGGGCCACGAACGGTACGGCTCGATTCAGCCAGACGGTGTTCGCCGATGGAGCGGTGTCCTGGATATTCCTGGTGGAAAGCAAGTAGGTCGCATTCTCGACCAAGGGCGAGCAGGTCAGAATCACAGTGTCTGGCTCGGAGCCCATCGCCGCATCGGTAATGACCTGATTTTGATCGAGTGAATAGTTGCTCACGACGGTGGCGGTCGCCGGATCTACGTGGCTGTTAAACCGCACCAGCAAATGGCTGTTGTCCTGAGAGAAGTTTACGGAAAGAACTTCCAGCGGGCTGGCAATCCACTGGCGCATCACGGTCATGGCAGCTTCGTGGACCAAATTCTTGTCCAGTGGCGGCATTTTTATCGCGTCCAGAGCGTTGTCACGCTGGTAAACTTCGGAGCCGTCGAGGTCACGGAACTTAACAAAGGTATCAATCAGATTCTGATCTTCCAGCGGAGTGTAAAAACGGGCATCGTAACTGGGGCAGTAACCGGTGGGGCGATGACACTGGGAGCAATTGGAATCGATCCACGATCTCATCCGCAGTTGAATTGGCTGGGTCTCATCAGTGACAACAACGGAATGGAGAAAAGTGGGAATCGCGGTCTCGTCTATGCTCGGATTGAGCATCCCGAGGTGATTGAGGGTGCGGAGCTGATTATCCGTTCGACCGGTTGAAGGATAAGTAAAGTTTCCGTTAAGCTGATGCGTCTTTGGACCGAGGACATAACTTGCCGGCGGATTGTGACAGAAGAGACATTCCGCACGACTCGGATAATGCCACGTTTGGATTTGGGTTTCACCGGTAGCGGTGGTAATCGGAACGTCTTCGTCGAGACCATCGGGCAGCAGGTCGGCATCGCTGTTATCCGCTCGCCACTTATAGGTCACACCGTAAACCGCTCCGTTCTCATCGCGGACTAGCAAGCGTGTCTCTAATCGCTTCCTCTCCTGCGTCAGTTCATTGACGATCAGGTCAAACTCCTTCACAAAGACCGTTCCATTGGGAAAAGTCCATTCGCCGGTCGGGGCGAAGTCGATCTGCTCGTCCGGACCGTAAGGGGGCCCATCATTGGGCACAGCCATCCAGCGACTCTTCAGAGCGCCATCGGACCAGAGTGGCGAATTGACGGCAAAAGGAATTAATCCTTCGGTTGGAACCACATTGGGGACATCGCTGAAGGCGCCAGTCGTGGAAAGAACGGTCGGGAACGGAAATGCCCCGTCATAGGGGGGCATTGTATTATTTAGATAAGGACCGATAGGCGCCCGCGCATCGAGACCGTAAGGCGTCTGCCCGGAGGCGACCGATTGAAGCGCCGCGCCGATGAGGATTATGAACAGAACCCGTCGGCCTTGGCGGCGTTGTTTCATCTTTGTCCCGGCGACCTAGGGCAAACGGTATACTTCCACCAAGGCCACGCCCGTGGAACCTCCGCTCCCGGACACAATCGCGGTGTAGCCACCGGGAAGAAGGCTCATAAGAATCGCAGACTCCAAGGGGTTGGTCGGTGCCAGGCCAGTCGCCTCGATGTCAGGTGCCGGAGGGCTGTTCCAGTTATCATTGCTCGTGATGAGCGTTCCGTTGGCGTCGTGCAATTCGAGAACCGGATCGGCCAGCGCATCTGTCACGCCGAACGCAGCGAGCGAAGGTCCGATGGCGCGCACGAGGACATTGGCATTCAGCGTCCCATCGGGACCCAGGATGAAACCGCCAATCATGACATTAGTACCGGTGTCGACAAACCCGCGAGTGCTGAGGTTGCCCAGCTGAGAAGTAGCGCTCTGATCCAAGTCATACGCCTCGACCAGACCGACGCCGGTCCCGCCATTCTTGCCGGTAACGATCGCGGTGTAAAGGCCGGGATCGAGAGTCGCGATGATGGCAGACTCCAGGGGGTTGGTAGGAGCCAGACCCGTCGCCTCGATGTCAGGTGCCGGAGGGCTGTTCCAGTTATCGTTAGCTCGAGATAAGCATTCCGTCTTGAGCGTGCAACTCCAGAACTGGATCCGCCAGCGGATTGGCGATCCCGAAGTTGGAGAGCGACGGTCCGATCGCGCGCAACAGAACTCTCTTCGCGTTACCCGGTGTGATAATGATTCCGCCGATGGAAACCTTATCGCCGGTTCCTACGTCCAACCTGGTAGAGACGTTGAGCGACTGCGCGGGAGGTGTGGGAGTTGGTGACGGGCTAGGAGACGGCGATGGAGACGGCGATGGAGACGGGGTCGGCGATGGAGTTGGGGTCGGGGTTGGCGTGCCCCCGGTGACGTTGACAGTGCCAACCATCCCCAAGGGCCAATGAGGAATGCAATAATAAGGGAAACTCCCCGCAGAGTTGAAAGTAAAGGAAAATGTATGTGGCTTGTTCTGAACGTCCGAATTGAACAAACCATCGGGCACACCCGAAGTGCCCGAGGTGACGCTATGGGTATTCGAGTCCCAAGTCCACTCAACAGTGTCGCCCGCGACGATGTCGACGGTTGCAGGCGAAAAAGCATGATTGCCGCCTATTCCAACGGTGACCATGACCGTCTTGGCATCGACAAAGCTGGGGAAGAGCAAGGCGGAGAATACCAGTCCGCCAGGCACAAGCGAGGCGCCGGAAAAGCTGTCTGTGCTGTTTGGTCTTGGTACAAAATATGGGAGTTGCGAGCATAAGCAAAAGCGAACGGGCTTGGAACCTCATGTGAGGTCCGTCTGTTCAAGGGAGATCGTATCGTCTTCACGGAACAACCGTCAAGCGAAAGTTCGATTAGATTCTCACCCCGCCGAGTAGCGGCTCCGGCCAACTCGTTCATGCAGCCGGGGCTGAGAAGATGGCAAGGCTCTCTGCGAGAACGACTTCGTATAGGAATCGGTTAAGGCAATCGATAAACTTCCACCAGCGCCACTCCAGTGAGATCGTCCTTCCCGGCGACGACTGCGGTGTAGGCACCGGGCGCGAGCGTCTGGAAGATCGCGGACTCCATGTCATTTGTCGGCTGCAGGCCAGTCGCTTCGATTTCGGTTTGCTGCATGTCCTTCCAGTTGTCGTTGCTCTGGACAAGCGCGCCGTTTCCGTCATGCAATTCGAGCGTCGGATCGGCCAGCGCACCAGTGACTCCGAATGCGGTCAGCGAGGGCCCCAGGGCCCGAACCACGACGCTGGCATCTCCATCTGCACCACCTAGAATGAAGCCTCCGATCATGACATTGGTGCCGGTCTCGACAAAACCTCGCGTACTGATGTTGTCGAACTGCGAATCGGCCGCTTCATCCAGGTCATAGCCCTCAACCAAGCCGACTCCGGTGCCACCATCTTTTCCGCTCACAACCGCGGTGTAGTTACCGGGATCAAGCGTCGAAATGATGGCTGATTCCAAGTCGTTCTGCGGCTGGAACCCGCTCGCCTCGATCTCGCTTTGTTGTGTGTCCTTCCAGTTATCGTTCATCGTGATCAATGACCCGTCGCTCCCGTGCAACTCCAGCACCGGGTCAGCCAGCGGATTGGCAATCCCGAAGCCGGCGAGCGACGGTCCGATGGCGCGCAATATGACCTTTTTGGGATCACTGCCACCAATGATGAAACCCCCGATGAGCACTTGATCGTCCGTCCGCACGTCCATCCGAGTGGAGATATTCAGCGGCTGGGCCGGCGTGGGAGTAGGTGTCGGGGTTGGCGTGGGCGTCCCACCCGCCACCACGACCTGACCGATCATGCCGCAGCAGGCGCCATGGGGCGAGCAAAAGTAGAAAAACGTTCCCGAACCCGAATAGGTATGGGAGAAGATAAAATTCGTATTGTGGACACCGGAGTCATAATCCCCGGTTGGCGTTGACGGTGTGCCGGAGGTAACGCTATGCCCGCTGCCTTTCCAAGTCCACGTGACGGTATCACCCGGTTGGATGGAAACGGTAAATGGGTCAAAGGTTAGGGTACTTCCCGGCGCCACGGTCACGTTGAAGGTTGTGGCCAGTCCGAGACGCTCGCCGGCGAAAAGCGAGACCGCGATAATCGTCGCACAGAGGATTCGCCGCTTTGCATTCCGGCACCTTGTCATAGCCGCCCACTTGCTCTGGTTTCGCCTAATCGTATTTGGATTCATTGGTTGTTGTTCCTCGATATATTCTGGTCACTTTGTTCAAAACGGCAAGAAAGGCATCATCAGAGGTCATTTCTGTCCGTTCAACAGTATACTACGGGAAAACCGGCGCGAGGTTACGGGGAAAAAATTCTCCGCCCTGAAGCCAACCGAGACGCCTTGATCTCAGGACAGGTTTCGCGTCCACCGTGTTTGGCGCACATCGAATCACTTCTTCGCAGAGGGACCTAGAAGGCGAGAGATGACCGGACGCACGCAGGAGCCCCGAGTCAGAGGCTCCTGCGGCAGGACGAACGTCTCGATTACTTTTGCACCGTAAGGCGCGTGGCTGTCTGTGTGCCGGTGGCTTCAAACAAAAAGTTTCCACTCAAGTCGTAAAATTTTTGATCGAACGTCCCCGCGTAGGTCTTGCCGTCTTGGCTCACGGTATTTGTTTGCGTTTCTTCGATGTGGCCGTTGAACACGCCGCTCGCATCGAACGTATAAACGACGTGGAAGAGCTGGACGATGCCGCTGGACGTCTGTTTGAAGGTCCCCTGGCAGACTGCGCCCGGGTAAATAGAATTGACCTCGAATTCCAGTCCATCACTGTGCCATTGATCGTAGGTCTGGAACAACTCTGTCGTTCCTTGGAAATAATGGACGTTCCAGAGACCTACGATCGAAGGTCGCCCGGCTGCCTGAGCCGCTGACGAAAGCCCGAAGCAGAGTAGTGCCAGGCCGATTAGTGGCCCGGGAATTGCCCTTGTGTAACGAATGTTCTGATTTTTCATATCTGAATTTCCTTTTGTTTGTTGTTTCACATCATCAAAAGAGATTTTCTCCCTCGACAGATGTACTGCAGGAAATCCGGCGCGACGTTACGACCTAGCGTGGTTTGTCAAAAGGGGGCGACTGCGAAAGCGTGGACTCGCCGCGGCGAGTCCCTCCAAAAGGATCAGGACTGCCCTATCTGGCGGCTATCTCTCTCGGCGCCAGCGAAGCTACGATTTTGTCGAAACGCGGATCGCCGCGAAGAGAATCCCATATCGGATCTAAACGCAAGTCGCCGTAATCGGGACCGTTCGGAAGTTTGGCGGCAACTTCGAGCTGCTTGATAGCCAGGTCGCGTTCGCCGGTCCACGCGTAGATCACGGCAAGGTTGGCTACAACCTCGGGACCTGTGAGCAAATCCTTTGCTCTGGTCGTGAGTTCGACCGCGCGCCGTCCTTCGCGAAGTGCCTCTTCCTTTCGACCCAGGGCAGCGTCGACGAGCGCCACGCCGGAAAGTATCGGCGCGAAGTTGGGCCGCGCACGCGCCTCTGCCTCCTCCTGCGCCCGGGCGGCGGTAAACGCGGCAGTGGCACCGGCAGCGTCTCCTCTCATGCGAGCAACTAAGCCTTTGTAAAAGGGGCGGCCATGTTCAAAGTCACCGTTGACAGAATTTTTCTCGGGAAGCGTCTCCGCAACACGACCAGCAGCGTCAAAGTCACGTTCGAACAGAGCGACATAAAAGCGGGCACCCTTCAAGGCGTCATTTTCTGCCTGAGCAGGGTCATCCGCTAAGACCTTTTCAAGGAAGGCGCGCAATGGTCGAACATCAGCCCGCCAACTGATGGCCAGTCCAACGCGATCCTTTTTCGTGCTGAGGTCATTTGGGTTCAGGACAAGGATGCGATCCATCACGTCGCTGGCTTGCTCATAATTGCGCAAAAAACACTCTGTCGCTGCAAGGTGGGTCAGCCAAAGGACGTTGCGCGGATCCAACTCAGTCGCGCGCTCAAAATTCCGCACAGCCTCTGGCCAACGTCCCTGCCGGCGGTCAATCAATCCGGAGAGGTCAAAAGCTCGCGGATTGTTAGGCAAACTGCGCCGCGCGATGGCCAGTTCGGCGCGCGCGTGGTCGTAATCGAAATATCCCCAATAGAGGTGCAAAGCCAGCGCAAGATGCGCCTCGCCCGAGTCCGGTCCCAGCCGAAGGGCTGAATCTATTGCCGAGTTCGCGAGGTCCAATTGACCAGAGCTAGGGTCAATACCCTGGAAGTAGAGGGTGTCGTGCGCTCTCGCCAGCCAGCAATAGGCGAACAGGAAACCAGGGTCACGGGCGATCGCCTGATTAAGCAGGTCCATAGCTTGATGAAGGTCCTTTTCTGCGCATGTCCAATAGGTCAGGTCGCCGGAGCCGACCCTCTCGATCAAAGGAGTGGCGCGGACATAAAGATCGTAGGCAACAAGGTCCCTGGTTGGGCGCTCTTCGATGGCCGCCTTTTCCCGAGCCGAAACCCTCGCTCGAAGTCGATTCGCGATGGATTGGGCTACTTCCGCTTCAATTGCGAACACGTCATTCAAATCCCGGTCGTATTCCTCCGCCCAAACGTCGGCGTCGGTGCGAGTGTCCACCAGCTGTGCATTTACGTGTACTTTCCCGCCAGAACGTCGCACTGTTCCCTCCAACACGTGGGAGACACGCAGAGCATCGCTGAGCTGGCGCAGATTCTGTTTGCCGCGGTATTGCATCACGCTCGTGCGGCTGATCACCTTCAGATCGGCAATTTTGGCCAGTTTAATCAAGATGTCGTCCTGGACGCCGTCGGCAAAGAACGCGTTTTCTTTCTCATCACTCAGGTTTTCAAACGGCAAGACTGCGATTCCAGTGGTTACCGATGGCCAGATAAATTCACTTTTCCAAACAATCCAGCTCGCGGCCGCGGCCAGAGCGACAAGAGACGCTGCCAGGAGCGCGCTGGTCGGATTACGTCGCACCCATTTCCGTCCGCGGGCGATGACTCCAGTGCGGCGAGCCAGAATTGGCTCATGCCGCAACCAGCGTTCGAGATCTTCCGCCAAAGCAAGAGCAGACGGATAACGCCGCTCCGGATCCTTCTCCATGCATTTGAGGCAGATCGTCGCCAGGTCGCGATCCACCTTCGGATTCCAAAGGCGCGGATTTCGCGCCTCGGTTTCCAAAACCAGCCGGATGGTTTCGTAGGTAGTGCCGCCAGCAAAGGGAGGATGACCGGTGAGCAATTGATAAAAAACCGCCCCCAATCCATAAACGTCAGTGGCGCTCGTGAGCTGCGCAGTTTTTCCAGCAGCCTGTTCAGGGGCGATGTAGCTCGGCGTTCCCAAGACTTCCAGTGTGCGCGTTACCGTGCTCTCAGTTTCAACCAGGCGCGCCAGGCCGAAGTCGGCCAGGTGTGGCTCGCCGTGGACGTCGAGCAGGATATTCCCAGGCTTGATGTCGCGGTGTAGAATGCCGCGCTCATGGGCGTACTGCACGGTGCGCGCTAGGCTCGCGATAATCTCCGCCGCGCGCCGTAACGAGACTCGTTCGCCTCGGACGAGTTGATCGAGTTGACCGCCCTCCTCGAACTTCATGCTGAAGTAGCACGCGCCGTCGCGTTCGCCGATCTCGTAGATCGGAACGATGCACGGATGCTCCAGGCTGGCGGCGGCTTCGGCCTCGCGCCGAAAGCGTTTCAAGTGCGTTTCGGTCGCCCAATGTCCCAGCGCGATTACCTTCAGAGCGACGATCCGGTTCAGGCTTTTCTGGCGTGCGCGGTAGACTACGCCCTGCCCGCCACGCCCGATTTCCTCCAGCAATTGGTAGTCGCCGAACTCACCCAGGATTGGCTCGCGTGGCTGATCACCTTCGAGTAAATTGAGACCGGTTTCCAAAAGACATGCGGGGCAATATCCAGACGGGCCGTCTGCGAAGATTGTCGCTCCGCACCTGTCGCAGAGCCTGGTGCCGGCGTCCGTTGCCTGGCCGGCGCGATCTTTGATCATCTCCATAATTAATGCAGAAGATTGGGAGCAAGGTTACGACCGCAAAACCGCAATCAAATGCCGTAGCTCGTCCTCGAGTTCACCGGGTGTGGCAACAGTATGAGCGATTTGCTCGCGCAAAAGTTCGCGATATCGTACCCGCAGTCGATGAAACGCCTGTTTCACCGCGTTTTCGGTCATCCCCAACTCAGCTGCGATCTCTGCTTGCGAAGAATGATCTGACTCGCCAGCGAGAAGGACCTTTAGCCGATCGAACAGCTGTCCCCTCCCAGTAGCGCGGTAATTCTCCTCAAGGCGCGCCAAGACCTGATCGAGGACGGCCATCGCCCACTGCCGCTCGTAAATCTGGTCGGCGGTCAGGCTTGCGATCGGCTCCAGCTCAAAGCGTTGGTGTGCTTGAATTTCGTCGAGTGAAATTGGTTGTTCGCCTCGGCCTCGCTTGATCGCGTTTGACCGGTCGCGCTCGTTGGCGAGAAAGTGTTTCAGCGAGACAAGCAAATAGGAACGCAATCTCCCTTTCTCCTTCCGCACTGCATCGAAGTCGCGCCGCTCCAGCAGTCGGGCGAAAAACTCCTGCGTCAGGTCCTCGGCTTCCTCGAATTGATAACCTTCTCGCCTAACGAAAGCATAAAGCGGTTTCCAGTAGGCGCGGCAAAGTGTCTCGAGCGCAGCGTCTGCGGCCGGAGACCGGCTTTGAGCGGTCAAGACCACACTCCAGTGGGTCGTGACAAATGCCACTCCGCAGTTCTCCGCGGATGGTGATGCAGTTTTCACAATTGTGCGAAGCAACTGGATTCTATGTGCTTCGGCGCCAATGAGGAAGAAAATTCCGCGCGGCTATTCAGAACGGGGCGAGGGTTAAACAAGGAGGCGGCGCTCGGACGAAAAGAGGAAGCTATCACGGCCGGTCGCCGCGCCTGCGAGTTTCTGCTATTGGCCAGAGAGGCAACATCTGGTCTGAGGCCTCTTCTGAGGCTCGCAAAGATTTATGCGTGGGGTGGTCGAGAACGACCTCGCCATCGAAGTGCCGGCCTCTCCGCAGGACAAACCGCGCGGATCGATTATGGCGAGTTGAAACTGGAGCCGGATAGGGTACCCGCTGCGCCGCGATCAGCGGTTCACGGAAGCCGATAAACCTCCACCAAACCCACTCCGGTAGAATCGTCTTTGCCGGCGACGACCGCGGTATAGGCACCGGGCGCGAGCGTCTTGAGTATGGCTGACTCCAAGTCATTCGTCGGCTGCAGGCCGGTCGCTTCGATCTCGGTCTGCTGCGTGTCCTTCCAGTTGTCGTTGCTCTGGACAAGCGCGCCGTTTCCGTCATGCAATTCGAGCGTCGGATCGGCCAGCGCACCAGTGACTCCGAATGCGGTCAGCGAAGGCCCCAGGGCCCGAACCACGACGCTGGCATCTCCATCTGCACCACCCAGGATGAAACCCCCGATCATGACGTTGGTGCCGGTCTCGACAAAACCGCGCGTACTGATGTTGTCGAACTGCGAATCGGCCGCTTCATCCAGGTCATAGCCCTCAACCAAGCCGACTCCGGTGCCGCCGTCTTTTCCGCTCACAACCGCGGTGTAGTTACCGGGATCAAGCGTCGAAATGATGGCTGACTCCAAGTCGTTCTGCGGCTGGAATCCACTCGCCTCGATCTCGCTTTGCTGTGTGTCCTTCCAGTTATCGTTCATGGTGATCAGTGAGCCGTCGGCCCCGTGCAGCTCGAGCACCGGGTCAGCCAGCGGGTCGGTGATGCCAAAGTTGGCCAGCGACGGACCGATGGCCCGCAATACGACCTTCTTGGGATCATTGCCGGTAATGATGAAGCCCCCGATCAGCCTTTGGTCCTCTGTCAGCACTTCCATCCGCGTGGAGATATTCAGCGGCTGGGCTGGCGTTGGGGTAGGTGGGGGAGGTCCGGTTACCGTCACGGTAAAACTGCCAATATTGCCAGCCTTCACGGGGTTGCCGATGCTGTCGAAGACCGCATTCGCCTGCATCATCAGGGTATATGTGCCGTTGTCGGCGGAATCCCAATTTCCACCCAGGGGAACAATTGAGTATGTCACGATCGCGCCCTGGCCATCGTTGATCCCGTGCAGACTGACTAATGCTGCAGCGGTATCGAACCCATTCGGACCAGTTACGCGCACGTCATTGTCGCCAAAGCTGGTAAAATCCAAGAGTCCGTCGTCAGCATATTGGACGGTGAAAGAATACAAAACGCCGCCAGCCGTAGTGACATTAGTGGTCGTCGCGGCGGCAGTGGGATCCTCCGCGTTGGTGATTGCAGGCACGATCATGATCGCTAGGAAGAGCCCTCTTAATATTTTGATTTTCATAGTGTTCTGGAATGTCTATTTGATGTTTGGACGAGGCTCCCGTCATCAAGCCCACTTCCGCCGGGGTTTGTCGAAGTTTTCATAGGTCCGTCTCTCAAGTTGTGCGAATGAAAGCCTTCGCTCGCGGTTAACCCTGCGGGAAGAGGGTCAGGTGGCTGGGTTGGAATCGCGCCAAACCCTATACTCAGTGACAAGTCGAATCTCGTCACAACAGCCGAGGAGCTTTTACCGCGGCAGACGTGTCGCCGTTCCTACACCTAATCCCGTGCCGCGCCAGCACCTACATAGTCTGGGTGATCCAAAGCTGCTTTGCACCCGGTCCGATGTACATGTTAAAGCTTGGACCGTCGGTGATTGACAGGGTGCCCGTGCAGTCCGCCGCGACCGTATAGGTTCCTACCCCTCCGGTGGCGTCGATGATAATCGTGCCCCCGATGTTCACCGTGCCGAAGGTATTGTACGTCGTACCATCTCCGTTAAACTGGAGGCCTTGCATAACGGCTTTTGGTAGCAGGTTCCCACCGAGGTCTGTGTACCCATCGAAGGTCCACAGATACAAGCCCCTTAGCATGCCCACACTGCAAACACTGGAAACCTGCTCGTCGGCTGCCGCCCGCACGGTAGTGGACGTGCCCAGCGCCATTGCAGCAACCAGGCACAGCGACGCGGAGGCGAAGGCCAAGGAGCTCATTATCCTCTTAACTAATTTTGTTTTCATGATTGTTTTGGTTCTTTCTGGTGTTTTTTTCTCGTTTTGTTATTGTTATTTCCGTTACTAGCGGGAATTATGCCCGCTTCGTGTCACGAGATT
>CAWGEN010000005.1:0-31355 GCA_963821615.1 uncultured Verrucomicrobiae bacterium | reverse complement strand
CAAGCTCGACGAAGAAAAGAAGCCGTAGACGTTTCGCTCTGCGAAATGTGGTAGGGTGCGCCAAAGCCATCCCCGCCGAGTATGCGCGACTCGCGTGCTGGCAAAGGCTCATTCGCTTTGCGAACTTGTCGCTGCACATCAAGATAAAGATCGATTTCTTGGCGAGTCGTCAAAATCGGCACGCGAGTCGAGTGCGCTCTCCGAGCACGAAAATCTTACCGTTCACGCTAAACTCACTCCGATGACCTCCGCCCAGATCCGCCAATCGTTCCTCGATTTCTTCAAGTCGAAGCAGCACACCATCGTGCCGTCGTCATCGCCTGATGCCCGATTCGCCGAACCTGCTCTTCACCAACGCCGGCATGAACCAGTTCGTGCCCATCTTCCTCGGCCAGCGCGCAGTGCCCGCTACACGACCCGGCCGCGCGCCGCCGACACCCAGAAGTGCATCCGCGCCGGCGGCAAGCACAACGACCTCGAAGACGTCGGCCTCGACACCTACCACCACACCTTCTTCGAGATGCTCGGCAACTGGTCCTTCGGCGATTACTTCAAGAAGGAAGCCATCGAGTGGGCGTGGGAGCTGGTCGCCGAGGTCGTGGAAATTTCCGCCAAACCGCCTCTACGCCACCGTCTACCAGCCCGACAAGGCCGGACGAGCCGAGCGAGTTCGACCAGGAAGCCTACGACTCTGGGCCGAGATCTTCCGCGCCGCCGGCCTCGATCCCGAAGTCCACATCGTCAACGGCAACAAGAAGGACAATTTCTGGATGATGGGCGACACCGGCCCCTGCGGTCCGTGCAGCGAAATCCACGTCGACCTCACCCCGAGGGCGACACCGGCGGCGCGCTGGTCAACGACGGCACCGCCGAGTGCATCGAGATCTGGAACCTCGTCTTCATCCAGTTCAACGCCAACCCCGACGGCACCTTCTCGCCGCTGCCCGCCCAGCACGTCGATACCGGCATGGGCTTCGAGCGCGTCACCGGGATCATCCAGAGCACGAAGAACTTCACCGACTTCACCGGCATCATCTCCAACTACGAGACCGACATCTTCCGCCCGATCTTCGACGAGATCGAGAAGCTGAGCGGCAAGAAATACGGCTCCACGCTGCCCGCGACACGGCAGCACCAGCCGAGACGCGAGCAGGAAAAGATCGACGTCGCCTTCCGCGTCATCGCCGACCACATCCGCACCCTCAGCTTCGCCATTGCCGACGGCATCCAGCCCGGCAACACGGACCGCAACTACGTCCTGCGCCGCATCCTGCGCCGCGCCGTCCGCTACGGCCGCTCGCTGGGCTTCCACGAACCGTTCTTCTACAAGCTGGTCGACGTCCTCGCCGAGACGATGGGCGACGTCTTCCCCGAAATCCGCGCGAAACAACAGCTCGTCGAAGAGACATTCGACGCGAAGAGGAGGCGTTCAACAAGACGCTGGACAAGGCACTCAGCCGTTCTTTAATGCGATCGTCCGCTGCGTTTCAACGCTTGCGACAGTGCGAATCGCTCGGCGACCAGATGATCGTGGAACTCGAACGCCTACGGTGTCGGAGAAAAGAAGGGGTCGATGACGAATGTTCATGAACTTAAGTCGTCCACTTCCAGCGAAGAAAATCGACGTAGAGCACGCAGCTGGCGATCAATACGACGAGCTTTTTGAGCGATTCGGCCAAGATCGATAGCTCGAAGCATGCATTTCGAGCTCTACGACACGTACGGCTTCCCGCTCGATCTCACCGAGCTGATGGCGCGCGAGCGCGGCCTGACGGTGGATGTCGCCGGCTTCAACAAGCTCATGGAAGAGCAGCGCGACCGCGCCCGCGCCGCGCAGAAGAAGAGAGTCATCGAGCTCAGCGGAGTCGAGACCAAGGCGCCGACGCAATTTCTCGGCTACGACACGCTCATACGCGGCGCAGATGTGGAGGCGTTCTCGAGCTGAAGGACAAGAACGCCGTGGTCCTCGAACAGCTCCGCTCTACGCCGAGATGGGCGGCCAGGTCGGCGACACCGGCGAGATGACCGGCAGGAGGTCGGCTCCTGGCCGATCGCAGAACACGCAGAAATCCGGCGACACCTGGCTGCATTTCATCGAGGGCGAAAGCACGCCCGCCGATTGGCGAGCACGTCACGGTGCGGATCGATCGCCGCGCCGCGCGGCCATCGAGCGCCATCACACGGTGACGCATTTGCTGCACTGGGCGCTGCACGAAGTCGTCAGCCGCGACGCCACGCAGAAAGGCTCTTACGTCGGACCGGAGAAGCTGACCTTCGACTTCAACAGCGCCGCCCTAACGCCGCAGCAGGTGCGCGACGTCGAGACGGCTCGTCAACGAACGCATCGTCGAGAACGCGCCCGTCTCGTGGACGGAAATTCCCTACGCCGGAGGCAAGGAGCGCGCCGACATCATGCAGTTCTTCGGCGACAAATACGGCGAACGCGTCCGCGTCGTGCAGATCGGCGGCGTGCCTAACGAATTGAACGGCTACTCGATGGAACTCTGCGGCGGCACCCACGTGCGCACGACCGGCGAGATCGGTTTGTTCCGCATCTTGAGCGAGGGTGCGATCGCGGCCGGCGTGCGCCGGATCGAGGCCGTCGCAGGCAATGCGGTGGGCGAATGGGCGCGGGCTGAGGCGGCGCGTCAGGAAGAAAAATTTGAGGCGTTGGCCAGGAGGAAATCTGGGCTCGCGACATTGCCCCCATTTCAGACAACGACAGCGGCGGCGATGGCAGCCAGCGTCGACGCCCGCGCGGCGCAACTCGAAAAACTAGACACGGAATTACGCGACTGGGAAAAGGCGAACGCCAAGGCGAACGAAGCAGGAATGCAAAGCCGGGCCGCCGCGATCGCGACTGAATTGGCCGCGAGCGATGGCGCAGCTTTCCGAGTTGCGCGCGTGCCGGATGCCGACGGCAAGTTGCTCCAAGCCATCGCTGACGCGCTCAAGGCACGATTTGATGGCCCCATTTTTCTTGCCGGGGAAAAAGAGGGCCGCGTCGCTCTCATCGCCTCCGTTCCAAAGGCCCTGACCTCGCGCTATCAAGCTGGAAAATTGATTCAGGAAACTGCGTCCATCGTCGGCGGCAAAGGCGGTGGTCGTCCGGAGCTGGCTCAGGGCGGCGGCGCCGATGCCACGAAAATCGATGCGGCGCTGGCGCGGGCGCGCATTCTGTTGGCCGCAGAATGATGCTGAGGTTTTTTGCGGTCTTGGGAATAACCAGGAGTCGACGCGCGAGATGAAATCCCTCTTCAGTTGGATCAGTGCGATTCTTGTTTTCGTTTTGGTTTGCGCCGCACTGGGCCGGCTTTTCCCACGGGAAGTGAGCGGCATTTCGCTCAAGGTGCGCCGGTTCGCCGAGAAAAAGGAAAACGTCAACATTATCTTTGTCGGATCGAGCAGGATTTATCATGGCATCTCGCCCAAGGTCTTCGACCAAACCCTGCGCGCCACCGGTCGCCGTTCGCATTCCTTCAACATGGGAATGGACGGGATGAATACCGCCGAAGGGTTTGCCCTGGTGCGCCGGCTGCTCACTCTGCAGCCGCGAAAACTGAATTACGTTTTCTTTGAAGTGCAGACGGGCGTCGGGGCGGGCACACCGATCGGGGACAACCAAGTGAAAGAGCGGGACGTTTATTGGCGGGACTGGGGCTCGCTCCTCGCTGGTGTTCGCAAGTTCGGCGCTGGCTTAAGCTGGGCGGGCGGCACACTTTCCGGGCAGCCGTATTCGCTTCCTCGCTGGGAATATTTCGGACCGCTTCTCGTGGCCGACGTCCGCCTTTGGGTGCGAAACGCGACAAATTTCGGCGCTGGAACCGAAATCCTGGCGCGGCTGGGTGAGACGTTTCCGTCCCTGGGGCGGATTTTCGGACGGGAAAAGACCTCCGACGACGGGCTGGACCTGCCGCCAAGTTGGGACGGATATTTCGCAATGTCGAATCCGATGACGGGCGACAACCTAACGAGCTATCGAAAATCCTTCGCCGACGCACAGAACGATCCGCTCAAACGCCCGCAGGACCTGATCATGCGCAGCGAACTGCACCACTTTGCGGAAGCGATGGCCCGGAAGAAGATCCAGGTCGTTTTCGTGGTGCCTGCCGTCGCTCCTTTGGACTCGGAATGCCGGGATCGACGCCCCGCGCGGCAGTTGGCTTTTTGATTACCGCGATCTGGCTCGATATCCCCAATTTTATGAGGAGGACGATCGGCTTGATGTGGAACATCTTAATGCGCACGGGGCCGAACTTTTTTCCGAAACTCTGGCGAAGGATTTCGCCAGGACGCTGCCTCCGGTCACTCGTTAGGCAAGGCCCTCCTTGCCGCGCGTTTCAAACCGTGCTAAAGGGCGCGCGAGGATGAATTCGATCCGGCGATACTTGTTGCGCGCCATTTGGATTTTCTTCGCGCTGGTTGTCTCGGGCGCCGGTCGACTCTCTGCCCAAACGATGAACGCCGATTCACCGCGATGGCAATTCTTCGAAACACACCAGGATAGTTTTGATATCGTCTTTGTTGGGTCGAGCCGTATTTACCATGGCATTTCGCCTCGGCTTTTCGATCAAATCACCGCTGCGGCCGGTCATCGCTGGCGCTCGTTTAATCTCGGGGTGGACAAAATGAAACCGGCGGCCTGTTTCGCTCTCGCTCGCCGAGTCGTGGCGCTCCAGCCACGCCGTCTCAAATATGTTTTCTTTGAGTTGCAGGCGAGAACTGGACCGGGTGCGCCGCAGCAAGACGAGGGGGTGACAAAGCGAAGCGAGGAATCTTTCCTTTCCTGCGGCTTAATCCAGGCTGCCTTTGGAAGTGGCAGAGGGCTCGGCCCGGACGGAGACGGGTTCTATCCCTTGGAGAAAGAGATGACGTCGCAGGTTCGCCCAATCTACGAGGAACGGTTGCGGACCGCGAAGGAGCATTCCGACAAACGCCCGCTCGACCCAGTGATGCGGAATGAACTGAGTGACCTGGCGCGGGAATTGGCCGCGAAGAATATCCCGGTGATTTTCGTCGTCGCACCCTCGCTTCGCGCGGCGCACGGATCAGGAGTCGATGCGCCACCTGGGAGCCCGCTCTTTTCCTTCGACGATCTGGTTCGTTATGCGTCGCTCTACGACGAAGCAAACCGAATGGATGCCGAGCATCTCAATGTCCGTGGTGCAGAGATCTTCTCCCGCACGCTCGCCCAGGAATTCGTAGCGAGAGCGGGATCCACGGCTCATTAGGCCGCGGAGCGACAGGTCCCTCCCGTGCTTTTCGTCGAGGCTCGTTTCTTTTTCTTCTTCGCGATCGTTTTTTGCGTCGCCTGGACGCTCCGCTCGAACACCCGCGCAAGGCCTTTCTGCTTGTCTGCAGCTACCTTTTCTATGCCTGCTTTTTTGTCGGCAATCCCCTCGCTTTTTTTTCCCGCCTCCGCGCGCGGGACAATGGTCGGAGCTGCCCCTTGGCTGGTGGTTTCCCTTCGTCCTCCTCGGCTCGACCTGCCTGGATTACCTCGTCGGCCTCAAACTCGAGGACTCCACGGCCCGCTCCGCGCCGCCGGTGTTTCTTGCTCGTTAGTCTTACCGCCAATCTTGGGACCCTTTGCGTCTTTAAATATCTGAATTTCTTCATCGGCTCGGCCCACCAGTTTCTTGCCTCGATCGGGCTCGTGACTTCGATCCATACCCTCCGGATCATTCTGCCTTACGGAGTCAGTTTCTACACCTTCCAATCGATCAGCTACACGATCGAGGTTTATCGCCGGCATATTCGCGCGGAACGCCGCTTTCTTGATCTCGCCTTTTTCATTGGCTTCTTTCCGCCCCTCGTGGCGGGTCCGATCGTTCGGGCGATGCATTTCCTTCCGCAAACCAAGACCGGCCGCGATGGGCAGAGGTCGACCTGCGAGCCGCGCTCGTTCTCTTCCTCGGTGGCTTTGTCAAGAAGGCCTGCGTGGCGGATGGGGTGGCGCCGTTTGTCGACCAGTATTTTTCCAATCCGCAGGGTTACGGCGCGGGAAGCACCTGGATCGGCGTCCTCCTCTACGCGGTCCAAATCTACTGCGACTTCTCCGGCTACACCGACATGGCGATCGCGGTCGCAGGGCTGCTCGGCTATACCCTGACGATCAATTTTAACTTCCCCTACTTCGCCTCCTCGATCACCGACTTCTGGCGGCGGTGGCACATCAGCCTCTCGAGCTGGCTGCGTGACTATCTTTACATTTCGTTAGGGGGAAACCGTGGATCGATCGCTTCTTTACCTACCGCAACATTCTTTTCACGATGCTGCTGGGCGGTCTCTGGCACGGCGCCTCCTGGGTCTTTGTTCTCTGGGGTGGTCTGCATGGCCTGGGGTCTGATCGTGCATCGGCAATGGTCGCGCGTCCCGTGAAACAGTCTACGAGGCTGGTCCGGGTCCTGCCCGATCTCGCCCATCAGGCTTTCACGTCGGCGCGGTTATGCTGACCTTCTACTTCGTCTGTGCCTGTGCTGGATTTTTTTTCGCGCGGTCGAGTCTACACAAAGGCGCTGATCATCGTTCGCAGCTTTCGTCTTTCTGGCAAAGCAACGGACCGAGAACGTTGGATCCGCGATTCTGGTGGCTCTTCGGTGGGCTGGCTTTGGTGCACTGGCTGAATTACAAGCGCGTTTTCGCCACTTGGTGGCGGCGCCTTCCGGAACCTGCTTTTGCCGCCGCTTACGGCGCGGGCTGGGCGATCGTCTTACTCTTTACACCCGCCCAATACGTGCCGTTTATCTACTTTCAATTCTAACTGCCCGGGGCAGAGCGACCGCTGCGCAAAGGCTCCTCCGCGCGGGTCAAAAGAGCTGCTCGCCTAACGACGCTCAAGAAAGCAAGAGTGTCGCGGCGGCGGTGACGGCCAATGCCAGAATGAGGACGAACAGGTAGATGAAGCCGCCAAAGAAGAACTTGAACGTCGTCACAAACCAGCGCTGGCGATAGACCTGCCGGATCGAGAGAAAAATCTGCGCCACGATCGCAAGCACGCAGAGCCAGACGAGCGGCCCTTCCAGGGCCGGCGCCCAACGACTCGCTGCCATTGCGCTGAAGACGGTTAGCAGAACCGCGATATAGAAAAAGGAATGAATGTGCAGCGCATAGACGAGGTGCTCGATGTAGAAGCGGCGTTGGCGGAGGTAGAGAACCTTCAGCACCAGCGCGAAGAGCGGAATGCAGAAAAGCATCATCGTCGAGATGTTGTCCCGCAGCGTCTTGATCAGAAGCTGCACGTTACTCCCGTGCGGACCGATCTTCTCTTTCACTCTTTGTTTCAGCCAGCTCGAGGAAGATCCATCGTCTAATAGCTTCGAGTGGCCCCTAACAACAGGCGCGGGCGACGGCGATGGAACCTCGTCCGCCCGGTTCGGGCCAGCTTTCTTCGCGGCCGGCGCTTTTGTCCGTTCGGCCACGCTTTTCAGCACTTCTTCGCGCACGAGGGCCGGGATCGCCGGATTCTTCATCGCCTCCTCCACCTGCGCGCGGTCCTTTGGAGTCATCTCCGCTGCGACCTGCGGCTTGGTCTGAATCGGGGCGAGACGAACGCATAAGAAGAAGACGATGCTGACGAGCAGGTAAAGCCGGAGCGGATGGAGATAACGCGTGCGACGCCCGGCAACGAATTGGTTCGTTAGCCAACCTGGATAGATCACGAGCAACAGGAGCGTCTTGGTAAATTTCGAGTCCCAGTTGAGGAACGATTCCGCCACATCAGCGACGACGTGTCGGAACGAGCGGTGATAATCGACCGCCACCTGGCCACAATTGGAGCAGTAACGGCCGTGTAATTCCGCGCCGCAATCTTCGCAATGAGTAAAGGGCGGTTTTTCTTCCGCCGGCTTTTTCCAGCGGAAGAGACCGCGGCCTTTGCGCCCAGGCTTCTCGAGAGAGGCGGCAATCGCGTCGCCGAAAATCGCCTGGCTCGTCTCGTCGGACATGGCCTCGCCTAACGAATCGCCGCCCAGACACGGTGGACGTCGTCGTGGTCTTCGAGCAGCTGGAGAAATTCTCCCACCTGGGTCCGGTCTTCCTCGCTCAGTTCAGGGAAATTTTTCGCGACGTAGCCAAGTTCACTCGTCACCACGTTCCACCCGTGTTGAGTGAGCCACTGTGAGGCGGCGTGGAGATCGCTCGCTGCGGTTGTGAAACGCGCACCAGTTGCGCTTTCCGGGATATCGTCGTTCTCCGCGGCGGTGAGCGGTTCGACTTCCTGTGCGCCGGCCTCAATCGCC
Organism: uncultured Verrucomicrobiae bacterium; assembly: GCA_963821615.1. Classification (GTDB taxonomy): domain Bacteria; phylum Verrucomicrobiota; class Verrucomicrobiia; order Chthoniobacterales; family UBA10450; genus Palsa-1392. The sequence continues at coordinate 23,115 of CAWGEN010000005.1, read as the reverse complement.
GCGGCTTCAACGTCGGCGGCCGGATCGGCGTGATGCGCTTCGACCAGTCCGACGTGGTCGAAAAGGAACTTGTTACTGCCGGCCGCGCCAAGTTGGCCGCGTTTGAAAAGAACGCGGATTTCCGGCGCGGTGCGGTTTTTATTATCGGTCAGCACCTCGACGATCACCGGCACCTTGCGCGGCGCATAGCCTTCGAAAACAACCTGTTCCAGCTCCAGTTTTTCGCCGCCAACCCCCGCGCCTTTCTTGATCGCGCGCTCGATCACGTCGCGCGAGACGCTTTGTTTGCGCGCTTTTTCAATGACTGCGGCGAGCCGCGCATTGCCAGCGGGATCGGCTCCGCCGAGCTTGGCCGCGACCATGATCTCCTTGACCAGTTTGCCGGTGGCCTGGCCTTTTTTCAGACCAGCCACTTCGCGCTTGGCATGTAACCATTGACGACCCATCCGCCTTTTTTACCCGGCCGACGAGCCGGTGGCAAGTGGCGCAGTCTGCCACCCCGTGCGTAGATAACCCAATGGATTTGGAACTCAAAAACAAGACCACCTTCGTCAGCGGCTCCACTGCTGGTATCGGTCTTGCCATCGCCAGCCGGCTGGCCCGGGAAGGCGCGGAAGTCTGGGTGAATGGCCGAACACCAGCGCGCGTCGAGAGGGCGATCGCGAATATCAAAAAGGAAATTCCCGGCGCAAACCTGCGTGGAATCGCCGCCGATCTCGGCACGGCCGAAGGTTGCTCCGAAGTCGTTAGGCAACTCCCCCAAGTCGACATCCTGGTCAACAACGTCGGTATTTTCGAGCCGAAGCCGTTTGCAAAGATCAGCGACGCCGAATGGGAAAAGTTTTTCGCCGTCAATGTCCTCTCCGGCGTTCGGCTGAGTCGCGCCTACCTGGACGGCATGAAAGCACAAAATTGGGGCCGGATAATTTTCATCTCGAGTGAGTCGGGGCTCCAGATCCCCGCCGAAATGATTCATTACGGGATGACCAAGACTGCGCAGCTCGCTGTCGCCCGCGGTCTCGCCGAGACCTGCGCCGGCACGAATGTGACGGTCAACTCCGTCCTGCCCGGCCCGACCGCCTCGGAGGGCGTAGCAGAGTTCGTTGGGCAGCTGGCAAAGGAGAACAAAATGAGCCCGGAGGAGTTTGAGAAAGAGTTTTTCAAAAACGCGCGGCCCACTTCGATCCTAAAGCGCTTCATCGAGCCTGACGAGATCGCTAATATTGTCGCTTTCGTTTGCAGTCCGCTCGCGGGAGCGATTAACGGTGCTTCCGTCCGTGCCGACGGCGGCGTAATCAAGTCGATCGCCTAACGACGAGAGTCCGGCGGATACTGCCCTAGGGCAAAACGAGGGTGACCATTGCGTTCACGGCAAAAGCGATGCTCAACAAGACGAGATAGATCAGGCTGCCGAGAGCGAACTTAAAGAGCGTGGCAAACCAGTTTTGTCGATAGACGCAGCGAATGGCGACCAGCAACTGGATCACGACTGCGATTCCCAAAAAGGTGCAGGCGATCGCGGTGAGCGCGGTTGATTTCAGCGCGAGAAGGAAGCCAAGCCCAATGATGATGAGGGTGCTGAGAAAAACGAAAGCGTGGGTGTGGAGCGCGAAGATCAGGTGCTCGACATAATAACGCCGTTTGAAAACGTAGAGGATCTTCAAGACGAGAGCGAAGAGCGGGATGCAGCAGAGTACCATCGGCGCGAGATTTTGAATCAGCGCCTTCAGAAAGAGGTCGCCGCGATCGCCCGTTGGTCCGACTTTTTCCCTGGCACGCGTCTCCAACCAGTGGCCGAAACCCGATTTACTTTCCTCTCCGTCGAATCGCAGGAAAGCATTGTCCTCGTCGGGGGACGGTGACGGTGACGGTGCCGCCGTCGGCGACGGCAGCGCAGACATTCCTAACGAAAAATCAAAAGAGGGAGTTGCGGCCGATAATGGGACCGGAGTAGGCGCAGTCGTCGTGAGCGAGAAATTGCTCTGCGTCGTGTTTCGATTCGCTTCCAAGTGCGTGTTTTTCGAGAGGAAATTGATGACAAGGAAAAACATCACGCTGGCAATGAGATAGACACGCAAGGGATGGACGTGACGGGCGCGCTTACCTTCGACGAATTCATTCGTTAGGCGCCAGGGCTTAAAGAGAAGGAGGCCGAACGACTGGAAAAAACGCGCATCGAAATTGAAAAATGCATCGGCCGCATCGGCCAGGAGCGAGCCAAAGGAGCGGTGATAATCGACCGCCGGCTGACCGCATTGCGCGCAATAGGGACCGGTGAGCGCGGCGCCGCAATTCTCGCAATGGGTCAAGGGAGGGCGCGATTTCCGTTTGCGACCGAACCATTTTCGTCCCGGGTGACGGCTAAGCTCGGCAACGGCGGCATCGCCAAAAATCAGCGGCGTCGTTTCATCGGACATTGGGACCAGATTATTCGGCCGGGGGTTCCAAGTCCACTCCCGACGCGCCGCAGCCGACTGGCCCCTTGGCGCGCATTTAGCTGTAGAAAGCGGATGCCTTTTTCCGGTCCGAATCTTTTGGCAGGTTTGCTTTTCAGCAGTATCGGCTTCGTTGGTTTTGCTTACGGCAAGAGAATGAGTCTTTGGAAACCGATGTTCATCGGCCTCGCGCTGATGGCCTACCCCTACTTCATCGAAGACACGATTGTCCTCTGCGCCATCGGCCTGGCTGGGTCCGGTCTTCTCTTCTGGCAGCGTCGCTAAGGGCCCGCCTGAGGTTCGTGGTCGAAACAAAGCATTGACCCGCGTAATCGGCCGGTGCGACGATGCGCCCACTTTTGCACCTTCCACATCACCAACCGGAGAACAATCGTGGCATCCAAACTTTTTCAGACCAAGAGCCCTGAGCTGCTAATTCGCGAATCGGAGGCGCCCGACCGCAAGATGAAGCGCTCACTCACCGCCTTCGATCTCACCTGCCTCGGCATTGGTGCAATCATCGGTTCGGGCATCTTCGCCCTTACCGGCACAGCGGCCGCCGGCGAACGGGCCGCGGCCGATTTTCTGCATACACCGGTCATTAATTTCGTTCAGGCATGGATCACGCATACCCCCCTTGATATGGGACGGGCCGGGGCCGGTCCGGCGATTGTCTTCTCCTTTGTCATCGCCGGAATAGCCTGCGCATTCGCAGCTCTTTGCTACGCAGAACTTGCCTCCATGATTCCGGTCTCGGGCTCAGCCTACACTTATTCCTACGCCACCTTGGGCGAGATCATCGCCTGGATCATCGGGTGGGATCTGATCTTGGAATACGCGGTGGGCAATATGGCCGTGGCGGTCGGCTGGTCGGGCTATTTTATTCAACTTTGCGGAAGCCTTTTCGGGCTGAAATTTCCTCTCTGGGCGGTTAGCGATTACGGGAGCGCTGCCGACATAATCGCCAAAGGCGGCGACACATTGGAGAATTTCTCTTCCACGACCCTGCCGGTCATCGCCGGCCATCCCTTCGCATTGAATCTGCCGGCGTTTGTGATCGTGGCGTTCGTGACTGTCCTTCTGGTCTACGGAATCCGCGAGAGTGCGAAGACCAACACAATCATTGTCATCATTAAGGTCGCGGTCGTCGTTTTCTTCATTGCCTTCGGCGCCTTTCTGGTCAATCCGACCAACTGGCACCCGTTTATGCCGACTGGATTCGGTGGCGTCATGACAGGTGCCGCCATCGTTTTCTTTGCCTTCATTGGGTTTGACGCCGTTTCTACAACTGCGGAGGAAACAAAAAATCCGCAACGCGACATGCCCATCGGAATGATTGCCAGCCTGATTATCTGCACTGTTCTCTACATCCTGATGTCCGGCGTTCTCACCGGCATCAAGAAGTACACGATCTACCTGGGAGATTCCGCCGCGGTGGCGACTGCCTTTTCGGGAAGGCCATGGGCGCAGGCTCTGGTCAGTGCCGGGGCGCTCGCGGGAATGACTTCAGTTCTCCTCGTGTTCCAGCTCGGTCAACCACGCATCTTTATGGCGATGGCGCGTGATGGCTTGCTTCCTCCGTACTTTGCCCGAATTCACCCACGATTCCGCACGCCGCATATCACCACGATTTGGACCGGTATTTTCGTCGGTGGCATAGCCATGGTCACCAACATCGGAGAACTCGCCGACCTTACCAACATCGGGACGCTCTTTGCTTTTATCCTGGTGTGCATTGGTGTCATCGTCTTGCGTCGGACGGCGCCCCAACGAAAGAGGCCGTTTCGCGTTCCCTGGGTGCCTTGGTTTCCAATTCTCGGCGTGATTTTCTGCGTCGCATTGATGTGCAGCCTGCCGGTAATAACCTGGCGACGGTTTTTCGTCTGGCTCGCAATCGGGTTGCTGATTTACTTCTTCTACAGCGTGCGCCATAGCCGACTCCGCCACGGAATCGACACTGGGGAAACCGAGAACGAATTCCCGCCGATCGTGCCGTAAGGCCGCCAAATCGTCGTAGCGGCGGTCATCAGGCGGCCGGCTTCAGATATTTCGCAAGGAACTTCTCCATCGCGCCGTAAAAATCGAACCGGTTTTCCTCGTTATGAAAGCCGTGCCCTTCGTTGTCTTTCACCATGTATTCGACTTCCACTCCGCGTTTCTTCAAGGCCGCGACCATCTGATCGGACTCGTCCTTGTTCACCCGCGGATCGTGCGCGCCCTGCGCGACGAAGAGCGGTGTCTTGATCTTGTCCGCGTGCATCACCGGCGAGACGGCTTCCATCATCGCCTTGTCCTTCTCCGGATCGCCCACCATCTCGTGGAACATGTCGAGAAACGGTTTCCAATAGGGCGGGATCGTCTTCATGAAGGTAAACATGTTGGCCACTCCGACGTAATCGACCGCGGCCGCGTAGAGGTCTGGGGTAAAAGCAACGCCCGCCAGCGTGGCGTATCCGCCGTAACTGCCGCCGTAGATCGCGATGCGCTTCGGATCGGCGATCCCTTGTTTGATCAACCATTGCACGCCATCGGTGATGTCATCCTGCATCGCCTGGCCCCATTGCTTGAACGAAGCCTCCCAAAACTTGCGACCGTAACCGGTCGAGCCGCGGAAGTTCATCTGGAGCACGGCGTAACCGCGGTTGGCCAGAAACTGCACCTCGGGATTGAAACCCCAGGTGTCGCGATACCATGGCCCACCGTGCGGGTTGATCACTACCGGCAGATTCTTCGCCTCGCGACCAAGTGGGAGCGTGAGGTAGGCGTGAATCGTTAGGCCGTCGCGGCTTTTGTATTCGATCGGTTTCATCGGCGCCAGTTCGCTCTCCTTGAGCCATGGCGCGACCTCCACCAGTCTCGTTAGGGTGCCAGTCTTCGCATCAAATAAATTGCGCGATCCAGGTGAGCGATCATTGCTCGCCACCACGATGAACTTGTCTTCCGCCTTGTCGTTCGCCACGACTTCGACTTCATAGCCCGGTAGCTTTTCAGCGAGCGTCTTGTACATCGCCTCAGACTGTTTATCGAAGAACTTGCGTTCCGTTTTCCAGGTATCGAAAGCCGCAAAGGTCACCACCTTGCGCTTCTTCGAATAAGCGAGCGCATCCACATCGACGTCCGGGTTTTCGTAGAGTTTCTCCAACTCCTTGCCGTTACTCGGATCGATTGTCACCACCGCCGCTTTGTCCCGGCCAATGTTCGAGGTCGCGTAGAGATTCTTGTTGTCGAAGGTAAAGAATTGCGGGTTCACAGCCTCGCGAAAATTGGTCGTCAGCACCATCTTGAACGGCGTTTTCTCGTCCGGCCGGGTCAGCAAGCTGGTGTTCACTCCGTCGGTTTGCGTCGCCGCCCGGATCACGCCCGCGTGGTCGGTGATCCAGCGATCCACTTTGCCCGGGTTCTGGGCCACCATCTTCATCTCGCCGGTCGCGACATTGAGCCGAAAGGCGTCGAAGACCTCGGGATTGCGCTTGTTCAAAGTGATCAAGATGTCGGTCTCGGAGACATCGGCCAAGATCATCGATAATTTCGCTCCGCACTTTGGGAAACGGAGTCAGATCCTTCACCTCGCCGCTCTTCAGGTCCACGCGTTTCAGGTGAAAATTCTCGTCGCCTTTGTCGTCCATCGCGTAAACGACGAAACCGTTTCCTTTCCAGGCATAGTTGCGAATGTCGCGGTCTTTCTCATTCGTCAGACGCTTCGCCTCGCCGCCGGCCGTCGGACGAATGAAAATGTTCATCCGCGATTCCCAAGGCTGAAGAAAGGAAAGCGTCTGGCCGTCCGGCGAGAGGTCGTAGCTGCGGCTGACCGGGTTCTTGAAAAAATCTCGGAGCGGGATTTTCGGCGGAACGGCGGCGGCCTCTGGCTTGTTTGCGTCAGCAGCAGCGGCTGAAACCGCCGCGACAGGTGGCGCAGCAGCGGAGGGTTGTTGGGCCAGGGCAGGGCCGGCGCAGAGGACAGCGGTGATGAGAGTGAGGATGGATTTCATAAGCGTTATGAGTGAGATGCGGCGAGCGCCGCGTTTGGATTCAACATCCGCTTGGCGTTCCGCGCAAGGGATGCTTGCTCTCCCGGGGCACGCGCGGATTGCAATTGAGCAATTCGCTTCAATTTGTTTTTCCCTCTATTATCTGGCCGACGATGCGCTCATCTCTCTTCGCGCCTGGCAAATCGCATTCTACGCTTGTTCTCGTCCTCGTCCTCGGTCTCTGCCGACCCGCAGTCGCAGAGGAAAACGCGCTGCCCCCGGTAATTAAAGGTGTGACTGTTTCCTGCCAGACCTCCGGCTGGGAATGGGCAACTCCGGAAATGGCCCGCACCCTCGACGAGCTGAAATCGTTAGGCGTAAACAGCATCGCGATTCATCCCTATGCCCAGATCCAGAACGACGGCCACGTCCGTTTTCGTGCCTCCGATAACTTCCGGCACATCTCCGTTCCGCTCGATTGGGCGCGCGAGCGCGGCCTCTCGGTCATGCTCATTCCGCACATCGCCTATTGGGGCACCAAATTTCTTTGGAGAGGCGAAATCAACTTTCAAACCACCGAGGAGTGGGACCGCTTCTTCGGCGACTACGAAACCTGGATTGTGCAAATGGCGCGGGTCGCCGAGGCGCATGGCGCCGGCACTTTCTGTGTCGGTCTCGAATTCACCTACGCGCAGAAGTTCGACGCCCGCTGGCGCAAGATCATCGCCGCGGTTCGCCAGGTCTATCACGGGAAGCTCACCTATGGCGGCAACTGGGACAGCTTCCAGGAGGTGACCTTCTGGGACGCGCTCGATTACATCGGCGTCCTCGCTTATTTTCCCCTAACGAAAAGCGTGAATCCGAGCGAGAAGGAAATCGCGACCGCCTGGGACCGGCAATGTGCCAACCTGCGCAGCTATTCGAAAGCGCATGGCAACAAGGAATTCCTCTTCGTCGAGATCGGCTACAACGTCAGCGCCCGCGCCGCGGCCGAGCCATGGGCGTTCAAAATGGGCGGCGACAACGCGGACGAAATCCAGCAGCGTTGCATTGCGGTCGCGCTCGATCTGCCGCGGCGCTGCCCGGCCATCGCCGGGATGTATTGGTGGAAATGGTTCCCGGAATTGCCGAGCCACGAGGAAGAAAATTACCGGCTGCAAACGCCTGCGATCAAAGCTCTGCTCGCGAAGCACTGGAAGTTGTAGATGCTGTGCTCTGCGCAGCGCGGGCCGCAATCTTTCGCTCGCCCGAAAGGTTCTCCGTCAACCATCCGCAGTCCGCGTTACCCTAAGGGCGGCGTCTGGAGAGAAGCCCGCGTTCTTCGCATCAGGATCCAGCGGCCGACACGGCCGCCCTACACTTTTCGCCCGAACTTCTTCTCCAATTCGCCTAACGAAATCTGAATCATTGTCGGGCGGCCGTGCGGACAGCAGTAGGGCAGCTCGCACTCCAGCAGGTCGCGGATCAACTTCTCGACTTCGGGTTGGCGGAGCAGGTCGTTCGCCTTGACCGCGTGACGGCACACCGTCTTGGCGATCATCTCCTCGCCGAGGCGCAGCGGCGAGCTGTTGTTGCTCGCCGATTTCAGACCGTCGATCACGTCCTGCAAGAGCCGACCCGGCTCCGCGCCGCTCAGGAACGGCGGCAGGCTCTCCAGCTTGAAGGTGTGCCGGCCAAACTCCTCCACGCCGAGCCCCATCTTTTGCAGCGTCGCGAGGTTGCGCTCGATCCATTCCGCGTCGCGCGGCGCCAGTTCAATCACCTGCGGGAGAAGCAGGCGCTGAGACGGGACACCCTTTTCTTCCATCCGGCGGCGCAGTTCCTCGAACAATATCCGCTCATGCGCGGCATGCTGGTCGACCAGCACCAGCCCCTCCGCATTCTCCATCAAAACGTAGAGCTTGTTCAGGATGCCAAGGATTCGGAATTGATGTTCCGCGACCGGGCGGCGCTCCTCGTTAGGCGAGAATCGATCATCGGTTACTGCGGGTGCCCGCATCTCCCCCGGAAAGTTCGGCTGCGCAGCATCGCTGGGCGGCGTCAATGTTTCCGCTCGCCTAACGAACGGAACGTCGGGAACGGCCGGCGCCCGAAATTGCTCCTGCCAGCTGCTTCGGTCGTTCTCCAAGGTCCGCTGGATGGCCGCGACCACTGCCTCCCGCACCCCGGTCGGATCACGAAAGCGCACCTCGCGTTTCGCCGGGTGAACGTTCACATCTACTTCCGCCGGCGGAAGCTCGACGAAGAGAAACGTCACCGGGAATTGCCCCTTCATCAGAGCTGTGTGATAACCCTCCTTCAAGGCCGCAGCGATGACCGGACTCTCCACCGCGCGGCCATTGACGAAGACAAATTGCTGCGCCCGGCTCGCCCGGCTCACCCCCGCCTGTCCGACGAATCCACTCACCCGCAGGGTTCCGCGCACTGCGGGTTCCAGCTCGAGGAGACGCGCAAGCAGTTCGCTACCCATCAGATCGCGAATCCGGTCGCGCAGCGTCTTCGTCGCCGGAAGTTGAAAGACGACTCTCTCGTCTCGGACCAGCGAAAAGGCGATACCGGGATGACCGATCGCCTGGAGATTAAGCTGGTGTTCGATGTTGCGCGTTTCAGTATTCTCGGAGCGGAGAAATTTCCGGCGCGCCGGCAGATTATAGAAGAGCGAGCGCACCTCGACCTGTGTCCCTGGAGCTTCTCCGCCATCGCGCACCGTCTCGATTCTCCCGCCGGAAACGAGCACCTCTGTTCCGGCGACCGCCTCCTTTTCCCGGGTCGTTAGGCGAAAACGCGCAATGCTTGCGATGCTCGGCAACGCCTCGCCGCGGAAACCGAGCGTCCCCACCGTCGCGAGATCGGCCGCCGTGCGAATCTTGCTCGTCGCATGCCGCTCGAGGCAGAGCAGCGCGTCATCGCGGTCCATCCCGATCCCGTCATCGGTGACCCGGATGAGCGAGATGCCGCCACGCCGAATCATCACCTCGATCGCTCGCGCCTGAGCATCGATGCTGTTCTCGACCAGCTCCTTCACGACCGACGCCGGCCGCTCGATCACTTCCCCCGCCGCCACCTGACTGGCGAGAGTGTCGGAAAGAAGGCGAACGCGGCTCATGCGAGCCCAAATCTTAGAATTCCACCTCCCGATTGCGAACGAAAAGCGCCGTTCGGTCGGGCGAGACTCCGTTCGCAGCGGGGCGGCCGCAAGGCGTGCAGGGCTCAACTATTGAAAAAGAGCGAACCATATTGACGCCCCAGTTGCTGCCGCAACAACCGCGTGTCGCGCTGACGTCACCACGCCGGCAGCGACCGCCATCATAGATCTCTATTTTCGCCCGTTGCTCAACAGCGTTAAGTTACTCGCCGCCGATGCTGTCTTAGTCCTCGAGGCTGTGACTAGGGCCGCAATCGGGCGTCAGCTTTCCGTGGTTGTAATCGCGCAAGACAGTTGCGTTATCAGACATCGCCTGGCCAGGCCGCGAGGACGGCTTGACGTTGTAAGGCAGCTTACCAGGGAAACGACTGAGTAGCGCGTCGCCCTCATCAATCGTGCTGCCCACCGGTCCTGGATCCGAACCATTGGCGAGATTCAATTTAGTGGCGATGAGTTGGTGGGCCAAATTCAAACTGGCATCAGCCTGGCCGGAAGCGCCGATTCGAGTATTCACGATTGTCAGTAGCTCGGCCTTATCATAACTCTGATTACCTAGGCTGAGGGTGTCGACGGGCCAAAGCGTGGGATCCTCTCTCCAATAAGTTAGAGGGATGGGGCAAACTGTGGCCGATTGAACGCTACGGAAAACTCCACCGCCAGCGGTTCCAGCAAGCGCTCCTTCGGCATCAATCGCCACCGTCCAAACATTTCCCCCGACCGGAATGAGCCCATTGCTGATGTCGCTCCAATCGTCTCCGTCGGTGGTCGATTGAAAAGCTCCGCCCGCCGCGCCGGCGAAAATCTTACCGGAAGAGTCGATAGCCAGGGTGTTAACGTCGACCGCGGTAAAGCCGTTGTTTTGCTCCGTCCAGCTATCGCCGTTGTCGATCGATCGGAAAACACCGCCGCCGACTCCGAACTGCGAACGCGTGCCAGCAAGAATGTGACCGTTCGGGTCAATCGCGAGCGCAGCGATATCAGTCGAGGTGAGGCCGTTATTCACCAATGTCCAATGGTCTCCATTGTCCGTCGACCGGTAGACGCCAGTCCCACAACCCGCGCTTCCGGCAAAGATGTCGCCGCCCGCATTGATCGCCAGGGACCACACATTTGTGCAGGTCAGCCCATTGTCCACCGGAGTCCAACTATCGCCGTTGTCGGTCGATCGGAAGACTCCGCCGCCAAAGTAGAGTCCTGCGAAGATGTCACCGCTTGTATTGATCGCCAACGCTCGAACATCGGTTGTGATAACACCCTGATTGACTTCGACCCAGCTCTCCCCGTCATCCGTCGATCGGAAGACGCCGCCGGCACCACCGATGAAATCCGTCCCAGCGAAAATGTCACCGTTCGAGTTTATGGCCAAGGAGCTGACGTACAGCCCCAAGAGACCATTGTTTATCTTCTCCCAGCTCGCCCCGCCGTCGGTAGATCGAAAAATCCCGATTCCGTAGGTCCCGGCAAAGATCTCGTTCTTCTCATTGACCGCTATGACTCGCACGTCGGTCGCAACCAAGCCATGGTTTTGTTCGCTCCAGGTATCTCCGTTATCGCTCGACCGGAAAACTCCGCCCCCGAAATACGTTCCGGCAAAGATGTCTCCGCTCGGACCGATGGTGAAAGAAAGGACAAACTTCGCGGTCAGTCCACTGTTAACCTGAGTCCAGCTATCTCCGTTATCGGTGGAACGGAACACACCATCACCGTAAATGCCGGCGAAAATGTCGCCGCTCGAATTCACCGTCAGGGCATTAACGTTGTTCGACGTAGTTAGGCCATTGTCGACTGGACTCCAACTGTCTCCATTGTTCGTCGAGCGAAATACTCCACCACCGAAATCGGCACCGGCAAAAATATCCCCGCTACCGTTGATGGCTAACGAAATGATGTAAGGCTCCGTAAGTCCAGTATTAACGGCTGCCCAATTTTCCCCGTTGTCGGTGGAACGGAAAATTCCACTGCCCCACGTGGCGGCAAAGATGTCTCCGCCCGAATTGATGGCCAGCGCGTAGACATAGGTATTCGTCAGGCCGTTATCAACCAGAGTCCAGTTCTCGCCGTTGTCCGTCGACCGGTAAACGCCTCCTCCTTCGAAAGTCCCGGCGAAAATGTCTCCGCCGGAATTGATGGCCAGGGAGATAACAAAGGGATAGTCCAGACCATTGTTAACCGCCGTCCAGATGTCTCCATTATTGGTCGATCGAAAGACACCGCCAAACGTTCCGGCAAAAACGTCTCCGGACGCATTGCTGGCCAGCGCGCGAACATCAGTGGCCGTCAGTCCAGTATTGACCGGCGTCCAGATCTCCCCGTTATCCGCTGAGCGGAAAGCACCACCTCCTAAAGTTCCTGCGAAGACGTAACTGTTCGCGCTCGTGGTCATCGCGAGCACATCGCCGCCCTGCGGGCCGCCCGTTGATGCCCAAAAGGCTTCCTCCGTCGCCTGGGAGCCGGTTTCGGTTCCTTGTCTTTGAGCGGCGTCCGGCGCTGGCTTCGTTCCATTTGTCTGGGCGAAGGCGTTTGAGAATGCGCTGAAGGAAAGCAACGCCAGAAACACTCCCGTGAGCGCGAGAACGAGACCAACCAAAACTTGCAGATGGAAGAATGCGGATTGAGAAGTGGATTTCTTTTTCATGGTGGTCGTTGGACGTTCGCTCCGAATGTCGTTATCGACGCAAAAGTTCGCGGGCAAAACAAGTGCAAAGCTTCAGGCGGCGCGATAAACTTATTGCCACGCTCCCCAAACTACGAGAGCCGCTTCTTGCGCTTCGCAGAGCGAAGCGTTTACAGCGCTGTCGCTCCAGGCCTGGAGGTATGGGCAAAAATGCGCGCCAGGTAAGTCTGCAGGCTCTCCGGCTTGAAATTGTGGCTCCGGTAGGCGATGTAGCCATCCGGCCTAACGAGCACAACGCCGCCTTCGATCAAGCCGTAGACGTCGTGCGCGAGCCCGCTCGTGTCGCGTAACTCCGCCGGTAGGTCGCTTTGGCCACGCACAATGCGATAGCTGTCGATCGTCCCGGCGGGCAGACCGCCAATCGCGCTCCCGAGTCCCTCCGAGTTCGCCGCCGTGCTACCCGAAGCGCCAAGGAATACCAGCAACACATGCCGCGGTTCCTGGAAGAGCTCGAAGAGTCGGCGCGCCTGCCTGTTCTCATCGCGCAGCTCTGCGTCCGGCGCACGGTCTCCTGCCTTGACCCGTCCGCCGCCATGATTTGCCACGATCGGGCTCGTGCGGTAGCTGACGTTCAATTCCGCGAGGCGATCAGCGATCTTGTCGCCGACGAAGTCTATCCCGCTCACTCGCGGCAGCAGGAAATCGCGCACGCCTTGCGCGACCGAGTTACGCATCGTTGCCATGCGCGTGATCCGGTCGGTTAGATTGAGCACATCGCGCGCGACCGGTTCCCGCTCGACATGATAACTCGCGAGCAATTGAGCGGGCGCGCGTCCGCACACAACAAGCGCGAGCTTCCAGGCGAGGTTAAACGCGTCCTGAATACCGGTGTTCATCCCCTGCCCGCCCGCCGGGCTATGAATGTGTGCCGCGTCACCCGCAAGGAAAACGCGCAACCGACGAAACTGCCGCACCTTGCGATGCGAAATGTGGAACCGGGCCATCCAAACCGGATCGCTCGCGCGGTCTTGCGGCGGCCCGCGGCGATCGAGAAGCGCCTGCACTTCGTCTAAGGTCACGTCGAGCAACGATTGGTCGCGCGAATCAGGTGGGATGTTGGCCACAATCCGCCAACGATTTTCGGAGAAAGGTACGACGCCGAGCACTCCATCATCACCAAGGAAAAGGTGGACGCGATCCCGGGCCAGCGCCGACTCCAATTGCACGTCCGCAAGGATGAAACTCTCGTCGTATTGGGCGCCTTCGAAATCCATTCCGAGGGTATGGCGCGTCGTACTGTGGGCGCCGTCGCAACCGACAACCCAGGGTGTTTCCATCGTCTCTTCGCGCCCATCGGCGTGACGCAGGACAGCACGCACGGCCTCGCTTGTTTGCGTCAAGCTCGTCAGCTCGACCCCGCGCTCCACGGCGATCCCGAACGCGTCGAGATGTTCGCTGAGTAAACGCTCGGTCTCGGATTGCGGCAATCCCAAGGCGAACGGGAACGGGCTCGCGACGGATGCGAACTCGATCCGGGCGATCTGCTCGAGGCGATGGTGAAGCGAGAGCCCGTGGAGCCGATGGCCCGCTGCGACGAAGCGATCGGCGATCCCCATTGTCTCAAAAACTTCGAGAGTACGCGGGAAAATCGCCAGCGCCTTGGAGGTCTGCGAAGGCGCGGCGGCGCAATCAATGATGCGGCAACCCGCGCCATGCCGGGCGAGTTCGCTAGCCATCGTTAGGCCAACCGGTCCGGCGCCAACCACGAGCGGGACGCGACTGTCGGGTAGCATGCGCAAGCATAACACACCGGGGGCGAACTGGAGGGCGGATGGTACACCAGTTTGACTCGCGACCTCGTTCCTGAGCCCCCGACGGCTTTCGGGGCGAATGACCTCACAATTGCAATCAGCGGTTTCTCTGCCAGAGGATGCGTGGACTCCGCTTTCTCCGCGCTTCGCCGAATCGGGATGACTATGCCTGGTGCGACTTCAAAGCTGCCACTTCCTAGGCAGCCTTTGCTTGACCGTCGCGACCTGCTCGAAGAGGTCTCCCAGTTTGTCGACGCGCACGAGCGTTTGATCGCAGCGAAAGATCAACTTCCTGGCGTTCTTCTTTTTCACCGTCGCCGCGACTTCTTCCCAAGTCACCGGCGTCGAAGCGGTCGGCTTTTCTCGCGCGCGCAACGAATAGACACAGATGGTGGTTTTGTGTTCGTCGTTCTGGCTCCAATCGACAAAGATTTTTCCCTTGCGCAGCGCTTTCGCCATTTTGGAAACGACCAAGTCCGGATGCTCGCGCTCCAGATGTTCCGCGATGGCGTGCGATAGTTCTTTTGTCTGTTCGTAGGTAACAACCGTGTTCAGAGGGACGTAAACCTGCAGCCCTTTTGAGCCGGAGGTTTTCGCCCAGCATTGCAGCTTCATGCCTGCCAGAATCTCCCGCAGCCAAAGGCCGACCTGACAGCATTGGACGATGTCGGCGGGCGGACCGGGATCGAGATCGAAGACCATCATCGTCGGACACGCGGTGTTTTTCTTGCGCGCGAGCGAAGTGTGCAACTCGATGTCGGCAAGGTTGGCGGCCCAGATAAGGGTCGGGAGATCCTGCGCGAGGCAGTATTGCACCGTGCGCTGATTGCTTTCACTCCAGACTTTCACCGTCTGCACCCAGTTGGGGCGGTGCGATGGGCAGTTCTTCTCGTAGAAGAACTCCCCTTCGACACCATCGGGGTAGCGCTTCATCGTAAGGGGCCGGTCTTTCAAATGAGGCAGAAGGACGGGCGCGATCTGGATGTAGTAATTGATCAACTCGCCCTTGGTGAAGCCGTCTTTCGGATAAAGGACCTTGTCGAGATTGGAGACGCCGAGGGTTCGGCCTGCGACGATCAGTTCAGCTCTCTTGCTCATTGTTAACCACGGATTACACGGATTTCACAGATGGAAAGAGCGGGCTTTCTTGCGGCCTCCCATTCGTGTCCATCCGTGTAATCCGTGGTTAATCCAATCGCTCTTAAGAGAAGAATCGCTCGGGCGAGAGCATCGGCTGCGGCTGGCAGATGCGGGCGACGCAATGTTCCCAGGATTCGTGTCCGCTTAGGATGAGGATTTCCACCCGCAGAAAATAGATCGGCACCTCCGGTTTCGTTAGGCGAGGGAAACGAACCGCGTCCTTTTCCGTCGTCACGATCATGTCAACGTCGCGCCGGATGCAACGATTAATGAAACTCTGCAACTCACTCTCGCTGTAGCGATGGTGATCGGTGAAGCGCTTCGCCAGCTCGATGCGCGCCCCGAGTTTGCGCAAGCCGTCCTCGAAGCTTTCCGGCGCCGCGATGCCGCAAAAGGAACCGATATACGTGTCCGTCAGGCGGCCAAGGGGAAGCTGTTCTCCGGTATAGACGTCCTGCAGATAGAGTGGCTGGTGGGCGCACTCGATGATCTCGGCGGTGCGATTGTAGCGTCGGATGCGCGCGATCAGATCGTCGTTAGGCTCGCCCGTGCTCTTGGTGATGAAGATGTAACTCGCCCGGCGCAAATTCCGCGGCGGCTCGCGCAAGGTGCCGCGCGGAAGAAGAAGCTCGTTTCCAAACGGCGCCTGCCGATCGATTAGAACGATGTCGAGCCGATGCTTGAGGTGGAGATATTGCAGCCCGTCGTCCAGCAGGAGGGTGTCGGCTTTCATCTCGCGAATGGCGTAGAGGCCGCTCTTCACCCGGTCTTTGTCCACCAGCACGATCACGTCCTTCAGGTTGTTCGCCAGCATATAGGGCTCGTCGCCCGCGGTGAGCGAATCGAGGAGGAGCGATTGTCCGTCGGAAACGATGCGCGGCGGATCTGGCGCCATTCCGCGAAGGCGATCGAACCAGCTGCGCTTTGACGGTTTCGCCACACTCTTGTAGCCGCGGCTTAGAATGGCGACGCGCCGCCCGCCCACCTGCAGCGCCCGGGCAAATTTCTCCACGACCGGCGTCTTGCCCGTGCCGCCCACGGTCAGGTTGCCGATGCTGATGACCAAACAGCCCAGGGCGCGTTCGCGCAGAATTCGTTTGCGGTAAAGAAACAAGCGCAGCTGCACGAGGCGCGCGTAGACTAACGAGAGAATGAAAAGCAGGCCGCGCAGGATAACCGCGCGGACACCCTGACGACGCCCGAGGATGACCTCGATGGCGAATTGTTCGAGATTTTCAAGCCAGCGACGCATCGGGAGCCGGAATGGAACTGACGATGCGGGCGCCGTCGTTATCCGCGGTCAGGACGCGCGTTTTGGCGTCGGGTAAGCCGGAAGCCTGGAGCATGACCCTGGCGATCTCCTCCGGCGAACGAAGGGTCAGGCAGGCAATAGTCGAGCCGGAACCGCTTAGGAAGCCGCCGAGCGCACCGGCATTTTCCGCAGCGGCGATCACTCGATCGAGAAAGGGAATGAACTTCGTTCGGAAAGGTTGATGGAGATAATCGGTCAAGGCCCCTCGCAGATTCTGGTAATTGCCGCTCGCCAGGGCAGCGGTAATGAGGCAAGCGTTGCCGCAGGACTCGACCGCACGCAAGCGATTGATTTCGTTAGGCAGGACCTCGCGCGCTTCCGCCGTCTTGATTTCAAAAGCCGGAATCAAAAGGACAAAGCGCAGACGCGGATCGATCGGAAACTTTTGGTGCCGATTGTGGCGCGCGACGACAAAGCCGCCAAATTCGGCAGGCGCAGCGTTGTCGGGATGTCCTTCAAGTTCGGCACAAAGCCCGAAGATCTGGGCGCGCTTGAGCGGACGATCGAGGAGGGCGTTGAGCGCATGGAGCACACCCAGCCGCACCGTGACGCTGCTGCCGAGCCCGCGCGCGCGAGGCACCTCACCCTCGACCACGCAGGAAAATGCAAAGGGTTCGCAGCCCGCCGCGCGGAAGAACCTGCGGGCGGCTTGTTGCGCCATGGCGCCTCCTTCGCGCCGGTTCGTGCGCGCGACTGTGACGAAGTTATAAATCTGCAAGGCCACGCCGAGGCAATCAAAGCCGGGGCCGAGATTCGAAGTGGTAGCGGGAACGCGCACCGTGATCTGTTGCTTTTTCAAAGGAAATCGCCCGAAAATGGAGGCGAACGAACAATGGCCGCCCTGATACTAACGCGGGCCCTTCCCACGGCAAGACCACAGCGGCAAAGCGGATGAGAGACTGGATTGAATTCGAGTTGGTGCGCGACTTTGCCGCGGAAGAAACCGCCGCCTATCGGCTCTGTACAAAGCCCGACTGTTGGGTGGAGCGCTACGGCCCGGACGCATTGGTCTCCTACAAAACAGAGGCTGCGCTCGAACAGATCCTGCCCGAGCTGGATGAATGGACGCTGCTCGCCAACCATCGGTTCGAACGCATCTTCGGGCGCTATTTGCCGAAACAAAATGCCGAGCGCAACCCACCGCAGCTTCTCACGGGAGATGCAAAGGCGCCGCTCCAAGGGACGGTGCTCGAACGGGGCGTTTGCTACGGACTCGATTTTGGGTCGGGTTATTCCGCCGGCTTGTTTCTCGATCAGCGCGAGAACCGGCAATTCGTTAGGCAAATGGCGCCGCGGCGAATGCTGAATTGTTTCGCCTACACCTGTTCGTTTTCCGTCGTCGCGGGTCTGGCCGGCGCTGAGACGCTGAGCATCGACCTTTCCAAGAAATCGCTCAACCGCGGTCGCGACAATTTTGCTCTCAACCGGCTCGCGACCGATCGCCATCGCTTCATCGCCGACGATGTCCTGAGCGTTTTGCCGCGCCTCGCACGAAAGGGCGAACTCTTCGACGCCATCATCCTCGACCCGCCGACTTTCTCGCGCTCGCGTACCGGCAAATCGTGGCAGGTCGAGCATGACTTCGAAAAGCTGCTCCTGGCCGCGCTCGAGGTCGCGGAACGCGACGCGAGGATCCTGCTTTCGACCAATTGCACCCGGCTGAACGGGCGCGCACTCGAGATCATGGGCCGCTTCTGTCTCAAGGCGACCCGGCACGCCGGAAGCTTTCAGTCGACGGCGCAGTTGCCTGATTTCCCACCCGGAGTGGCGGCGCGCTCAGTTTGGATGATATTGCGCTAGCAATTTCAGGGCACGCAAGGAGCCTTCACTATCCGAACAACACTAATATGGACAGGGAACAAATGACCGGTGCATCCGGCGATATCGCCGAACGAGGACTTCAGTATACCAGGGACCAGTGGGACGAAATCATCGCACAAACCGAAGACTTCGTCCGGGCGAACCCGACCCGATCGCTGCTCTACGGCGTGGCCGCCGGGTTCATCCTTGATCGGCTCCCGATCTTCCGCATCCTCGGCGCGTTCGTGCGACTCCTTCTGATGGCCTTCAAGCCAGCCATCCTGATCTACGGGGCGATGAAGCTTTATCAGGTGGCGAAACCGGAAGAATAGTTGCAGGGGCGGGGCGTCCCGCATCTCGTCTGCTCATCGGAAAGACTGGCTCATCGCAGCCGAGACCGCGCGCGCCGGGCGGCGATGCTCATTGTTTGCGGCCGACACGAACCGCCGCCGGACCAGAAATCCCCTAACGATCGAGGGTGAAACCAACTTTCACCGTCACCTGCCAGTGATTGATCTTGTTCTCCTCGATGTATCCGCGCGTCTCGATAACCTCAAACCATCGCATGTTTCGGATTGTTTTGGCCGCGAGGGAAAGCGCATTTTGCACGGCATCCTCGATCGTCGTCGTGGAGGAACCAACCAACTCAAGCTTCTTGTAAACGTGATCGCTCATGCCGGAAAGTCCGGCGGGCACGATCAGAACTCAAACACAAACGCGAGTTCCTCAGCGAATCCGCACTGCTCATTTGTCATCCCGAGCCGGCGCAGCGCCGCGAGGGACCCGCAAATGCAACAAACGTTTCCTGGTTGGCAACAAACGCCAATTGCAACTGTGAGATTCCGCTCCGTCCTTCGGCGGATCGGGATGACAACGCGCGGGATCGCAAGCCTCTCTCTGCCAACTTTGCGTTGAGCACCTCGGGGCCGCTTGTTAGCGTGCCGTTGCCTTCATGGAAAAGAACATCGAGTCCCACCTCAAGGAAACCCGCGTCTTTAAACCCTCGCGTGATTTTGCCAAGAAAGCCCGCATCGGCAGCCTCGACCAATACCGGCGAATGCACCGGGAATCGATCCGCCAACCGGAAAAATTCTGGGCGCGCGAGGCCCGCGAGCTGACCTGGCAGAGGCCGTGGAAAAAGGTTCTCGCATGGAAGCCGCCCTTCGCGAAATGGTTTGTCGGCGGGAAACTGAATGTCGCGGAGAATTGCCTTGATCGTCATCTGCACGGGCCGCGCCGAAACAAGGCCGCGATCATCTGGGAGGGCGAGCCGGGCGACAAACGCATCCTCACGTATCAGCAACTGCACCGCGAAGTCTGCCGCTTTGCCAACGTCCTGAAGCGAAACAAAGTCCGCAAAGGCGATCGTGTCATCATTTATATGCCGGCGATTCCGGAGGCGGCGATCGCGATGCTCGCCTGCGCGCGGATCGGCGCGATTCATTCCGTCGTCTTCGGCGGTTTCAGCGCGGATAGCATTCGCGATCGGATTGCCGATTGCGGTGCGACCGCCGTCATCACGGCGGATGGCGCTTACCGGCGCGGCGCCATTGTTCCGCTCAAGCACAACGTCGATGAAGCGCTCAAAGGGAGGACAACGATCAAGCGCGTGATTGTTTTTCGGCGTACCGGCAACGAGATTCACATCGAGGAAGGCCGTGATGTCTGGTGGCATCGCGAGCTCGAATACGTCGACGCGAAATGCCCGCCCGTCGCGCTCGAGAGCGAGCATCCGCTCTACATTCTCTACACCAGCGGCTCGACCGGAAAACCAAAGGGCATCTTGCACACGACCGGTGGCTATCTGGTCGGCATTCACACCAGCGCGAAATACGTTTTCGATCTGCGCGAGGACGACATCTATTGGTGCACCGCCGATATCGGCTGGGTCACCGGCCACAGCTACGTCGTCTACGGCCCGCTCGCCGCCGGCGCGACCACCTTGATGTATGAAGGCGCGCCGAATTGGCCGGAACCGGATCGCTTCTGGCGGATCATCGAGGAATACGCCGTCAGCATTCTCTACACCGCGCCGACCGCCATCCGCGCCTTTATTCGTTGGGGCGACGAGTGGGTGAAAAAGCACGATCTCTCATCCCTGCGATTGTTAGGCACAGTCGGCGAGCCGATCAATCCCGAGGTCTGGATGTGGTATCACAAAACGATCGGCGGCGGGCGTTGTCCGATCGTTGATACCTGGTGGCAGACCGAGACCGGCGCGATCATGATCACGTCATTGCCGGGTGCGATCCCGACAAAACCGGGCAGCGCAACGCTGCCTTTCTTCGGTGTCGATCCGGCGGTGGTCGATGCAGAGGGGAAGGAAGTGCCCCCAAATGTTGGCGGCAAGTTGATCGTTAGGGGCCCATGGCCAGCGATGCTGCGCTCCATCTACGGTGACAAGCCGCGCTACAAGAAGCAATACTGGAGCGAGTTTAAGAACAACTACTTCACCGGGGACGGTGCGCGGCGGGACAAGGACGGCTACTTCTGGATCGTGGGCCGGATCGACGACGTGCTCAACGTCGCCGGCCATCGTCTCGGCACCTCGGAAATCGAAAGCGCGCTCGTTAGTCATCCGGGAGTTGCGGAAGCCGCCGCGGTCGGGCGGCCGGACGAACTCAAGGGCCAGGGCCTGGTGGTTTTCGTTACGCTCAAGAGCGGAGTCAAGCCGACACCGAGCTTGAAAGAAGATCTGCGTGGCCACGTAGGACAGCACATCGGCGCGATCGCGAAACCGGACGAGGTCCGTTTCGCCGAGGCGCTGCCGAAAACGCGCAGCGGAAAAATCATGCGTCGTTTGTTGAAGGAAATCGCCAGCGGAAAAACGGTCACCGGCGACACAACGACGCTGGAAGATTTCAGTGTTCTGGCAAAGTTGGGCAGCGCAGAGGAATAACCGCGCTTAGGTTGGTCTCGTGAGTTTTATTACCACCGGCCTCCGGGAGTTGACGCTGAAAGTGCGCCGACAACGGACGCGCCTGGCCCTGAAACACGAGAAGCGTCTCCTGCAAAAATCCGAGATCGCCCTGGGCCGGGAAGGCACGGCGGAGGCGGCGAAATTTCCGGAAGTGCGCAACGAAATCGTCGCCCTGAAAAAGCTCGAACAGGAACAAAAAGAAGTCGCGGTCCGGATTGCGAAGATCGAAGAAGCGCTCAAGCAGATCGAGGCACAGCGGCAGGAAAACTCCAGGGAGCAAGCGGCTGCGGTGGCCCGGCTTGAGGAGCAAAAACGTCCGCTCGTGGAAAGCCGTGACGAAGCAAAATCCGGTGCCGAACGCTGCGATAAGGAACTCGCGACCGTTGATCGCCGACTGCAGGAAAACGAAGCCGCCGACCGCGAACTGCTGAAGAAAATCTCCACCTTGCAGGCGACCGAGCCTGCACCGGCCGACCTCCAAACGCAGATGGACCGGCTCAGCACGGAGCGGGCGCGCCTCCCGCGCGCAAAAGCCGAGATGACGCAAGCCCGCCTCGGGAGTGCCGGAGCAAGTCGCTCGGCGCACGAAAAGCTAAGCGCTGCCGAGGCACTCGTCGTACAAGCAGACAAGAACATCGCCCGCGTTCGCGGTGAGTTCGA
The DNA here is from genome assembly GCA_963821615.1 of uncultured Verrucomicrobiae bacterium. Classification (GTDB taxonomy): domain Bacteria; phylum Verrucomicrobiota; class Verrucomicrobiia; order Chthoniobacterales; family UBA10450; genus Palsa-1392. The sequence goes on along the minus strand of CAWGEN010000005.1, from coordinate 1,310 downwards.
AGCGCGGGATCGTGCCCTCTGCGAGGGCAGCCGGGCGCAGCAGGAAGAAGTGAAACAGGCGCGGCAACAACATCAGACCGTCGAGGAAAAGAAAAATCCGGCTTATCTTAACATCGGCCGTCACCTCGCCTCGCAAGGGATCTCGCCGCCGAACGCGCCGCATTTGCTTACCGAGGTGCAACAGCGCCGGGCCGCCGTCGACCGCCACGCCGAGCACACAAAGGAATTGGCTCAGCTCTCCAGCCAGATCGACAAACAAGAGCTGCGAAAGTTTTATTTTACAATCTTTTCGCTGCTTGCCCTGCTCGCGATCATCCTCCCGCTCGTTTCCAAATCGCCGACGAAACGTGAATGGCTCCCGCGGGAAACGCTCGCGATCCTTTCCCTGGATATCGAGCAGTTGAACAAGAGTGCGTTGTCAAATCGTTGGCGCAAAGAGCAGCCCGAACTCTGGCAGAAAGTCACTGCCGGGCTGCTCGGACCAGCCGCGCGCACCCCGGTGCTCAACCTCGCCGAGGGCGGCCGTCGCGTGACGCGCGCACTCACGACGGAGGAAAACGGACGACCGCGGGATTACGTCCTGGTCGAAGCGCGCGACGATCTTGCGCCGATCGTGCGCACGATCACGCAAGACGATAGTTTCACTAGGAGCACCGTCACGGGGCTGGTCGTCTGGCAGCGGCCGGATGTCACCGTCGCCCGGGTCGGCCCGAGAACCCTCGCCGTCGGTTCGTTAGGCGAAGTGGACACGTTGGTGCAGGTGCGGCTCGGCACCCAGCCGGACCTGAAGATCGACGATCCGCTGCTCGAACGCTTCCAGGCGCTCAATCCGGATAGCGCGCTCCGCCTCGTCTCACGGACGCCGCGTGAGTTGGCGACCTTTTTTGGTCCGATTCTTCCGCCGGAGTTCCTCGCCGAGGCCGAATTGCTTGGCTTGGAGTTGACCTTGGCCACACCGGCCAAGGCGCATCTAATCATGACGGCCGGTGACGCGGCAAAGGCGAAGGGTTGGGCCACCGGCCTGCAAAACGAACCAACCCGCTGGCTCGCCATTCCCGATTCAGATTTTGTCCTCGCTACTGAAGCCCCGAAGGTGGAGCAAAAAAACGAGAATCTCGATGTGCGCTTCGACATTCCGGAGGGCGCGGCTCGGTTACTCTTGCAGCGGTTGGCGAAGGTTCAGCCTCCGCCGACACCGTGATGACGGCTGGCCCTCGCACCATTTGTTATCCTGAGCCGCAGAGACGGCGATGGATCTCACAGTTGGCAAGTGAAGGTTCCGTGCCTAACGACGAGATGGCACTTTCGGC